>NZ_JPEQ01000001.1:0-118645 GCF_000738495.1 Chryseobacterium sp. P1-3
AGACAGTTCGGTCTCTATCTATTGCGGGCGTTAGATGTTTGAGAGGGCTTGATTCTAGTACGAGAGGACCGAATTGAACAAACCTCTGGTGTATCAGTTGTACCGCCAGGTGCACCGCTGAGTAGCTACGTTTGGAAGAGATAAGCACTGAAAGCATATAAGTGCGAAACTCGCCTCAAGATGAGACATCTTTTAAGGGTCGTTGTAGATGACAACGTTGATAGGCTATAGGTGTAAAGGCAGTAATGTCATAGCCGAGTAGTACTAATTACCCGTAGATTTATAGCCTATGGTTGCTATAAAATTATCATATTAAACATATAATAAATGACAAGTACTTTATGCGCAGTAAAGGTTTTGTCTTTGTGAGAGTTTTTATCGCTTAAAAAAACGCATATGGCAGTAAGCAGTTAGGATTGGCAAAAAAGCCAAAAGCCAGCAGCAAATAGCCAGATGCTATATACCTTCTTTAGGGTGGTTTTAGCGGTGGGGCTCACCTGTTCCCATTCCGAACACAGAAGTTAAGCCCACCAGCGCCGATGGTACTGCTAACGCGGGAGAGTAGGCCGCCGCCAGTTTTTATTTTATTTTAAAAGTCTCATACAGTAATGTGTGAGACTTTTTTTTTGTTATAGACCCATCCCATCTATATTATATCTATCCCACGCCTATGTACCTGGAACTATCCCTGCACTTATACAGGGTGAAGAGTGAAATGATAGATAACAGATAACAGATAACAGATAACAGATCCAGGATAGTGAATATGTTTTGGCTAAAGCCTGTGGAATTTTATGGTTTTTATTGAGCACGGGCTAAAGCCCGCGGCTATTGAATAGCTGTGCTTATTATATCACCTTCTAAACATTAAAGCATATCCCCATATTCCTTGATCTTTCCCCGAACCAAATCTCCACATTCCTCTGTGTCAATCCGTGTAATCCGTGGTGAGATAAAATAGCAATGCTTTTTCCATCACCATAACAGAATAATGTATAATTATCAGTTATAATCTAGTTGAAATGAGATCGCAGCGTAAATAAGTATGAGCACTTATATAGGCTGACCCAACCAGTAATGGGTTATTTCTATTCTGACTCTCAAATCTCATATGAGAAAGTCTTCTATAGATAACCATATCCCTAGCCCCGATAGAAACGGTTACCCCGCAGCATAAGTTAGCATGTGTGAGGGTTTCTAGTAGAGGAGTGTTTGGGCTCGAGGAGTATGAGTGGATAGCGGGAAAAAGCTCCTGAAAATAGCATATAGCAAATCAGATAAAAGAGTTAAGTATATACTTTATTGCTATGATATGATGTTTATGTAAAAAAACGCCTCAATAAGAAGCATTGAGACGTTTTTTATCATCAATATTAGATTGATTTATACCTGTATCACTCCCAGATTAAATTTCTCTGTTATTGGAGCGTGATTAGCCGCTTCAATCCCCATAGAAATCCATTTTCTGGTATCAACAGGGTTGATAATGGCATCTGTCCATAATCTTGCAGCAGCATAGGTAGCTTCTGTTTGTTTCTGGTATCTTTTTGAAATCGTATCTAAGATTTCATTGTGCTCTTCTTCGGAAATTTCTTTACCTTGCTTCTTTAAAGTAGATTCCTGGATCTGGGCAAGTACTTTTGCAGCCTGTGCACCTCCCATCACCGCCAGATCTGCCCATGGCCATGCCACGATAAGTCTTGGATCATAAGCTTTTCCGCACATGGCATAATTTCCGGCTCCATAAGAATTTCCGGTAATGATGGTAAATTTAGGAACAACGGAATTGGAAACTGCGTTAACCATTTTGGCGCCATCTTTAATAATTCCCCCGTGTTCTGATTTTGAGCCTACCATGAACCCTGTAACGTCCTGTAGGAAGACTAAAGGAATCTTTCTCTGGTTACAATTGGCAATGAATCTTGTAGCTTTATCGGCGGAATCTGAATAAATTACCCCGCCGAACTGCATTTCTCCTTTGCCGCTTTTTACGAGCTTTCTCTGATTGGCCACGATACCTACTGACCAGCCATCTACTCTTGCTGTAGCACAAATAATACTTTTACCGTAATCCGGTTTATATTCTTCATATTCTGAGTTATCCACAATGCATTTAATGATATCGTAAGTATCGTATTGTTCTGTTCTGGAGACCGGCATAATACCAAAAATGTCTTCAGGACTTTCTTTTGGTGGGAAACTTTCTACTCTGTCAAAGCCTGCTTTTTCAGTGCTTCCGATAGATTTCATAATATTTTTGATCCTATCAAGGGCGTCTTTATCATCTTTAGCTTTGTAATCCGTAACCCCGGAAATAGAGCAGTGAGTAGTTGCCCCTCCCAGTGTTTCATTATCTATGCTTTCTCCGATGGCGGCTTTTACAAGATAGCTTCCTGCAAGAAAAATAGAGCCTGTTTTATCAACGATCATGGCTTCGTCACTCATAATAGGAAGATAAGCTCCTCCGGCTACACAGCTTCCCATAACGGCAGAAATCTGGATGATTCCCATAGAGCTCATCTTGGCGTTATTTCTGAATATTCTTCCGAAATGTTCTTTGTCCGGAAATATTTCATCCTGCATTGGAAGATAAACACCTGCAGAATCCACTAAATAGATAATAGGTAATCTGTTTTCCATAGCGATTTCCTGGGCTCTCAGGTTCTTTTTTTCCGGTAATAGGAAACCATGCTCCTGCTTTTACTGAGGCATCATTAGCCACAACAATACACTGTCTTCCTGAAACATATCCGATCACTACTACAACGCCTCCGCTAGGGCAACCTCCATGTTCGCTATACATTTCATATCCGGCAAAAGCTCCTATTTCTATGGAATCCGAATCTTTATCAAGGAGATAATCAATTCTTTCTCTTGCAGTCATTTTTCCTTCTTCACGAAGCTTTTGCAGCCTCTTTTCCCCACCTCCTTTTTTGATTTCGGCGAGCAAGCGATTTATTTCTGATAATTTTAATCTGTTTTGATCTTCCCGTTTGTTGAATTCGATGTCCATAGAATTTTCAATTTTTTACGCTTAAAGATACTATTTTTTATCAGGAATATAAATTGAAATAAAACAAGTGTTTAATAGTTTGGTTATTAGTAAATTGTGAAATTTTTAACAAAAAAATATTTTTAAATGAATGAGATTTTTTCTAACTTTACATCAGAGTAACAGAGGGTATTCTCTCTGCAAAATACTCTAAGTTCCTAGTTTATTTTTTTAATAGTTTATTATTTGAAGGCCCTGAAAGTTTAATAAATTTTCAGGGTTTTTTGTATCAGCTTTTCAGGGGAATCATTACCAGATTACTTTTTTTGTACATTTTTATATATTACCCTTATCTTTTTGTCAATATATGTATTGCTATTTGTAAATTTGCGTGTTAAAAATTCAAAGGGGATAGGATATGCATAAATTAGCGCTTTTCAGGTTGCACTTAATAGTATTTTTATGGGGTTTTACTGCAATTTTAGGAAAACTGATTCATGCCAACGCACAGATCCTTGTATTTTACAGAATGTTGTTTGCTGCTGTTTTCCTTTTTGTATTTCTTAGGATTTATAAAAAAGAAAGTATAAAGGTTTCCAAAAGAATCTTTTTCCAGCTGGCTGCCATAGGCCTGGCAATGGCGCTTCACTGGTATTGCTTTTTTTACTCTATTAAAGTATCCAATGTTTCCATAGCGTTAAGCTGTCTGTCATTATCCACACTATTTGCTTCCATATTAGAGCCTGTTATTTTTAAAAGAAAGATTGATATTTCTGAAGTAGTTATGGGGGTGGTGATTGTAGCTTGTATTTTATTAATTTTTAAAACAGAATTTCATTATAAGGAAGGAATTTTTTACGGAATTCTTTGTGCCGTTTTCGGGACTATTTTTTCTGTTTTTAACGGGAAAATGTTTGGAAAGACCAGTTCGGGTAATATTATTTTTTATGAAATTTTCTGCGGATGGTTTATTTTAATGCTGTTTTATTTGCTTTCAGGTCAGATTTTTACGATGAATGAAATAAACTATAGAGACTTGGCGTTAATATGCTTGTTAGCGAGTGTTTTTACAGCTTTTCCCATGCTGGAATCGGTAAAACTAATGAAGTATATATCACCTTTTACTTTAATTTTAACAGTTAATTTGGAACCTGTTTACGGAATTATACTAGCTTTTTTTATCTTTGGGGAATCAGAACATATGAGCCCTGTATTTTATATTGCCTCAGCCGTTATGATACTGGCAATCATTGCTAATGGATTGATTAAAGCCAGAAAACAAAAAAACTTTAACTAAGCATCAAATTTATATGATGAAAAAATATTTTTTACTTGCATTTTCACTGTTATTTGGATTCTCTCAATCCCAGATTGTCAGGAAATATTCCAATGAATTTTTAAATATCGGAGCTGGTGCAAGAGGGCTGGCAATGGGAGGGGCAGTTATTTCCAATCAGGATGACGTGTATGCTCCGATGTGGAACCCTGCCGGCCTGATGTCGATTGACAGGGATTGGCAAGGGGCTGCAATGCATGCTGAATATTTTGAATCTATTGCAAAATACGATTATCTGGCCTATGCCAAAGTATTGGAAGAAGGCGTTTTTGGAGTTTCAGTAGTAAGGCTTGGAGTAGATAATATTCTGAATACCACTCAGATGATCGATTCCGAAGGAAATATAGATTATGATAAAATTACAAAATTTTCACAGTCTGATTATGCTGCGATATTGTCTTATGCTTTCAGACCAGGTGGAAATCCTAAGCTTGATGTAGGGGTAAATGCTAAAATTGTGTATAGAAATGTAGGTAAATTTGCCAATGGATATGGTTTTGGTTTTGATGTCGGGGCTATTTATAAAGCAGACAATGGCTGGAAATTCGGAGGAATGGTGCGTGACATTACCACCACTGTAAATTTCTGGAGCATTAATCAAAAGGAACTTTCTGCAGTAGTAAACGGAGAAGAGTTTAACCCGGCCCCAAAAGATAAACTTGAACTTACTATGCCGAAACTTAATGTTGGAGCCAGTAAACTATTTGAAATCAACAGTAGTGTGTATGTACTACCGGAAGCAGGATTAAATATAGATTTTGCTAAAACGGCATCCTTGGTTTCAACAGATTTTGCAAGTATCAGTCCGTATGCAGGTGCTGAATTGGGTTATCAAAAAATGATTTTTGTAAGATTAGGGATCAACAGGTTTCAATCCATTACAGATATAGAAGATCTTAAAAGGAAAGTTTCTTTCCAGCCAAGTGCAGGTATCGGAATCAGATACAGAGGCCTTACCCTGGATTATGCAATTACCAATTCCGGAATCGGAGGATCTAATTTTTATTCTAACTTCTTTTCATTAAAGCTGGATATGGGTGCCTTTAGAAATGATTAAAAAAGTAAATATGAAAAAGATATCGATGCTTATGTTGACAGCTTGTTCAACATTGTTTTTTGCACAGAAAGTTTCGGATTATAAATATGTATCAATTCCGGACAAATTTGAAACATTCAATCACGATTATGGCTTAAAAAATAATCTGATTAAGGCCCTGAATGGAAAAAAGTATGTAACATTACCTGTAATTAAAGACAATTGGCCTTCTGAAGCCAAGGATAATTACTGTAATGTAATTGCTGCCAATATTTTGAACGATAAGAGTTTGTTTAAAAACAAGTTAATATTGCAGTTTAAGGATTGTAATAATAATCTGATTCTTGAATCTAAAGGAAGCTCAAACATCAAAGAATTTGAAGAAGGTTTGGATGAAGCTTTAAAACAGGCTTTGCTTAAAGTAGGGGTTTCTAATCCGGTTGAAATTTTATCAGCGCAGAAACCGGTTTCCGAAAGCACTGAAACATCTCCGCAAAGCTCAACGGCAAGCAATTATTCAAATGGCCAATTAAATGTGCAGAAAGTTCAGATTGACGGAAATCAATTTATTTTAGCCAAAATCGGAGATTCGGTTCCTTTTGCGATTTTTACCGCAACCTCAAAGAAAGATGTCTTTATTGTTAAATTGGCAAATAAAAATATGACGATCGGTTATTTTGAAAATGGCAATATTGTGATTGATATTCCCAATGCGGATGGTAAATTTTCTAAAGAAGTTTTTATAGGAAAATAAAAATAAGCTCTTGAGAAAGAGCTTATTCGTTTTAATATGATGATGTGTTTTTTCAAAAAAGTTGAACAAGAATAAACGGATCGAAATAGTATCTGCCGTCCAGTACATTGTTCACCGATTTGTTATCACTAATTTACGAAAAAAAATAAAATAGCTGTTATTTTTGGCGAATATTTTAATTTTTATTGTTTACATGTGGGATTTTTCATGTATTTTAAGAATATTTAGTATTTATGTCTCATTTTGATGTAATAATGAACATAAAATTTTCTTACAGAAAAGGAAACTAATTCGCATTGAAAAATTCCCAGATAATTTTCGCTTTGCTTTTTCCAATCATCTCTTCCAGCGTTTCAAGGCTGGATTCTTTAATTCTTTTTACTGATTTCAGTTTGGATAAAAGTAATTCGATTGTTTTTTCACCCACTCCAGGAATTTCCTCCAGTTCGGATTTTATGGTAGAATTTTTTCTCCGGGTTCTATGATGTTTTACGCCAAAACGGTGTGCTTCATCCCTTACTCTTTGGAGAATTTTTAAAGTTTCCGATTTTTTGTCAAGATATAAAGGAATAGAATCCTCGGGAAAGAAAATCTCTTCAAGTCTTTTAGCGATCCCTACAATGGTTATTTTCCCATACAGACCCAGCAGCCTTAAGCTTTTTACCGCTGAAGATAGCTGTCCTTTTCCTCCATCAATAAGAATCAGTTGCGGAAGGCTTTCACCTTCATCCAGCATCCTTTTGTAGCGACGGTAGATAACTTCTTCCATCGTGGCAAAATCATTGGGACCTTCCACAGTTTTAGGATGGAAAATTCTGTAATCCGCCTTACTTGGCCTGCCATCTTTAAAAACCACACAAGCCGAAACAGGGTTGGTTCCCTGAATATTGGAATTATCAAATCCTTCAATATGCCTCGGTTCCACCGGCATTCTGAGAAGTTTTTGCATTTCTGCCATAATCCTGTTGGTATGTCTCTCCGGATCTACAATCTGTACCTGTTTCAGTTTTTCCAGGCGATACTCTTTGGCATTTTTTTCAGAAAGTTCTACAATCCTTTTTTTATCACCAACTTTAGGGACAATTAGTTTTACATTGGGAATTTCCACGGAAAGATGAAACGGCAGCAATACTTCTTTGGAATCCGAACTGAATTTCTGCCGGATTTCAATCAGGGCTTCTTCCATAATATCCTCGTCTGTTTCTTCCAGAATTTTTTTAATCTCAGTTGTAAAACTCTGAATGATGTTCCCGTTTCTTATTTTAAAGAAGTTAACATAAGCTGCTGTTTCATCACTGGTCATTCCGAAGACATCCACATCATCAATATTGGGATTAACCACAGTATTTTTTGCCTGGTAATCTTCGAGGATGTCCAGTCTTTCTTTGATGATCTGAGCTTCTTCAAATTGGAGATTAGCCGCAAGCCTCATCATTTGGTTTACAAGATAATCTTTAGCCTTCCGGAAGTCTCCTTTGATGATTCCCCGGATGGCATCTATTTTTTCATCATATTCTTCCTTACTTTCAAGGTCTTCACAAGGCCCTTCACAGTTTTTAATATGATATTCGAGGCAGACTTTATATTTTCCTTCCTCTATTTTTGCCGGAGAAAGATTAAGGTTACAGGTTCTGAGTTTATAAATATGCTTGATGGTATCCAATAAAATTTTAGCAGGACGTACCTTCGCATAAGGCCCATAATATTCTGAGCCATCCTTGATTACATTTCTGGTCAGAAAAATTCTTGGGAAATCTTCATTCTTAATACAAATCCAGGGGTAAGTTTTGTCATCTTTCAGCATGACATTATAAAAAGGCTGATGTTCTTTAATCAGGTTGTTTTCTAATAGCAGAGCATCATATTCACTGTTTACAATGGTGGTTTCCAGGCGCTGGATTTTTCCCACCATGATTTTGATCCTGTATCCTGAGAGGTTTTTATTGAAATAGGAGAGAACCCTCTTTTTTAGATTTTTAGCTTTCCCGACATACAGGAGCTGATCGTTTTTATCATAATAACGATAAACGCCGGGTTCGGATGGTAAAGTTTTGAGCTGTAATTCTAAAGAAGGATTCATATAACAAAATTAAGGAAACTTTCTATATTTAAAAAAGAAAAACCTGCAGATGATTCTACAGGTTCTTTTTTATGTGTTTGAATTATTTATCCGTTTGTCATTGCAGTATACTCGTTCACAAGGAAGCTGAAATAATCCCATTCTACAGAATTTTTTGGATACCTTTTCATGAATTCCTGATTATCTCCAAAAAGGAAGTCATAGTTATCTTCAAAATCATCCTTATGAAGCCACATCACCTTATTTCCTTTTTTTACATAATAAGATTTGATAACCCCGCCACCAAGTTGTGGAGAGCCCATTACGGAGAATCCGGTAGTTTCTTTGGCTCTTGGGTCGTGATAAACTGAAATGATATCATCGAAACCAGGATTGATCACCTGCATCAGAAATTCCTTATCATCTTTTTTATTTTTTAAAGAAACGGTCTGGTTTACAAAATATATTCTATCATTATTGGTATTTTTAGTCAGCTTCTTCGTACCAAAATTTCTGATATTTCCCATATACTTTGCAACTTTTGCAATTTTTTCTGCATTGCTGGGATACACATACATCTCACTGATCTGATCCGCATTGAAAATAGTGCTCTTTTTGGTTACACTGTCCTTGATCGCTACTTCATAGATCTGCCCTTTTTTTGTTTCGATTTTATTACAGAACCCTTTGTAGGTAGTTCCGTCTTTTAAAATGATGGTTGATGTTTTTTTAGGAGATGGAGTATTAAAACCTTCATTGAACAAGTAGGTTTCCATCTTTTTGATATCTTCTTTGGAATATTTTATTTTCTGGGCGAAGGTAGCAGTACCTGCCAGACATAGCATAAGGAGTAAAGATTTAAGTTTCATATGTTATTGTTTTAATTTTAGCGGTAAAAATAGTAAATTAAATGAGTTGTTTTCAGAAAAATATTGAAGATTGAAATTTAGTTTTTCCAATTATTGTTAAATGCGTAATTTTAAGGAAATTTTTTAGAAATGATATACGGAGTAGATGTTTTTACTTTCCATGATGTTCTGGAAATCTGTAAAAATCCTAATAAAGCCAGGCTTAGCAAAGTTTCAAGAGAACAAATCTTACAATCTCAAAAAAAATGTACAGCAAATAGTAGAGTCCGACAGATGTGTGTACGGAATCAATACAGGCTTCGGGCCACTGTGCGATACTAAAATATCTGCTGATGAAACAGCACAATTACAGTACAACTTAATTATTTCTCATGCCGTAGGTGTAGGAAAGCCTATTGATAAAGAATTGTCAAAAATCATGATGATTGCTAAAATTCATGCTTTATCAAAAGGATTTTCCGGAGTTTCCCTGGAGGTTATCGAAAGAATGATCCTGATGCTTGAAAAAGATATTATTCCTGTAGTCCCGGAACAGGGATCTGTAGGAGCATCAGGTGACCTTGCCCCTTTAGCTCACTTGGTACTGCCTTTACTGGGATTAGGCCAGGTTTGGGTAGGCGATCAGGTTTTCGATACAAAAGAAATTCTGGAAAAACATAATCTTGAACCATTGGCTTTAGGACCAAAAGAAGGCTTAGGATTAATCAACGGAACACAGTTTATTCTTGCCCATGCAATCAAAGGTCTCGAAAAATTCGAATACCTGCTGGATCTTGCCGATATGACTGCCGCAATGAGTATCGAAGCTTACAGAGGCTCCGCAAGTCCTTTTAAAAAAAGAGCTTCACGAGATCAGACCTTTTGAAGGAAGTAAAAAAGTGGCCGCAAGGATGCTTAAGTTCTTAAAAGGATCGGAAAATATGAAAGCCCATGAAGATTGCGAAAGAGTACAGGACCCTTATTCCATGAGATGTGTGCCGCAAGTACATGGAGCCAGCAGAAATGCTTTCGAACACCTTAGGAATATGGCAGAAACGGAATTAAATTCTGTAACAGATAACCCGATTGTATTAAGTGCCGAAGAGTCTATCTCAGGAGGAAACTTCCACGGACAATTGATGGCCTTACCTTTAGATTATGCAACATTGGCAGCGGCTGAATTAGGTAATATTTCAGACAGAAGAAGTTATTTGTTATTAGAAGGAAAATACGGGCTTCCAAGATTATTAACGGAAAGCTCAGGATTGAATTCAGGATTCATGATTCCTCAGTATACTTCAGCAGCATTAGTAACAGAAAATAAAACGTTATGTTTTCCTGCATCGGCAGACTCCATTCCTACGAGTCTGGGGCAGGAAGACCATGTGTCTATGGGAAGTATTTCCGGAAGAAAATTTAATCAGGTTCTTGGGAATCTGGTGAATATTCTATCTGTTGAATTGATGTTTGCCGCACAAGGGCTTGAATTCAGAAGGCCTTCAAGGTGTTCCAAGATTATTGAAGAAAACTTTGCCATCCTTCGTTCTAAAGTAGCCAAGCTTGAAGATGACAGGTTAATTGGTAAAGATATGCTGGCTATTGCAGAATTAATCAATGAAAGAAAATTTGTTGTCAACTAATCTGAAAAATAAATGAAGCTTCCGAAAGGGAGCTTTTTATTTTAAACTAAACCAAATCCGAGAGAATAAAATCTAAATAGTATGAATATATATAGAACTGATTCTACCAATAAAGACTTTCAAAATTTAGTAAAGCATCTTAATGCTACCCTGGCCTCGCATAATGGGGATAATCATGATTTCTTTGATCAATTTAATAAAACAGATACCATCAAAAATTGTATTGTTGTTTATATAGATGAAGTTCCCGCAGCATGTGGAGCTTTTAAATCGCTTTCAGAAAATGCGGTTGAAATCAAAAGAATGTATACCCACCCTGAATTCAGAAAAAGAGGATTAGCTTCGGCTGTAGTGGCAGAACTGGAAAAGTGGGCTAAAGAACTCGGATTTGAAAAAGCTGTTCTGGAAACCTCCCGGGAACTGAAAAATGCTATTTCCGTTTATCAGAAGAATGGATTTCAGAGGATTCCTAATTATGGGCAATACATTGGAGTTGATCAAAGTGTATGTTACGAAAAAGTATTATAATATTGCTTTTGTTTTGAAAGATTAATGATGGAAGCATTATTAATATTCATATAATGCAAAATTCACTTTGAAAAAATAAATAATTCTCATTAAAGTGTTATATTGGTCCTTACCAAAATTATAACATATGAAAAAAAATTGTATTCCTATTAGCAATATCTATTGCTTTACATTCGTGTAACAGGGAGGATCTTCAAGGTGAAAGTGCCAGAATTGAAATGAATCAGAAAGATCCGTTGACGGCACGGCAAATTAATGAGAAGATCAATCAATCGATCAAAACAAACGGTGCTTTTAACTGGAGCAATGAATCAGACCATTTTATATGGAGTGCTGTTTTCCGCGGAAACATGATGGTATCCATAGGATTTGGAGACTCTAAAGATGATTTTGACAGAAGCAAATCTCCCAACAATGAAGCTATTGAAAGTGAAATCCTTTCGGTCATCAAAAAATATGAAGAAAAAGATGAGCGGAATTTTCTTCTTCTTTCAGATCCTTATCTTAACCAAATGGACGTCGTCATTGGAAAAGAAGAAACCATTACAGCACTTCGGAAGATGAAAACCATCCGATATCTGGAGCCGGCAGATTATCATTATTTTGAGTTTGAAGCCCAATATAATACAGCTGCAAAATCTTCAGGAAGTGGTTCATCAGGATGTGGCTTTTCATCTTCAACCTTAAATACAGCAGACTATACTTCTACCACTCCGGGGGCAAAAATTCCATGGGCTTTCACCAGACACAACATTCCTGATGCCTGGAACTACAGTACAGGAACGGGGGTAACTATTGGTCTTATTGATACAGGAGTTTCCCCTGAACAGGCCTTACTGGGAGGAAGCTTTAATAATGGTGCTTCTTCAGGAAGAACAATCAGTAAATTCGGGGTATATAATTCAGACGGGTCAGCAGATCAATGTGGTCACGGGACAAAAATGGCTTCAGTGATGGCAGCTCCCAGAAATAATGTGGGCTTGCCTGTAGGAGTAGCTTATAATGCTAATTTAATCGCTTACAGAGCCGCAGAAAATGTTGTTCTTGAAACCTCCGGTGAGCAGACTGCTGTAAAAACAGCTTTCACAGAATTAGGCAACAATGCTAATGTGAAGATTATTTCCATGTCAATGGGGCACATATTCTCTGTAGGGAAAATTGAAGACGGTGTAAAATATGCTTATTCCAAAGGAAAACTTATTTTTTGTGCAGGAGGAACTTCTACCAGCTTTACCAATTTTGTTGGAGTGATTTTTCCTGCATCAATGCCGGAAACCCAGGCTATAACAGGAGTAAAAGAAAATACTTCCAACCAGAAATGCAATGTATGCCATTCCGGCAGCCAGATAGACTTTACCTTTCAGATGGAGCGGGCTTCAGGAAATACCGTTCCGGTGTTAAGCTACTACAACGGGCAGGCAGATTATGTGGGAGGCTCTTCAGTAGCAACAGCAGCAACAGCCGGAATTGCAGCTTTAGTCTGGTCTAAAAATCCATCATGGACAAGAGAACAGGTACTTAACAAAATGAGGCAGGCTGCTACCTACTATCCCAATGTAAATTCCAGCTACGGTTACGGAAACATTAATGTTTTAAAAGCTGTACAGTAATCTGAAAATAAGCAAAGCTGGGTCTGAAAGAATGAGCTGGAAGTGATGAACTGTGTAATTTTTCAGCCATTTGATGAAATCTCATTAATAAATGGGTAGATTCTTTTTTTTAACTTTAATAAGTTCCTTCTTTCAGCATCCGGCTTTCTATCTATCCAATCCTTACACTGGTCATACTCAATGATCCTCCAATAAGCTCATCATTGAATAAAGCTAAATCTTCAGATCGTTCTTTCAATCCTAAAGTATAGAGTAGTGGAAGGTAATGATCAGGAGTAGGAACAGCATATTGCAAAAATGTTCCCTGTTTCCGATAGTCGATGATATTCTGGAAATTCCCATCCAGAAGCCAGTTGTTGGTTTTTTCTCGGGCTTCCACTGCCCAATCCCAGCCGGCGCCTACCGTATTAATATTTTTCCAGTCGATCAAACGGAGATTGTGAACAATATTTCCGCTTCCGATAATCAGTATCCCTTTTTCCCGGAGTTTATTCAGTCTTTTAGCCAGATCATAATGATATTGCGGAGGCTTTGTATAATCAATGCTCAGTTGAATCACGGGGATATCCGCTTCAGGATACATATGCTTGATGACAGACCATGCACCGTGATCAAGTCCCCAGCTGTGATCTTCCTCCACTTCAGCAGGCATGAGGAGTTCAGCAGTTTCCCTGGCCAGTTCCGGGCTGCCCGGTGCAGGATATTGTACATCGAATAATTCCTTTGGGAAGCCATAAAAATCATGGATGGTTTTAGGCATTTCCATGGCTGTTACAAAAGTTCCTTCCGTATACCAATGGGCAGAAATACATAGAATAGCGTTAGGCTTGGGGATTTCTGTAGCTGCCTTCCGGAAACCCTGTACAAACTGATTTTCTTCAATAGCATTCATAGGTGAGCCATGCCCGAGAAATAACACCGGCATTCTTTGCGTACTTTTGAAACTGTCGCTTATATTTTGAAGATCATTAAGATTCATAATAGTAAAGATTAAATCTTAAAAAAACACCTTAGTTCACGTAAGTAAGTTAAAATGATGTGGACAGATAAACCCACATAAGTGGAAAACAAGATTATCAAAAACTTAGGAGAACTGGTGTATTAAAAAGCCAAAAGGTTCAAGGTTTTAGAAAAATCCCTGAACCTTTCAATAAATAGGTTATAAATTATTGCTTTACAAACTGTAATTCACCAGCGATTTTTACTTCATCACTTACCATTACTCCACCAGCCTCAAGAGCCGCATTCCAGTTAAGTCCGAAATCTTTTCTGCTGATTTTCCCTTCAAAAGAGAAACCTGCTTTTGTATTACCCCATGGGTCAACGTTGATACCTCCGAAGTCCACATCTAATTTTACCGGTTTTGTAATCCCGTTAATAGTAAGATTACCTACTACCTCATTGTTCAGATTCTGAGATTCAAAAGTAATCGTTGGATGTACCTCTGCATTGAAGAATTCAGCAGACTTTAAGTGGTTATCTCTATCAGTATTGTTTGTAAATACAGAATCCGTCTGGATCGTAGCAGTAGTTTTTGCATTGGCGAAAAACTCATCTTCAGATTCAATCTGAGCGGTGAAATTTCTGAAACTTCCTTTTACATTAGAAATCATCATGTGTTTTACTTTAAAAGTAATTTCACTATGCGTTGGGTCTAGGTTCCATTTTGTTGCCATTGTGTTATATTTTTGTTTGTTATTAATGATGCAAATTTAGGATAGAGCACATATACCAGTCATTGATATAGGATAAGAAATGCATGGAAGCCTCTTTTTTTTACTTTGGATCTTGAACTTTAGGAGCTTTTCCTGCTATCCACTCATACTCCTCGCGCCCAACACTCCCACGTCAAACCTCGTATACGCTAAACATGCTGCGGGGTAACCGTTCCTATCAGGGCTAGGGTCTTTACCTTCATTACAATATCCGGCATTGCTAGGAACGGATGGGGAGTAACTTAACCGGTACTTCTGCCAAAAAAACTACAATTAAGTTAAGAAATTATTTCAATCAATTCGTTAATTACATTTTATGAATGTTTTATTTTAACATTTCTTAACGGATAGTTTTTATTTCTTATTTTTGATGGATTCAATTTTATGCAATGAAATTATATAAATTTTCTTTATTAATGCTGGTTCTGGGAAGTTCAGCTTTTGCCCAGACACAAAAATTTACAATGGCGGAAGCTGTAAACGGAATGAGAACGAATCTTGCCGTGAAAAATATTTCTCAATTTTCATGGTCTGCAGATGGAAAGTCTTATATCCAGGCAGTAAAAGGCGGATACTTGGTTACAGATATGAAAACCAATAAACAGGATACACTGATATCTTTGACACAGCTCAACAGACACTTTGTCCATGATAAACTAAAGGCGGTTCCGCAAATTAAATTTTCAAGAAACTCAGGATATTTCAACACAGGAGATACAATGTTCTGGATTGAAAAATCAGGGAACGAATGGAAAGTGAAAGATCAGGTGGCAATAGATAAAGACGCTTCCAATATCAAAATGTTTGGAGACGGTCAAACCTTTGCCTTTACCGTAAAGAATAACCTGTTTGTTAATAAAAACGGGAAAACAATCGCAGTTACCAATGAAACAAACGAGAATATTATCAGCGGTCAGGCTGTTCACAGGAATGAATTCGGAATTGATACCGGAATTTTTCCCGCTCCCAATTCAGAAAGTGTAGCATTTTATAAAATGGATCAGAGTATGGTGGCAGACTACCCTATCATCGACTGGTCTGTGACACCTGCCGTAAATCACAATATCAAATATCCGATGGCAGGCCAGACTTCTCATCAGGTGACCTTGGGAGTTTTCAATATTAAAAGCCAATCAACAACGTTCCTGAAGATTGAAGGTGAAAAAGACCAGTATTTAACGGCAGTTACCTGGAGCCCGGATTCAAAATACATCTTTGTAGGTGTACTGAACAGAGGGCAGAATCATATGAAGATGAATCAGTACGATGCCGTTACCGGAGAATTGGTAAAAACTTTATTTGAGGAAAAAGACAGTAAATATGTTGAACCGCAACATCCGCTTACGTTCTTCCCGAATTCCAATACCGATTTTATCTGGCAAAGCCAAAGAACAGGATACAATCACTTATTCCACTACAGCCTGGAAAAAGGACTTATTGCCCAAATTACCAAAGGAGACTGGCTGGTGACAGATATTTTAGGTTTCAACGAAAAGAAAAAAGAAATCTATTTCACTTCTACCAAAGAAACACCTCTGGAAAGACATTTGTATAAAATCAACTGGACCAATTTCAAAATGCAAAGGCTGGATAGCGGAGAAGGAATGCATACCGGAGTTTTAAGCAGTGACGGAAATTATATTTATGATGCCTACAGTAATGCAAATACTCCAAGAGTTGCCAATATCATTAATACTGCCAATTTAAAATCTACCAATATTCTTACTGCTGAAAATCCGTTAAAGAATTACCAGAGACCGGAAATTAAAAACGTAGAATTAAAAGCAGACGACGGAACTCCTTTATACGGAAAGATCATCCTTCCGACTCATTTTGATCCGAACAAAAAGTATCCGGCAATTGTCTATTTATATAATGGACCTCACTTACAGCTGATTACCAATACTTTCCCTGCATCAGGAAACCTCTGGTATGAATATATGGCCCAGAATGGCTATATCATCTTTACAATGGATGGAAGAGGTTCTGCCAACCGTGGAATGAAATTTGAGCAGGCTGTTTTCAGAAATCTGGGGACCACAGAAATGAATGACCAGATGAAAGGAGTAGATTATCTGAAGTCTCTTCCTTATGTGGATGCAGAAAGAATGGGAATTCACGGATGGAGTTTCGGAGGTTTTATGACCACAAGTTTTATGCTTCGTAAACCGGATGTTTTCAAAGTAGGAGTTGCTGGTGGACCGGTAATCGACTGGAGTATGTACGAAATCATGTACGGAGAAAGATATATGGATACCCCACAGGAAAATCCACAAGGATATGCAACGGCTAATCTTTTGGATAAAGTTCAGAATCTGAAAGGAAAACTATTGATGATCCACGGAGCGCAGGATGATGTAGTGGTATGGCAGCATTCCATTAAGTTCATCAAAGCTGCAGTGGATAATGGAGTACAGTTAGATTACTTTGCTTATCCGGGACATCCGCATAACGTGATCGGAAAAGACAGGGTTCACCTGATGCAGAAAATTACGGATTATTTTGATTTATACCTGAAAAAATAATAATAGAATCCAGTCATATCGGCTGGATTTTTTATTTGCATGAGATTGGAAAACGTAAAGTGTAAAATTAATTTTAAATGAGAGGTATGGGTCCCGCAGATCAGGGGGATTAAGCAGATTTTTTTCACAACGTCTGCAAATCTGTAAATCAGAGAGAAACAATAAGCATTCAATTTTATCTTTAAGAAAATCTTTGCGCCTTAAAAAACATGCAAATTCCAACATTAAAGTAAACCAAAGATTTATATTTAGGATCACACTTTCCGATCTTATCAAACATCAATGTTTTTGACTTTTTATTCCTGTAATTTTGTTCTACTAAAATCAACAATATGGAATTAGGAATAGGAATGTTCGGGGACCTGGCTTTTGATCAGTCAACCGGAAAATATAGAGATGCAGGAACGAAAATTCACGAAATACTGGATCAGGTAAAATTAATGGATGAGGTGGGTATTGATGTTTTTGCGATGGGAGAGCACCACCGTCCGGATTATGCCGTTTCTTCTCCGGAGATGGTATTGGCAGCAGCAGCAAGCATTACAAAAAATATAAAGCTGGCAAGTGGAGTAACGGTTTTAAGTTCTTCTGAGCCTGTAAAAGTATATGAAGACTTTTCAACGCTCGATTTGATTTCAGACGGAAGGGCAGAAATCTTCGTGGGCCGCGGAAGCTTTATCGAATCGTTTCCTTTGTATGGATATTCATTGAATGACTATGAGGAACTATTTGATGAAAAGCTGGAGCTGTTACTGAAAATCAATTCAGAAGAAAATGTAACATGGTCCGGGAAACTTCGTGCACCCATGCAAAATCAGACCGTGTATCCGAGAGCCAAAAATGATGGGAAACTTCCGATCTGGAGAGCGGTAGGAGGAACTCCGCAATCTGTTCTGAGTGCAGCACAATTGGGAATGCCTTTAGTGGTAGCCATCATTGGAGGAATGCCAATCCAGTTTAAAAACCTGATTGAATTTTATAAACAAGAATATCAAAAAGCAGGACATGATAGGGCAACTATGCAGATTGCGATCCACTCACATACTTTTGTAAGTGATGACCAAAATGTAGTAGACGGTTACTTCCATAACTACAAATCCCAGATGGATAGAGTAGGTGCTTCCAGAGGTTGGGCGCCTTATACCAAAATGCAATATGATGGAGGAAGAAGTAAGGATGGAGCTTTATTTATTGGGAGCCCGGCTGAGGTAGCAGATAAAATTGCTTATATGAAAGAACTTTTCGGAATTACAAGATTTATCGGACATATGGATATCGGAGATCCTGCTCATGATATTACCCTGAAATCAATTGAATTATTCGGAAAAGATGTTAAGCCTGCAATACAGGGCTTGTGATCTAACCGGTATAACTTTTATTAATTAACCCAAAGGTCACAAAAGTTTTTAAACACTTTAGTTATTTTTAAGTCACATACTTTGCGTATAGGAAGTTTACTTAAGTTTTATGAAAATCATTGATTTTCAGTTAATATACACTTTTTTATGCAGAGCAATTGTGAGCTTACTTAAGTGAACTCAAGTGTTTTAAAATAAACTTTTGTGACTTTTTGGTTTAAAAATCAAATAATCTGAATTAAGCTTCCTCTTTCTTCATCCTTAATAATGTTGAGTGCCGTAGGAATCTTCTCTTTAAGCTCTTCCACGTGAGAGATAATTCCCACGATCCTGTTTTCCTTCATCAGGTTGGTGAGCGTTTCAAATACAATATTTACAGACTCTGTATCCTGTGTTCCGAAACCTTCATCAATAAAGAAGAAGTTTTTATCAGCCTGAGCATTAGATTGGACGCTTTCTGCTAAGGCTAAGGCAAGGCTCAGTGAAACCTGGAAAGCCTGTCCCCCCGAAAGCGTTTTCACACTTCTGCTTCTGCCTTCGTTGAGGTAATCGATGATTTCAAAATCATTATTTTCATTCAGTTGAAGGCTCAGTTGATTCCTGGTCATTTTATGAAAACGTACATTGGCATGATCACATAGCTGCCTTAAGTAGATAGAGGATACATATTGTACAAAACCTGCTCCTTTAAAAAGGTTCATCATCAGTTTTAAATTGTCAGCACGTTTTTGGAGGATTGCAAGCTGTTGCAATAACTCTCCTTTTTTATGAAATTCCCTTTCCAGCCGCTCTATTTCAGCTTTTATTTTAACAACCGAGTCATTGGTTTGTTTCAACTCATATTGAGTTTCATTAAACTGCTTCTCAGTCAAAGAAAACTGCTCATCATCGAATGATAGACCTTTAAGCTTTAATTCCAGCCCTTCAATAATTTTTTTCAGGGTTTCAAAATCAACTTTGAACCTTTGAATCTGTACCTTTGTATTCTCAATATTAAGTTCCTGAAGTAAAATGTTTTCCACTTCCTTAAGATCTTTGAAATTTTGCTCTGTCAGGGCTTTATCAATCGTTTCTTTATTGTCAGAAATTTCTTTTCTAAGTTCAGAAATTTGCTTTTCAGCCTGATCTGCAATAGCTTTTTGTTCCGCCAGTTTGGGGGCCAGAATTTTTTCCTGTTCAGCAGCTTTCTGATAGTTTTGCTCTGTTTCAATATTAGATTGTATCAGCTTCTGATAGGCTTCTTCAACATCCGGTACATTCCTCTGCTCATAATCCGTCCAATTCAGGATTTTAAGATTGGAGCGGTTGATATTAATCTGCTCTTGCTTGGTAACCTCATCAAGCCTGAATGTTTCAAGAGCCGTTTTGTATTTTTCTAAAAGCCTGGTTTCTTTATCCCATGTTTCGCGTTCCAGGATAATATTCCGTTCGATTTCCACAATCTTTTTATCTAAAGCAAAAGAATCAGCTCTTTTTTTCTCAAACTCATCCTCACGATCAGGATTGAACTGTTTCCAGGTGAATTGTTGAAGATGATTTTGCATATCTTTCTGAAGCTGTATTAATGTTTTTTGCTCAGCAATAAGCTGATCCTCAAATATTTTTTTCCGGTCCAGGATTTTTTCAATGTCAGATTCCTTTTTCTGGGTGGTCATAATCTCTTTTTCCACAGTGTTGAGTTGATCCTGAATTTCTTTCAGCTCAGTATTTACATCATGAAATTCTACAATATGGGGATGTTCTTTGGATCCGCAGAGTGGACAATTATCTCCATCGTGCAGTTCGCTGGCAAAACGGGACAGCTCTTTTTGGATTTTTAAATGATCCAGCTTTTGTGAAAACTCTTTTTTCCTGGTCTCCAGAATTTCCCGCTGAATTTTAAAATCCTCTTTAAAACTTTCACGGAAATCAAAAGGTTTTAATTCCTCAGCAATATGTGTAATCTGTTTTTGAAGCTTCTCAACTTTTTCATTTTGCTCCTGCTGAGATTTCTTTACATTTTTCTGTTGCATAAACCAGTTCCCAATCTCTGAAAGTAAAGCAGGATCGAGTTTCTGACCTTTTAAAGTCTCAATCTGTTTAGAGAGTTCAGCAATTTTCTTTTCAATGGTCTGCTTTGAGGTTTCTACTTCAGCTACTTTTTCAGCGCCTTTTTGCGTCCTGTCCTTAAGGATTTCAACCTCAGCCGAGAACTTCAGTATTTGTAGAATAAGGCTCAGGTCATTTTCCTGTATCCTGGATTGCTCCAATGCTTTGAATTGGGGTTCAAGAGCAGAAAGCTGCCGGGTGATGGTATTGAAGTTTTTTTCTGTTTCCTGAAGGATTTTACTCTGATTTTCCTTTTCAGTTTGTTTATGGATAATCTCTTTTGAAAGCTTGTTTTTTTCAGCAATCAAAGGATTAAAAACCCTGAAAACACGGTCATATAGCTCAATCCGGATTTCCAAAGCATCCATTTCCGGTTTCTGTTCAGAGAGCTTACGGAAATTTTCCCTGTTTTGTTTTAAACTTTCAAAATCGGTTTTCAGATTTTTCAGTTGCTGGTAAGTATGGGAAACTTGTTCAAACTTTTCATTGATTTGTGCCAGTTTTTTCTGTTCATCTGTTAAAAGCTCTCTTTGTTGCTGAATCTTTTCCTCATTGATTTCTTCAAAACCTTTCAACCTGCCTTCAAGCTGATCAAGTTCAGACCTGTTTCTGGCACTTAATGTGGAAACATTATCCTGAAGATCATAACGCTGCAGGCCAAAGATATCCTTCATCATATTAGTTCGGTCAGCAGCACCCAGTTCAAGGAATTCCTTAAACTGACCTTGTGGAATAATAATAGTTCTTTTGAAGTTGGAATAGCTTAACCCAATAATGGCCTCTGCATTCGAATGATCCAATGGAATCCATTTATTATCAGCATACTCATAGAAAGTGACGGAATAAGGTTTTACCTCCTCAAATTTTTTTGCATGGCGTCTGAAGTCCCTTGTAGCACGGAAAATTTTATTCTCATAATTGATGAAATCAAACTCTATATATGAACTGTTTGATTTTAAATTCATCATATTGTATGCCCTTTTATCCCGCATGTTCAGGCGCTCCGTTTCCCCGTATAAAGCAAACGAAATAGCCTCAAGTACCGATGATTTTCCGGAACCTACAGCTCCGAAAATACCAAATAACCCTGCATCCGTAAGATTTCTGAAATCAATTTTCTGACGTTCCTGGTAAGAATACAAACCTTCAATAGTAAGTTGAATAGGAATCATAGCTTAGGCATTTAAAATTTCATTAAACAATTTCATAAGATCATCATTGGCTTCCTGCCCGCCATTTTTAGATTTAAAATAATCCTTAAACAGGCTTTCTATATTCTGGTTTAAATTGATTTCCAGGTTTTGCTGTTCTGTACATTCTTTGTTTTTCACCCTGGGAATTAAATGGACAATACCGGTATGTGACTGGTAGATAAGTCTTCTTTCATCAGCCGTTAAGAAAGTTTCACTTTCTAACGTGAGCTCAATAAATGTATCAGGATTTTCCCTCAGCCATTGAACGCAATTTTCAATGGTAGTAAAAGTTTTTCTGACTAAAGCTCTTCCGCTTTTCAAAGCTTTTTTTTCATAGGAAACAGGTTTTCCAGGTTGGGCATCAATAATAGACACATATTTTGTCTGCCCTGATTCACTAAAACTATAGCATAGCGGAGAAGATGAATAAACCACAGGCTTTTCTGCTGTTCCGATATTCTGAAAACCATGCAGGTGACCTAAAGCCGTATATTGAATCTGATCAGGAATACTATCCGAATAAATCAAATCTGCATTCCCGATTTTGATAGGTTTTTCACCTTCCGGTTCTTCCAAAATTTCGGCGCCTCTTTGGTTCATATACAAATGAGCTGTCAGAAGATTCACTCCGGAAGTATCACAGAACCGGTCTGCAAGTTCTTTCCATGTCTGTGACAACACTTTGTTGATTTCCTCCTCTTTATTTTCACCAAAATATTCCTTTAAACGGATTTCATTGGCATAAGGTGTGTGCAATATCCTTACAGGAAAGCCTACATTTTTGATCTCCAACTCTATAAAGCCTGCTGCCGAATTCTTAATGCTAAAAAAAGCTGTTTGAAAAGGAGCAATCTCTGCCTTGGGATGTCCTATTAAAATAATTCCGCATTCCCGTGCCAGGGGATCAGGAGCATTAATTAAATTCGGGGAGTCGTGATTTCCGGAAATAGCAATAACGGGACGTTTACCGCTAAGGGATAATCGTTTCAGTGTTTTATAAAATAGCTCAACGGCTTCTACACCTGGATTAAAATTATCGAAAAGATCTCCGGCGACAATCACAAGATCCACCTGCTCTTCATCAGCAATGCTAATGATCTCTTCCATAACCGGAATTTGCTCTTCCAGACGGGAAAAGCGGTCTAATCTTTTTCCTAAATGCCAGTCGGCAGTATGCAGAATTTTCATACATCAAATGTAAGAACAATTAGGAAAGAGATATTACGGATTTCCATATAAACTTTTAATAAATTAATTTTACAAAAAAAATAATGGAACAGCAATCCAAAGATCCCTTACATGGAAAAAGACTCGACGCTATTCTTGAAGAACTGGTAGAATACTATGAAGGATTTGAGAAATTAGGTGAGCAGATCAACATCAAATGTTTTACAGATAACCCCAGCATCAGCTCTTCCTTAAAATTTCTGAGAAAAACACCCTGGGCAAGAACAAAAGTTGAAAGTTTATATCTCTTTGTGCTAAGGCAGAAAAAGAGAAATGAAGCCAGAAATAAAAAATAAGGGTGAAAAAGTTACTGTTGGCTTGATCGGAGCGGCTGTTTTATGAAAATTTATAAAATTGACTTTTATTAAGGTATAAAAAGAGATAGGGCTATCTTTATGAGCTTTAATAAAGTTCTTCCGGCCTTCAACCTAACTAAAAATCATTCAAAAACAGTATATTTGTGCTATTAATCGTGAGTAACTTCACGAAAAAAAAGAAAAATATGACAATTGAAAACAATCACGTTGTAGCTGTAAAATACATCCTTCACACAATCGAAGCAGATGGGAGTAAGGTTCTTGTAGAAGAAACCACAGCAGAAAATCCACTTACATTCTTGTACGGTGTGGGAATGATGATTCCAAAATTTGAACAAAATATCCTTGGCTTGAAAGCTGGAGATAAAGCAGCTTTTACCATTCAGCCTGAAGAAGCTTATGGTGAAAGACAGCCGGATGCCATTGCACAGCTGCCGGTTGAAATGTTTAAAGAGTCCGGGCTTCCGCCTGTCGGAGCTATTTTACCTCTTTCTGACAATCAGGGAAATAATTTCCAGGCATTCGTAGTAGAAATTACCACTGAAGTTGTAGTAGCAGACCTTAACCACCCGATGGCTGGTAAAGTTTTAGATTTCCAGGTGGAAGTTCTGAATACACGCCCGGCAACAGAAGAAGAATTATCACATGGTCATGCCCATGGAATTGATGGAACAGATGCTCACTAAAAATAGAATGTCCGTTTTTTTCGGACATTTTTTTATAATCATTTGTAATATCAATGAACGGGCTTTAGCCCGTGAAAAATAAACAAATAATTCCATTGGCTTTAGCCAAAATAAAAAAGACGCAAACTTAAAGAGTGCGTCTTTTTATTTTGGACTATTCAAGTCAGCATTTCATCTGCTCTGCTTTGGGATATGCTAAATTTATGATTGACGGAGTTGCTCTCACTCCTACTCAGTATTATTCTGCGTTATATTCCGTCACATCAATTAATGTCAGGTACCATTTTGCTCCTATCCTGGTCATAACAAATCTGAAGCCATTGATGGGTGCATTTTCCTTACTGTTCTCAGCAAGCGTTACAAAAACTACATCTTCAGGATCAGAATTAATTTTAAAAATATCCTGGTCCTTTATAGAAGATACGTCTGAGAATTTATCCACATAATCATTAACCGAATTGGAATTAAATTGAACGAATAAACCCTCTTTTTTCCACTTCTTATTTTTTGAATCATATTCACTAACATCACCAAATTGGATTGGAAACTGATTCCTGATATTCCATGCTTTTTCAATATATCCTAAAGGCATATCGAAGTCCACCTCTTCATTCAAAACAAAGCCCAGATCACCACCACTTTTAAAAAGGACCCCGACTCCATAAGCTTCGTTTACATATGCATTCATAAGATCTCCGTTTTTGGTCTGAAATCCTTTTAAAATGTCGGTAACTGCTGTTGAGATCTGCTTTTTATCTTCCGCTGTCTGTGCTCTAAAAAAAACTAAAACTACAGAGCAGAAACAGCATTGTGTACATAATAATGTTCTTCTTCATATGATTAATCTAAAAATTCTCCTGAAACATAATACCAACGTTCATGCATTTTCTGGAAGACAGAAAAATTCGTGATGAATCTGCGGCTGACCGTCCTGATCTGTATAATAAGCTTTAAATTCAACATGATTTAAAGCCGGAGTCCGGATAATCTCCAGCTTCGTCCATTGGTTGATTTCTCCCCATTCCTGAAGATCTTGTTTATTGTGATATTTCCTTTTCCCAGGAAGGGTAGTCTCCATTAAATATGCTCCATTCGGAATAGCGAAAGCAGAAAATCTGGAACGCATCAATGCCTCAGCAGTGGGAGCATGCTTTTCTCCGGTGTGATAAGGTTTACAGCAGTCTTCGTAGGGTTTTCCTGAACAACAGGGACAATCCATATTTTGTATTTTAATTTCGAACCACAAAAATATAATAAATATCAATAGCAACGGGCTTTAGTCCGTTCAATCAATAAGGAATAATGAATGGCTTTAGCCGAAACTTATAATCTCTCGCCGATTAAGCAGATGTTTGCGGTAAAATTTGCATAATCTTCTCAATCTGCATGAAAATAAAAAGAAGCACTCTTAAAGAATGCTTCCCATTGATTTATTTAATAAAACCTCTGTTTCTTAATAAAGGCTTGATATCCGGATCATGTCCCGTAAAATCTCTGAAGGCCTGATTAAGATCCACAGAATTTCCTACAGAAAGAATATATTTTCTGAAACGGTCGCCATTTTCTCTTGTTAATCCACCATTCTTGCTGATCCATTCCCATGCATCGTTATCCAATGTCTCAGACCATAAATAGGCATAATATCCTGCTGAATATCCACCTCCCCAAATGTGGGCAAAATAAGGAGTATGATATCTTGGAGGTACCGTTGCCAGATTAAAGCCATGGTTGGCTAAGGATTGCTTTTCAAAATCTAAAACAGGAATAAATTGTTTTTCGTCGTTTACCGTATGCCAATCCATATCCAGTGCAGCAGCAGAAACCAATTCAGTAGTCATATATCCTTGGTTGAAGGTAGCTGCTTTTTTGATCTTTTCTACTAAAGCTTGCGGAATAGGCTGTTTCGTTTCATAATGAACAGCATAATTCTTTAAAACAACAGGATCCAAAGCCCAGTGCTCATTAATCTGTGATGGAAATTCCACAAAGTCTCGCGGTACATTGGTTCCGGAAAGGGAAGGATATTTCTGGCTTGCAAACATTCCGTGGATAGAGTGACCGAACTCATGGAAGATCGTTGAAACATCGTCATAACTGATTAATGAAGGTTTTCCCGGAGCTGGTTTCTGATAATTGTAGCAGTTCACGATTACAGGTTTTGTTCCCAATAAATAAGATTGTTCAACAAAATTACTCATCCATGCCCCTCCGTTTTTAGAATCCCTTGTGTAGAAATCCAGATAATAAATTGCGAGGGATTTTCCGTCATGATCGAAAACTTCATATGTAACTACATCAGGATGATAAACAGGAAGATCTGTTCTCTTTTTGAAAGTCAGCCCGTAGAACTTTTCAGCAGCGAAGAAAACACCTTTTTCCAAAACGGTTGTAATTTCAAAATAAGGTTTGATCTGGTTTTCATCAAGATCATATTTTGCTTTTCTCACTTGTTCAGCGTAGAAGTTCCAGTCCCAGGGCTCTACTTTAAAGCCTCCTTTTTGTTGGTCAATTAAATCCTGGATGTCTTTTGCTTCGCGTCTTGCCGTTTCTACAGCAGGAGTCGCGATTTGGTTCATAAGTTTTATAGCAGCATCAGGCGTTTTGGCCATTTGATCCTGAAGTTTCCATTCTGCGAAATTCTTTTTGCCTAAGATCTGAGCTTTTTTCAATCTGAGCTTCGCCAGTTTCTCAATGGTTTCTCTGGTATCATTAGCATCACCTTTTTCAGCCCTTCCCCAGGAAGCCTTAAATAATTTCTCTCTGGTAGCTCTGTTTTTTAAGTTTTGCAAAAGGGGCTGTTGAGTGGTATTCTGTAATGCAAGAAGATATTTACCAGGCTGTCCTGCCGTTTTAGCATCGGCTGCAGCTGCGGCAATTTCATCAGCTGAAAGCCCATCCAGTTCTTTGGCATCAGTAAAGAATACCCCTCCCTGTTTTCTGGCTTCCAATAATTTATTGGCATATTGGGTAGAAAGAGAAGCCAGTTCCTGATTGATTTGTTTTAACTTTTCCTTATCAGCGGCAGAGAGATTAGCACCGGCAATTTCAAAATTTTGTTTATAATATTGAACTAATCTTTTGCTCTCAGGATCCAGTCCATCTTCTTTAATGGATTGTATTCTTTTATAAAGGTTTTCATTCAGGTACATTTTATCGGAATGGGCCGCAAAAATAGGAGCGTACTCTTCATCCAGAGCCTGTAAAGTAGGATTGGTATTTGCACTGGTTAAATTGGAAAATACAATCTGTGCTCTTCTTAATACTTCACCACTTCTTTCCAATGCAACAATTGTATTCTCAAAAGTAGGAGCAGCAGGATTGTTGGCAATTTTGATGATCTCAGCTTCATGTTGCTTTAAACCGAAATCAAAAGCTGGTTTGAAGTGCTCGTTTTTAATTTTATCAAATTCCGGAGCTTCGTACTGAAGTTTACTTTTCTTCATAAACGGATTGGAAGATAAGGCCGGATCGGGTGCAGGAAGTTCCTGTTGAATATCGGTTTGTTTCATTGTAGTACAAGATTGGTTGAGTGCCAAAGCAGAAATTAATAATACCGATGAAATATTCTTCATAAATATAGTTGTTAGTAAAGCATAAAGATATTAAAAACTTACTTTATAGCGCCCATTTTGAGTAATGTATTTACCGAAAACCAATAGACTTTTTTAAACAAGTAAAATTGTAACCATAACTTATGTTTTAAGAAAGAAGGAAGCTGAAAATTTTAGTTTTCTCAAGCCTCCGTTCTTCTAAGTGCTTCTGATGGTAAACTTTGTATCAGGAGGCGTTTTGGTAGTAAGGAGAACAATTACAATTTCAAAGGCGCCCAGAATGAAATGGGGCCAGTATATTGTCTCATTAAAACCAAATAACCATGGTGAAACCAATAAAAGAGCCGCTGACATAAGGTCGAGGAGCAAATGTCCTTGAAAGGAAAACGCAGGAGCTATAGCATATTCGTAATCTGTGAGCAGACTGTAAATAATAGTCGAAGCCCCCAATATAACCGGCAAAACTGTTGCAGCACTGTGATCTGCAAACCCTAACAGCCAGGGAATGGCTATGAGTAGCGCGCCCATAAGGTAGTCAAGGACGGCATGGATTTTTGATGAAATCATAATAATATTTTTTGTGGTGTAGGGTGTATAGTGCAAGCATTATACCATCAGATTCCTATGCTTTAGTTTAAATTATTGAATGTCAGGTATTTTGTATTAACAAGAAGAGAGTGCAGAAAATAACTCCTGACAGTTATCGCAGGCCGGAAACATCAATAGGGTTGAACTATTGTTTTCAAACATTTAATATCTTCCAGCTTTCTGCTTGATGTAAAGATTATCTATTCCAGCACAGATGAAATAATAATAATTTTATCCAAAAGAGATGTAATATTTTTCATAATTTAGTTGTTATTAATAATAATAGATAAAAGAAAATAAACATGAAAACAAGGACTCTTTTTATTTTTTCAGCCTTAGCGGTTTTAGCCTCATGCAATGAAAGACATGAGAAGAAAAACAGGGAAAAAAGTGATTGGGTAGAGAAAATGGTCAATAAAGAAAGTGGGCCTATAGAGCAAAAAGAGTTCACCGGAAATTTTGATGAAATCCAGGTTTCTCAAGCTATAGATGCAGAAGTAATCAAATCTGAAACAGAAAGGGTAGTGATTTCTGCTCCTCGAAGCATTATCAATGAAGTTCTTGTAGATAATGAAGTTGGAAAGCTGCATATTCATTATAAACGTGGGATCAGGGTAATGAATATTAATAATGTTACAGCCAAAATTTATACTAAAGATTTTACGAAACTCGGTGTAGACTCTGCCGCAAAAATTACAGTGAAAGATAAATTTACCCAGGATAAAACAGATATTGAAGTATCAAGTGCAGGAAGTATTTCCGGAGACATTGAAGCCAATGAACTGGGAATTAATGCAGACAGCAGCAGTAATTTTACCGGTAAAATATGGGCTGTAAATCTTGATATTGAAACTTCATCAGGATCAAGTATCAGTATTTCAGGGAAAGCTAAACATGCTGACATCAACTCTTCTTCCGGAAGCAGTGTTTCAGCTCAACAAGTAATTGCAGATAATGTAGAAGCCGATGCATCCAGTGGAGCGAGTATAGAAATCAGTGCAACCACTACAGCCAAAGCAAGTGCCTCTTCGGGGGGAAGTGTGGATATTGCCAGAAAAGGAGAGCTTAAAACCGTTAGTAAGGAAGAAAACAGCGGAGGAAGCGTCAATATTCAATAAATTTAACTGAGGTTTTCCTCTTCCTCATCTTCATCTTCTGTGGATGAGGAATCTTCCCAATTTTTATGATCAAAGGTCAGGTTATCATAGGCCAATAATTCCTCTTCCCGCTGGAGGATTTCTTTTGTGGAAAATAAGGCGATATCATCATTTTCTTTTATTCTGGCCAGTTTTCTGATGGAAGCTTTATCAATAGCCATAAACCTCTGCCCCAAAACGTCTTGCTGCATATTTTCGCATCCCCGTTTCATGAAGAACATCTACCGCCATATCTACGGCAGTTCCCAATGTTTCCCGGTAAATATGGGT
This sequence comes from Chryseobacterium sp. P1-3, assembly GCF_000738495.1. NCBI lineage: Bacteria > Pseudomonadati > Bacteroidota > Flavobacteriia > Flavobacteriales > Weeksellaceae > Chryseobacterium > Chryseobacterium sp. P1-3. The sequence goes on from NZ_JPEQ01000001.1 coordinate 29,479, forward strand.
AATTCCATTGTTGAGGTATTCATAGGCATCGATCCTGTTTTTTGCCCTTACAAAAATTTTCACATCAGGGTAATGTTCCCGAACCAGTTCAGCAATGAACATATTATCATCCGGATCATCAAGGCATAAAACAAGAATTTCTGCCTCTTCAATTCCGGCTGCCCTTAAAATGGGAATTCTTGTTGCATCCCCATAATATACTTTAAACCCATAACTTCTCAGAAGTTTCACACGGTCTGAGTCTCTGTCCAGAACTGTTGCCGATATCTTATTAGCCTTTAAAAGCCGCCCTACCGTGCTTCCAAAATGTCCGAAACCTACAATAATGATCTTTTTCTGGCTTACCTCGCTGTCAAGAATATTAAAATCATGCTCTTCTTCAGGCACTTCCCTGATGAATTTTGGAGTAATGAGCCTATCATTGAAAATGAGAAGAACGGGCGTTATGCACATGGTAATCGCTGTGATAGCCATCAGCTGGGCATTCAGTTCAGGATTTAAAAGATAAAGATCCGAAGCATAATTGATCAATACAAAAGCAAATTCTCCTACCTGCGAAAGTGCAAATGCGTAGAACAGGCTTTGCGGATTGTCCATTTTGAAAAACTTCCCGATAACGTACAGAACCAAAAATTTTACAATCACTACAGCGAATACCGTACTGAAAATAAATACCGGATCCTGCCGGATGATATTGAAATTGATGGTTGAACCTACACTCACAAAAAAAACGGCGAGTAAAAGTCCTTTAAAAGGATCAATCTGGGCTTCCAGCTCATGCCGGAATTCACTGTTGGCAAGCATTACTCCGGCAAGAAAGGCTCCTAATGCAGGAGAAAGACCAATGACTACCATGAGCTCAGAAACTCCGATGACCAGAAACAGGGAAGAGGCTGTTAATAATTCCTGCATTCCCGATTTTGAAACATACCGTAGAAAAGGGACAAATACATATCTGCCTAAAAGAATCAATAATGCAACCCCGAAAATTACAGTTCCTGCCTGAAGCCATTCCGGAAGTTTCTGGATGAGGATCTGAATTTCATTATCATGATGCTTAGCTTTATAATTGGCAATAATCGGTAAAATTGCTAAAATAGGGATTACGGAAATATCCTGAAATAACAGGGTAGAGAAGGAGGCTTCTCCTGCTATTGTTTTAAGGTTGTTCTTTTCCTGTAAAGTTTGCAGAACAATTGCTGTAGAAGATAACGCAAAACACATAGCCACAGCAATGGCTTTATCTATCCTCCATCCTACACTGATGAAAACAAGAAATAATAAAGAGATGGTAAGAAGCATCTGCGTGAGCCCTAACCCCATTATTTTTTTACGCATGTCCCAGAACTTTTTGGGTTCCAGCTCAAGTCCTACCAGGAATAAAAGCATAATCACACCAAACTCGCTGGCATGCATAATGTCATTCACGTTATTTCCTGTGAGTTTTAATACATAAGGACCAATAATAATTCCTCCTAAAATATAACCAATCACAGAGCTCAATCCTAATTTTCTGGCCAGTGGAACCATAATAATGGCTACTCCTAAGAAAATTAATGTGTTCATTGCTAAGCTGGACTCCATAGGTTTATTGATTGAGTAGTTCTGAGAACTCTTTTTTATGTAAAATAATTTCTTTTTTAGAAAGTTTATTGGCTTCGTAAACGATTTTGATGTGCTTGATGTTGGCTTTGAAAACTTTTAAAGACACAATTAATCCACTGATCAGTTCATCAATCGTATATTGATACGTTCCTGTTTTAGTAAAAGACCTTTCTTTTCCTCCGGTGGTTATCAGAATATAGACTTCCTTATTTTCGAGCGGGTTATCTTTTCCGGGTTGTAGCCAATCGCGGTCAAAGACCTCATCAATCCATAGTCTGAGTAACGGAGGCATCCCGAACCAGATTAAAGGAAACTGAAAAATAAAACGGTCATAATGGGCAAGCCGTTTCCGTTCTCTGAAAGCGGCAATATGGAAATCAGGATATTCTTCATAAAGATCTCGCAGGGTATAATGCTGATGCCGAACATAAAAGTTGATGAGCTCTACATTCGAATTGGAGTGCTCCAGATAGGGATGGGCAAATACTACTAGCGTCTTCTTCATAATCCTGTTTTCAGTAAATATAGTAAAAAAATATTGTATAAAAGGAGGGTTTTGTGTTGATTTATTAATTTTTTAATATGTAAAAATCGATTTTGGGTAAAAATCAATCAAAGAAAGGGTTTTATTTTAGTTTTTAAATAAAAAATCAGGCCGTAAAGACCTGATCCGTTTATGTATTGTTATAATTTTATTGTGATTACCATCCACCGGACGCACCACCTCCGCCAAAGCTTCCGCCTCCGCCAAATCCGCCGAAACCGCCTCCGGAACTACCTCCGCCGAATCCTCCGCCTCCGAAGCTGCCGGGAAACGGGAAGAAACCTCCGGGATAATTTCTGCGTCCTCTTCGGGAGATAATTACATCATCATCGTCATCATAATTTCCACCACCGCGTCCTCCTCCTTTATTACCGAAGAGAATAGCAATGATAATAAAGATTATAAATGCAATCACCAGTACTTTTAAGGCACTTCCATCCCCTGAAGGGGTTGTAGTTGCCACCGGTTTGAATTTTCCCTGGACGGCTTCCATAATGGCTGAGGTTCCGCCATTGATCCCATCATACCATTGTCCTTTTTTGAAATGAGGGGTAACAATATAATCCAGGATTTGTCCTGCAACGGATGCTGTCAGATATTGTTCTACAGCTCTTCCCTGCTGGATAGACATAGTCCTGTCTTCTGTAGCGATCAGGAAAACAACTCCATTATCCACTCCTTTCTTACCGATTTTCCATTTTTGCCCAAACATAGTGGCTAGGAAATTGACATCTTCTCCTTTAGTAGAAGGGATGATCACTACCTCAATTTCCGTTGAGGTGGAATCTGCAAATTTGATCAGTTTATTATTCAGTGCATCTTTTTCCTGCTGGGAAAGAAGACCGGCCTGATCATAAACGGGATATAAAACCGCAGGTTTTTCAGGAATGGTATACTGTGCAGATACAAGACTGTAAAAGCACACTAATAAAAATGAAAATACTATTTTAAGAGAACGTAATTTCATTCGGGAGCTGGTTTGGATTTTCTCCTTCTACAGGAAAATGTTTTTTAAGTTCAAGTCCTGTTTCCAGGATAGCGCTTTTCAAAGCCTGGTAATAATTTCCTTTGGCAAATTCTGACGTAATGTAATCATGCAGATGATCCCAAAAGGTTTGATGTACTTTCTCATGGATACCAACATCGCCAATGATGGTGAGATACTTTTGTTCAAAGTTGACATGAAAAAGAACGGCATTCCTGTCTGTGGTTTTATCCATACGTAGTTCTTTGAAAATTTCGAATGCCGTCTTGGCATAATGATCCTGCGTATTGGAATCAATATGTACCCGGATCTCTCCGGTAGAATGGTTTTCTGCCGATTGTATAGCCTCCACAAGGGATGCAATCTGCTGATTTGTAAGGAAATTGCCCATTGTTTATTTGAATACTTCAGGTGCTTTTTGAGCTCCTGCCTCGGCTTTGAAATAAGGTTTTTCTTTAAAGTTGGTAAAGTTCGCCAGAATGTTATTCGGGAACGTTTTGATAGAGGTATTATAATCCTGGGCAGCTTCGTTATAATAAACGGTTTCTGTTCTGATACTGTTTTCAATAGCTGTATACTCTCTCTGGAAGTTAATATACTGCTGATCTGCCTTTAAATTCGGATAAGATTCCACTACGGCCATTAAACGGCTTAATGCACCGGATAATTCTCCTTGTGCTGCCTGGAATTTAGCGATATCAGCATCCGTCATATTGGTAGGATCGATATTGATTGAAGTTGCTTTAGAACGGGCTTCAACAACTTGTGTTAACGTTTCCTGCTCAAATTTTGAATACGATTTTACGGTTCTTTCCAGGTTAGGGATAAGATTTGCTCTTTTCTGGTACACAGTCTCAACATTGGACCATTTTGTGTTGACCGTCTGTTCTTTGGTTACAAAGTTGTTATATCCGCTTTTTCCCCAGAAGAATAAAACAGCAACAATAATAAGGAGGGCTATACCAATAGTTCCGGCGCCCAGACATCCTTTATTTTTCATAGTTTATTTTTTTAAATTTTTTGTGCTAATCAAATATACAAATTATGTGCTAATTTTGTAGAAAATTATATTTGAATGACGACAATAGTGGTAGCAATGGGAGAAAAGAATGAGATTGGTTTTGAAAACCAGTTGCTCTGGCATCTTCCCAAGGATTTAAAACATTTTAAAGATATTACTTCAGGACATCCGGTAATCATGGGAAGAAAAACATATGAAAGTATTGGCAGACCTCTTCCTAATCGTACCAATATTGTTGTTTCAAGAAAGAAAGATTGGTTTGAAGAAGGAATTCTCATTGTAGGAAGCCTTAAAGAAGCTATAAAATTTGCCAAAAAGATTGATGAAGAAGTATTTATTATCGGAGGAGGAAATATCTATGAGCAAACCATGGATGTCGCAGATAAGCTCGAAGTTACGCGGGTAAAAGCCGATCTTGAAGCAGACACCTTTTTCCCCGGAATAGATGAGAAAATCTGGAAGAAAACAAATGAAACCTGCCATGAAAAGGATGAAAAAAACGGATATGATTTCTGCTTCCAGACGTTTGAAAGAATAAAGATGGAAGTTTAGGCAGCCATAACCAATTTTGCTTCGCCAGGTAAATTGTGAATTTTCTTACAGGATATAAAATTAACAAATGCAGAGAATTGACCATTCACCAGTGACGTTTTGAACTTTAACCCTTAAATTTATTATCTTTGCAGTTCTAAAATTTAATAATGAATAAGAACATTAAAATTGCAGTAGCAGCACTTCTTATCCTTCTGGGGCTTTATATGATGATTTTCACAAGAAATCTTGGATGGGGAATTGTTGTTTTTCTTCTTGCCGCATTTCCAATCTTACTTTACTTTAAAAATGAGTATATTCTTTTGGCATTCTGGCAACTGAGAAAACAGAATATGGAAAAAGCTGCAGAATGGTTAACAAAAATTACCGACTATAAAGGGCAGCTTCATAAAACTCAATACGGATATTTCCACTATTTATTAGGATTAACTCAAGCTCAGGACCACCCGACAAAAGTGGAACCTTTAATGAAAAAAGCTTTGGAGTACGGTTTGAACATGAAGCATGACAGGGCTATGGCTACTTTAAACCTTGCTGCAGCAGCTATTTCTAAAGGGAGAAAGCAGGAAGGGCAGAAGCTGTTGGAAGAAGCCAAGAGATTAGACAGTGCAGGAATGATGACCGATCAGATCAAAATGATGAAGGACCAGCTGAAGATGCCTACCATGCAGAAGCATATGCATAATCCGAATATGAGACAACGGGGAAAATATTATTAAAAATAAATATCACAAAATAAAAGCACTTGGTTACAGGTGCTTTTTTTATGACGTCTTGCTAATTATTAATTACATTTCAGCATTCTGGTCATAGCCGTAAAATTTCGGCATCTGCCAATGATATTTTACTGCAAAAGTCCTGATAGCAACAATCAGTAGAATGGTAAAGATCTGTATAAAAGTAAAAGATAGTGGAGTGTACTTTGTCATTAACAGGAACGCCGCACCACCTACAATACATGCTGTGGCATAAATTTCTTTTCTGAAAATCAACGGGATCCTGTTGAGCAGGATATCACGGATAATTCCCCCGAAACATCCGGTAATGGTTCCCAGTGCTATACATATTAAAGGATGAATTCCAACATTTAATCCTTTTTGGATACCAATAATGGTAAAGAGCCCAAGCCCAAAGCTGTCGAAAATAAATAAGGTGACCTTAAAATTCTTTTCCAGGGATTTAAATACCATAGAAAATATACTTGTCGCAAGAATCAGCCCGCACATAAGCAGGTCATGCATCCAGAAGACAGGAAGGTCAAGCAGTAAATCTCTTACAGTTCCCCCTCCTACAGAAGTCACAAAGGCAATAATAAGTACCCCGAACGGATCAAGGCGCTTCTGCATAGCGGCAAAACTTCCGGACATAGAGAAGGCAATGGTTCCAAGGACTTCTATAGCAAAATTGAACTGTTCGTGCATATATTATAATAATTGATAGATGATAATTGATGAGTGATTTTCTGCTTAAGCAAATTCTTGGCCATTTTTCAATTATCATTTATCGCTTATCAATTATATCTTATTTACCTTTCGACTCTTACCGAATCCGGAACCAAGAGTTCATACTCTCCTCCGTGATTAATAATCTCTCTCACAATGCTGCTGCTGATGAAAGATTTTCCGGAAGAGGTAAGCAGGAAAACGGTTTCCAATTTTTTATGGGCAAGGGTCCTGTTGGTGTGAGCGATGGCTTTTTCAAATTCAAAGTCAGCGGGATTTCTCAATCCTCTGATGATGTATTGGGCATTTTTTTCAAAGCAATAATCAACGGTAAGTCCCTCAAAATAATCTACTTCTACATTGGGAAATTCTGCTACAGAGTTTTGAATAAATTCCATTCTTTTTTCTAATGGAAACATATATTTCTTCTGGGAATTCTGTCCGATGGCAATAATCAGTTTATCAAATAGCGGTGCCGCTCTTTCTATGATATCGTAATGTCCTAATGTAATCGGATCAAATGACCCTGGGAAAACAGCAATTTTCATGTTGTATTATGATTTTGGTTATGAATCAAGAGTTCTGGTCGTGGGCTATATTCATCCCTGATTCATAACTTCTATTTTTTATTTATTAAGAGCTTTTTCAACTTCATTTCCACAAAGGTCTGTTATGGAAATTCCATAATGTTTTGCCTGTTGGGGCAGGATACTGGCAGGAGAGAATCCTGGATTGGTATTCATTTCAAGCATGTAAGGAATTCCGTCCATAAGGATATACTCGCTTCGTGAAAAACCGCTCATCCCTAAGGAATCATAGGCTCTTTTTGCAATTTCCTCAACTCTTGCCCTGGTTTCATCATCAATTCTTGCAGGAGTAATTTCTTCTGAAGCGCCTTCATATTTTGCTTCATAATCGAAGAATTCATTTTTAGGAACAATCTCAGTAATTCCTAGCACAATGGTTTCTCCTTTAAAATCAATAACTCCTACGGAGACTTCCATTCCATTTAAGAAGCTTTCAATAAGGATTTCATCGTCTTCTTTAAATGCAACCTCTGTAGCAGCAATTAATCCGGACTTTTCTTTTACTTTTGAAATTCCCAGTGAAGATCCGGATTGGTTGGGTTTTACAAAAAGAGGAAGTCCCAGTTCTTCTGTAATTTTATCTGCATTGATTTCTTCGCCTTTTCTTAAATAGATACTTTTGGCAGAAGGAATTCCATACTTCGATAGTACGGCAAGTGTATCTTTTTTATTGAAAGTAAGGGCACTCTGGTAAAAATCGCATCCGGTATACTTTTGTCCTATAGCATCCCAATAGGCCTGAAGGATTCCATTTTCGCCAGGTGTTCCGTGAATAATGTTGAAGCAAACATCAAACTTTAATTTCTCCCCATTGTCTAAAGCGGCAGAAAAATCACCTCTGTTGATTTCATGCTTATTATCATTTTCATCTAAAAAATACCATTCATCTTTAAGGATAACTACTTTATATACGTCATAAAGGCTCCTGTCTAAAGAATCATAAATCAACTGTCCGCTTTTTAAAGAAACAACATATTCATCAGAATAGCCTCCCATTACTACGGCAACACTTTTTTTGTTCATAACCATATAGTATCAATTAAGGCAAATTTAATCATTTTATGTATTGTAATATGGGAAATCCGCAAATTTTAAAATCAAAAATGAAATGTGTTAAATAAAAAGCGCATTCTAAAATTATTAGCTATATTTGCCGTTGTAATTAAAGTATTTTTAAGTATGCTTAAATCACTTTTCAATTGGAAAGTTTTACTGAATTTAGTAATAGCCATCGGCATTTTCGTAGGTCTTGTATGGCTTACGTTTCGCTGGTTGGAATATCATACTAACCACGGTCAGGAAATTCCTGTTCCCAATGTTGTCAATAAATCCGTTCATGACGCTGTTAAAATATTAGATGACACAGGTCTTGAATATGAAGTAGATAGTGCAAATTATGATCCTAAATACAGACCGTTCCAGGTATTGCAGGTATATCCTGCACCGGGTTCTCATGTAAAAGACGGAAGAACAGTGCGTCTTAGGGTTAATCCTAGAACATGGGCACCGATTGTAGTTCCGGATGTTATCAATAAATATTCAGGATTGGCATTCCAGAGACTGGATCAGGTGGGGCTTAAAATCGGGGATACAATTTATGAACCAAGTATTCAGAAAGATGCCCTTTTAAGGATATTATATAAAGGAAATGCCGTTAATCCGGGAACCCGCTTACCTAGGTTCTCAATGATTGATGTCGTAGTAGGATCCGGACCTATGAGAAATATTTCGATTCCTAATGTAGTAGGACTTTCTGTAAAAGAAGCAAGAGCTGTAATTACAAAGAGTATGTTCGAAGTAGGATTGGTTGAATATGAAGATGGCGGTAAGGACGAATCTGATATTATTTATTATCAGGATCCGGCTGCAGGAGATGTTCGTGACCAGGGAATGCAGATTGACCTTTGGGCCAGCAAAAGAACCCCGGCAGAGCTTAGGGCTAAGGTAGAACAATTGAATTCTATTTATCGTATGAAGGTAGATACCTCCTTGCCACCGGTGCATTATGAAGAAGTGCGTACCGAGCCAAGTTATGAACCGCCGGTTATCCCTGCTCCTGTACCCAAAAAAGAAACTCCTCAACCGGCTGCTGTGAAAACAGAAACACCTAAAGCCCCGGCCGTCACTTCGAAGCCGGTAAGCTCAGGAGTAGAAAAACCAAAAGCTTCTACAGGCAGTAATCCTGCTTCAGGAAATGCCCATAAACCGGCCTCTGCTACTACGAAAGAAGTGGCTGAGAAGCCAAAGGCTAAAAAGGTAGTCGTGGAATAATACTAAAAAGTATATTAAAATACAGGCTTCAACTGAAATATGTTGAAGCCTTTTGTGTAAAAAAATAAAGTAATGTCAGAAGATAACGAAGATTTTTTAGATGAAGAATTATTAGATTCCAACAGTATTGAAAATATCGATATTGATGAGGAAAATAAAGGCTTGTATGAGCATCTTAATATAACGGTGGATGCCAAGCAGGAACCTTTAAGAATCGACAAGTTTCTGCTCATATACAGGCAAAATTCTTCAAGGAACAAAATTTCACAAACCTGCAGGGCCGGAAACGTTATTGTAAACGGAAGTCCTGTAAAGCAGAACTACAGGGTAAAACCGGGAGATCAGATTTCAGTATTGCTGACACATCCGCCAAGGGAAAATGTGATTATTCCACAGGATATCCCTCTGAACATTGTGTATGAGGATGATGATCTGGTGGTTGTGGATAAGGAAGCAGGAATGGTAGTGCATCCGGGATTTGGAAACTGGGACGGAACCCTGGTGAACGCATTGGCTTATCATTTTGAAAAGAATGGAGAAAAATCAGATCTTGACAGGGTAGGACTTGTTCACAGGATTGATAAAGATACTTCAGGGTTATTGGTGATTGCTAAAAATGAGTATGCGCTAAGCTTTTTGGCAAAACAATTTTTCAACAGAACAACCAGGAGATTGTACTGGGCTTTTGTGTGGGGAAATCTACAGGAAGATGAAGGCACAATCAAAGGGCATATCGGAAGACATCCTAAAAACAGGATGCAGATGTCTGTATACGAAGATGGAAGTCAGGGAAAGCATGCCGTAACACATTATAAGGTTCTGGAAAGATTCAGGTATATGACCTGGGTGGAATGTAAACTGGAGACCGGAAGAACGCATCAGATCAGGGCTCATTTTAAACATATAGGGCATACCCTGTTCAATGACGAAAGATATGAGGGGCACACTCCTTTAAGAGGGGTAAATCTTCCTAAATATAAGCAGTTCATCAAAAATGTTTTTGAAATTTTACCCAGACATGCTCTTCATGCCCATACCCTGGGTTTTGTGCATCCAACAACAAAAAAGGAATTATATTTTGAAAGCCCAATGCCCAAAGATATGGCGGATGCTGTAAAAAAATGGAGAAATTATTTGGAAAACTAAAAATATATTGAGAATTTTTTTATATTTGTTGAATTGAAATCAAGATTTGTTATGAGAAAACTATATGCTATCGTATGTTTAGCTCTTTTGTCAAATGCATACAAAGCACAAGAATCACTACCATACTATCAGCAATATCTTTTGGATGGTGATTTCCTGTTCAACCCAGCTCAATACGGAAAAACAGACTACGTACAGCTCAACGCCAATTATCAGCAACAATTTTCAAAATTCAGCAATTCTCCGAATGTACAGTCAATCGGGATGCATGCTAATATCTTTGATAGAGTAGGAGCCGGTATTTCTGTGTTCAGAGACTCTAATGGTCCTATTTCTGCAGGAGGGATTACAGCGGGTGCTTCATATTTTATTCCATTAAGTAGTGAAGGAGACAGAAAAGACCAATTCTCTTTCGGTACTAGTGTTAATTTTTATAACATGAATTTTGATTATTCAAAAATCAATACTGAAGAAGGTGGAGATCCTTTATTAAGAGGTGAAGAAAGCAGTATCTTTATGGTGTATGCCAACTTTGGTTTGGCAGCTACCTATAAAAATCTCTTCGGAGGTGTTTCCGTGAACGATATTGCCTTGAGTAATGATGCCGCTATTGTGAACAACAGGGAACCTTCTCCTATTAAATTCTTCTTAAATTTAGGGTACAACTGGAATATTGCTGATAATATTACACTAACCCCATCCGCATTAATCAACTTAAATACCAATTCATCAAGAATGATGGACTGGAACCTGATGGCTACATTCTCCAATGATATCAACGCATTCTCTTTTGGGGTAAGCTACAGAACAGAACAAAACAGATTCGATAGCCAGCAATTACAAATTGCACCGATAGTAAAAGTAAGATTCAATAAATTTATGGTCGGCGCTACTTATAACCTTGGATTGTCTGATATTCAGAAGTATGGAGGAAACAGCTTTATGCTGAGCCTTGGCTATAACTTCGATAACTTCATTAATGCAAGAGGATTTAGATATTAATCAATTTAATTTAAATAAATTTGAGCTCTGAAATTTTCAGAGCTTTTTTTTATGATATACATTCACATCCCTTTTTGTAAACAGAAATGCAGCTATTGCAACTTTCATTTTTCCACATCCCTGAATTTTAAGGATGAAATGCTCCGGGCAATGAAAGCCGAAATCCAGCTCAGGAAAGATGAGCTGCACAACAAAACATTGAAATCTTTATATTTTGGCGGCGGAACTCCTTCTATTCTTTCTGTGGATGAAATTAGTGCTCTGGTTGATGAAGTTTTGCGCTATTTCTGTTTTGAAAAAGATATTGAAATCACTCTGGAAGCCAATCCTGATGATCTGGATAAACATTTTTTTAAAGCAGCTAGCGGCAACACCCGTTAATCGTTTATCCATTGGGACACAGAGCTTTTTTGAAGCTGATCTGAAACTGATGAACCGTGCTCATAATGCCTCAGAAGCAGAAAGCTCTATTAAAAGAGCTCAGGATTCCGGATTTGAAAACCTGAGTATTGATCTTATCTATGGTTCGCCTACTTCGAATCTTGAAATATGGAAAGAAAATTTACGTAAGGCTATTGATCTTGAAGTTCCCCATATTTCCTCATATGCTTTGACGGTGGAACCTAAAACGGCTTTGGAGAACTGGATCTCAAAAGGAAAAGTGATGAGCCCGAAAGAGGAAGAGCAAAATAGAGAATTTTATTACTTATCAGATTTTTTAAAAGAGCATGGTTTTGAGCATTATGAAGTTTCAAATTTTGCAAAGCCGGGGTTCTATTCAAAACACAATTCTGCTTACTGGAAATACCAGGAATATTTAGGTATAGGGCCTTCAGCCCATTCATATAATGGATTTGATGTAAGGAGCTGGAATGTGGCGAATAATCAGCAATATATCAAAAAACTGTCTGATAAAATTTTGGCGAAAGAAGAAGAATTTCTTTCACAGGAAGATCAGTTTAACGAAATGATCATGATCGGGCTGCGTACCATGTGGGGAGTAGACCTTTCCCATGTAAAAAATAAATTTTCAGATGCGTTACAGGAACATTTTCAGAAAGAAATAAAAGCCAAAATAGAAGAAGGAATTTTGGTGATTGAAAATGATCACCTGAAAATTCCTGAAGAACATTGGTTTATGGCGGATGGAATCGCTTCTGATTTATTTGTGGTATAAAATTTCGGTTTATATTGAAATACAGATTTTTGAATGATGAATCCTTTGTTGTTGTCAAAAAGATTGTTTGGAAAGTCAAATAAAATTTAAATAAATCTTTCTTATGTGAAAAGGAAATGATATTTTTACGTAAACTAAAAACATCATGAAACAAAAATTATCTTTATTCGCATACCGACTGGTTCTTTTTCGTCGGTAATCATTTCTTTTAATAGCTGATAACTTTTACATATTCAAGAATATATGATCATATTATTCTTCCTTATCTGTTGATAAAGTTACCCATTCTTGAAGGAATATCCATTTTTATAGCTATTAAGACCTGAAATTATGGCTTTAAAATGATTTGTTTATACATTATTTTAAATACGACAGGTTTTGTCGCAGTGTATAAAGAAATTTGATCTGATTTTTACCCTTGCAAGACACTGTTTGGTGACAAATTTAATATTAAATCATAAAAAATTTGACTTGTATGTGTAAAAAAAACGTTTAATTTTGACAACTATAACCATCTGAAAACTAACTTAACAATATAAATATGAGACGTACTTTAGTATTTGCCTTTACAATGGCAGCGTCCAGCATTTTCGCACAAAGCTGGAACACAACCGGAAATTCTGGGACCAATCCATCCACAAATTTTATCGGAACAACAGATGATAAGCCAATTGTTTTTAAACAAAACAATCAGCAGACTTTCAAACTTGAAGGTCAGAGTATCAATATCGGAAGCGGATTGCCTGGAACGGGAAACTTACAATTAGCTCTTTCACCATGCAATCATTGCTATTCAGGATGGGCACAACCCAATGATGCTGTGATGAGGCTGTTAAGCGGAAATAATCTGAATATCCATATGGATAACGATAACGCTACAGATGGAGTTTCTGATGTTTCTACTCCTAATTCACCCGGAGTCACGAGAGTCCGTTTCTCTGATGCCGTTCACAAAAGTTTATTGGTTCTTTTCAATACAGAAAAGGTAACCATAGGAACAGATCAGTATGATAATGATTCTAATTTTATCCTGTATGTAAAAAAAGGAATAAAAGCACAACAGGTAAAAGTTGAAAACCCTGCGGCTAACGGCTGGGCAGACTATGTCTTTAAAAAAGATTATAAACTTCGCTCTTTGGAAGAAGTTGAAAAGCACATTTCAGAAAAAGGACATTTACCGAACATCCCTTCTGCCAAAGAAGTAGAGAAAAATGGTATTAATTTAGGGGAAATGGATGCCAAGCTTTTGGAGAAAATTGAGGAATTAACCCTTTATTCTATTCAGCAAAATAAACAGCTTCAGGAAGATCGTAAAATTCTTAAATCACAATCTGAAGAGATTAAAGAACTAAAAGCACAGGTACAACAATTGCTTTCTGCAAAAAAATAAAATGCCATGAAAAGAAAATTATTTTCAATAGTTTCTCTGGCGATCGGTTTTCTGGGCTATTCACAAACTGAAGTTTATTTCAAATATGATGAAGCCGGAAATCAACGGTACAGAGGTACTAACGTATCCGGTAAAAAAGCCGACGAGATTATTACGAAAGAAGTCAAATTACAGGAGGAAGCAAAGGTGGCTGCTGTTACCCAACAAGCTCCTGCTATTGATGAAAAAGCTTTCTGGAAACAGATCAGGCTTTATCCTGTTCCGGTAAATGATTATCTAACCATTGACTGGACTGAAGAAGTAGACGGATTGATTGAATCCGTATCATTGTACCAGCATAGTACAGTCCACTGGAAGTTTCAGCAGCAGAATTCACCGGATTTAGGGCGTAAGATAAAAATCAATATGACGGGATACGATTGGGGTGTTTACATTCTTCGCTTTACGTTAAAAGACGGAAGAGTCTTTGGAAGAAATGTGACTAAAAGATAAAAAACCAGGAATAAATTAAAGTTAAAAACCATTGAAATTTGAAGTTTTTAATGTTGTCAAGGATTATTTTCCGGTTATTTTATTATTAATACTTATAAAAACTAATAACATATGAAATTTTTCTCATCATTGATGCTGTCTTTGTGTTCGGTATGGGGCTTTTCACAGACCATACTCTACCAGGCAGAATCCACCTCCCGGACGGTTCAGGATCCGCAGACGGTGGTCATGGCACAAGGATTTCATGCCAAATCGGATGTTTCGAATCCGTTTGTGGCTAAAATAGGTCCTGCCACGGAGAATCCGGGTGGCGGACCAACGGATTCAAATGCAGGGGCGAATAATCCAAGTGGAACGTCAGCCCCTTCAGGTAAGAGTTTCCACGATACTAAAGGGAAGATAGAAGTGAACGGAGCTGGACAATTACAGTTTACATTACCGATCGCTTTACCTCCCGGGATAAAAAGCGTTGCGCCACAGGTAAATCTGGTTTATATCAGTGGTTCCAGTAATGGAATTGCTGGTTACGGATGGAGCCTTTCCGGAGTTACGTCAATCTCGAGAGTTGGTAAGAATATTGAAAAAGATGGAGAGGTAAAAGGAATACAATTGGACTATTCCGATTATTATAGTTTTAATGGACAGCGATTGATTCTTAAGTCCGGTGAATATGGAAAAGATGGAGCTGAATATGTAACAGAAAAATATTCCAATATTAAGATAAAGTCTATTGGTTCCATATCAGGACAAGCATGGCAAGGTCCTGAATATTGGGAAGTTACTTTTGAGGATGGTTCTCAGTCATGGTACGGGGCAGTTGCTTCCGGAAATAGTACAGCCAGAACACCATTGGAATATAATATTGTAAAGTGGAAGGATGCACAAGGGAATTATATTACCTATAACTACACCCAGAACAGTTCTAATAATATAGCGATAATTTCGAGTATTAGCTGGGGAGGCAATGAAACCTTAGGTAAAACTAATTTTAATACCATTGAATTTGCTTATTTACCCAGAAAGAATATTGAAACCTCATATCTGAAAGGAATATTATTCAAACAGGATAAGATATTAGATCAAATAAAAGTTAAAGCTAACGGTTCTTCATTTAAAAGTTATTCAATTCAATATTCCGAAACACAAAATATAGTTAATAATGATTCTAATAATAAAGTTAATTATGATTTTGTTGAGAAGATTATTGAATATAACTCAGAAGGAAAAGAAGCCAATCCTATAGTTTTTTCTTCAGCCACGATGGGCACAAGTTCTAATGAATATGATTTTGGGGATTATAATAATGTTATTACAACTGGGGATTATAATGGAGACGGTTTAGTGGATTTCATTGTAATGCAACCTGCACAAAATGGAAGACCTGAAGGATATTATATTTATTTTGATGCTATCAACAACAGCAGCCCTTCATTTGTTTATCTGGGGCCTTCAAGCACTTATTGGCCAGGCAGCAGCTTTACAACATTTAATATAAAATCGGCAGACAATTACATTAAAACGAAGCAGGGGCTTATTATTTCAAAAAATAATGCAGGATATAATCCTCCTTCTTCAGGAGATATAGAACTCAAATATTATTCAATCAAAACTGACGGATCAGTACTCAATACTTATAATAATCCTCTTGTTTTAGAATATGCTAAAACAATACAATCAGGAAGCTATGGCTACGCTGATTCTTTATATCCACCTGAAACTGATCCCGAATATATAGGAGGAATGAATGTCTCTCATCCTGCCAATATGAAGGAAGTAGATATAGATTCTGATGGAGTGTCCGAATTGCTTTTGTCATTAAACGATAAAAAATGTAAATATGTGGTCATTGTACCTGATCCTCCTAAAGGAAGGTGGCAGTGTAAGACATTGGGTTATAGGTATGTAGTTGTAGATAATAATAATATACAAAATAATACAATCAGCATTATTCCGGAGACAACTCCAAAAAATATCTTAAGTAAAGGAGGAATTGTGGATTTTGACAATGATGGAAAGCAGGATGTGATGTTTGTTGATCCAGCTAACTCCAATGTTAGTGTTAGTTATTATACCAAAGACTATACCCAACCTTCTCCTGTTGTCAAGACAGTTGACACTCCACTCAATAATTTACATCAGTATGAATTAAAGAAAGTAAATAATAGTTACACGCTCAATTTAAAAAAAGACATATTCTATAAAAGGAATAATTGATGGGATTCAATTTGGGGATTTAAATGGTGATAAGAATATTGAAGTATTATTACCAGTACATAATTTTGTCGGAGTTACTGTTCTTGCGGGGTGGTCAATTTATTTGAATACAGGAAATACCTTGGAAGAAAGTATTCAGGGACTTATGTTTTACAGGCCTTTTGATGCAACTGCTGTTGGGGCCAATTCTTTTTCTACTCCAAAATTGCTTGATTTAGACAATGATGGAAAAAGTGAGATTGTTAACTCTGTTGTAACTTTTTATCCTAATAGCCAGCCTTATACAAACTGGTATGTTCAAAGTTATAATGAAGCCAAGTATGATCCTAATAATGCACAATTCAAATGGTCATTTACGGAGAAGACACTTTATAATTCTACAAGAAATGAGGCCATAATAAGCCCTATATTTGGAGATTTTAGGACTAATAGTACTTCTTCCAAAATATTATTCCTGGTAAAAGGGATTAATGGTAATCATGAAAGAAAAATCATAAGCTATAAGCATTACAGTCTCAATCCTGATAAAAATGTCTCATTAATATCACAGGGATCACAAAATTATCATATAGATTATAAAGAACTTGATCCTTCTGTTAATTCTGGTATTTATGCTCCTGTAAAAAAAGAACAATATCCATTTGTTGAAATGGATAGACTATCCCAATCGTTTGCTGTTTCTCAAATTCGTCAAACTGATGGGCAGACTGTTCGAAAACAAGATTTCAGATACAGGGGATATATAGCTAATTTACACGGAAAAGGAGTAATCGGATTTCGTCAGGCTGCCCGTTCTTCCTGGTATGCTGATGGTTTTGAGAATACCAAAATATGGGCAGGTACTGAAATGGATCCTTTACAAGATGGAGTACCGGTAAAAGAATGGTCTGTTAGAACGAATAATGAAAACCAGATATTTCCAGCCGATATTTCTGAAAATAATACGCAGCTATTAAGTTTTAAATCTACTAACTACCAAATAGATAAATTGTTGAATGGTCAGGTAGTGAGCACAGTAGCTGATTCAGATAAACCAAAAGTGGTAACCGTTGTTGCTCCAAAGACCAGTAGAGTTAAAGATTTTTTAACAGGTACAATTACCGAAAGTACCATAACGTATGGGAACTATTATCTTCCGTCACAAAGTGTATCAAATGTTAATAATGGATATGCTGTTACAACTTCAACATCTGAATATATTCATAATCCTTCTGGAGTTGGATCAGATTATTATATTGGACGACCAAAATCAAAAATTGATGTAGTACAGGCATACGGGGATACCAAATCTTCGAAGGAAGAGTATACTTATGAAAATAACCTGGTGAAAACTCTAAAAAACGTGGAATCGTGATAATACCGGTTATTTGCTTGAAACATATAATTATGATGGATTTGGAAATGTTACCCAAAAAGTAATAAGCAATAGTATTGATTCTCAAACTCAGACTATTACAAGTGCATATGATTCTAAAGGCAGGTTTGTAGTGAAAAAAAACAGATCACTTGGGATTAGAAAACAATATTACTTATAATGATTGGGGGCAGATTTTAACTCAAATTGATCCGTTAGGAAATGTTCTTACAAATACGTATGATGGGTGGGGAAAACTCTTAACTTCAAAAAGTAATTTAGAGGGAACAACTACTTATCAATATGAAAGAGATAATGATTCGAATATTATCATTTCAGAATATGCTCCGGATGGAAATATTTCCAAAAAGTTCACTAATAAGTTGGGACAAGAATATAAATTCTCTACCAAAGCTTTTGGGCAGGGACAATACCTTACCAAAGTTATTTTATATGATGCCTTGGGAAGAAAAGTTTCTGAATCTGAACCTACCTTAAGTCCTGACGGATTAGGAGGTCCTTGGAATCTCATTGCTTATGATGATACTGTGTTCCCTACAAAAGTAACAGCTACCTCATATAAAGGACTAAAATTAGAAACTACCGTTTCCGGTTTAACAACAACAATAAGGGAACTCAACGGCTATCAAAGGACAAATTCCAAAACAGCAGATGCCTTAGGAAATATAGTCTCAAGTACAGATAAAGGAGGAACCATTCAATTCTCCTACAATGCAGCAGGCGAACAGGTAAAAGCCCAATATGCGGAAAATAGTGTTACGACCAAATATGATTCGTGGGGCAGGAAATCAGAATTCAATGATCCTTCCAATGGTACGTATAAGTATGAATATGACGGTTTCGGGCAACCTAAGAAAATTATCAGCCCTAAAGGTACTAAAGAATATACCTATAATAACCTGGGGCAGCTAATCTCTCAAAAAGAGCTTTCTACTGCTGATGGTGGTCAGGCTACCAACAAAACGATTTCTTATACTTACGATAATAAAGGAAGAGTTGTTGCCAAATCAGGAACCTCCAAAGGACAGTCCTATAGTAATAATGTTTCCTATGATCCGCAAGGAAGATTATTATCATCATCGGAAAGCAGTAACGGAAAATACTTTATTCAGAAAGGAATTACCTATGATGATAAAGCAAGGGTAATATCTTATGAGAAACAACTGTATTCTTCCGGTACTTTAACCAAAGTACAAATAGAAAATGTATACAGTGCCTGGAATGGTGAGCTCTACCAGGTGAAGGATAAAAATTCAGGAAAAGTTCTGTGGGAGCTGAAAGAAACCAATGCGAAAGGCCAGGTGGTAAAGGCTAAACTAGGAGCAGTAGATATTAATAATTCTTATGATTACGTTGGATTCTTAACTCAGGTAAATCATTCGTCGGCAGTAAAGCCAGGTATCCTGCAACTTTCATATTCATTTGATGCGATAAAAAATGAGCTCAAAAGCAGAACAACCGGAGGAGATTTTAATATTGTAGAGTCTTTTGATTATGATGATAATAACCGTCTTGTAAACTGGACGAATCCTGTAACAGGGATAAAACCGGCAAATAACAGAAACGTTTATGACGCTAAAGGAAGAATCACTCAAAATGATCAGGTAGGAACCATTAAGTTTGAAAATTCTGCAAAAATCTACCAGCCAACAGGAATGACCTTAAATGCTGCAGGGACCCAGAACTATAATAATGATTTGATCCAGAACATTTCGTATAACGAAAACAATGATCCGGTATTTATTGATGGAGAAAAGGGAGATGTTGCGTTTCAGTATGGTTTAACCAGCATGAGACAGTGGGTTACCTATGGAGGGAACTTCAGTACAGATGGAGAAGGTAAATTCACCAAATATTACAGTGAAGATGGAAGTTATGAAGTCGTAAAAGACAATATAACCGGAAAAGAAAAGCATATCCTTTATATTGGAGGAACACCGTACGAATCTAATATTGTTTATCTAAAGAATTATGATGAATCAACGGGTTCATATAAATTTTTGCATAAAGATTATATTGGAAGTATCTTAGCCATTAGTGATGAAGCAGGAAATAAACTGGAACAAAGACATTTCGATGCATGGGGTAATTTTACTCATTTGCAGATTGGAAACGGAGCCATTATTACGGATAAGAATATTATTGATAATGCTTCGTTATTAATAGATAGGGGTTACACCAGCCATGAACATTTTGCTGAAGTAGGTATTATTCACATGAATGGTAGATTGTATGATCCTTTATTAAGAAGATTCTTAAATGCTGATGAAAACATACAGGATCCTACCAATACTCAAAACTATAACAAGTACGGGTATGTAATGAATAATCCACTCATGTTCAGCGATCCTAATGGAGAGTTCTTTGTTTTTGCATTTGTTGCAGCCTGGGGAGTTAGTCTTTTCTGGGGAGGAGTAATAACAGCAGCTATTATTGGTACAGCTGTTGGTTTGGCAGCATATTCCTTAGGAGTAGCTATAAGTGGAGGTAAGTGGCAGTTGGGAGGAGCCCTCAAATCTATGTTTTGGGGAGGAGTAAGCGGAGCTGTCACCTTTGGAATAGGAAGTGTGTTTACTCCGGCAGCAGGAACAGTACTTACTTTAACAGATAAAGTGGCAAGTGCCATGGCACAAGGCTTGGTACATGGTTTTGCGCAAGGTACTTTATCTTTAATGCAGGGAGCTAATTTTGTTCATGGATTTGCAGGAGGAGCTTCAGGGAGTTGGGGAGCTTCTTTATTTGGAGGACTTGCTGGTAGTTTTGCCAATAGTGCAGCAGGAACTGTATTATCCGGAGCTTTATTAGGAGGAGTAGCTTCTGAATTGACAGGAGGAAATTTCTGGGAAGGTGCTTTAGTAGGAGGTGTTGTAGCGGGACTTAACCACGTACTACACCAAGTTGACCCTCCTAATGAATACTTACTCAATAAAGACGGTTCCAGAACCAAAATTGGAGATAAAGGAGGTAATGATACTGATTATCTCTATGAACCGGAATCTGCAGGCTCACCAAAATTAAGGCTTCTGGCTACGGCAGAAGTTCAAAATGGTTTTGCTACAGCTTCAGAAGGTGGGGGAATACGGGATTTTGGAGTGAATATTCGACTGGATAACAGGTTGCAGAGTCCAGGCTTGTATGATCCGAGTTTTGATATAATGAAGGACTATATTGGGGGTAAATTAGCTTTAAAAGGATTAGGAATAGGAGCAAAATATTTACTTTCAAAAACATACAATAGTATATTGAGATTACATCCAAGATTGACTACGTTAGGAATGCGAGGTTACGGACATGGTCAATTTGATGCAGCTCATAGGGGAACAGCATTTATCCAAGAAGAAATTTTCCGGAAAGGGACTTTTGGAATAAAGAATTACAAAACCGTTTATTTCAATCATACTATAGGAAATCATACCTTTAGTACAGGTATTAACCCATGGACAAGGACAATTTTTCATCAAGGAATAGGAAAATTTAAATAAATGGAGAGTAAACTTTTATATGACTTCTATATTTGTTCTTTGATAGAACGAACAGATATCATCAATGTATTACAAAACAAATTATCAAATCAAATAAATGAAATAGATTATTACGACGTTATCTATTCAGATAATTTAAATAATAAAGCATTTTTGAATAAGCTTAGTTTAATTTGCTATAATACTCTTTTAAATGGAGAACTTAAAAAGAAATATAATGCAATTATCACTTTCTTTTATAAGAAACAGGCTAATGTAAACATTGAAGAATCTTTATATAATTTTTTTTATAGATAAGGATAAGGAGTTGTTAGATATAGATTTAGATTTTTGGAATCTAGTTTCAACAGATTGGGAGCTTAAAAAAGATGGATTTTCTGGAATAAGTGGATCAAGTAATATTATTTCAAACTACTTACAAGAAAACTCGGCTTTAAGAAACTTATCTGATAATGAAATTCTTGATGTGATTTTAAGAGTCTAATAGAATTATTTTTCTTTGAGATAATAAATTATAATGGTTATACTTACCTTAAAAGTTCTCAAATTCCTGCATCAATTGATGCAGGAATTTTTTGTTTTGGATTTTCTTAAAATATATATATATAGAATATCTAAAAGATTCACTATTCGAAACAAAAGATCTAAAATGAGAAACCTAAAATATTTTCAACCCCTAATCTTAAATAAGTATTCAATTATTCATTACTTTTGTATAAAATTTCAGTTCACTTGAAAACGAAAAAAACAAGATTATTCACATCTTTCACCCAGCCAGCCTATCGGAATTTTCGACAGCGGAGTAGGAGGACTTACTGTTGCCAAAGAAATTAAAAGACTGCTTCCCAATGAAGACCTGATCTATTTTGGAGATACAAAGCACCTTCCTTACGGAGAAAAATCCAAAGAGGCGATTATAGAATATTCTACAAAAATCACCAATTTTCTTCTGGAACAAAACTGTAAAGCTATTGTGATAGCGTGTAATACTGCTACTGCAAACGCTTTAAATGAGGTAATGCAATCAGTTGCGGGTAAAGTACCGGTTATTGATGTTATCAATCCGGTGGCAGAAAAAGTTTCCTATGAAATCCATAATAATGTAGGGGTTATTGCGACCAAAGCAACTGTAAATTCAGGATTATATAAAAAAAGTATACGGAAACATAACAAATGGATTAAGGTGGATGAGCTGGCAACCCCTCTATTGGTTCCTGCGATTGAAGAAGGTTTCAAAAACCATCCTATCACACATGCTATTATTTACAATTATCTGAGCAATAATAAGCTGAAAAATATTGAAACGCTGATTTTAGGATGTACGCACTATCCACTATTAATTGATGAAATCAAACAATATTACGGAAACAGGGTTCGTGTTATTGATTCACCTAATATTGTAGCCAATCATCTGAAAATTATTCTGGATAAGTACAATCTTTTGAATGATAATAATCCTAAACCGGATTACCACTTTTACCTTTCGGATATCACTAAAAATTTTGAGAAAATATCGAAGAAATTCTTTGGCAAAAGTATTGATTTAGAATTAAAAGTATTGTAAACAAAAGAGGCTATCTTGTATTATCAAAAATGTAAAAGACAGCCTCTTTTTGTTAAAAACTTATTAAGGTCAATCTACAGAAGTGTCTACTTCCTGCGTCTCTTTGATAATCTTGTCTATATCATCACATACTCCGTTATGGTTGGCATCACCTCCATGATCTTGGCAAAAATCAGGATTTCCATATAGAGAGATACAATTTTGTATATATTGTTGATTAGAATTTTTTATGTATTCATCAGTTACATTTGGCGTATTTGGAGAAAATTCAATAATATTTGTAACTGAAACCACTGCATCAGCAACAGGATATGGCTTGGATACATTAGCATATACTCTATAAAACTGTATTGAATTTGTTTGCTGGCCGGCAGGTATAATTACATATTGATTGTCTATGGTAGTTGTATTTTTTTTTAATTGTAATCCATACCATTCTGTCATAAGCACTGGTGTTAGTTGCATTTGCTACATAAATGTAGGATTTACCACATTCTAAAGTTCTTTCTTCGACCAAATAAGCAGATATAGCTTTCGTTTCCAAGGGAGGCAAGTCTTCAATCGGAACATCTTTTGATACTATATTTGAGATAAAAGGGTTTTTGGTTTTGCTTAAATCTAATATTGAAGTAAGATTAAATCTTGCTTGATTGTTGTAGCTATCATTTCTCTCAGACATAGCCTCCTCTTTATTAATACTTTGATCAACTTCACATGAATGAAGGAAAATTAATGAAATCATTAAATAAAAAAAAAGTTTTCATAATTAATATTTTTTGTTTCCTAAAATACTAATTTATTTATAATTTTTTAGAATGTTATCAATATATTGAGAAAAAAGTGAGTAATTCTATAAATAGCTTATCGCTGGCAAGTCTTTTTAAAAAACTAAGTTTCTGTAATTATCTTTTCAGTTTAAGCTTTACTTTAGTTAAATTTAAGCTGATTTGTTAGCCGTTTCTCTTTTTTGATTGATTGCTTACCATAAAGAAGAGTTTCATATTGATGGTTTGGAAATGAGGCTGGTTCAATACCCTTTATTGAAGTATAGTTTATTTTATTTCCGTAAAGCAGTAGTAAATTCCCAGAGATAGATAGTCCTGATATCCCGGCCAAGACTTTACGGCAGTTGAATAAGGAGTATAAGCTCAATTCAAAATAATCAGGAATTAAAGTTCCTGATGATCTTCTTTATTCGGTTCAAAAAAACTGAAACTTACATTTCCGTATTTTCTGGTATCAATCAGATTAGGGTGTTCCAGCTTCATACGGCTTTGATGCTCTACGATAAGAACCCCGTTTTCTTTGAGGAATTTATTGTTTAAAACAAGAGAAATCAGCTCATAATATTTTTTTTCCTCCATTTCAAAAGGGGCATCGGAAAAAACGATTTCAAAAGATTTCTTATTTCTGAATTTTTTAAGCCAGTCGAACACATCACCTCTCTGCACATTGATCTGAAGGGCCATATCAAGTTCTGATGCTGTAGCATTTATAAATCCTGTATGCTTTGGATTCATTTCCACAGAAGTCACATCCTGGCATCCTCTGGAAGCAAATTCTAACGAAATAGAACCTATTCCCGCAAATAAATCGAGAACGGAAACAAACTGCATGTCGTATTTGTTTTCAAGGATGCTGAATAAAGCTTCTTTAGCAAAATCCGTTGTGGGCCTTACCTCAAAATTTTTAGGAGCGGCAATTTTTTTGGCTTTCCACTTGCCTGATATTATTCTGAACATGTTGTATTAAGATGTATATAGATTATAGCTTACCTGAGAAATAATCCCTGGTACATCAGTCTGTAATCTAGTTAAGTATAAAATTTTTGTTGGGGATGTTATCAAAAACAATTTTCAGGTTTTTGACAAATTTCTGAAGCTCGGAAATAAAAGTTTCATTCTCTGTAGTTTCGCCATATGCGTAAAAACTCGTATCATTGATTCCAAAACCTATTTTACTCAATGTAAACATAATAAAATAAAGGAAATCAACCTCAGAGTTAACATCCAGGTTGTTATACAGGATCACCTTCTTATGATCAATAGCGAAAAACTCGCACTGATTATGATAAAGATTGATATGAATCTCCTTATTATTCTTGTTGTTGATAGAGTTTAAAAACTTTTCTCCGGAAAAATTAAAATGTACCGGTATCGCCAGCTCTTTTATTTTTTTATAATAGTTTTTCGGAAAAGTGTAATAAAACTGGATATTGAACTTCTTATTAATAGAAAGCATCAGTTCTTCTTTTTCCTTATCTGCAGGGGCATTAAAAGCAATCAGGTCAAATCCTGTTTCGTGTTCAGAAAAACCTTCAGGCATTAAAGTAAAATGATTGAGTGCAGAAACTACCTGGATTTCGTCAAAGCGTTGCCTGATAAGAATTTCATCAAGCTTTTCCTCAATAAGGTTGAGTGGGGTTTCTTCAGTAACGAAGTACGACTTTTCTTCCACAATGCTTTTGTTTTTCGCAATCTGGAAGATCAATCCGTCTTTGGTAAAAAGTAAATTAAGTACGTTCATATTTCAATTCCTGCAAATTTAGTGAAATTCTACCATTACCGCACCTGATTGATGGTGAAGTATTTCCTTGTTATAAAAATCAATATTGACCTGGCTTTCCAAAACATCTCTTACCATTCTTTGTAAGACCCCGTCACCAATGCCGTGTACAATTTCCAGCCTCTTTAAATTATTTTTTCTGCAAAACTCCAGAACTTCCAACAATTTTTCCTTTTGAATAAACAATCTTTCAAAACTGTCATAGTCATCGGGATTCTTCACCAAATTATGAAAATGCAGGTCCAGAACCAAATGATTTTTCTGATGTTTTTTAGAAATTATTTTTTTAGGCTCTGCTTTTTTCACAATTTTTATATTTTCATATAAATCTGCATTTTTGGGAACCAGCTTTTCCTTGGGATATTGGTGGGTAAAACCGTATTCATCTTTAAAAACCACAATATTTCCTTTCACGGAAGTAATTATACCGCTTAAATCCTCATCTACTACAGAAACTGTATCCCCGATTTTCATTTTCTTACTGATTAACCTTAACAGGAATTCAACACCCTGCCAAGGTTAGTTAATTTGTTTACACTCTTGAACCCAATTCAATCACTTCCAGATCTTTAACCTCTTCACCATCTACTACAAACCGCATCATTGTTCTTGTCTTATGCCAGCCTTGCTTTCCACAAGCTCCGGGGTTAAGATGCAGGAGATTATTCTTTTCATCAAACATGGCTTTTAAAATATGAGAATGTCCTGAAATAAATAACCTGGGAGCCTTTTCACTTATTTCTTTTCTGGCAATAGGAGTATATCTGCCGGGATATCCACCGATGTGGACCATCAGTACTTCAAGCTTTTCACAAAAAAAACGGTTCACTTCCGGAAATACAGAACGGATTTTTGCATCGTCTATATTTCCAAAAACACCTTTCAGAGGCTTCACTTTTTCAAGTTCTTCAATTACGGCCATGCTTCCAAAATCTCCACAATGCCAGATTTCATCAGCCTGTGCTGCATACGCTAAGATCCGGTCATCAATATAGGAATGGGAATCGGAAAGGAGGAGGATTTTTGTCATTATCTGTGTGTTCTTGCAGTGATATTTTCGTCGTATTTTTCTTTGAATATTGCAAGGCGGTCAGGATTCAGCTCACCATCCGGAGTAAGCACTCTTTCTTTAAGAAGCCATCTTACGACTTTCTCCATTCCTTTCCTGGAATTCATAAAGTTGGAAACTTTGCCCAGGTCTGTAGATTCTACTTTAACTTTTGCCGTCAGAAAATTAAGGATAAAAAAATCATCATTTACATAGCTGGGCGTTCCATTATCCATATACTTGTAAAGTAAAACTTCATCATCATTTTTCATAGAAAAAAAGGAATACTGGGCGAGGTTGATTTTTTCCGCTTTTAGTATTTGTTTCCCGTCTACTGTAACTTTATCATCTTTAATCGTTACCTCTTGGGAAAAATATACATTACAGCTTATCATTACTAAAAAGAAAGCTAATAATCTGTTTATTGCCATTTCAATGTTTTAGACCACAAATATAAAGAAGCTTTAAGAATTTTAAGAGATAAGTATATTTTAAAAGTGTTAGAACTTTTAATATCGGTAATAGGCATCACCGAATATTTGCTAAATTTGGGAAAATTAAAAAATAATGAAGAAGAAACTTTCTCTTTTCATTTTTCTTGTAACCGTAGGATTGGCAAATGCCCAGGTTGAGGAAAAAAAACTGGATGAACTGATCCAGAATACTTTAAAAACATTTGACGTTCCGGGAATGTCTGTAGGGGTGGTAAAAGATGGTAAAGTGATTTATTCCAAAGGATTTGGAGTACGTTCTCTTACCACGAAGCAGCCTATGGATGAAAATACATTAGTGGGAATTGCTTCCAACTCCAAAGGATTTACCTGTGTGGCGCTTGCTATTCTGGCAGATGAAGGAAAATTAAATTGGGATGACAAAGTTTCAAAATATATTCCCGAGTTTCAGATGTATGATCCCTATGTTTCTCAGAATGTAACCATAAAAGACCTGATTACTCACAGGGCAGGCCTGGGATTGGGCCAGGGAGATCTTATGTTTTTTCCGGAGGGGGGAAGTCTGACAGTCAATGATATTGTTCATAATGTAAGGTATTTGAAGCCTGAAAATCCTTTCAGAACGAAATTAGACTACAATAATATCATGTTTATTGTTGCCGGTGAGGTGATTCACAGAATTTCCGGGTTAAGCTGGGCAGAATTTATAGAACAGCGGATCATGAAACCTGTAGGAATGACAGCCAGTTTCGGAAGCTATAACCGTGCTAAAGCGATAACCAATAAAATTGATGCTCACGCTCCTGTGGCTGGAAAAGCAGTGGCTGTTCCTCACGATTGGAATGAAACCGCCAATGCAGCAGGGGGTATTATGAGTAATATTAAAGATATGACAACCTGGGCTGAATGCCTGATGAATAATTTTACCACTAAAGACGGTAAAAAACTGGTTTCTGATAAAAATGCCCAACAGTTGTGGAGCCTTCAGATTCCTGACAGGGTAGCTGCAAAAAACCCATATGATACCAGCTTTTACGGATATGGATTAGGCTGGTTTTTAAGTGATGTGAAGGGGCATAAACAAGTGCAACATACCGGAGGTTTGATTGGAACGGTAACGCAGTTTACACTGATACCGGATTTGAAATTGGGGATTGTAGTGCTGACAAACCAGCAGTCGGGGGCTGCGTTTAATACTATTACCAATACGGTAAAAGATTCTTATCTTGGTGTGGCAGACAGAAATTGGTTAAAGACCTATAGTGAGAGAATGGCTAAAATGAATGCTGATTATGAAAAGCAAAAGAAAGATGCGTTTGCTAAATCGGACGCCTTTAAAAAGGAAAAAGCACTTCATCCAAAATCCGAACAGTTTGTAGGAATTTATAATGATGCCTGGTTTGGTGATGTGGAAATTGTACAGCAGGGAAGTACCTACAGAATTTCATGCAAAAACTCACCAAGATTAAAAGGCGAATTGCTTCCATATTCCAATAATTCCTTCATTATCAAATGGGATGACAGAAGCTATGATGCCGATGCTTACCTTATTTTTGAGTATGACGAAAATGGAAAAGCACAGTCTGCAAAGCTAAAAGCTATTTCTGAAGTTACTGATTTCAGTTTTGATTTTGATGATCTGGATCTGAAAAGGAAGTAAAAGTAAAATCACAAAAAATAGTACGACGGGACGGGTTTTGGCTTGTCCCGTTTTTATTCCCGCTAACTATTGTTAATTCAATTAGTACTTCTAAAAAAATATAATTTTATTTATTCATCATAATAAATTTATTCATCATAATAAAATGTGATATTTCTTTTTTTACAAATGGCTTTTACTTCTTTATAGTTTTTGAGCTTTAAGCCTTTTGCATGAATTGTTTCTAACTTTGGTGCATTTAAAATTTCAATGGGAATGATTTTTATTCTTGTACCTGAAATATTAAGCCACTCCAAACTAGACATATCTTTTAAACAAGTAGGTAAATCAGAAATATGAGTGTTTTCTAAAGTGAAAAATTTTATTTTTTGTAATTTGCAAATGCTAATAGGTAAGTTATTTATAAAAGTACCATCTAAATTGATACTTTCTAAATTAGTAAGTTGGCTTATTTCATTGTTAATCAATACAATAGGATTGTTTCTTAAATCAAGATATGTTAAGCTTTTAAGATTATAAAAAGAACTAGGGAGTACAGTTACATTATTGTTTGGAATATCAAATTGCAATAGGCGTGTTAATTTTCCTATGCTTTTAGGAATAGATGTGATTTTTTTTCTCTTCATTCACTATTTGAAATATTCTCATTTTTTCAAAATTTCCAATCCAATTGGGAATTGTTGAAGATTCATTCATCAGAATTAAATCGAGATTTTTAAGTCTAAGATAAGTAAGTGAGTCCCTTTTATTCCATAAAGAATCCATTACCATCCTGGTACTATTTTCTACAGGAAAATCTCTCAATACTTTTTCCTTTTCATCATAGGGGGGATTATTATACTGCTGGCAAGAACATAATAATGGAATAAAAAGTAAGATATTTAATATACTTCTCATATTTTTAAATCTTTTACAAAAAGAGCATGAATATAATGATTAATTGTTGAACGATTATATTTGTCATTTTCTTCAATGCTTTGTACTAATATAGCTGCCTCTTCTTTGCCGTGGCTTTGATCCGTTAAATAAGTTTTGAAATCTAATGACTTCTTATCATATTCGAATATCTGTTTTTTCAATATCTTTGTAAGTAGTTCTTCCGAAACATTAATAAGATTAAAACCCAAATTATAGCTCTTATTAGCTGGGGAGTTAACAGTTCTTTTAACAGAGTTTAATCCTTCATTAATTGAAGCTTGTAATTTTTTATTCCAATTTTCTATAATAAATTCATCATTCTCAGCTTTCATTTTGTTTACAGTATCCATCACAAAAGGCGGAACAATAGATGGCATCGGAATCTGATGATCTGCCACTCCTCTTAATAAAGCTGCCAAATCTGATAAAATGCCAAAAACACCTGTAATTTCTCCCACTGTTTTTATTGCACCTGCCTTACCTCGCTGGGTTTGGGCTTCCAGCTGGTTAATTCCCTTAGAAGTTTCCCCTGGAATGCCCGTCCCTCTGTTTACGCCTACTTTTATTTTATCCTTAAAATTTCCATCTATTTCTGAAATATCAAGATTATAAAATTTTGAAGTAGTACCCTTTCTTCCTGTATTGAAAACTAACTCTCCCTTTTCCAGCTTTCTGATGGCAATTTTATAAGCTCTTTTTTCAAAACCTGTTATTTCTTTTTTGAAATCGCTGCTATAAGGTTTTGTTAATGTATTCACTTTATTGGCATACAACCCGTTTTTCATGGCTGCAATATACCATGGGCTTCCATCATCAGCAGAATAAATGGCTGGCAGGAGGTGCTTATCCGAAGCATGTACGAAGATGATAGGTTCTGCTACAGGTTTCGGTTTTACTTTCAGGTAATCCTGGTTTTCCCATGGAAGTTCTACGATTTCAGGCATATATCCTTCATCTATATACCTGCATCGGAAATAAAGCTCAAGGTCCCTTCCTGCATCATTCGTTACCATTTTAGTCAGGGCATTCTCATCCAGCAGTAAAGGGATGATGATCTCAGAATTTTCATTTAATTCCCATTCTGTAAGGATCTCCTTATTTTCAGGGTCGGTGGCTACAATATTGATCGTTTCATATTCCCTTGCGTTTTTATATCCGATCAGTTCTTTGTTTACAAAACTGAGGATATAAAGAAGAAAGTCAAACTTATCCCATTCCCTCAATTCAAGGTGTACTTTTTTTCCTTCAGGAGAGTCGATATTTTTCATTTGCAGATGAAAGCGGACTCTATCTCTCAGATTTGCCTCTGTTATTTCTTTTCCTTCCATATCTTCCCACCACCCTTTTACAAAATACCGGGAAATGGGATTTCTTTTGATTGGAGTTTTTACATCATATTCTACTCCAGGATTTTTCTTTGAAGTCATTTTTTTTAATCATTTGTGTGTGTTTTGCAATTCTTGCTATATCAATCGTTGGTATTGATTTTAATATTCTTTTTAATAGGTATAAATTCTTGAGGACAAAATGGAATATGAAGATTATATTTTTCCGGGCTCATAAAAGAAAAGAAGCTTCTTTCTGGCACCGTCAAATTCGGACCATGAGTTGCAATCCACCTCAAAACCGGCAACACCACAGGTGGGAAAATGAAAAATATCTTCGGAAATGGAATTGGCAAAATTAGAGATTCCATTGTTGTGAGAGAAAAGGGCTACTGAGTTCAGACTGTCATCCAGGTCATAAATTACCGATTCAAAATTTCTTTCCGAAGGGTTATATAGCTTTTCATTAGTAGTAAAATCAAGCTGGTAGGTCTGGTTGAAAATTTTACAGGTATTCAATGCACGTACAGCGGGGCTCGACACAAAATGGTCTATGGAAATATGGTTGTTTTTCATAAACCTGGACATCTTCATGGCGTCCTCCAGTCCCTTATCTGCCAAGGGTCTGTCAAAGTCCTCCGTTTCTTCCGGCCAGTCGCTTTTTGCATGTCTTACGAGGATGAGTCTCTTCATATATTTTGTTTTTTTGGAAGATTAAAATTATAAAAAAAAATAATGGAATAAAACATGATTGATATAAAAAAAACTGCGTTATGAATAAAATCAGTAAATTTTACTAAATTTGCAGACTTATGGGACAAATCCTTGCAATAGACTACGGAAAAGCCCGTTGTGGCATTGCTGTAACGGATGATATGCAGATTATAGCCAGTGGTCTGGAAACTATTGAGAACCATTCTTTAATGGAATTTTTGAAAAAATATTTCAGTGAAAATAAGGTAGACGAAGTAGTGATTGGACTTCCCATAGATCTGAAAGGAAATATTTCGGAAGTAGAGACCGATATTCTGAAATTTATTGAAGTCTTTAAAAAAGAATTTTCAGATATTGCCGTTCATCGTTTTGATGAAAGGTTTACTTCTAAAATGGCCTCTTTTTTTATATCCCAAAGCGGGAAAAGCAAAAAAAAGAGACAGGAAAAAGGATTAATAGATAAAGTAAGTGCAACGATTATATTGCAGAATTTTTTAGAACAAAGATTAAAATGATTTTACCGATAAGAGCTTTTGGAGATCCTGTCTTGAGAAAAGTGGGAAAAGATATAGATAAAGATTATCCCGGGTTACAGGAACTGATAGATAATATGTTCGAAACGATGTACAGCGCAAATGGCATAGGTCTTGCTGCGCCTCAGATCGGATTGGATATCCGTTTGTTTGTCATCGATGTGACTCCTCTTGCTGAAGATGAAGATTATGAGGATATTAAAGACGAGCTTGCAGAATTTAAAAAAAGTATTCATCAATGCCAGGATCCTGGAAGAATCCGGTGAAGAATGGAAGTTTAATGAAGGCTGTTTGTCTATTCCTGATGTAAGGGAAGACGTGAAAAGAAAAGGGACAATCGTTATTGAATATTATGACGAAAATTTTGTGAAACATACAGAAACTTTTTCCGATATTAGAGCCCGCGTAATTCAGCATGAATACGATCATATTGAAGGGATCTTATTTACCGATCATTTAAGTGCATTAAAAAAGAAGCTGGTAAAAGGAAAACTGACAAAGATTTCTCAGGGTGACGTAAACATCGGTTACAAAATGAGATTTCCAAAATAATGTAAACAAGGATAAAAGATAATAAAACGCAAAAAGCTGATTGCCGATTGCAGAATTTACAAAAAATAAAATTATGCTGTTAGAAAAAATAATTTCAATTTCTGGAAAACCAGGACTTTACAAATTAGTTTCTCAATTAAGAAACGGATTCATTATTGAAGATGTTACCACCAAGAAAAAAGTGAGCATTGGAAACTCAAGCCAGGTAAGCTTACTGGATAACATTGCTATGTTTACATTTGAAAAAGAAGTTCCTTTGTTCGAAGTTTTTGAAAATATTGCTAAAAACAACGATTATAAGGAAACAATTTCTCATAAATCTTCTGATGCAGATCTGAAAGACTTTATGCTGGCGTCACTTCCTAATTATGATACCGAAAGAGTATACTCTTCTGATATTAAGAAACTGGCACAATGGTATAATATTCTTCAGAAAGCAGGATATATTACACCTGAAAGCTTTGTAAAAGCAGAACCTGAAACTTTGGAAGGAGAACCGGCTGAAGTGAGCATTGAAAAAGAAGCTCCTAAAAAAAGCCGCTCCAAAAGCAGAAAAACCTGCCGCTCCAAAAGTAAAGGCTACTTCAGCAGCTAAAGCAGCTCCGAAAAGTACGCATACTAAAAAAGGATAATTCATTCATTTGAATGTACAATATAAAACCTTGTCAGAATTGATGAGGTTTTTTATTGTCCCAAAAATAACAGACTTTAAAATCTGCCAGGTTTAAAAATGACAGAAACTATTCTTAAATTTGTAAGACTTGAATTCTCAAACTATGAATACAAAACAGGAAAAGCTGGATGCTTTCGGAAGATTACTGGATATCATGGATGATCTTCGTGAGAAATGCCCGTGGGATCAGAAACAAACCCTGCAATCGTTGCGCCACCTGACGCTGGAAGAAACTTACGAACTCTCTGATGCGATTCTTCAGGAAGACCTGACGGAAATTAAAAAAGAGCTGGGAGATGTTCTGCTTCATCTGGTTTTCTACGCTAAAATAGGATCTGAGAAAAAGAGCTTTGATATTGCAGATGTTATTAATTCCCTTAATGAAAAACTTATTTTCCGTCATCCACATATTTATGGGGATACTGAAGTAAAGGACGAAGAAGAAGTAAAACAGAATTGGGAAAAACTGAAGCTGAAAGAAGGAAACAAATCCATTTTAGGTGGTGTTCCGAAGAGCCTGCCAAGCCTGGTGAAAGCTTATAGGATCCAGGATAAAGTAAAAGGTATCGGGTTTGAGTTTCATGATGCTGAGGATGCCTGGAAAAAGGTGGATGAAGAAATTCAGGAGTTTCATGCAGAAACAGATCCTGATAAAAAAGAACAAGAGCTGGGAGATGTATTTTTCTCCTTGATTAATTATGCAAGGATTTCAGGCATTAACCCGGATTCTGCATTGGAAAGAACCAACCTGAAGTTTATCTCAAGATTTCAAAAAATGGAAAAACTGGCTCTTGAAAAAGATGTGAAGCTGGCAGACCTGACCCTGGAGGAAATGGATGTTCTTTGGGAAAAAGCAAAACAGCTTTCTTAAGTTCGTCTGAAACAATGAATGCTTTTTAATTCATTTAATTTTTAAAATAACAATATGTTGCGATTCCTTATTTTACCTTTTATTTTTTTATTGAGTTGTAATCCTAAAGCACAAAATTCACCGGTTGCTAAAAATGACGGATTGCCTCTTCTGTTTTCCTTGCCTAAAAAACTGAAGGAAGTTTCGGGAATAACATTGTCAAAAGACAAAAAAACGGTCTGGGTAATTGAGGACAAAGGGAATAAAAATGCCATTTATGCTCTTAATGATAAAGGAGAAATGCTGGGTAAAATTCCGGTAGAAAATGCAGAAAATACTGATTGGGAGGATATTATTACTGATTCGCAAGGCAATATTTATATCGGAGATTTTGGAAATAATGATAACAACAGACAAGACCTTGCTATTTTAAAAACCGACCTGAAAGATCTGTCTCAGAAAACAACAAAAGTAATTCAGTCCACCAGATTTCATTATGAGGGACAAACCGAATTTCCTCCTAAGAAATCAAATTGGCTGTATGACTGTGAAGGCTTTGTGGAAATGGGAGGAAATTTCTATCTTTTTACCAAAAACAGGAGTAAGGGCTTTGACGGAACTTTCCTTGTATTCAAGGTGCCTAACCAGGAAGGTGATTTTGAAGCTAAGCTGGTAGGGAAGCTAAAACTTGAAGGAGGCTATAATGATGCCGCCATTACATCAGCCGCCATCAATAGTACTCATGATAAAATTGTATTACTGACACATAAAAATATTCATGTACTTACCGGATTTACCGCAGATGATTTCAGCTCCGCTAAAATTCAGAAAATCTCTTTAAATCATAATTCGCAGAAAGAAGCCATCGTCTTCCATGATGATAAGACCTTATGGATTGCGGATGAGAAAGGAAAAGATGAAGGTGGAAATGTGTATAACTTTTCATTTTAGGAATTATGTACTTTTCCGTTTTCTAAAATATATTAACTAAAATCCACAGAAAACACCTGTGGATTTTTGAGCAATATAGCTGAGATGATAAGCTTGCAGAAAGTCTTGTAAGAGACTATATTATAAAATCCGGATTTTACAACTATAAATTTGTCCAATTAAATTGATTTAAAACTTCATGCCTATACCGGCAGAAACTCTTCCTCCATCAGATCCATAGAAATAATTGAGTCTTGCAGAAAGCATTTCTACAATACTTAGCCAGACACCGGCACCTACAGACTGATGCCATTTTCTGGAATTCTCGGTATCATTCCATACCCGGCCGATATCGTAGCCTACAAGAATCCCCAGGTTGGCAGGAACAATATTATTTCTGATTCTTCCAAAGTCCCATCGTACCTCTGAATTATTGGTAAAATAAGATCTTCCGGAGAACCTTTCGTTTCTGAAAGCCCTCATTCCATTATTTCCTCCGATTGCAGCGGCCTGATAGAATTCAAAATTGTTATTATTGATCCACATGACATTGCTGGAATTGGCAAATACAAAAGTTCCCTTTTTATCAATTCGGTGATCAATGGCCAGTTTTCCTTTTAAAGTCAGGAAGTTTTTGTTAAAATCGGAAAAAGTGGCTTTCCAGTCGGCGTTCACCATCAGCTCCATTCCCAGGGTTGGAAAAGCAAGGTTATCTGCATTTTTAAAGCTAAAGGTATAGTTGGCCCCCATAAACTGCTGACTATTGAATACTTCAGGTCTTACATCCGGCGATGTATTGATAAAACGGCCTTCTCTTTTCTGTACTTTATTATCTTCAAAAGTAAGTTGGATCTGATGGCTGAGATTCATCCAGCTTTTTTTCGAAATAGAAGGGGCAAAATTGAACTTGGAAATTCTGGCTCTGTTGTATTCTCTTTCAGTATCTTCTTTATCATACGGACTTTCATTAGATAATCCGAAGAAGTTTTGTGAAAATCTTGGAGTGGTATAAGAAGCATCCAGATTGAAATCCCATCCGGAAATTGCTTTTTTGAAAATCCCCTTATATTGTAAGCTAAATCCGGCAGTAGCAGTATAAAAGTTGGCTTTTAAACTGTGTTTTTGAGTAAAGGGATCCCGGATAAAATTATTAACCGTGTAGTTGGCCAGGACTCCAATGATCACTCCGTCATCAGGGTTATAATCCACATTGGGATACCCGGCGAAGGAATTGTATTTCGGATGTTTATAATTGTAAGTATTGATATCATAATCGTCAGAAATATTCCTGGTTGCATTTCCGGAATTATAGGTGTTTTTCTGGGATTTGAAATCATAGATTTTTACCTTTCTTCCATCAGTTACATTATAAATATCATGATTATATCCACCGATAAGCCTGATATTCATTCTGGGATTTCCTGTACCTCCTACCTCATACATATCATCATCTTCCAGCCCGTAAATCCATAATTCTTTAGTTTTCGAATCAGAATATGTTTTCTCAAATACAAGTTCGTTTTTATCCTTGTTTTTGCCTAGTTCGTATTGTTGTACGTGTACAGAATTCTTATTTTTTGTAATGACGAATTTATCAGGATTTACAGTTCCTGCCAGAGGAACTTTTTTTTTGCAGTACATCATAATATTGTGATGCATACTCCTGCAATTTTGTTTTTCGGATTTTCAATTTCCTCTGGATATCAGCAATTGTTTCATCCTGAACTTCTTTCGGTAGATTGTGGAAAGCTTCTTCAATATCGGTATCACTCAAGTGTTCCTGGATATATTTAGCTTGTGCTATCCATTCTTCCTGGGTAGACCCTTTCAGGAAAACAAGATCCATTGGATAGGGTTCCATACTGATCCATTTAACGCTGCTAATATCTTCCGTAAAGGTTTTCATATGGCGAATGGCAGGAACATTCATAATCAGCTTGAATGCAGCGCCGTCATATTTGCTGAATGCCTGATCCCTGTCTTTTGGTATTGGTTTGTAGATTACCTTATTGCCTTCTTCATATTCTGCCCATTTCCATTGATCCGAATGCCTGTCCCAGTCACCGATTAGCATATCAAAAATTCTCGCTCTGATGTAAGATTCTTTATCAACGGAATATTTATAGTTTTTAGTCAGGTTTTTTAATACATCATCTGTAGAGACTATATCTTTGGCATTCCCCAGTGAAGCTAATGTCTTGGGGTCAGATGAAAAACGTTCTTCAATCATATACATTTCATCCCCGTAATTTTGGTTATATCTTCCCAATGCCTGTTGTTTAGGAATGAAATATAATTTGGGGTTGCTATGGAAAATATTGAGCTTTTCGGCCATATTTCCAATGGTGAATGGTGTAAACGGATGATTGGTAGTGTAGAAATCCAGCAAAAACTTTTCCGGAAAAGTGTCTGTAAGTTCATCTCCAAGAGTACTTTTTTTGAAAGCCATATTGTTGAGGAAGCGGATAGCACTTTTTTTCACTCCCCGCATTACAAATTCCTGCCCGTCTGCTGCTTTCAGTCTTAAACTATTGGATTGGTTTCCACCTCCTTCCCTGAAAGGCACATAACCTCCGTTCAACTCGGAAAGGTTGGCTATAGGAGCTTCTATAGGGATTCCGTAATATCTTCTGTAATGATCTCCCCACAGCCACCGGTAAAATTTCCTTTTTTGGGTAAGCTGTACCGGGTAAATTGTTGAGGTAAAGGTGGGCGGAAAGGTATTCGGAAAGTTGTTCACAAATACATCCGGTTTTGAAACAACGGAAATATGGGTCAGTTTTTGAAGCAGGGCATCTTTTGTTGAGAAGTATTCAACGTCTGTGCTCTGATCTTTTCTGATATTTAATATGGCAAATCCGCTGCCTCCATAGGAAAAATCTGTCTGTTCGGCAATTGTGGACGGATCTACTTTGGAACCGGCTCCGCTGATAATCTGCCTTATATTGCGGTCTTCATGATATTGAAGATTATGATCATGTCCTGAAACAAAAATAATATTTTCTTTATCCTGAACTATACTCTTCAACCGGTTGGCAAGATCTGCATAATGCTGATTGTTGATATCAGCAGGGCTGGCTCCGGAAGAACTGCGCAGAATATTTACTACACTGCCAATGACCGGCACCGGAATTTTACTTTTAAAAGGGTAGAGGTGAGATCTGGCAGAGCTAAAACCTGCATGGGTTCCGCTGCTGATAACAGGATGGTGGAGGGCTACAATGATTCTTTTGCCCTGATTTTTTATAATAAGATCTTTAAATTCGGTAAAAAAGTCTTCCCGGTTTTTAATGTTGCAGTTTTTGTTGATCCCCGGATGTTGATCCCAATTGGTAATCACCCATTCTGTATCAATAGCGATCAGTTTAATATCTTTGGAAATATTGATATCGTCAATCGGGCACCCGCTTTTGGGAAGAAAAGATTTTTTATCATCAAAATACTTCTTTACAAATCCTTCCTGGGCTTTCAGCCCTTCCAGTCCGTTATACCAATCGTGGTTTCCGGGTATCATTACTGTTTTTCCCTTGAAATTTTTAGTAATGTTCAACTGATCTTCCAGCTTTTGTTTGGCGAGAATATAGCCTTTATCCTTTTCTTCCGGCATTCCATTCGGATAAATATTGTCTCCAAGAAAAATCAGCATAGAGTTGCTGTCTGCTGAATCAAGTTTATTTTTCAGTAAATGCAGGGTTTTCTGTGCCTGCGCTTCATCTGCATTTCCAGCATCCCCAATCAGGAAAATTTTAAAATCATTCTCAGATTTTATGTCAGAATCTTTTATTTCAAATACGTTTTTGCCTTTTTGCACGTTATATGTTGCGCAGGAATACAGCACTCCTGCAGACAATACCGTCCTCAGAACAATAGAAGTATTTTTTAATTGAGTTTTAAAGGATAAATTCATAAATTTACATTAACAAAAATTCAGGAATGAGCATTCTACACAAAGCTAAAAATTATGTTGAAATCTTATTCAAAGATAAGTTATCTTCGGTTTACTTTTATCATAATTTTATTCATACTGCCTATACAGTCAATAAGGCTGAAGAAATTATGAAAAATACCCCTGTTTCTGATGAGGATCAGGAGAAGGTACTTGTTGCTTTATGGTTCCACGATACGGGCTATATAGAATGCGCCCAGAATCATGAAGAGAGGAGTGTGGAGATTATGAAAAGTTTTTTACATCAGGAAAATTATGCAGAAAATTATATTCAGGATGTTGAAAAGCTGATCCTGGCGACGAAAATCAGTTATGAACCTAAGAATTTATTGGAAAAAATTGTAAAAGATGCAGACTTCAGCCATTTTGCAGGCCATGATTACAATGATATTTCCGATGCTTTAAGGAAGGAGTGGGAACTGACCAATGTAAGATGCTTCTCTAATGAAGAATGGAATGCCGGAAACCTGGATATGCTTAAAAACAGACATACTTATTATACGGACTATGCTAAAGAACACTGGGAGCCTTTAAAAAAGAAAAACATCAAAAAGATAGAGAAAAAGCTGGAAAAAGAAGAAGTGAAGAAAGAGGATAAAAAAGATAATGCCGAAGGGAAAAAGGAGAAGGAAAAGTCAGACCGGAGTGTAGATACCCTTTTCAGGGTAACCCTTAACAATCATACAAGATTGAGTGATATTGCAGATAGCAAGGCCAATATTCTTTTGTCTGTCAACGCCATTATTATTTCAGTTTGTCTTTCCGTTTTGGTTCCGAAGCTGGATGCCCCTAAGAATTCACACTTGATTCTTCCGAGTTTCATCCTGCTGTTGTCTAGTGTATTAACTATTATATTTGCAATTCTTTCTACTAAACCCAATGTAACGAAAACTACATTTACTGCTCAGGATATTGTTAACAGGAAAGTAAACCTGCTGTTTTTCGGGAATTTCCATCAGATGTTATTTGATGATTATCATAATGCGATGAAAGACCTTATCAAAGACAGGGATTATATTTACGATTCTATGGTAAAAGATCTTTATTACCTGGGAAAAGTCTTAGACAGAAAATATAAACTTCTATCCATTACCTATAAGATTTTTATGGCTGGAATTATTATTTCTGTACTATCTTTTGGGGCAGCTTTTCTGAGTCTTTAATTATAAATCACTTACAATGGGCTTGCCCTGATGTGTCTATTGGGGTTAGCTTATTCTATATCTTTCAGGAATTCATTTATAGAAATTTCAAGTGCATCGGCAATTCTCATAAGACTGAGAATAGAAGTATTGATGATTCCTCTTTCTATCCTTGTGATCTGTGAAATTTCCACATCAACTATAAAAGTTAGTTCTAAAAACAAACATAAATAATGAAACAATCATTGCTTTTCTTATTTTTTTTAACAACATTTTTTCATTCTCAGGTTATTAAGGATTCAATTTTAGGAAACCCTAAATCTGTGAAGGAATCTGTAGTTTTTCTAAATGATTCTGGACCATATACTTTCATGAGAGGAGATGATGAATATGGTCACGCTACAATCATGAAACCTAAAAATTTTGAGGGAAAGCATGAGGAATTCATGGTTTCAAACGTATTTTTGTCGATATATCAACAATGAGACTTACTACGATATAAACCGAAATATTACACGGGAGATATGGTACTATAGATCCGGGGAGATTGTTGATGAATATATAAATACATATGATCATTTGAATCGATTGACTGCTCAAAATACTAAAAACAAATATTCAGAAAAAAATTCCCGATATTTTTATGATGGAAATAGGAAAAAGGTGAAATTTAGTGAATCGTACTATAAACGGCAAGATGAACCAGGAGAAAAAATTATTAATAATTGGGAGAGTTTTAATCCTTTATTTATTACAAAGTTTGATACCCTTTCAAAAACAGACAGCATTTTTGCCGTCACAAATGATATCTGGAAAGCGGTAGGAAACGGGGGATATTCCAGGGGCAAAGATTCTATCTATCACAAAAAATTAAACAGAGTGAAAATTTATGACAGCCAATATAGGGTAGTTGAAGAAAAGTTTTTTGAACATGAAAATGATTTGCAAAATAAAAAAATATATCTAACCGGCCATTTTAAATATGAATATGATGAATTTGGAAATATAATAAAGAGAACCAGCATTAAGGATGGGAAATTCTATTCATATATTATCCTTGGTAACGGTAAGATGATTAAAGAAGAAAAAAACGGTGATTCCGAAAAAAACTCTTATACAATTTATGTTTATACTAAAGATCAAAAGCTGGAAAAAGAAACAAGCTATTATCAAAATAGGCTTTCGTATGAAAGAAAATTTGAGTATAAAGGAAATTATATAACCAGGTTAATTTATTTAGATAAACCTGCACTGGATGATAAAATCGTAGAGCCAGTCATAATAGATTTCAGATATAAATTTGACAAGCAAAATAACTGGACAGAAATTATTAAAAACGTAAATGGAAAGGATCTGTACAGATGGATTAGAAAAATTGAATATTATTAGGGTGTTTCAATCATCTAAATTCCTAAACAAAGAAACTCTCAACGCCAGTAATCCTGTAATTCCCTGAAGGTCTTCTACTTTAAGGAATTCTACATCATGTTCAAGAACACCTTTCTTTTGAAGCTTGGAAATATAGTCTAGGTATTCCTTCTGGTTTTCCATACCAAAATAAACAATGGTAATTTTTCCCGGAGCGGTAATTCTTTCTGAAGAGTCTTTAATATGGGCTTTATCTAAACGTTTTTTTAATGATTTCATAATAAGAATTGTAGGCGCCATCTACATCAAAAACGTTTTTTCATCCATTCTGAAACGGATGTCTATTTTTTCATTGTAAACAAAAATCAATGAAGCGATATCCAATGGGATGGGAAGATCTTTTTTAAAAGACTGAAATTCATGTTCCATCCGGCAGATGGTTTTCAGTTGCCAATACCTCAGTTTGTGAACGACTTTGAACGAATAATGAAGATCAGGGGCAATAGTGTGCCCGATATATA
The DNA here is from genome assembly GCF_000738495.1 of Chryseobacterium sp. P1-3. NCBI lineage: Bacteria > Pseudomonadati > Bacteroidota > Flavobacteriia > Flavobacteriales > Weeksellaceae > Chryseobacterium > Chryseobacterium sp. P1-3. Next base: position 71,525 of record NZ_JPEQ01000001.1, read on the forward strand.
AGTTATGTTCTACACCATCGGATTTGAATCTTTCATAATAATGCGGAAATATCTGCTGAGCTTTCGTCTGGCTTTCATCCAGCATATCTGCCAGCTTTCTGTTGACAAGTGTTATAGAATCATCCAGGTTTTTCCTATGGCTATAGAACAGATCAGTTTGGGCAAAGATGTTCGAGAAATAATCTTTGATTTTTGATTTTATTTCACGGCTGGTTTTTATTTCAAGTTTTCCCTGTAAAAAAGGATGAATTTCTTCTCTTAAAAGCCTTTGAAAGCGTTGCTCAGTGTCAGCTTTAATCTCATGGTTAAGTTCATTTTTGAAAATATCTAAAGCTAACAGGAATTTTTCCGAATCGGAATTGGTCAAGGTAAAAATATCCATTAAGCAGTTAATCTGTTGGTTGAGGTCTTCAAGCATCAGCTTAAAGCGTTTTTCGGATGAAGAACGGATATCTGAAACTCCGAACAGAGGGGTTAAATTTTTAAATGAAATCTGCTTTAGGGTATACATTTTCTTTCCCAATGAGGCTGTAAAATATTTTTCGGCTTCATTCCTGAATTTCCAGACCACACTGTCATGAATAGTGGTATATTCTCTTTGGATAATTGCTTCTATCTGATAGTTTTTTTCAAAATAAAACCTGCTGAGTGAGAACAGGACCATATCAGTAAAAAACTCCATTTTTTTGAGTTTTAAACCATTAAAACTACCAGCCACAGGTGAAGTAAACTCCATTATAGCAAGGAGCTCATTATCTTTCATGATAGGGATTACCATGAAGCTGTTGATATGGTTGTCTTTTAGAATATTGAAGGATGGAAGCTGCTTTACATTAGCGTCCAGATTATCAACATTAGAAACAACAATCGGTTTAGAATTGTGACTTAAGTTATTAAATGTATTTTTACGGGTTTCTTCATCGAAGGTATTGATCCAGAAATCAAGGATATGATTGGTCAGAAAGCTTTCGTAAATAGGAAGTTTATCGAGTTTTTGTTCCTTCTTGTTGAAGGTCATCAGTCCGAAGTTTAGTTCGGGAACATCAAAATAGGATTTAAAAATTTCAGTCAGGTTTTCATCCGGCTTCAAATTTTCAGGATCTATTTCTATCATACTGGATTTCAGGTCAGACAATGCTACTTCAGAAGTGCAGTCAACCAGTGAAATAATGGTAAAGCCTTTTAATATCCAGGATTGTGAAGGAAAATATTTCTTCCATAGTTTAAAGTCATCCAGGTTTTCCAATAACATATCCATGATACCATCATCCGGAATTTTTGCTTTTTCGGTAGGAATAATTTCTGTAAAATCTGAATTTACCGTAATCTTATAATGTTTCATAATTCCCTGCTTATTGGGAATATCATAATAAAAAGGGATGGTACTTCTGATATCTTTTTTGAAGTAACTCTGAAGAATCAGGCAACAGCAGAATACATAAAATTCATTATCTGTAATATTCCTGAGTTCTATTTCAAAATCCTTTCCGGCATCTTTTAAAATGTTTTTAAATCTTTCAGTATAGTTGAACGTGATATTGGAAAGTGGGATACTTGCTGCCTTTATTTCATTGTGGGTAAGCCCGGTGGGGAAAAGATCGGCAAGCAACAGCCTGATGAGTTCTTCATTTTTTTCAAGGAGACTTATATCCTGGAAGCCATCTCTGAATTCTTTAAAATTCTTGGTTCTTTCAATCAGTGATTCGGCATAGTTGGCCCGATATTCCAGCCGGTCATTATATCGGATATGTTCCAGAACATCCAAATATTTTTTGAATGATATGTAAACCTGAAAAGGAGAGTCTTTTTTGTAAAGATTAGCCAACAGCTGAAAATTTAAGTAAAGTTATGAAAAAAACGGTATTTCCAAATACTACATAGATTGCTGAAAACAATATTTTGTAAGATTTTTATTTTATTTTTTGAATAATTAAAAAACAGATCGTGTATGATTTATATAAGAGTACAAAAAAAACCTTCCAGATGATCTGAAAGGTTTTTGATATAGTGTGTCACTTTTTATAGTTCTAATAGATTAATTATAGCCAGCGCCGTTGATTACGTCTGTTACGTAGGGAGTTATTTTTCTTCCCGTTCCATTTATATTTTCTATTGGAGGATTAAGAGAAAGACAGTCTGTTTGTAAATCATAACATCTGTTTTGTATTTTGCCTTTAGGGGTATTTCCATAATTCCCTCCTCCGTAACGTGTAAAATAGTCGAAGAAATCCTGATTCGTACTTAGTCGATGGGCATAAGTACATGATGCTTCCACTTCTACTTGTTTTAAACAAATCTGTTCTCTTTTTATCGCTGCCCATTCGTTCGAATTTATATTTACTTTTGCCAGAGCATCATCTATATATTGATAAAATTCTTTTAAATGTTTAATGCTGAATAATGTTGTGCCTTCAACACTTAGTACAGGATTTGCGTGACCAATCATAGATCCGGTACCTCCCATAGAGTTCCAAACACCTGAATTATCATTGTTGGCATATTTTAAAAGAGTCGTAATGTATTGAAACATTTCTTTATAACCAGTTCCATAATAATTTTTACAGAAATCACTGATAATTCCCTCTAAATCATCATCAGGATTCCATAAAAGTCTTGAATAGGCATAGGTGTTTAAAGCTCTCAATGAACTATCTTCCGTACTTGAACATTCAGCAAAGAATGAGCTGACTCCCAAAGATTTGTAATATTTTAGATTTTCCTGTAAAATATGGAGTGTAGGAAATGGAAAGAGATAATAAGAGAAATTCACCAGATATTCCCAAATGAACAATTTTCCTCCACTTTGAGACCATTTATAAAGCATCTCTCTATAAGTACCGGCAATCAATTCATTTGAAGAAGCAATTGATTTGATTTTGTTATTAATTGTAGGACAATATATAATCATAACATTAGGCTCAACTTTACCGGCAGGTAGAATATTTCCATTGGAGTATACAGTTTCCACAGTATGAATATGGTCACTTACAACGTAAGAGAGTGTTTTGATAATTTTATCAGGAAATTCTTTTGCCATACGGTTGATGAAAGGAAATAATGTATTTGAGAATCCACCGGGCAGGGCATGTTTGGGGGCACATTCTGAGCATTGGCAGTAATCTGTCATTCCGTCCGGCTGAGAAAGATTCCAGATGGGTTTATCCGGCTTTTCGTCCATTTTTGCTTGCAGCGCTGCTTTTACAATGTCAAAGACTCCAGCCTGGGATAGGCATGGTGCCCTGTGGCATTGTGTCTCAGTCATGAGTTCAGAGGTCCTGCTACCATTGATGTACGGATAATATTCAGGATGCGAGGCAAAATGAGTCTGATATCCAAAAAGCCTTGTAAGATTGTGAACGCTCTCACCGGAATCTTCTAATGCAGCTGGTTGCATCACTTTAATATCCCAATAAGAAAGTTTATTGAAATTGGAGTAGTTTTTACTGTATGCTTCTTGAGATACCACCCATCTATAGGAGAAAGCGGGTTTTTGAATATTAAAATTAAATTTTGTAATGTAAACTTCGGGGAGACTTTTAACCTTGAAGCATTCAATGGGCTGTGCTCCGTTACGGCCTGTTACCATAAGTTTCTTAACTTTCAGATAATTTTCTAAAAAATAACTTACTCCTAACATCAATCCCCTTCTGTTACCATTGATATAAATTTTAGAATCTTTATTGAAAAGGTAAAATTCATCATGATCTAGTAAGATAGTTGATCCAAATACCGTATTTCTGTTAGGACAATTTCCAATGATTATTTCGTGATATTGCGGACTCTCATTATCAGTTATGACAGGTAATGTGATAGAGCATGCCTTGTATATTTCATCATTTAAGAGTTGTACAGCATCCTGGTGAATCTGATCGGGAGACGATGGCTGAACAATTACATAGTTACTTTTTCCATCTTTATAAAATGGTATATTTTTCATATCTGTGTTTTTGTGAGTTTGTATTGGTTTCCTTCTATTGTAAGGATTAAATCATTTCCATTAAAGGCAATATGGCAAACTTCCGGGTCTAAACCTTCTTTGGGGGTTCCCTTTGGAAAAACTAATGACCCCATGTGGGCTTCAGATTTAGGAAGTAACTGATCCAGCCAGCCTTTGGCATTTTTGCTTAAATACCCCAAAGTCAGGTCTTCTTTAGAAGGATAAAAAGCAGAAGGATAGAGCCCTTCCGTAACACTTAGATTGGAAATATAAAAGTCATTAATATCATCCCCTGTATATAAGGTGAAAATAGGAAAGCTATTTATAAACTGACTGGGATCTATAAACTGAGAGTAGGAAACTCTCTGCCAGCGATTGGTAACTGTTGTAGGATGAACATGATCTATTCCTGAAAATCCTATATTAAAATGATCAATTTCTGATAATGGGAAAACATCAAAAGAAATGGTAAATGTTCTGCCAATTAATTCCTTATTAGCATTGAAATTATGGTTGACATTGGCATAAAACCCTACATTTTTTGATGTACTTTTCATTCGTAAGCATTCCTTGCCATCCTTTTTTTCCAATTTCATTTGCGAAATCTGAGATGGGGTACCTTCTGTGTAATAACCATATTTAAAACGGTCATCAAAATGACTGTATTGACATAGGTTGATGGTGCTAAGCTGTAGATCGTTCAATTTTGAGTCTACATAGGTCTTTATTAATTCAAAGTCGTCTGGTGAAATCATATTTTATTTTTAAATGTTTACAATACGAAGATACCCGAGGATAACGACAGAAGTTGACGTAAAAAAATTAAATTGATTATTGTGAATTAACGTTTCATTTTTCGACAAAAAAAAGCACAACTAAAAAGTTGTGCTTCTATATTTTAAAATTCAGATTTTATAGTCCGAACATTCTTGCGAACAAATCCGGGAATATTCCCAGGATAATAATTGCTGCAATGACAACTACGGCAATAATGTTGTAAGTAAGCGTTACTTTCTCTGAAGATTTAAATGTTGATTCTTTAAAGAAAAACATCGCTATGATTAATCTTAAATAGTAAGCGATCGACAGAGCAGACCCTAACACTGCTACCAGTACCAAGAAAGCGGCACCGTTCATCGCCTGGGAGAATAAAGCAAATTTCCCCATGAAACCTGCAGTTAATGGAACTCCTGCCATTGAAAGCATAGAGATGGCAGATGCTGTTGCCAATAATGGTTCTGTTTTGGCCAGTCCTTTGAAGGCTCCGTAAGACGTTTCCCTTTTTAATTTTTCTACCCAGATCAGACACATGAAAACTCCTACTGTAGATAATGAATAAGCGAATAAATAGAACGCTAAATTATAAGTAGAAAGGCTAGTCATTCCGAAGAATACCAATCCGATGTATCCGGCATGAGACACTGAAGAGTAAGCCAGCATTCTTTTTGCATTCGTTTGAGCAAGACCCATAACGTTTGCTAAAAGTAATGTAATGATTAAGAATACTCCTAAAACATTAATCCACTCATGAGTAACGCCAGCAAATCCGATGGTCATTAATCTGAATAATGCGAAGAATCCTGAGATCTTTACAACACTTGCCATGAAAGCAGTGATCAGCGACGGAGAACCTGTATATACATCTGGGCTCCACATGTGGAAAGGCGCTAATGCTACTTTAAATGCCAATGCACAAAGGATTAATAAAACCCCAAGAATGAACATCACATTCGTAGTGTTTGCTACTCCGAAGTCATGGATTTTATATAAATCAAAGCTTCCTGCACTTCCGTAGATAAATGCGATTCCGAAAAGTAAGAAACCTGTTGCGAATGCACCCATTAAGAAATACTTGATGGAAGCTTCATTAGATCTCAGATCAGTTTTGTTGGCTCCGGCCATTACATATAATGGAATTGAAAGGATTTCCACACCCAGGAACATGGTTACTAAGTTCTGGTATCCGAAAAGAACAATCCCTCCACACAATGCAAATAGCATCAAAGAATATAATTCCGACTGGTGGCTTCTGTGGTTGCTGAACGCAAAACCTCCCAGGAAGAATAACAATAAAGTTGTTACGATTGATATTTTAGTGAATAATGCAGCATTGGCACTGTACTCATACATATGCTTGTAATGGTCGAAGAACGAACATTCAGGCATAAAACTTACGTACAATGCGATGATTAATCCCAAAATCCCAATGTATCTTGCGAATTTTCCTTGTTCAAAAACTCCTGAAAATAACGCAATAACTGCCGTTAGGAAAACAATAATTAAAACACTCATTTCTTAAAATATCAAATTAACTTACCATTGATTGGTAGATAAACTTCACTGAACTACTCACCATGTCGATTACCGGTTGTGGGAAAATACCTAATAAGATCACAAAAACCGCTAAACTTGCCAATACGGAAAATTCTACAGCTGATAAATCTTTTGCTGTACTTAAAACCGCTGCATCTCCTTCTCCAAACATTGCTTTTCCGTAGAATCTCAATAAGTACACCGCACAAAGAATTACCGTAAGACCAGCAATTACTGCTGCTGTTCCATTGAAATCATATACTGATTTTAACAGGATAAATTCTCCGATGAATCCATTCGTCAATGGGACTCCCATTGAACCTAATATAATGATCAGGAACAATACGGCAAATTTAGGTGCTACTTTAGCTAAACCACCCATTTGTCTGATGTCTCTTGATTTAAATCTCTTGTATAAAATATCACAACAGTAGAATAACCCCACTACGTTGATACCGTGAGCGAAAGTCTGTACCAAAGCTCCTTCAGCACCTTCCACATTGAAAGTTCCTCTTAAAGTAACTACTGCAGAAGCGAAGATACCTGCTACCATCAATCCTACGTGAGAGAAAGATGAATACGCAATGATTCTCTTCATATCCGTCTGGATAATAGCGATCAAAGCTCCGTGAACGATTCCCACGATGGCAAGGATAATTACAATTTGTCCTGAAATTCCTGCAATAGGAAGTGGAGTAATTGGAAGTAAATAACGCATTACACCATATACTGCCATTTTAAGCATGATCCCTGATAATAACATCGATCCCTGAGTAGGAGAGTAGGTATATGTATCAGGCTGCCATGTATGGAAAGGAAATACCGGTAATTTTACTGCAAAAGCAAAGAAAATGAACCAGAATACCACAGTCTGTTGTGTTTCGTTCAGTTGTGCATTGTATAGATCCGTTAAAGCGAATGATGCAGAGTGGTTGTACACATAGATCAGTCCGGCTAACATAAATAAAGATCCAACGAATGTATATACGAAGAATTTCGTAGTAAACTCAAACCTTTTATTTTCCTGTCCCCAAAGTCCGGCGATAAACCAAATTGGAATCAAAGTTACTTCCCAGAAAATGTAGAACAATAATCCGTCTAAAGAAGTAAACACCCCCACAAGACCGAATTGCATCAACAGAATCAGTCCGTAGAATGTATTTCTGTAGTTTACACTTTCATTAAATGAAGATAAAATGATGATTGGCGCCAGGATGTTGGTCAACAATAAAAGAAGCATGCTCATCCCATCGATACCGAAGTGAAGAGAGCTCTTCATAAACTGTGACCAAGGATAATTGATCTCATGCTGTAATACGCTGTCTACCGTCGGATTAAAATCAAAATCCGAAAGAATGTAGAAGGTAATAAGCATTTGTACCAATGCAATTCCCAGTGCCAAATATTTGCTGGAGCTATTCTTCCAGGCAAAAGCTAATCCCGAACCTACTAGAGGTAATAGTAATAATGTTAATAATAAACAAGACATTATTATTGTAATAAAAAGTTAACAATTAATATAATTCCCACAGCTAAAGACATGATAAGAATATACGTCTCTACATTTCCGTTTTGTACGCGCTTCATAGCTTTTCCGCTGTCTTCAGCACCATCTCCTACAAAGTTTACAAAACGATCCAAGATACCCTTATCAAACATTTTTCCTCCGCGTCCTAATCCTTCAACAGTTTTTACAATCAATGCGTTGTAAAGTTCGTCAACATATAATTTTTTAGCAGAAAGCCTTTCCCATCCGGTATAGCTTTCCTCTGCAACGGCCATCTTTTTCTTTTTCACATAGGTGTTTCTGACAATAAACCATACGGAGAAGAACATAATCACTGTAGCTGCTAATAAGATCATTTCAGTATTGAAATTTACTCCTGAAAGGGTAGCTTCCATCTGGCTGTAGCTTTGTTCCGTAAGAACAGGCTTTAACCATTCCATCAGTTTAGCATAATGTCCGTGGCCGATGAAGTGTGGTAAGTTGATAAAACCTCCTACTACAGAAAGGATAGCCAATACGATCAATGGTAATGTCATATTTGACGGGCTTTCATGTAAGTGGTGTTTTTGTTCTTCAGTCCCTCTGAATTCCCCGTGGAATGTCAAATAGTACAATCTGAACATATACGTTGCAGTCATTGCTGCCAGAACAAATAAGATTACCCAGTAAATTGGATTTTTAGCGAAAGCTGCTACTAAAATTTCGTCTTTTGAGATCATCCCTGATAATAAAGGGAAACCTGAAATGGCTAATGTTCCGATAAGGAATGTAGCGTGGGTAAGAGGAATATATTTTTTAAGACCTCCCATGAAACGCATATCCTGCTCGTTGCTCATTGCGTGGATTACAGAACCTGCACCCAGGAATAATAATGCTTTAAAGAATGCGTGCGTCATTACGTGGAACATCGCCGTTGTATAAGCGCCAAGACCTAAAGCGATGAACATAAATCCAAGCTGTGAAACGGTAGAGTATGCCAATACTTTTTTGATGTCGTTCTGGCGTAGTGCATAGAATCCTGCCAAAGCAGCTGTTAAGAATCCGATGAATAAAATTCCTCCCTGCACCGTTGGAGCTAATGTAAATAAGAAATTAGATCTTACTACTAAATAGATACCGGCCGTTACCATCGTTGCCGCGTGAATTAATGCAGAAACAGGAGTCGGCCCGGCCATTGCATCCGGTAACCATGTATATAAAGGAACCTGAGCAGATTTACCGGTAGCACCGATGAATAAACTCGCTGTGATAAAGATGATCACTGTTCCGTCTAATTCAAATTTTGAAGCGTTTTCTGCTACAGAAAGGTAGTCTAAAGCATTGGTCTGAGAGGCAATCATAAAGATACCGATTAATAACGCAAGGTCACCAATTCTGTTCATGATGAAAGCTTTTCTTGCCGCTTTACCGTATTCTTCGTTGGTGTACCAGAATCCGATCAACAGGTAAGAACAAAGACCTACACCTTCCCATCCGATGAATAAGATAAGGTAGTTGCTTCCCATCACTAAAAGTAACATGGAGAAGATGAAAAGATTCAGGTAAGTAAAGAACTTATAGAAACCTTTGTCATGACTCATATATCCGATAGAGTATAAATGGATCAGTGAACCGATACCCGTGATGATCATGACCATCATTAAAGAAAGCTGATCAATCTGGAATCCAAAATTGATCTGAACCCCGTTTACTCTAAACCATTCAAAAGCTTTTACGATTACAGGCTGGCTTTCAGAATTAAAATTCATGAAAAGGCTTACAGCAATACAGAATGATCCGAAAACCACTGCAGTTGCCAAAGATCCAACCAATATTTTGGGAAGGTTTTTCCCGAATAAACCGTTAATAAGAAACCCTAAAAGTGGTAAAAGTACTATTGCATATACTAGATTCTCCATTCTTATCCTCTTAATTTATTAAATATACTCACATCTACGGAACGGGTATTTCTGTATAGCATAGCAATAATTGCCAGCCCTACGGCTACTTCAGCAGCAGCTACCACCATAATGAAGAAAACTAAAAGTTGTCCGTCGCCGTTGCCTTTATATGCTGAAAAAGCTGCCAATAAAAGGTTTACAGAATTCAGCATAAGCTCTACACAGCCCAGAATCACAATAGCATTTTTCCTAAGCAATACACCCATCACTCCCAAACTGAACAATACTGAACAAAGGATGATGAAGTAGTCTAAAGGGATGCTTTGTATAAATGTATTTACTTCTCCCATAATTTTATAAATCTTTTTTACCGATTAATACCGCGCCTACAATACCTGCTAAAATAAGGATGGAAGCAAGCTCAAACGGTAAAACATATTCATTAAACAAAAGTCTACCCAGATTTTTTGTAAGACCCACACCTCTGTCTACATTTTCAACTACAATGTGGTTTTCTCTTATTCCTCTGAAAACCCCTAATACTCCTACTAAAAGAAGACCTGCCGTAAAAACTCCGACAAATTTTAAAGTATTGTTCTTCTTACTTTCGTCTGCTTTATTAAGGTTAAGCATCATTAAGATGTAAAGGAAAAGTACCATGATGGCACCTGCGTATACTATAATCTGGATGATTGCCAGGAACTGGGCATTCAAAAGAATGTACATTCCTGCAATTGAAAACATCGTAACAATTAATGACAAAATAGCATATAAAGGATTTCTAGCAAATACAAAATAAACTGCACTTGCCACTGCTAAAAACGCCACCAAGAAAAATAAAAACTGATCCATTATTTTACCGCATTTTTTTGTTTCTCGGATTGTCTTGTTGTGATATCAATCCTTTCATTTATTTTTTCAACTAATTTATCTTTTCCGTAAATGAAAGAACCTCTGTTGGTTTCCACGTCTACCAATCTGTCGGTAAGATAGATGGCAGATTTAGGACAAGCCTCTTCACACATACCGCAGAAGATACATCTCAGCATATTGATTTCATATACTGAAGCATATTTTTCTTCTCTGTAAAGGTGTTTTTCTTCTTTGGTTCTTTCAGCAGCAGTCATCGTAATGGCTTCTGCAGGACAAGCTACCGCACAAAGTCCGCAGGCTGTACATCTTTCCCTGCCTTCCTCGTCTCTTTTTAACACGTGCTGGCCTCTCCAGATAGTTGTTCTTGGCTTCTGTACTTCCGGATACGAATATACTGCGGGAGCACCCTTTATCACGGTTCTTACAGCATGCTTAAATGTAATCCCCATTCCTGTAAAGATTGCAGGAAGGTAGATTTTTTCAGCAAGGGTCATTTCTTTGTTGGAAACAACTTTTGATCTGTTTGTAAGTTTCATTTAATTATAGATATTAGATGTTAGACACCAGATTTAGACTAATCTTGTCTGTTATCTTAATTTTTAATATTTTTAATCAAACCTTATAGGTTTTAAAAACCTATAAGGTTTAGATAATTTAATTTCCAAACGCTAAAATTACAGCTCCTGTAATCAATAGGTTTACCAATGCCATCGGGATTAAAGTTTTCCATCCTAAGTGCATTAACTGGTCATATCTGAACCTTGGAAGTGTCCATCTGATCCACATGAAGATCAAAATTCCGATTACTGTTTTCGCCAAAAATGCTACAATACTCAAGATCCCTGCAGTATTTTCTCCCCAGTTCTGAGTTACCCATTCAATACCAGGATAATTATAACCTCCGAAGAAAAGAACTACCATGAAAGCATTAGAGATAAACATGTTCACATATTCCCCGAACATATACAACCCTAACTTCATGGAAGAGTATTCTGTAGAGTATCCTGTTACCAATTCAGATTCACATTCAGGTAAATCGAACGGGTGTCTGTTTGTTTCAGCTAACGCTGCTACAAAGAATACAAGGAAAGCAATTGGTTGGTAGAAAATATTCCAGTTCATTCCGGAAACCCAAGGAATGATTCCCCATAGTTTCCCATGCGTCTGGTTTTCAGTAATTACTTTTAAATCTAAACTTCCGGACATCATAATGATAGAAAGAAGGGCCAATCCCATTGCCAGTTCATAGGAAATCATCTGAGAAGAAGCACGGATAGCACCTAATAATGAATATTTGTTGTTCGAAGCCCAACCTCCGATCATAATTCCGTATACTCCGATAGAAGCCATTCCGATGATGAAAAGTACACCAACGTCAATGTTCGCCACTTGAAGATCAAAAGAAGTACCTGCAATATTTAAACTTTTACCCCAGGGAATAACTGCTCCTGTGATCAATGAAATAAACATTACTAAAGCCGGTCCCAATACGAAAAGGAATTTTTCAGCATTGGCAGGCGTAAAGTCTTCCTTGAAGAAGAATTTTCCACCATCAGCAAGAGGTTGCAGTAATCCGAAAGGTCCTGCTCTGTTCGGACCGATTCTATCCTGCATGATAGAGGCCACTTTTCTTTCTGCCCAGGTAGAGTAGGCCGCAATCGTCAACGACAGCAGGAAAAGTGCTAGTACAAGTATAAGTTTAAATGTAAGTAAATCCATTTTTTGTTGTAAAGATTTTTAGATGTGAGATGTCAGATACTAGATATGAGGTTAAGTCTGATTCTTGTGTCTGAAATCTAATTGTCTTTATTAAAATTATTTTTCGTCTTTTTCACTGATTTCTTTAGCCATCGGATTGTCTAAAACTCTTAGCTCATCTTTTGGTTTTTCGTAGTGATTCAATGAAATTACAGAGTGTCTGTCGATATGTCTCGGACCTTCAATATTCCAGTCTGATAATGCTTTTCTTTCAAAACGGCATGTATCACAGATGAATTCTTCCACTTCACCCCATTGGTCTTTTCTTGCAGTAACCCTTACAATTTCGTCACCTTTCATCCAGACTACCGTTTTTCCTGAACATTTATCACATTTGCAAGATGCGTTCATTGGTTTTGTAAACCATACTCTGCTGGCAAAACGGGCTGTTCTGTCTGTTAATGCTCCTACAGGACAAACGTCTATAACATTTCCGATGAAGTCATTATCCAAAGCCTTATTTAAATAGGTAGAAATTTCAGCATGATCTCCTCTGAAAAGGATGCCGTGTTCTCTTTCACCTGTCAGTTGATTGGCTGCTAATACACATCTCGCACAAAGAATACAACGGTTCATATTCAGTTTGATGTGTGGTCCAAGATCATCAGCATCGTAAGTATTTCTTTCGAATTCTGTTCTTGTGTTTTCCACACCATGCTCATAGCCTAAATCCTGAAGATGACATTCTCCTGCCTGGTCACAGATAGGGCAATCCAGCGGGTGATTTACCAGTAAGAACTCTGTAACAGCTTTTCTTCCTTCCTGAGCTTTCTCAGAAGTAAGGTTTTTTACTTCCATACCGTCCATTACATTGGTTCGGCAGCTTGCCACCAATTTCGGCATAGGACGTGGATCTGCTTCTGATCCTTTGGAAACTTCCACAAGACAAGTTCTACATCTCCCGCCACTGGTTTCCAATTTACTGTAGTAGCACATTGCAGGAGGTACAGATTTTCCACCGATTTGTCTCGCCGCTTCCAATATAGAAGTACCAGGCATAACTTCAGTAGTCTGTCCGTCTATCGTTATTTTGAATTTTTTAACTTCTTCGCTCATATTGTATGCTTTAAGCTTTATGCATTAAGCAATAGGCTTTGTTATTTATATTTTTTCGTATTAAATGTATATCCAATTCCGGCAAGAACCTGTCCGAAAACAAAATCCTGTTGAGCCTTATCCGGTTTATTGTTCAATGTAGTTTTAATATCCCACATATTGATATAACCGGCTTTCCCTTCTAATCTTACCATCACATGATTCCAGAGAACCAGGTTAAGGCTGGCGCGTATGTCAGTTCCAAGACCTGCCACATGAAAACGGTCACTTCTTTCATTTCCAAAAAGCTTTACATTACTTTTTGGAAACATAAATCCGACTCCGGCTCCGTAAGACCATACTAAATCAACATTCTTTTTGTTGATAAGACTCTGATATCTTTCAAGACCCAGGTTCTCATAATTAAGTCCGTCCGTATGTTCAAAAGTAAGGAACTTCTCATCTGCCAGGTTCACCTGGCCATTTTGTGCCATTTTCTGATATTCAGGATCTGAAATATGCCCTTTGAAGTTGACCGTCTGGTTCTGGTCCATTACATATTTCATATGATCAATTCCCAGCACAAGTGCCAGATTATCTTTGATAAAATAACCCGCTCTGAAATTGTACTGAACCACTGTAAACCATCCCGGATTGATATAAACAATACCAAATTTGGTAGGTCTGTCGTGAGCCGTTACATTATTCAGCTGAAAATCATAGCCGTTTCCCTTAAAATGGATATCAGAATTGCTGTAAGCAGCCCTGTTCCATCCAAAGAATACGAACATCTGACCTTTTTTGCTCAAAGGTTCTGGTTTTGTATAAGCAGGTGCTTTAAAAAGCTCTGCATTATTTTCTAATTTTAAAGAATCCTTCTCTTTTTGCCCAAAGACAAAATTCGACATCATTAAGCCGACAACCAATAATTTTTTCATTTTTTCACCTATGCGTTCTTTTCAACAGCCGGAATAGGATCTGCATAATGTGCCAATCCATAATTTTGTGTCAGACACAGTTCTGGGTTTTTCACGTGCCACTCAAATTCATCTCTGAAGTGACGGATTGCTGCTGCAACCGGCCAAGCTGCTGCATCACCCAATGGACAAATCGTGTTTCCTTCGATTTTTCTCTGGATATCCCAAAGCAAATCGATGTCTTCCATTTTTCCTTGTCCGTTTTCTATTTTCTTTAAAATTTTATACATCCATCCCGTACCTTCACGGCAAGGGGTACATTGCCCACAACTTTCGTGGTTATAGAATCTTGCTAAAGTCATGGTGTGTTCTACAATACACTGGTCTTCATCCAAAACGATGAAACCTCCTGAACCCATCATGGTTCCGGTAGCAAAACCACCGTCTGCCAATGATTCGTAGTTCATATATCTAGGCTCTCCATTTACGGTTCTCAACAATAAATTGGCTGGAACAATCGGAACAGAACTTCCTCCGGGAATACAAGCCTTTAATCTTTTTCCGTCTTTAATGCCACCACAATATTCATCAGAGTAGATGAATTCTTCTACCGTAATGGTCATGTCGATTTCGTAAACCCCAGGTTTGTTGATATTTCCACAAGCAGAAATCAATTTTGTTCCTGTAGATCTTCCTACACCGATTTTAGCATACTCAGCACCTGTAATATCAATGATCGGAACAATGGCTGCAATAGATTCAACATTGTTTACCACTGTTGGTCTTTCCCAAAGCCCTTTTACAGCCGGGAATGGCGGTTTTAACCTTGGATTTCCTCTTTTTCCTTCAAGAGACTCAAGCAAAGCGGTTTCTTCACCGCAGATGTATGCTCCGGCACCTCTCTGTACATAGATTTCAAGATCGAAACCGGTTCCTAAAATATTTTTACCTAAAAAACCTGCCGCTTTTGCCTCTTCAATAGCCTCTTCCAGGATATCCGGAATCCATGAGTATTCTCCACGGATGTAGATATAGGAAGTATTGGAACCTAAGCAGTAGGATGAAATGAGCATTCCTTCAATCAGTAGGTGAGGAAGGAATTCCATCAGATACCTGTCTTTAAACGTTCCTGGCTCAGATTCATCCGCATTTACCACAAGGTGTCTTGGAACCCCTTCAGGTTTTGCCAGAAAGCTCCATTTCATTCCTGTCGGGAATCCGGCTCCACCACGACCTCTTAATCCTGAAGCTTTTACTTCTTCAAGAATTTCGTCAGGAGTCATTTTCAAGGCTTTTTCAGCAGCTGTGTAACCTCCTTGTTTACGGTAGGTTTCAAAGTAACGGATGCCTTCTATATGTGCGTCTTTAAGTAAAAGTTTTTTACTCATTGTTTATTATGCTTTTAGCTATTGGCTTTTGGCTTCTAGCTTTTTATAATTATTAAAAAAATTAACCGAGTTTAAATCCAAAATTCAAAATTAAGGATCCAAAATCTTTATTAGTCCAAAGCAACTTGTCCCTGTCTGCAAAGCTCAAGGATTTCGTCTACTTTTTCTATCGTTAAATTTTCATGAAAGAACTTTCCAAGCTGCATCATGGGTGCATATCCGCAAGCTCCAAGACATTCTGCAGGCTTTAGTGTAAACATTCCGTCTTCAGTAGTTTCTCCGTCCTTAATGTTCAGTTTCGTTCTGATATGGTTAAGAATTTTTTCGCTGCCGGATACCATACAAGGCCCTGTTCTGCAAACTTCCAAAACATATTTACCTACCGGCTTCATATTGAACATCGTATAGAAAGTAGCTACTTCGTATACCTCAATCGGTTTGATACTTAATAGTCCGGCAACATAATCCATCACAGGAACATCTAACCATCCCCCGAATTCTTTCTGTGCCAGGTGAAGTACAGGAATAAGGGCAGACTTCTGTCTTCCTTCAGGATATCTTGCGATAATTTTGTGTACCTGTGCTAAACTTTCCGGTTTAAAAGCTATTGTTTCGCTCATTTTTTATCTAAGATTTCAGATGTCAGATTTCAGACATCAGATTTTAAATTTATATGTAAAGCTAAGTGTCTAACATCTGAAATCAGATGTCTGACATCTTATTTTTATGCGTCTAATTCTCCCGCAATAATGTTCATACTACACATCGTTACAATGGCATCCGAAATTACAGAACCTGTAATCATTTCAGGATATGCCTGGTAGTAGATAAAACATGGTCTTCTGAAGTGAAGCCTGTATGGGCTTCTTCCTCCGTCGCTTACAAGATAAAAACCTAGTTCCCCGTTACCTCCTTCTACAGCATGGTATACTTCTCCTTTCGGTACATCCGTTTCTCCCATTACAATTTTGAAATGGTAGATCAATGCTTCCATTTTTTGGTATACATCTGCCTTTTCAGGAAGATAGAAATCAGGAACATCCGCGTGGAATGGTCCTTCAGGAAGGTTTTCGTATGCTTGTTTAATGATTTTAATTGATTCCCAGACTTCTTGTTGACGTACCATGAAACGGTCGTAAGTATCTCCGGACGTTCCTACCGGAATAATGAAGTCGAAGTCCTGGTATGAAGAATAAGGCTGTGCAACTCTCACATCATAATCTACTCCTGCTGCACGTAAATTGGGACCTGTAAAACCGTAGCTTAATGCTCTTTCGGCAGAAATTGCTCCTGTACCAATGGTTCTGTCCATGAAAATTCTATTTCTTTCCAATAGGGTACAGAATTCTTTAAATCTTGGTGGGAAAGTCTTTAAGAAGTCTTTGATCAGCTCATGGAATTTAGGAGTGAAATCTCTTTCAAATCCTCCGATTCTTCCCATATTGGTAGTCATCCTCGCACCGCAGATCTGCTCATACATATCATAAATACGTTCTCTTTCGATGAACATATAGGTAAGACCTGTAATTGCTCCCGAGTCCATTCCGGTTACCCCGTTACAGATCAGGTGATCCCCGATTCTTGCCAGCTCCATCAGGATAACACGCATATAGTCCACACGTTTTTGGAACTTCAACACCAATCAGTTTCTCTACTGTCATGTGCCAACCTAAATTGTTGATTGGTGCAGAACAATAGTTCATACGGTCAGTAAGGGTAGTGATCTGGGCATAATTTCTTCTTTCAGAAATTTTCTCAAATGCTCTGTGGATGTATCCTACAGTCTGCTCAGCATGCAGGATTCTTTCCCCGTCCATCGTTAAGATATTCTGGAAAATCCCGTGAGTGGCAGGGTGGGTAGGTCCTAAATTGAGGGTATATAATTGTCCGTCAATCTGTTCCTTACTTTCGTATTGGTTTAATATATTAGATAATGAGTTATCTTTCATAATGATTGCTTTTAGCTATTTGCTTCTGGCTATTGGCTAGCTGCCATTGGCCATTCGCTTTTTTATCTTCCGAACATGCTATCATCCTTGTCGGTTCTTGTACCATCTTCAAGGCGATATTCCTTCAACATAGGGTGGTATCCGAGATCTTCCATATTCAAAATAGGTCTTAGATCCGGATGTCCTTTAAATTTAATCCCATAGAAATCATACGTTTCCCTTTCCATCCAGTTGGCTCCGGCATACAGATCCGTAAGAGAATCCACTTCAATATTTTCCCTGGACATAAAGATTTTCAGACGCAATCTGAAATTGGTCATCATATTATGCAGATGATAAATAACGCCTATTTCTTTATCCGGGAATTCAGGATAATGAATTCCGCATATATCCGTAAGAAAGTTGATTCCCAACGTTGAATCTTTAAGATAATGGATGATTTTCTTGATGTCTTCTTTCTTCACTTCGATCGTCAGCATTCCATAAGGTTCTGAGCTTGAAATAACAGATTCCGGAAATTCTCTTGTGATTGCTTCTAATACAAATTCGTTTGTCATTTCCGTTTAGTTGCTTATGTTATAAGAATCTAATAATTTCTGATATTCAGGCATATCTCTTCTTCTGATGCTTTCGCTTTCTGCAAGAGCCTGTACCTGCATTACTCCTTCAATGATCTGTTCAGGTCTTGGCGGGCATCCCGGAACATAAACATCTACCGGAATAATTTTATCAATTCCCTGAAGTACGGAATAGGTATCAAAAATACCGCCGCTGGAAGCACATGCTCCTACTGCCACCACCCATTTTGGCTCAGCCATCTGAGTGTACACTTCTTTTAGGACCGGTCCTAATTTCTTTGATATAGTTCCGCAAACCATCAGCATATCCGCTTGTCTTGGTGAAAAAGAGTTTCTTTCCATACCAAATCTTGAAGCATCATATGTTGGGTTCAGGGTAGCCATAAACTCGATACCACAACAAGAGGTTGCAAATGGCAATGGCCAAAGCGAAAACTTTCTTGCCATACCGATTACACTGCTCAGTTTTGTTGCGAAAAAACCTTCTCCTTCATATCCTTCGGGAGCAGGTGCATCTGTTCTTATTACTGGTTTTTTATCTGACATTTTTCTTTGATTTTAGATTTTGAATTATCAATGCTGGATTATTGATTCAAAATCCATCATTCAAAATTCACAATTACTTTTATTTATCCCAATCTAACGCACCGCGTTTCCAGACATAGAAAAAACGCCATGAAGAAAATTGCAACAAAGGTAAGTACCGCCAGGAATCCTTCCATTCCGAATTCTCTGAAGTTTACCGCATAAGGATAAAAGAATACGATTTCAATATCGAATAGTACGAACAATACCGCAGTCAGGAAGTACTTGATAGAAAACGGTGTTCTCGCATTTCCTTCTACAGGAACCCCACATTCCCAGCTTTGGTTTTTTACAGAGTTCCCCTTTTTCTGCTGTGGACCTAAGAAATGCGCTCCAAGCAAGGAAACTGCTACAAATCCTACTGCTACACCAGCCTGGATAAGGATTGGAATATAACTTTCAGGTAAATTCATTTTTGCATTATTATCTCAATTTGCAAATTTAACGAATAAACAATAAAGCATGAAATTTATCAGCTTAAAAGTAGGATGAAAATAGGGAAAACCGATAATTTAGAATCAATAAAAATAAGACTTATTTCTTCATTTTTTTGAGGAGAGAATAGGCCATGAAAGAGATGTATCCAAAAAGAACACTGGCATAAACAATGTTCACCGCTGTATTCGTCTTATCATCCTGGGACTGGAAAAATAAATTGTAAGCGATAAATCCTGCAATTAAAATGGCGAAGATAATGAGTTGTGGTTTCATATTTTCAAAGGTATGAAATTTATAATTGTAAGTTTTTCCAGTCTTAGAATTCTGTCTGGGATATGCGTGATGAATTCACTGCTTTTTTCCATTCTTTCTATAGCGTAGCATAAAAATTAAAAAGCTGATCTCAAAGGTATACATGGAAACAATTCCGGTTGTCTGCAACGCTTTTGAAAGAGGAAGATAAAGCCTGTTTTTAAAGGAATGAGTGTGGCAGCAACTGCCATAAACTCTACCAGATCCGTTGATAATTTGGCAAAAGATGAGATAAGCATTAAAATAACCGAATAATGACCATCTTTTCTGATTAAAATGGCCAAAGCTATAAAGATAAGTATTGATGGAATCAGATAAATGGCTGCTTATCAGATTTACCATGATAGTCAGATTTTTAGAGTTACCATTCTTTGGATGAAATAGAGTAGGTTCTTCTTCTTTTGTGGTTGACGGGATTATAATCCTGCCATAGTAATTGGATGCTCTTATTTTCTTCTAATTCAGGATTGGTTTCCAGGAATTTTACTCCTTTTTTCTTAAAAACATCAAAAATTTCTTTGAAAATAATGGAAGTTACTCCCCGTCTCTGGTAATCAGGATGTATTCCTATCAAATAAAAATTAGCCCTGTCATTTTTCCTTCCGGCTTTTAAAAAATGCCACCATCCGAAAGGGAGAAGTTTTCCTCCGGACTTTTGTAAAGCTCTGGAATAGGACGGCATCGTAATAGCGAACGAAATAAGGTTGTTGTGTTCATCAACGATGCAGACGATAAAATCTTTGTCAATCAGTTTGAAATACTTTTCTTTATACGTTTTACGCTGTTCATCGGAAATAGGAGTATAGGTGGAAAGATGCTTGTAGGTCTCATCCAAAAGATCAAACATGGCATCCACATATTGTAGAATTTCTTCTTTTGTTTTAAATCTTAAAACCTTCAGTTTATATTTTTCTAAAATTAACGCGTTGAATTTATGGATCTTATCAGGCAGTGAATCCGGAAATTTAATTTCAAATTCCACCCATTCTTTTTCTTTTGTCAGTCCAAGTTTTTCAAGATGTTTAGGATAATATTCATGGTTGTAAATCCCGATCATGGTAGCCAGCTGGTCGAAACCTTTGATGAGCATTCCCGCTTTATCCAGATTGGTGAAGCCCATAGGGCCTTCAATTTTATCAATGTTTTTCTCCCTGGCATAATCAACAGCTTTTTGCAGTAAGGCTTTGGAAACTTCTTCATCATCAATGAAATCAAGCCATCCAAAACGTACTTTTTTAATGCCTAATTCCTTCTCTTCTTTATGGTTAATAAGAACAGCAATTCTTCCTACAATCCTGTCATTTTTATAGGCCAGATATTGCCTGGCTTCAGAATATTGAAGGGCAGGATTCTCATTCACATTCCAGATGTTGATTTCGTCATTGATAAAGGAAGGTACATAATAGGGATTATCTTTGTACATATCCATTGGAAACCTTACGAATTGCTTGAGTTGACTGGCTGTTTTTACTTCAGTAATTGAAATCTGAGACATGATTTAAGGGGGTAAATTTAAGGACAAATATAAATAATAAAATCTTATACTTTGGCACAGTTTTTATATCATTATGGATAAAAATTAAACACAAAATCTATATAAAATGACGGTCTATTATATCATTATTGGGGTTTCAATGTTGGTGAGCTGGTGGGTTTCATCGAGATTGAAATCTAAATTTGAATATTATTCCAATGTACATCTCCGAAACGGCCTTTCGGGAAAAGAAGTAGCGGAAAAAATGTTGAGAGATAACGGGATCAATGATGTTCAGGTAATATCAGTTCCGGGGCAGTTGACGGACCACTATAATCCGGCAGATAAAACAGTAAACCTTTCAGAAGGTGTCTACATGCAGAGAAATGCAGCGGCAGCGGCAGTAGCAGCCCATGAATGTGGCCATGCTGTGCAGCATGCAGTAGGGTATTCGATGCTCAATTTACGTTCAAAACTGGTTCCTATCGTTAATATAAGTTCTAATCTGATGCAGTTTGTCCTTATAGCTGGTATTGCGATAATGGCAGCATCAAGAAGTATTGAAAATCCTAATGGAAATACAACGGTACTGGCGATAGGGGTAGCAATGTTTGCCGTGACAACGCTTTTCGCTTTTGTAACGCTTCCGGTGGAATATGATGCGAGCAACAGGGCGATGAAATGGCTTAAGGATACCGGAACTGTAACTCAGGAGGAATTTGTAGGCGTGCAGGATAGTTTAAAATGGGCAGCACGAACTTATGTGGTAGCTGCTTTAGGATCTTTGGCTCAGCTTCTTTACTGGGGATCTTTACTTCTCGGTGGAAGAAGGGATTAATCTTTAAATTCAAATGAAACATATTGCATCTCGGATAGCTTTTCCGAGATGTTTTCTTTTTGTGCCAGTTTTAATGAAGCGGTAAGGATACAGTTTTCATTCGCATCAAAATTCAGAACCCTGGCATCAAATTTTGAAAGTAGGGTAAATATGATATTCTGCTGATTAAAATTGAATTGTATTTCAATTTCAGTTTCCAGTTCTTTAACAATGATATTGGCTTCTTCCAGGGTGATTTTTGCAGATTCCTTATACGCTTTTACCAAACCGGACACCCCCAGTTTGGTGCCACCGTAATAACGTACTGAAATGACAAGAACATTTGTGATCTCGTTAGCCAGTAATTGGTTGTAGATGGGTAAACCTGCACTGCCAGAAGGTTCTCCGTCGTCATTGGCTCTGTAATTTTCTCCCTGTAAACCTATTCTGAAAGCATAGCAATGGTGGGTAGCTTTAGGATGCTCTTCCCTTACCTTATCCAAAGCATGTTTCAGTTCTTTTTCATTATTTACGGGAAAGGCAAATCCGATAAACTTGCTTCCTTTTTCTTTTAAGAGTGTATTTTCTATGGGTTTTTCTATGGTTTTGAATTCAAACGTCATCTGGAGTCCGGCTTTGTATCTGCAAAAATATTAAATGCTTTATTAAAAAGAAATAAACCGCCAAAAATTTGACGGCTTATATAGTTCTATGATTTAAAATCACTTGTTTCCTTCACAAAAATCTAATGGAAGACGGCACCTGTAGCTGGTAGGTCCGCAAAAATCAGTTGGGCAAAAATCCATACATATTGTGGGTTCTCCGTTAGGTAAGGTGCATGCCACAAATCCTCCTCCTTTAATGTTTTTTAGTCCATCTCTGGATACCTTTTTTAAGTTTCTCATGATTATATTTTTTTTGGTTGGTCTAATATATGAAAAATTTATTTAATTCAAAATCAGTAATTTATCATTTTGAAGTATAAAAGGAAACAGAATTGTCTCTGTAGTTTTCTATTTTATTGGCCGTGTGATTAAACTGAGGAGCTTTGGTTCCGTTTTTCAGCCTCAGGTTTTCATTTTTAATGACTATAGCTTCATCCCATAGACCCGCATCAATAAATTGTTGCAGAGTGAAACGCCCGCCTTCGATGATGACAGACTGTATCTGCTCTTTGTACAGGGCATTCATCAAATCAGGCAGAAAATTTTCTTTTCTGATTTTTATGAACCGGATGTTGTCTTTACTTTCTTCTTTTGTAGAATTTAAAACCAGTGTTTTCGCTTCCTTATTGTAAATATTGAAATTTTCGGGAACTTTTAAATCAAAGTCGATCAAAATCCTGACTGGGTTTTCTCCTTCCACATTTCGAACGGTTAAGCTGGGATTATCATTTAATGCAGTCTGTGTTCCTACTAAAATAGCATGTTCATCTGCTCTTAATTGATGAACCCATTGATTGACCAATGTATTTGAAATGGAAGTGGGCTTAAAATCTTTATCCAGATAGCCATCGCCGGATTCTGCCCATTTTAAAATAATATAAGGTCTTTTCTGCTCATGATAAGTGAAAAACCTTTTATTCAGTTCAATGCATTCTTGTTCAAGAATTCCTGAAATAACTTCAATACCGGCATCCTGAATAATTTTTTTGCCTTTTCCGTTTACTTTATCATGAGAATCCATTGCACCTATAACCACCTTTTTGAAGCCCAGTTCTTTAATTTTTAATGCACAAGGCGGAGTTTTGCCATAATGTGCACAAGGTTCCAGTGAAACGTAAATAGTTGATTCTGGGATAAGATCTTTATTTTCAACGGAATTAATGGCATTGATTTCGGCGTGATTTTCTCCGGCTTTGTGATGATAACCTTCTCCAATGATTTTTCCGTTGTGAACAATCACGCTTCCTACCAGCGGGTTGGGATAAGTCCTGCCTAAAGCTTTCCGGGCGAGCCCGATACATCTTTTGATATATAATTCGTCGTTATTCATATCTGTAAAAAGAAAAAGCGAAGACAAATTGCTTTGCTCCGCCTTTATTTATTTTTTTGAGATTTATTCTCCGGCAATAATATTGTGGAGATTCTGCTTTAATGTTTCCAAATGGGCTTTCTTTTCGTCAATCGTATTATAGGTATCTTTCAACAGAGGATTTTCTCTTGAAGATTTGTTGAAGAACGAAAGGTTGTTTTCCAATTTCACAATTTCGGCTTCAAGATCAGCAATCTGGTTTTTGATTTTCCTTGCTTTATCGGTAAGCTGGTTTTCAGATAAGCCTTCTTCTTTTAATTCAAGTTCATTGATCTTATTGATTTTCAGCTTTTCTCTTAGTGTCTTATTGAACTCGGAATTGATTGAGATTTTATCTCTTGGAACTTTACCGATATTATTCCATGCCGTTTTGATGGCTTCAATTTTCTCAATACTTCCTTCTTCGTTGGAAACTTCTTTAAGTTCATCAAGAAGAGCTTTCTTATTTTTATAGTTTTCCTTCCAGTTGTCGGTGGAGGTATTGCTTTTTTCCCTGTAATTGTTGAAAAAGGCATTGCATGCATCACGGAACTCATCCCAGATTTTATTAGTCATGCTCTTAGGAACATGTCCTATTTTTTTCCAGTCTTCCTGAAGCTTTTTGAATAACGGAACAGCAATGTCCCATTCTTCATTGTTCATGTTGTCTTTTGCTGTCTGAATGAGCTTTAATTTCTCTTCCAGATTGGTCTGCTGAGAGCCTTTTAATGATTTATAATAATTGTTTTTTATTGTATTAAAGCCTCTGAGCGTTGTTTTGAACTCATTCCAGTTTTGATTGGACAGTTTTCTGGGAACGCTTCCTGTTTTTAAGAACTCGGAACGTAGATCCTCAACTCTTCTGATGGCATTTTGCCAATAACTATGATTGGGTGTTTCTGAAGGTTCGGAAAGCTTTTTGATCTCAGCAATGATCTGATTTTTCTTCTCCAGGTTTACTGTTTGTTCCTGCTCAATGGCAGCAGAAAGCTCAGATTTTCTCTCGTGGATTTTATTGGAAATTTCTTTGAACTCTTCCCATGTTTTTTCACGGAATTCTTCAGCAACGGGTTCCGCTTCTTCTTTCCATAGTTTATGAAGATACTGAAGCTCGTTGAGTGCTTTTTGAATCACCGGTTCGTTTTCCAGTTCCCTAGCACGGGCAATAATGTGCTGCCTTTTCTCCAGGTTGTGGCTGTATTCCTGCTCCAGGAATTCTTTATTCAGATCCAGCATTTGGTAAAACTGATTCAAATGATGGAAGTAATTATTGTTGAGAATTTTGAATTCAGATTTTGCAACCTGTCCGGCTTTGGACCATTCTTCCTTGATCTCGCGGATAGATTTGAAAAGGTTAACACCCGGTTCAGAGCTGGTATATAGATTTTTAAGTCTTTCGATAATATTTTGACGGTGCTCAAGGTTTTTTTTTCTGTTCTTCTTCCTGTCCTTTCTGGAAATTGTCATGTTTTTCCCTGAAAATATTAATCAAAGCAGAAAGTTTGGCCTGGGAAGGATGTTCATAGCTGAAATTTTCAGGAGCGTTTCCGGCTTCTACGTATTCATGCTTTTTATCTTCCACTTCATCATGGATGTAATGACTTGCTTTCTCCTTCAGCTGGTTGAATCTTTTAAAATTCTCACCGGCATTGGGAGTGTTAATGATTTTTTCCATTTCTTTTAAAGCATCTGCTAAAGAAATTTCTACATCATCATGCTCTTCATGTTCTGTATCATCTTCATGCTGATTGACATCAGGAGATGATGTGTTTTCTGATGTTTCTTGAGATACTTCGTTAGGATTCTTTTCTTCGTTTTCAGAAAGATTGTTTTCTGTAATCATAGCAAATCTTTTATGTGATGTGGCGTTAATATCCTCCAAATATAGCTGTAAAGCCAATTAAAGTACTAATTTATGTTATTTTTTTTGAAAATTCCAAATTTCCCATGCTTTTTCTGCTTGCTGCTCAAGCATGTAGTAGCCGTTTACTGTTTTGGCTCCTTTTTCTGAAGCATTGATGATAAATTGTGTATAATTGGGGTTATATATCAAATCAATGACCAGATGCTCAGAGGAAAGTCCGTCAAAAGGAAAATTCAGGCAATCTTCGACATTAGGGAAGGTGCCTACCGGGGTGCACTGTATAATAATTTTGTATTGCTGAACCGTTTTCTTATCCAGGGTTTCAAAATTAATTTCCGTATTCCTGGAAATGGTTTTTGAAGGAATGTTATGTTTATCCAAAACATATTTTACGGCTTTTGCAGCTCCGCCATTTCCTAAAATCAGGGCTTTGTCCTGGGAAGGTTTTTTGTGAAGAAGCAATGTTTTTTCAAAACCGAAGGCATCCGTATTGTATCCTGTTTTCTTTCCGTCACGAATCAGCACACAATTGACAGCGCCTATTTTTTCAGCCTCATCACTAAGTTCATCAAGGTACTCTATAATTTTTTCTTTATAAGGAATCGTAACATTGAATCCTAACAGTTCAGGGGATGAAAAAAGATTCTCCACTTCATTGATGTCGTTTAAATCAAAAATATCGTAAGAAAAGCCTTTTAACATAAGTTTCTGGAACTTATTTTCGAAAAATTTTTTAGAAAAAGAATAGGAGATATTTCTTCCTATCAACCCTAATTTTTTATTGGAATCCATGTGATCAAAAATAAAAAAAAGACCGGAAAAATCCGGCCTTTCATTTAAAATATTTTTTAACAATTATTCTACAATAAATTTTGTAGATCCATTCTCTGTTTTTAGAAGATAAGTTCCTTTCGCCAACCCTTTAAGATTAATTTTGTTTGAATTTTTGAAAGGATTGGCAAGGGTCTCCATTAATCTTCCTGAAAGGTCATATATTTCAGCTTTTGAAATTTTAGTAAGATTTTCGCCTTTTATAAATAATTCATTGTTTTTTACCGGGTTCGGATAGATAGTAAGTACTGATTGTTCTTTTTTTAATGTCGGATGTTGCTAAAGAAGAACTGAAACACGTCCAGCTTAAATCATCCATAGTCGGTCTGTTGGAACTTGGATTTACAATTTTAATAACTACATTTCCACTGATATTCACATTGATGGTGGTAGTGGTTTCCGTTTCGGAATAAGGGATGGTTCCTACTATATTTCCGTTCACCAAAACATTCAGATTTCCATTGGATCCTGAAAACCTTCGTTGAGTGGTTAGTGTTAAAGTCTGAATTCCACCTGAAATGACAGAGCTGGTAAGTTCTCCGTTTCTGATGGTGATAGCCCTTGAGTTATTAATTTTCTCGTCTATTTTGGTATTGGTGGAAATCCAATCAATATTGTTGTTGGTCCATGTTCTTGTAGCATAGCTGTTATCAGTGCCTGTAATGTTGTTGAAATCTTCTGTTCCACAGTTTCCGGCAGGTCCGTCAAGAGTAGTTCCTGTAGCGATATTACTTTGCGGAGAAGCGTTCCCGGATGCGTCTCTGGCAATTACATAAAATGAATATGAAGTAAGAGGGGAAAGTCCTGTAACTGAAGTAGATGTTGTTGCTCCTGATACCGTAGATTTCAGAACACCATTGGCATATACCTGATAAGAGGTGACGCCAACATTATCTGTAGCAGCAGTCCAGCTTACCGTCATAGAATTTGATGCAGGGTTGCTTGCTGTAACGTTGGTGGGAGCAGTAGGTGGTGTAGTGTCAACTGGCAGATTGGACCATATTAAATTCGCATAAGAGGCATCATCAATGAAAGGGTTTCTGTTTCCCTGATAGATATAAGATGCATCATTTCTTGCGATTTCTGCAGGTGATACAGGGTCCATTGCGTTCCACTCCAACAGCTGATTTAATTCCCATATCTGTAATCCAGGAAAGGCAGATCCACCCAACATATTTCCGGTAGAGAATGTAGGAAGCTCTGCTTCATATCTGGTAACAAAATAAAAGATCATCCTTGCCACGTCCCCTTTAAACTCATCAATCGGTTCAAATACAATTCCGGAATATCCCGGAGATGCAGAGTTTCCTAGTTTGGATTGATTCTGGGAGGTAAAGCTAGCCGTTGCTACTTTTCCAAAAGGATAATTGGATCTCATTCCGTTTACCTTTCCGTCTGTGGCGCGGATAAAGTGAACATCGGCCACCATCGGACTTGCCTCATTGAAAAGGCTCTGTGGTACAATATGCTCTCTGTTGTAACAGTCACCTTCCGAACTATAAGTCCCGCACTGACTGGTTCCTAAGTTAAATGAATAAGGATCCGGACCTGCCGGGTTTTCGGAATAAATATCCAGGATTTTACCATCATTGTCATAAAAGAAATCACGGTCTGTGGTAGCATAGGCTGTCCATAGACCATTGTAGCCTTTATCCTGATGGCCTTGCTGGATAATGTTTTTCAGGGCAGTTTTCAGGGCAGGGCCTGTTAAGCCGTTTGCTGCGGAATAATAGCCTGCAGGTACCTGTGCCCATGCACAAAAGCAAGTGAAAATTAATAAAAAAGGAAGTAGTTTTTGTTTCATTTTTTTTAAATTGGGGGGGTAAATTTACAAAAAAACGAAAACGGAATGTATTAATTTTTAGTAATATAATCTTTGCTGATCTTTGAAAAGAACCATGATATGGTGATGCCAAACAAGGCTGCGGTAAAAGCCACGATAAGGTAATTTTTTCCTACGATTTTTACAGGAAACGGCAGGATTTCATTGGCCCTGAAAAATTCCGTATACAATTGGAAATAGCAAAGTGCAGTTCCCAGAATCAAGCCGGTAATTACTCCTGAGATTACAATAAGGATTCCGGTATAAAAATAAGTCATCCTTAAATGGCTTAAAGGAAATCCAAATGAAATAAGGGATTTAGCCTGTTCTTTTTTGTCGAGCTGAAGAATGATGATAGCTCCAGCGAGGTTAAATGTTGTAATAAAGATGACAAGTGCAAAAATCAGGTAAATAAACAGCTTCTCGGTATTGATCATTTTCCAGAATGCTGCATTTTCCTCTTCTTTTGTCTTGATTTGTATATTTTTCCCAAGGGTAGTAAGAAGGCTTTGTTTTACGGCATCAGCGTTATCGGGATTTTTTAATTTAATAACAATCTGATACGCGGATTTCTTAGGGAGGTTAAGCACTTCTTCAGTAAGCTCAATAGGGGAGATAATATAATTGTCCAGCTGATCTTTTCCTGGGAAAACTCCGGTCACAAGGATGTCTCTTTTATTGAAGATATCTTCCTCCTTGCTGATGATACCTGTACCTGGTTTCGGCATGAAAACAGTGGCATAATGGCTGGAAGAATCTACAGGGATTGATAACCTGTTGTCCAGGCTATTTTCCATGATTACTTCATTGGAATACCTGAAGCTAGGATAAGTTCCGTAAATAACATCTTTGTTGATAGGATTAACCTGAATATAGGCAGAATCTACTCCTCTTAAGTAGGCAATATCGCCTTTCCCGTTGAAGTTGATATATACTTTTTCTTCAATAACACGGGAGAAGCTGCTGATTTCTTTATTGTTTTTTAATGCAGCATTGACTTTATCCAGGTTTTTAATGGTTTTTCCTGAAGCACTTTTAATAGTCAGATCTGCGTGTAGGTTAGAAATAAGATCTTTATTCAGGTCTTCCAACCCTGAAAAAACGGAGATAATAACGAACATTGCAGCTACAGCTACCGTCATAGCCCCCACGGCCAGCCACGTGATAAACGTAACGGCGGTGCTGCCTTTTTTAGCCAAAAGGTATCTGGATGCTATATAAAATGCAATATTCTTCAAGATCTTATAAAACAGGATTGTCGCCTTCGCCTCTTAATTCTCTCTCCAGTCTTTCAACATCATCAAGAGCTGTATCCAGGTAAAAGTTAAGCTGTGGTATGATACGTACCTGTTTTGCCATTTTCTGGCCAATGAAATTTCTGTATTGAGGTTTGTTCTCTTCAATTTCCTTCATTACAGCGGTACGAAACTCCTGAGGGAAAATGCTTAAATAAATTTTAGCAATACCCAGATCTGCCGTTACCTTTACATCTGAAACGGATACCAATATACTTTGTTTGCTTTCAGCAGCCTGTTTGCGGAAAAGTTCTGCGAAATCTTCCTGAATGATCTGTGCTACTTTTCTTTGTCTGTTACTTTCCATAATTTATGCAAATTTACTACTTTTGTTTGAATTGATACTTTGAAATTCTGCTACAGTATCAAATTTACGATTAATTATAGGTATTTGTATTTATGAAATTAGAACATATTGGTATTGCGGTAAAATCTTTAGGAGTCTCTGATGAGTTGTTTGCTAAATTATTAGGAAAAGACTCTTACAAAAAAGAAACGGTGGAAAGGGAAGGTGTGGTAACCTCTTTTTATGAAACAGGGGAGAGTAAAATAGAATTATTGGAAGCCAGTAATCCTGAAAGTCCTATCTCAAAATTTATAGAAAAAAAGGGCGAAGGCATCCATCATCTGGCATTTGGTGTAGAGAATATCCTCGAAGAAGTAAAAAGATTAAAAAAAGAAGGTTTTCAATTTATCTCCGAAGAACCGAAAGAAGGTGCTGATAACAAATTAGTTGTATTCCTTCACCCTAAATCCACCAATGGAGTACTGGTAGAACTTTGCCAAGAAAAGCCATAAAAAATTTTGTGGTGAAAGAAATTTTACTATTTTTGCAAACACAAAATTTAACCAAGTTTTGAGGTCCTATAGCTCAGTTGGTTAGAGCACCTGACTCATAATCAGGTGGTCCCTGGTTCGAGCCCAGGTGGGACCACATTATAAATCAAGCTTTTACGGTATTTCGTAAAAGCTTTTTTATTTTATTGACGAACATTTGACGAACAACTATTCTTTATTATATCTTATGTTTTCATATTTTATTCGTATTTTTATAACTTAATAAAAACATAAATTATGGAATCACTTGCTTATATAATCGTTTGGATTTGGGCTATTTCTACAATCGGCATTTCAATCTACAATCTAGGAAGGACTTATTTTGCGCTTACACCTGTTATGATTCATTATACTTTTAGTGAACAATTTGAATGGTATGAGGGATTAAATCGAAATAAGGCGATTATTATCGTTTTTTTATTCGTCATTGTCATTATTTATTGCTTTGACCTATGGTGTATCAATAATCAAACATAATGATTGGTTTAATATTCTTGTTAATTTGTTTTTGAATATCATCATACAGATTGGGTTACTCGTTATTATTGAGAATAAGATGCCCTACAATATTATTCAAACCTTCAAAAATTTTCTTAATAAAGGATTTAATTATTATCCATTGTCAAGGATTCAGGAAAAGAAGTCTAATATTATTGATAAAACTTTTGAAATACTTGATATAATTAGCAGAACGACAATTTCCTCTGAAAAAAAGATTGAAAGTATATTGGAACAATGTTCAGTAATTGAAATTCCTTTTGTTCCTAAAGTTGAATCTACAATAGATGCTCAAGATATTATTAAAAAATACAAAATAGACCCCAAATCCCTTAAAGATGTAGAATTGCTTAAGAAAGGTAAAGAACCCAAATGTCCTATAGTTTTTACTCAACTTCACTCTGGGAAAATAAATAAGAAAATCATTTTCACTTTCTTTCGTGATAATTTTGAAATAATTGATAATGAAACAAAAGATTGGAAGTCCGGTCAGAATAAAATTTTAGAATTTATAAATAAACACAGTACTTTTGAGACCAAGGAGAAAGATTATTTGGAACTCAATGAAGAGAATTTTATACTAACAGCTGATATTTTGTCACGATATAAGGATACTGTTTAACTATTTTGTCTTGTAATAGACAATTGTTTTATGTTAATTAATAAATAAATCATTGCAATTTTTATTGCAATGATTTTTGCATTTATAAAGTAAACTAATACCAAAAATTCGTTCAATGCCTAGTTTGCTTTATTTAAGTTTATTTTACAAAATTGTACTGAGCTATTAATTGTTGTAAGCATCTACTTTTATCAAAAAGTTTATATGGAACCAACAGAAAAAACAACAGCATTAGAGAAACAGATAATAGCTCTAATAAAAACACAAACAGAATTTACCTCAAAAGCATTGCTAATTCTTTCATTAGGTGTTAAAAATATCTACTCCAAAGAAGAAGCTGCACTGTTTTTAAACCTAGACCCTGATTATCTATATCAGCTTAAACATCATAATAAAATAAAAGCGTATAAGAAGAAGGGGCAAAAGAAAATCTACTTTAAAAAAGAAGATTTGGAAAATTATGTCTTATCAGATTCTTCTGACGAAGAAACAGAATACGATGATTTTGAAGAGGATATCATAAAAAAATGGAAAAAATAATATTGTTTATTATCCAATTCAAAATTCTGTAAAATGAGTGAAAAAATCCCATACCTACGAGTAGGTACGACCTATTACAAGACCATAGAAAAGCCTTTGATTTCTGGGGACAAGATTTCAATCCTTGTTCGCTGGAATCGTGAAACAATTATCAGCGACCACGGTAAAATCTACGTTTCAAAAATCCCTAAATATGATGGCTTTTGCTGTATTCCCTCACATTTGCAATATCAGCAGATTATTGAAGGATTCTACAATATGTATAATGAAATTCCTTTTCAGCCGATTAAAGAAAATATAAGTCCTGAAGCTCTGAAAGAAAAGATTCCATTTTCCCTGAACTTTATGGAACATATATTCGGTGGGCAGATAGAATTGGGACTGGATTACCTGAAAACATTGTTTATCTATCCTACGCAAATACTTCCGATTCTGTGTCTTGTTTCCGAAGAACGTTTAACAGGAAAGTCCACGTTCATCAAATGGCTGAAAGCAATTTTCGGACTGAATATGACCTATATCAAAGGAGATTCCTTCAGTAGTCAGTTCAATTCGGACTGGACTTCGATGCTTATTGTCGCCATTGATGAAGTATTCTTTGATAAAAAAGAAATCACAGAACGCTTGAAATACCTTTCTACAACTAATAAGGATAAAATGGAAGCCAAGGGAAAAGACCGTGAAGAAGTCGATTTCTTTGCTAAATTTATTTTATGTTCCAACAACGAAGACAATTTTATTCAAATCGATGAAAACGAAATCAGATTTTGGATTCTCAAAGTAAAGCCCATTAAAACCGAGAACACGGATTTTTTGAATCATCTAATCGTTGAAATTCCCTACTTATTGAGGTTTTTAATAGAAAGACCTTTTCATTCCCATAAAAAGACAAGGATGTGGTTTTCTGCTTCCGAAATCAGAACCAAAGCATTGCAGAAATTGGTTTGGAAGAATAACAATCAACTGGAATCTAAAATGCTGGAACTTTTCTATGAGTTTTTCGAAAGCCGTGAAGAGTTGGAGATTCAAGTGGTTCCGCAGGATGTTCTCAATATGCTGAACAAAATGTTCAAACCCTATTTCTGGACACGTAACGACATTCGAAAACTACTCAAGGAAGTCTGGAACTTGGAACCCCAGACCAATGGATTAGCTTACATAAGATACGATATGGACTATGCCGGAATCTTCTATCAGAACAATTCCATTGGAAGGTATTACACGATTAAAAAAGATTTTATCCTTCAAAAATATGTTGATTTGTTGAATTGAGAGCTAATGAAAATAAAATCAATTAGTTATCATTCAACAAAGTATTCAACAAACTTTTAAGACCTGATTTCTGTTGAGCGTTTGTTGAGCAGATAAATTCAAGTTTGTTGAAACGTTGAGACTTTGTTGATGAAATAACCTTTTATAAATCAGTAATATACACTACTTCCTCAACAATTCAACAAAATATTTCAATTATTGAACCCCAATTATTTAAACCTATGAACTGTAGACAATTTAACAGCATATCGTTGGAAGAAGTCCTCCAAAATCTCGGACACCTTCCCACGAAACAAAATGAAAAAGAAGCCTGGTATCTCAATCCGTTTGCCAGCGAATCCCAGGCATCTTTCAAACTCGATAAGAGACAAAATGTATGGTATCTCCACTCCGAAGGAGTTGGTGGTAACAATACCTATTTTATCCAGAGATATCTGAATGCTTCTGTAAAAGAAGTTCTGGAATGGGCAGAAAAGCAGAACTTTTCTTCTTTTCATTCTCAAATCCAACTTCAAAGCCCAATCCACGAGAAAGCAAATTATCAAATCATCACAATCAAAGAACTGCAAAATAAAAATCTGAAAAGCTATTTGCGGGACAGGGGACTTTCTGAAATGGTCTTTCCATTGGTAAAGGAAGTGCATTTCAAATTGGGAGATAAAAATCTGTATGCTGTGGGTTTTGCAAATCTTTCAGGAGGTTGGGAATTGAGAAACCAATTTTACAAAGGTGCTATTTTGAAAAAGGATATTTCGATTATTAGTTGTGAACATCATAGCGATTCCCAAAATCAAAATGAAAACGGTAAAGATGGAAAAAACGTTGCCGTTTTCGAGGGCTTCATTGATGCATTATCTTTCGTTGAAATGCGTAAAAAATTCAATGGGGATTTGTTGGTGATGAATTCCATCGCCTTGCTTGGTAAAACCAAGGAACATTTAAAAAGCTATTCGGAAATCAATCTTTTTCTGGACAATGACAATGCCGGAATGAAATGCAGAAACGAGATTCTCCAATCATTCCCCAACGCCAAAGATTGCTCGGAAATCTATACAAATCATAAGGATTTGAACGAGCATTTGATTGACATTAAAAACGATTTGTCAAAATCCGGTAGTCTCATAGTGCAAAAAGTACCCAATGTTTACAAAAAGCGTGGACGCTAATTGTAAAATTGGGAATTTTTGGTTTTTTCCTATCGTCAAAAACGTTTTGGAAGAGCCTTTTAAAAATAAAGTGAAATTCAATAAAGAAATAAATAAACACAAATATGGAGAATGACTTTTTGAAAAGTTTTGTCCTGAAAATCTCCCGTGAGCAGGAACAAAAGAAGGTGGAGGAAAACAGGAAACAATACTTCCGTGAACTCGGAAGAAAAGGAGGTCTGAAAAAGAAAAGCGCAAGCCAGCTTTTACGAGTTGTCTCTGTGCGGTTTACCGAAAAGGAAATCGGGTTTCTGGAAAACGAAGCTCAAAAATACAGCTTGAAGATTTCGACCTACCTGCGAATGGTAGCGACAAAAGAAGAATTAAAAGTCAATGAATTTGAAACAGATAAAATCCTTTTAGAATATGGGAATCACTTTATCCGAATCAAAAACCTATTGCGAAATTCCGAATGGTCTGCTTTTGAAAATAAAAAAAAACATCCTGCTGGAAATCGAAACCGTTTTGGGACTGCTAAAACAATACCTCTATCAAAAAATACAGGAACGTGAAAATCTGCAAAACGGAGAATTATGAATAATTCGGCAACAACAAGACGGATATCCAAAATTGCTTTGGAATACAATGGAAACGACAAAGGAACTGCGAAGATGCTTGGGACAAACAATCTCCTAGGAAGCAGTCCTGAAGAACAATTCTTGGAAATGAAAGCTGTAGCGAAAAGAAATTCCAATGTCAGAAAATGGGCTTTGACTGGCTACATCTCACCGCCAAAAGAAACAGGTGATAAGCTTTCCGATGCGGAATTGGCAAAAATCACAATGTTGGCTTTGGCAAAGGTTGGAGTTTCGGAAAACAACCAATACCGTTTGGACGCGCACAATTCCACGAAACAGAAACATATTCATTTCGTGGTAAACAGGATTGATACTTTTGGAAAGTGTACCGTAAAATCCCACAACATCGGTGAGAATTTCGGCAAGGCTGTCCGAGAAATCTGCAAGGATTTGGGAATAAAGACCGATATCGAAACAGGCATTGAAAAAAGAAATGAGATGTATGAGAATCTTGTTTCCAGTATCGAAAATTCCAAGAATTTTGACGAGCTGGTTTCGGAAATGTCAAATCGGGGCTATCTGGTATCGTTATCGAGCAATATCAAAGTTGGGATTTCAGGAATGAGAATTACCCTTAAAACGGATATTAATAAAGAAACTTTACGGGAGTACAAGGCAGGATATAAGCTT
Organism: Chryseobacterium sp. P1-3; assembly: GCF_000738495.1. NCBI lineage: Bacteria > Pseudomonadati > Bacteroidota > Flavobacteriia > Flavobacteriales > Weeksellaceae > Chryseobacterium > Chryseobacterium sp. P1-3. Next base: position 107,293 of record NZ_JPEQ01000001.1, read on the forward strand.
TCAGAAATTACGAACAAGCTGAAAATATCAGAGATTAAGCAAATCTTTGAAGAGAAAACAAAAACGTTCGGAACAGCTGATAATCTCAAATGATTCTGGATTTTTTAAACAAAATAAAACTAATGAGGATTTAAGGAATAATGAAATTGAAATAGATAACAATAACAAATTTAAACGTTAAAAATATGGACAATACTGAACAAAACGGAGAAGAACTTTTGCAAAGGATAGTAGAATCCTGCAGAACAAATACTGAATCTAATATAAAGACCCAAGAGTCAATTGAGGATTTTACAGCCCTCTTGCTTGAATGTGAACATTCGTTGAGAAGTGGATTTGCTTTGAATGAGGAAATATTCGAAGGTCAAAAAAAAATATTAAAAGAAACCATAAGCCAGATTCCACAAAGGGTAACAGCAGAGTTATCAAGTAATAGTCTCAATGTTATCAATTCATTCAATCGCAAATCAAATTTTGTTTGGATAGTTTTTGGAGTGGTCTTATTGTCTTTTTTGACGATTGTTATTGGTGGCAATCTTGCACTTAAATGGTATGCGGAGAGTATTCGTTCCAAAAGAGAACTTAGGCAGGAAATTCTTTCCGAGTTTGAAAAAGACGGAAAACAGCTTTATCCGAAAAATGACATTCAACAATTGGAAAATAATACGAAACTCCTGCAAAAATGGATTGAGAAAAACCCGAAAGATGCAGAAAAATTCCTGAGATTCAAAGATGGTTACGAAGCTAGGTAAAGTTACTCTTTCTACCTGTTAACATTTGGTGATAAGGCAAAGCATATTAGTGAATGCTGAAGCTGAAAACCATACGAAAAATGAAATAAAGCATTAGTAATGGTTTTATACCTTCAAAAAGATAGACTTTTACCAATCGGATTTTATTGCTAAATTTGTGATATAACAAAAGAAAGTTTATAAGATAGAATATCAAGTTTAGGTACACATAAAATATTGCGTTAAGCAGTTCATTTTTCACCGTTCAAATACTGGAAATATTAAAACAAATGGAAAAAAGACTGTGAGATGCGCCCTACCGGGGCGTGTTTTGCGTCATTCCATTTGTAGGTTATTCCAGTGACCTGAACGGAGGGTGATGTCAATTCACGCTCTTTTTTTTATTCACTAACAATCAGACTATAAATAACTATTAAAGCAAGTAGAAATACCTATTTTATATTTCTGAAAAATTTAGTAAACTTAGACCAACAAAAAACAAATAACTAATGAAATGCAAAAGATTTACTTATCGTCTCTGCTTTTTTTACTTTTTATAATGTAGGGTTTTCACAGATTCCGAATCTTCCAACACCAGAAACAGTCAGTAATTCTCCAACGACATTATTTACGCCTCCTACAGTTGAATTACATAGTAATAGAAGTTCTATTATGCCTTCACTTCCGAAAAAATTTTGTCTCATCAAGTTCTTCCAACCAGGATTTGAAGAATAGAAAGATTATAGAGGAAGATTTTAGGCGTATTGCGAAAGAAGAATCCGACAGGAAGGCTGAGCAGATAGAACTTAACAGACAAGCTTATGAGACAAATGTACGTACTATGTCTTATAGATTACCTTCGTTGTCAAACAAAACAGGAGCAAAGGCTTATTATTCTGCTTTCGAAAGTCTCTCAAACCTTAATCCCCAAGATTATTCACTGGCGGATGCTATCTTTTTTGTAGAAAATGCCTTTTATGATAACGACAAAAATTTTCAAAACACATATCAGAATTATATTCAAAAAGCCGTTAAAATTATCCGTTCTGAGTTTTCGAAAAACAAAATTTCCGACGACGATAACACGTCGAAGAATCTAACCCTATTCCAATACTTCGCAGGAGATACCAAGCAGGGTGGCAAAATAGTTCATAAAGCTGTCAAATATGATTTTGATGATTATTGGGGAGCAAAAGATTATTCCAAAATGTTTGTGTCGAAGCTTATGCGAACCAATACGGGGCAATGCCACTCAATGCCGTTGCTGTATCTAATCCTAGCGGAACAAATCGGTGCGGAAGCGTCGCTGGTACTTTCTCCGAATCATTCCTATATCAGATTCGAAGACAACGATGGTGAAATGCTGAACGCAGAACTGACCAACGGAATGTTTACAGCAAATTCATTTGTTCTAAACAACGGGTATATTAAATCCGAAGCCCTGCAAAATAAAATGTATATGCAGAACTTGACAAAAAAGGAACTGCTTTCACAAACTTTTGTAGATTTGGCAAGCGGATACATTCATAAGTTCGGGTATGACGAATTTGTGGGAAAAGTTTTAAATAAAGCACAACAGCTGAATCCTAATAATATCAATGCGGTGCTTTGGGAATCAAATCTCAATCAGGAAAGGTTTGTAAAAGCTTGCAATAATTTAGGAATCAATCCGAACGATAAAGACGAATTGCAGAAGATTAAAAATTTTCCTGAATTGATTACGCAGCTAAGAAATATCAACGGGCAGTTTGATTTTATTGACCAATCGGGATTCACGCAGATGCCTGCGGAGCAGTATGAGAAATGGCTCGGCTCTCTGCAAAAAGCTGAAAATAAACAGAGAAGTGATGAGATTTTAGAACGAATACGAGCCATTGAAACGCAAAAAAGAAAAGAAGCACAACAGAGAGAATTACAGCAAAAGATAAAAAAAGTAATACCTAAAAAAGAGGCGCCAAAAGTTTACCGGATTCCATTATTAACTTAAAAACCAGTGATATGAAAAAACTTCTAATTTTAATTGTACTGATAACAACAGTATTTTCACAAGCGCAAGTCAAGAAAAAAACAATAAAGCCTAAAATTGAAAAGGAATGGGTAAATCCTGTTAAATTAACAAAGGAGGAACGGAACCGCCCTTATATGGATGATGTTCTGAAAACAAGAGATTCACTAACTCCAAAGGAAGCAGAACGAAGAAGAAAGAATATTGCAGCAGGTAATCCCTTTGCGAAATATGGTTATTATCCTAAAATAGCGACATTGAGCAGAGGAAAATATTTAGAGTTCCACGATAAGGATTCTATAGTTATTATCGGTTCTGTAAAATACAACACCAAACAACAAAAGGTTATCGAAGTTCTGGATATTGATTTATCTGACCCCGATGCACAGCCAATTGGAGACACACACGGGATGTGGATGAGCCCCGACCCTTTGAGTGAGGAGTTTCCGAGCTGGTCACCATACAATTTTGTGTTTTCCAATCCGTTAAAGTTCACAGACCCTACAGGTATGGCTCCTGAGCATATTGACCCAAGTGCAATATTTGAAAAAAATAAAGATGGTTCTTACAAAAATCCTAAATTAGTACAAGCGTGGAATCAATTTGCAACTTCTAAAGAAGGACAGAATTTCTTAAAAGATTATGCAAGTCCTGGACAAGTTGTAGCAGGGCATAAGTATTCTGATGTAGGTGGCAAATATGATAAAGCCGGCATCGATTTAAGTTTCGATAACGGTACGGCACTAAACAATCGTAATTCAGATAAAACAGTTACTCCAGCAGATGGTATTACAACTAAAAAAGAAGAAAATGGAAGAATGAATTTTCAGGTAAGTATTACGGATGGACCATTTACAGATAGAACATTAGAGACCGTAACACACGAATTAGGAATACACGTAAAATTAGGTGCCGCTGATTATTTTGACAATAAAAAAATTCGATTTTTCTACCGGCTATGAATCAATAGCAAAAGATGGATATACGCAATCATATCTGAATAAATACTATGGTCCAAATTCAGGAAGAAGTACAAATACGCCGGACCACTTAGTTAATGACAAAACAAATCAGGCATATAAACTGGGTTTGCCAATTATAAAATCGCTTTATCAAAAATATAATATCAATAGAACTGATGCACAAATTAAGAACCTTTATACTAAGTAGCATTTGTATACTATCATTAATCAATTGTAGTGATAATAAAAAAGTACCTATTTCAGGTATTTACGCAAATGATAATGAACAATTTGTAATTATTGAAAATAACAAATTATTATATCCCTTTGAAGCCAAAATTAAATTTGTAAATGACGATGTAATTCTTAATAATGAGAAATACAAAAAAATTATTAATTAATGACAATATTCCCGATTTTGACAGTTTAGAAGTTTCATACAATACTGATAATTATGAACATAAGGGAATTAAAGAATTTGATGCAAAAATATTTAGTAGTTCAATAATATTTTATGATGTTGAAAATAATACTACAAAAAAAATTGAATTAGATAAAGAATTCAAAAAGTGGTTCAATTTTTCTTTACGGGAGAGAAAAATGGATGCAAAAAACATTAATAAGACAAACAATTTTATTATTTGTCTTATTGAATATAAAAATAAAGACACTAAAATTATTTATGCAAATGCATTTAATGATAAAAATGATTTACGATTATTTATGACATTACTTGTTACTTATCTTTCAAAAAATAGAGAAAAAGGAACTACTATTGAAAAAATGAATTTCAAAAGTTTAGATTCGTTGGAAAATTATATAGACAAAACAAATGTCGGCTTAAAAAGAGTACCATTACCACCTAAACCTATAGCAAATGAAAGTGGTAAATAAATTTAATGCAAAATTTTTCTCATTAATAACCCTGAGTATGTTCTTTATATCAAATGCTCAAGAAAATCATTTCTATGCTGACTCTTACCAAACATTAGACAATATGCTTTTGGACAAGCAAAAATATAGTTTCAAGGAAGGAGTGTATTCTGTCGAAAATGCTTACTATCAGGGTAAACTTGACACAGTTGAGCTTAACAACAAAATTAGATTTCTTAGCCACTTCTGTAATACGTTGCTAAAAAATAGAAAACTCAAATATTCAGAGAAAGATGAAAATAAAGTAAATAAATATGCAGCCATTTATTCGGTAATGTGTGAAGCAACTCCGGTTATTGTTGACAATGATACCATAAGATATAAACCCTTCACTTATGACTTTAATGATGTTTTTGGTCATAAAGAACAATCCAATCTTTTTGTTTCAAAATTATTAGATACACAAAAAGGCAACTGTAATTCAATGCCATATCTTTATAAAATTTTGGCGGAAGAATTAGGTGTTGATGCGAACTTGGCACTTGCTCCCAATCATATATACATAAAGCATAATATCAAATCATTGGGTTGGTACAATACAGAATTGACAAGCGGAATATTCCCACAGGACAGTTGGTTAATGGCTTCGGGATTTATTCATCTAGATGCTATCCAAAATGGTGTTTTTATGAAAGCTCTGAACAATAAAGAAAGTCTTGCGCTTTTATTAGTTGATTTAGCAAATGATTATAACAGAAGTTTTCCAGATAACGATGGAAGTTTTCCTTTAAAATGTGCGGAGCGTGCAATTCAAATCCACCCATATCTAGCCAATGCTTTATTGCTACAGGCGGAAACCCATAAAAGACTATTTCAAAAAATAATGAAGGAACAGAATACAAAGGACATTCAGGTAGTTCTGAGCAATCCGAAAGCAAAAGAACTATATGAACTGATGAACAAGGAATATGCTCATATTCACAAAATCGGTTACAGAAGTATGCCGGAAGAAATGTATCTTGATTGGTTAGTCTCTTTGAAAACTGAAAGGGCAAAATATGAAGATACAAGGTTAAATAAGTAACAATATACTCATTATGAAATTTTTAGAGGTTATTCTAAAAAAGAATAACCTCTAAAAATTTTAAACCGATATAGAATGTAGGCTTTTAATATAGATATCTTTGAATTCAGGTGGTAAACCACAAGCTTTACACATATATTCAATAAATCTATGCGCAAATGTTTTTACATATGCATCTTTTTTTAGTATATGTTGGGAATAGTTGTAATCATCAGAACTTACAGGTAAAAAACTAAATGCTAATTCTTTTAAAAGTAATGGTACTAAATTGAATGCAAGAGGTTTCTCCAAAGATGTCCGTACTAATTCCAAAAATAAATCCCACTCTGGTAAGCCTAAGTCTACTGGATTTTCAGAGATTCTTTTTCTAAAATCATTCAACAGTTCGTAGTTATCAATACCTCCATATATAAATATTTTTAGTTCCTTATCTAAATCATCTTTCGAAGCAGGAAGTAAATATTTGTTAAATATGTGAATAATAATGTTATTTAATGCTACCGCAGATAAAGATAAATGATTTAATACAATGGCAAGATGAAGAGGATTATCAGGATTAAGTTCTCTTCTAGAAGCTCTTAGTTGGGAAAGCGATGACCTCAATTGTTTTCTACTCCCATCTTCATTCCAGAATTGTGTACGTCCGTAATCAAATAAATTAGATAAACTAGGGAATTTCTTTGGTATATTAAAAAATTCAGTCCATTTATCTTCAACTTCTAATGCACATTTTATATCTACCAAATAATCTGCTGTACTTTTAGAATATATTTCAAAATCTTTATCTGAAAATAACTGTACATTTAAATGATGTGCGGAAAGCTGATGTTCTTTTTCAATATCTTTAGTTAATAAGATTATTCCCTTTTCAGCTCCAAGATATTCTAGTAAGCCTTTCATCCATAGAACACGTGCAATAGGAGATTGATTTTTTTAAAGTTTTACAATCACCTAAGTACAAACGAAGATTACCAGTAACATCTGGAAATAAAGCCAAAGCATCTATATCCGTAATCAATTTTGGAGCATTAGATAAACGCTCTTTGGACTTTATATTTACCTCTAATTCTGGATACCAAAAATTAAGTAAATAATATTTAAGTAATCTAAGTTTCAAGAGTCGGTCTTTCATCATAATGAAGCGTTCAATAATAAGTTATCAATTTCTTCTTTCATTTCCTCATCAAGTTCAATTTTACCATCTCTTCGTAATTTGTTAGATGATACTATTGACTCAATGTAAGTTTGGTCTTTTTGCAAAGCTATACGTGCTTCTTGGTCTATTTCCATATTTGCAAATACCCCGGTTGACAGTAGTGAAATAGCTAATTTTAAAGCTTTTACATTTTCTTCTGTATCAATTAAAACAAACCGATGCCAACCAGGTTTTGTTTGCTCTAAAACGACCTACACGCATTACTGCTAATTGTTGGTACTGCGCTTGGGTTTCTGTAGTAGGATTTAAATATCCAGTATCTTTTAACGAATTTAAAATCCATAAAGGATTGCGTATAGGGTATCTTTGAGCCAGAAGCTGTCCTTGCCTTACAGAAGCAATTAGCGCCATAGCACGCTCATAAATTTCTTTATTTGATATATTTAGTTTAGCATTTCCGGGCGCCGGAGGAAAAAGGAAATAATTTTCTCCGGCGTGAGCGGTAGTTATAGAGGGCGGCTTTACTATGCTATCTTGAGCTAATCTTTTAATAAGTGATATTTCTTCATCTGTTACAATTTTACCATTAATCATCTTTGTTTTTTCAATTATACTTAATGGCCATCCCTGTGATTCTTTTATTAAATCCAAAATTCTTTGAATTGTTTTAGCACCAGATTTTGCCGTTAAATCTGCAAACAATTGATAATTTTCTGAGAAGAATAGTGGACTTATCAAAATATCTTTTCCTCTTGTACGCTCATTTAAAATATATCCACCCTGTACGCCTATTTGTACATTTCGTTCAATAATCTTTTTTTCTGCTCCTATGCCATAAATATTACTAATCTCTGTTGGAGCTTGGGATAATTTATCTAAAATTACTAAAGCAGCTTTTTCAGGTTCAGAAAACCCCGATACCTCAGCGAATTCTCCAACACGGTCATAAATATTTTCAAAATAAGGAACGGTTGGGGTAACTGTTTTAATTGTTTCTTTTTCTGTATGCAACGCAACAAATTCGATGTCGGCTAAGCTTTTAATAATATCTTTAAAAAAAAAGCGTCGGAATACCAAAATAGTGACTTGAAACTAATCTGAGTAAATCGTATGGTACTGTAGCTAGTCCTCGAATATGTAATGATAGGTTAACCATCATTCCAACTTTAGGTATCAACTCGTAGTCTGGGACATCAGCACCACCTAGGGAAACCTGTATATCGTGGCATTTTGAAGCAAATTCTTCTCTGTTCATATTATAGGTTATTAAGTTTTTTTGGCTATTATTTTTTTATAAGTTTTTCTAGCCTGTCCATCATTTCATCTTTTTCTTTCAACATTCTTTCATATAAAGCAATCTTTTCTTCGTGAAGTTGGACGAGTTTGTCAATTGGATTATTATTGAAAGTTGGACTATAATTTATCAAACCTTGCGTATCGTGAAAAGTATTTGAAATAAAATTTATTGCCTGTTCTTCATCAAAATTTTGAAATGCTTCTACAGGAATCTTCAAAGCCTGAGATATTGCTTTCAGCAAGTTTTCATCAATCTCTTCCTTTTGTTCAAGTAAAGAGATTTTCTTCTGATTCCAATCATCACCCAAATCAAGAGCCAATGCTTCCTGTTTTATTCCTAACATTTCTCTAAAGCGTTTTACGTTTCTTCCCTGATGTATTTTCTGTTCCATAGCGGTTATCAAATTTTAAAGGCTTAAAGATAAAGCCATTTCTATTAATTCGTCTGAATTGTAAAGTTAGAAAAATATCCTGTAAAATATCCTTTTCTGTAGATATAATATGCCTTTCCAGTATTGATTATTCTATTTGGATAGCAGTAATTCGCTTAGAAACAAACCGTAATTATTATGAAAAAGAAGAAAATAGATTTTGAAGCCGAGTTTTGGGACAGCCATCAAAAACATTCCTGTATGACATTGATAGATTCATTTTTTCAAATGGATGATTTACCAGCGGTAAAAGAAAGACTGTGCGATGTTATGAACCATTCAACACAGCCCAAAGTCCTTCTAAAGAATGACCCTGCACTTGTCTTTCATTTTTACCTGTGCATTCGTTCGTTCATAAGGGCGAGCTATCTCCTACAATTCAAAAATAAAAAATGGGAACTAAATGACCCGCCGGAATATAAATCCCCATTATTACAAGGTTTTCTTTCAGATAAAGAATATCGAAAGCCGTTTCTTGTCTTTAAAAAAGCGTTCAAAGAGTTTAGCTTGAAAGAGTTTGAATATTTTATCATAGAAATTGTCTATTTCTCATTAGCCAATTCTTACGACATACCAACTGAAACCAATGTAGCGCATTTCATCCATCTGACTAAAATGTTGGATGCAGCACAAATTATTCGTGAGAGAGGCATCAAAAAAATAAAAAAAAAATAGCAATGAGAAAAAATAAAATTTCTTTAGAAACCTCCTTTTGGTCGGGACAGGAAGTCGAAAATCCGATTGAATTTTTAGAGGTCTTTTTTGAGTATGCCAACTTAGATTACTATAAGGAAACATTGAATCAGTTTCTACTTCATACCAAGAAACAGGAAATTTATAAGATAAGCTATCCAGGACAGACATTTATTTTATATACTGCTTTTCGCTCTTTTTTGAAAGCCTGCTTTAGTTTAAATTCTAAAAGCAAAAAATTGGAAGTCAGAAAATGCCCGAAAAAATGGTCAATCCTTGAGCAAGGTTCCTTGACAAGCGAAGAATACCAAAATCCATCTTTGGTATTTCAAAGAGCATTCGCCCAGAATACACTCGCAGAATATGAATTTTTCCTTTGTGAAATTACGCATCTGTCATTATCGCCTTATGCAGAGGAATTTGATTATAATTTGATAACACCGTTCATTTACCTGACTAAGATGCTTGACGCTTCACAAATCATTCGAGAAAGGGGAATGAAAAAAATCAAGGATAAAAAACCCACTTCAACGAATATTATATCTTCTTAAAGTATTGAATACCTGTTGATAGCTGACCAACTTTATTTCACTAAAAATTTTGATATGAGAAATAAAGAAAAAACGAACAAGAGACTTATCACTTCGTTTGAACAGGTTGATACTACGTTTAAATTACTGTCGGACAAAAGTCAGATAGAGGAACTCTACAAGGGTATTTATATCCTGTTGGATAAATTAGGAAGTCCAGAAATAAAAGAACTATTTGACCGATATCCCAGATTGATGCAAAAGTATAGTATCAAAGAAATATTTTCTGGAAATATCGGAATTCCGGATATCAATCTACATAGTTTGAAGATTGCCGGATTACTGACCTGCCTGCAATATTTGATTTCGAGTTTACCTGAGTTCATAGACCATTCAGGTCACAGCATCCCTTTAAATGAAGATGAAAATAGTATATCCTACAAAGCTGAGAGCTATATTCTTGATTCCATCCCATTGGATGAATATATATCAGAAATTTTCCTTTCTATTATTTCTGTCACAGGAAAAGAATATTATCAAAAATTTAGCGAAAAGGTTGGCAACACAGATTTTACAATCGATGATATTCTAAAACTTGAAAACGACGTGGAATTACAGGAGCATCTTGATTTAATGGCTTGGGGTTATTTGGTCAGGTTATTTTTAGAAGCTCTGTACTTTTACTTCAATCCTGAAAATCACAATCCAAAAATCCATTAATATGAAAACTTACAATCAGTCCTTTTCACTATTGGAAAACGAGTTTCTGCAAGGCATTCTGAAACAGCTTATCAGCGAGAATTACGTTATTCGAGAGATTTTATTCAATGCCGTTATTGATTCGAAACGCAAGTTTCTCATAATCTTTATGGAGCATACCGCAGATATAGAAGTGTTAAGAAAACAGTACTGGGTAGAAAAAGCATTTAAGGAACATCAATTTAAAATATTTTTCCATCATTCTGCACGAGCTGAGCGACAGCTCTCACTTGGGAATCCCTTATTTGAACTGTATTTTAAATCCTCTATAACTGTTTATCAGAATGAGATTTACCAAAAGCCTATTTATCAACCTGGGGAATGGAAGAAGTACAAAAAGAAATTCAATACGTATGAGAATGCTTTCTATCACGACCACGACCTGCTGTTGACTCAGTTCAATAGCTTTATGTCCGAAAACTCTTCTTTGAGTGTCGTATCAGCCTTTGAAAAGCTGCTAGAATATGATTTGGAATGTTTGGAAAATCTATATTATGGAAATTATTCCAAAGATTATAATCTTAATAAACGTATTAAAGCTTTATCACTTTACGTTCCTGAAGTTCAAAAAAATATTTGTGACGCAAAATAGTTGTTCTTACTATCTTCTCAATTTGTGTGAAGAGGTCAGGAGAGATACAACACAAGATGAAGCTATTTATATCGATGAAATGTATAAGGCACTCTCCATTGCTGAAAAAAAGTCTTTATAGATTGATTCAAATTACGTGTTTTTTGCCGTAGCTTAAAAAATTTGATTAAAGACCACCGCCACAAAACAAAATGAAAGTGAGCCTACATTTAAAGAATGTCAAAAAGTGAAGTTATCAATA
>NZ_JPEQ01000002.1:0-296564 GCF_000738495.1 Chryseobacterium sp. P1-3
AATTATTATTATCAATGATAACAGTTCTGACGAAACATTGGAATATTTAAATAAAATCCCCGGAATTATAGTTATTGATAATTCTGAAAATCTTGGATTTTTAAGAAATATAAACAAAGGAATTCATGCAGCAAAAGGTAAATATGTTTATATACTGAATAATGATGTTGAAGTTCAGGAAAATTATTTGTCAAGCCTTTTGAATGTATTTGAGACCAAAGAGAATGTAGGTGCTGTAGGCTCTAAGATGGTTTTTGCAGATAATACACTTCAGGAAGCAGGATGTCTTATTTTCAAAAATACAGAAATTGTAAACCTGGGAAGATGTGAGGCCATTGATACACCAAAGTATAATTTCTTAAGAAAAGTAGATTATTGTTCAGGATGTAGCTTATTGTTTCACAGAACAGATATAAAAGGGAATCTTAATCTTTTGGATGAGGCATTTTTACCGGCTTATTATGAAGAAACAGATTTTTGTCAGCGTTTAAAATATGAACAGAATCTGGATATTTATTATCAGCCAGCTTCAGAGATTATTCATTTTGAAAATATTTCTTATACAGGAAAAGACAATAGTAAAGAAATTCTCCTTCAGAAAAATAGAGAAACATTCATGCAGAGATGGAACCACCATTTTACGAATGAAAGATTTTTAGATCAGGAAGGAAGAACCAATATTAATGCTTTTTACAAAAAGCCAAACATTCTTATTCTGGAGGAACATATGCCACAGCCGGACAAAGATTCGGGTTCCAGAAGATTTCTTGAGATTGTAAGAATTCTGCAGAAAAATAACCACAGAGTTATTTTAGGAATCAAGCAGTTTAATGAAGAAGATGAGTCCTATGTTGATTTTTTTCGGGGTATGGGAGTTGAAGTTTGTAAAGACTATGTGAATACCCAAAATAAAATTGTGAGAGTTTTAGATCAGGTAAAAGAAGCTCTTCACTATGTTGATATTATCTGGATCTTTAGGCCAATTGGATTTAATTTTTGGTATGGTAAAATTAAGAATGATATTTCCGGAAAGAAGATAATTTATGATATGGTAGATCTTCATTATTTAAGAATGGAGAGAGAAAATAAATATATTGAGGTGACAAAAGCCCGAAGAAAAGAAATGAAATTCTTCAGAGAGAGAGAATATTTTGCAATGGAAAAAGCAGATGTTGTTATTTCTATCAGTGATGAAGAAAAGAAAATTGTTTCTGATCAGGGAATCAAAAATGAAAAAATCTTCACCGTTAGCAATATTCATGAATCTGTAAAAAGTAAAAATGTGGATTATTCTGCAAGAGAGGGGATTTTATTCATAGGAGGTTTTTATCACATGCCTAATATGGACGCTGTGAAGTTTTTGCATGAAGATATTATGCCTTTGGTTTGGGGTAAAGATCCTTCTATTAAAGTCTATATCTTGGGACCTAATTTCCCCGAAGAGATAAAGGAGCAATACAATTCAGATAAATTTCAGATTCTGGGATATCAGAAAAGCGTTGATTATTGGTTTGAAAATTCCCGAATATTTGTAGCACCTTTAAGATATGGAGCAGGGGTAAAAGGTAAAATTGGACAAGCCCTGGAGTTTGCGTTACCTATTGTTACTACGGGAATAGGAGCAGAGGGAATGGATCTGGAAGATGGAAAAACAGCCTGTGTTTCGGATGAAGATCCACAGAATTTTGCCAATAAGATATTAGAATTATATAATGACGAAAATTTATGGCAAATCCTGCATAAGAATAATTTATTGCCACTTGCCAGGTTTTCGGTTGAGCAGCAGGAGAAAAATATTAAAAACCTTTTGAGTTATTTGGGATTTAAAAATTAAATAAAAATAGGCTTGCTTAATTCGAAGCCTATTTTTTTATAATCTCTTTTATCCAGTTACTGAAACCATATTTTTTTACAATCTCAACGGGCAATTCAAAATAAGGGGTTTTTAAAAACTGTTCAATATTTTTATAATTATTATTTTCCACGACAAAGATATTGTCAGGATGGTAAAAGTCATAATTTTTTACCATAATATTGTCTGTAATCACTTTTTTCCTGTAATACATTCCTTCAAAAAAACGGATGGAGAGCCCGTTATGCAGGGGGTCTACAAAATCTAAAAGAATATCGGCATCTTTTACTTTCTCAAGATTTTCCCGGAAGCTGATTCTGTCCTGAATATATTGTATCCGGCTATTTTTCTTTTCAGGCTCTTTAAAATACTGGATAAAAATAGAAAGCTCGATAGGGAAGCCCGAGACTTCATCTATAAAACGGTCAATTTTTTCTTCACGGCTTTTCCAATATAGTCCTACAAAATACAGCTTAGGCATTTCCGTATTGTATTCTTTTTCAGTAGGAGGAAGGTGGTCGAAATAGAAATTGGTGATAGGTTTTATATTGAGTTGGGATTCAATCTTTTCAAAACAAAAAAAGGTATCAAATAAACTGAAATAGTTTTTGACCTCCGGAAACTTTTCAATCCCATCCCATTGGTAAGCAATTAATTTCCGGGTTTTATTTTTTAAATTCTTTATAAAGGGAACCGGGAAATTATCCGGACGGATTACCAGGATATAGTCCAGCTCTTCCGGAATGTCAGAAAGATTTTTATTCAGTTCATCAAGAAAATGTTTTTTAATAAGTCCCTGTTTGTATTCCTTATTTCTCAGAATATTTTTAACGAAAAAATTTTTTACACTTTCAGCGCCTTTATATTTAAATTTTGAAACTTTATCTGTGATTAAATAAGGGTCAAACCCTTCCTTTTCCAAATTTTCTAAAAATAACTTTGGGAAATCAGAATAATCAGGCATTACCAAAAGAAATTTTCCTTTTTTCACTTTTTTTTAATTTGAGTTAAAGATACTGAATAATAAGATTTTATAGTGCTTTCTGAGACTGTTTACCGGATTGTTGAAATATTCTTTCTTTATGCTAGCGGCATCTTTCAAGCTGACAGCATTAAGATACCGGAAATATTTTTTCTCAATATTTTTTAACGGGATATTATCACTGAATTCCGGATTGACTTCTTTAAACACTTTTTCCATCCTTTGAACCGCTTCTTCGGAATAGTTTGAATGATGCTTGTAATTTCCGATGATAATTTTTTTCAGATAAGCAATATAGTAGGCAATACTGCTTTGCTCGGGATACTTTAAATAGTAGTTGTTATAAATCGTTTGAATTACACTCAGATATCCCGAAAGATTTTTATCACTATTCTTTTTGGTGATGGATTGTGCATTGTCTACAGTATAGAGATAGGTTATTGCAGGAATAAATACCACATTTTTTTGCCCTAAACATCGTTTCAAAGAACCATAATTCATCTTCATGATAAATGCCACTTAAAAAATGTGAGGTTATTTTCTTTTAAAAATGAAGTTCTGTACAGTTTATTCTGGGCAATAGGGCTTAAGCCCTCTGTCATATTCAGAATCAGGACCTCCCTGTTTTTATTTTCTATCCGTATCTTTTCCTTCGGCTGAGGTAAAAATGCAACATTGCGTTTCTCTTCCCAGGCATAGGTGGCTGTTTTTCCTGCAATAATATCCTCCTTACCGGTATACTCAGATAACAGGGATTCCAGGGCATTGGAAGGAAGAAGGTCATCACTGTCGCAGAAAAAAATAAAATCTCCCGTAGCTTTTTCCAAACCAGAATTTCGTGTGTCGGAAAGTCCCTTATTTTCCTGACTATATATCTGAAACCGTTTATCCTGAAAGCTATTGATAATCTCGAGGGTATTATCTGTACTGCCGTCATTAATCACAATACATTCGATATTGTAATGCGTTTGGTTCTGTATACTTTCCAGCACTTCTTTTATGTAATAAGAAGCGTTATAGCACGGAACAATAATACTGACTAAAAAAAGAATTATCCACCTTTAATTAATTTCTTTTAATGTAGAACTTACAGCCTCAATAGAAAATGGTTTCAGACTGTCAATAGAATTCTTGCTCAATGTGTTCCAAAGCTCCTCATCATTATTTAGTCGCAAAATCGCCTGTGCAAAGCTATTTTCATCATTGGCAATCAATACATTTTTACCGTCGGTCAGCCTCATTCCTTCCGCTCCGATATCTGTAGTAACGACCGGGAAGAAATACTCAAATGCCTGTCCTATTTTTCCTTTTACCCCTGCCCCGAATCGTAAAGGAGCCACCATAATTTTGGAATTCATGAAATATTCTTCAATACTTTCCACAAATCCCAGGAATTTAAATCTGGGATATTGCCTGATGTCCAGTTTGTCAGCCACATTTCCGATTACACTGACTTGCAGTTCGGGATTCGTTTTCCACACCAGAGGCATTATTTTTTCATATAAAAATTTTACCGCATCAATATTCGGTTCATGGATAGATCCGATGAAAATAATCCCATTACTTTCATGGAAATTTTTTCTTTCGGAAATATCAATTTTGGGTTCATGGATATTGGAAATGGTAATGATCTTGTCCCTATCCGCATACTGGCTCATAATCTCTTTCTCTTTATCCGAAATAGCGATAATATAGTCCAGCTGAGGGGCTATGACTGTTTCCAGATGGAAAAAATGCTTATAGTTTTTCTTTAATGAAATACGGTTTGGCTCTATTTCGATAGCCCTTTTGAATCTTAAAAAATGAATATCTACCATGTCGTACATAAATTTGGTACGGGGTAAAATATTCTTCATTTTTTTTATAAAACAGGTTCAGGGCAAGAGGTCCGTTGAACCAGACATAATCTATATTCTTATATGACGAAAGAAAATCATAGATATTTTTATACCGGTTATTCTCTACAAAAACAATAACATCATGCTTCTGATAAAACTTTACATAACTGTCATCCTCAAAGATATGAGGAGCAAATATAATACAGTTGTACCCTAATTTTTTATAGATGAGAATTATCTCTTTTAGTCTGTTGGATCCGGAATCCTTATCATGAGTAGGAAAGTCTCTGGAAGCAAAAAGAATCGTTTTTTTTTGAAGAATCATACAGATGCATATTGACGATATCTCCGGTTTGGAGTTCCTTGAGCTTTTCTTTCCTTTTAAAGTGCTTTTTGATTTTTTTTAAGATTCCCATCTGTTATTTTTAGTGTCAAGTTCAAAAATTTTTGTTCACCCAATGATCCAAAGTATATCTGTTGTAGACTTCCTCAGGAATTTTTTCATAAGGCTTCTCAAAAAAAGATTTGTCAAGATTACTAATATTTTCGTTTAAAATCAAAATATTATTGGGATTGTAAAAATCATAACTTTTAATAGCTTCATTGTCAGTAATGATTTTCTTTTCCAGAGACATCGCCTCAAAGACCCTGAAGCTCAATCCGTATTGCCCCTCCCGCATCAGATCAAGCAGTACTTTGGAATTTTTATAATACTTTGGAAGATCATTATGGGGTATCTTTTTGATACTGAAAATCAGAAAAAGGTTTTTAGGAACCTTGGTAAATATATTGGTAAGCTGATGTTTCCATGATTTTTTTCCTATGACCATAATCTGGAATTTGAGCCCCAGGTCAATAAGCTTTTTGGCCAGTAGTTTTATTAATGAAACCCTTCTGCTGTCGTAAGAAGTAATATAAAATAGGTCCATTTCCGGATGTTGGACCTCCTTTGGCGTGTAAGGAAGATAAATATAATTGGTAATCTTTTCAAAACCATGTTTTTTAACATCTATACTGTCAAAAGAAAAGATCTTATCAAAAAGGTACAGCTTGTTTTCTACCGGCACTCTTTCGAGGTTATCATAAAGATAGGTAATCAGCCTGTCGGTATATTTCCTGATTTTTTCCAGCGTAGAAAGGTCAAAGGTGTCAGGGTTTAAAACCAGTATCTGATCCTGATGCCCAAGCTTTTCCAGAGAGTCCAGAACAAACTTCTGCCTTTTTTCTGTTTTAAGGTTTTTGTTTAAAAAGGTTTTACTTAAGGCATTAACTGCCCTTTCATGGAAATTGGAATGAGTAACGGTACTGATCTTTATATGATGGGCATCAATACCACGTTTGCATAATGCTTCAACAATATACTTATCATAATCCCAAAAATCATAACTAATGATACAAATCTTCATCCAACTAATTTTGCTCTTTTTTTAATGATTCATAGGTTTCAAATACGCTTAAGGATTGCAGATAAGAAAGCTGATATCCTTCCTTACCGTCTAAAATACCCAGTCTCATTATATAGGCTTTGAAAAATTTAAAAGCTGTTTTAAGGTATTGAACCAAAACATTAAACTTTTTCCCTTTTGCAGCCAGTTCTTTCCCTTTTAATATTCCGTAATGAATCATTTTTTTTCTATATGACTCATAATCTGAAACGGAATAGTGGAGTAATTTATTTTTTAAAACCCCGACATTTCCGTTTACTTCCAGAGTTTCATGCACTTTTTTTCCGGTCATATACCTTGCCTTTGATTTTCTGAACAACCTGAAGTTCTTGTCAGACTGTGTCCCGGAAAAATGAATCGGCTTTTGCGCAAAAAAGAATTTCCTGTAAAAATAATAGGCATCCTTTTGCTCCGGTTTATTCAGTTCGGCGATAATTTCTCTCCTTAATTCAGGCGTAATTCTCTCATCTCCATCTAAAAATAATACCCAGTCATTACTTGCTGCATCCAATGCTAAATTTCTCTGTTTTGTAAAGTCTTCAAATGGGTTTTGAATGATCTTTGTATTGGGGAACTCTTTTGCTATTTCTACAGTTTTATCCGTACTGAATGAATCTACCACAACGATTTCGCTGCAGAAATCAAAACATTCAAGGACTTCCCGTATATTTTTCTCTTCATTGTGTGTTATGATTAAACCACTAATATCCATCATAACTTTTTGTTTAATAAAGAAATAGGAAATATTTCTTTTAATATCGTTTTAAAATAGTTTTAATCTGCCAAAGATAAGTTTTAATTTGAATTTTATTAATGAATCTCCACCCTTTATATCAACCCTGCACAATTCATAAGGATGTCGGGTAGGAAAATAATTTACCTTATTTCCTATTCTTACTGCAAAATCGATTCCTATTTTTTTTAAATTGGAAAAAAGTATATCCTTATCGGCTTTCTTTTTAGGGTATTTTCCGTATGGATAAGCCAAAATTTTAGAATATTTTATGCTTTGAGACTCAAGGATTTGCATGTTCTTTTCGAGATCCCTTTCTATAAAACCGACAGAGACATCTCTGAAATTTTGATGAGAATGGCTATGAAGCGCGAGCTCAATATATTTTTCAGGTAAACTTCTTAAATCTTCAAAAGTCATCATTTCATAATCCCCATATCCTTCCTGAATAAATGAAGTGGGAATAAAAATAGTGGCTTTCAGATTATATTTTTCCAGTAAAGCAGGTAGGTATTTAAAATTATTTTTATACCCGTCATCAAAGGTAAGAATAATACTTTTTGAGGCAGGAGTACCAAGCTCGGAAAAGAATTTAGCGGTGTATTTTTCTTTTTGCAGATAGCTGAATTGTTGTTCCAGGTTTTTCAGACTTACCGTAAGGTCTTCACAGGTTTCCTCTTCTATCTGATGGTACATCAGAATAATCAATCTGTGTGTAGGAAAAGCAAAAAGATATAAGCGAAAGTAGAAGATGACAAATACCGCCAGTAAAAGTAATGCCAGATAAAGGATCATCATAGTATTTTACCGTATTTTTTTTCTATTTCTGCCAGTCTTATTTTTTCATATAGTTTGATGTATTTCAAAAAAGTATAGTAAGACATGGTCTTTGCAATATAAAATCCAGGAAAACCATCCAGGAAGCCCAGTTTAAAGATAAAAACCTTAACGAATTCAAACAAGGGACTCACAATGATTTTAAAGCGATTGATCTTTTTCCCTTTTTCAAACATTTTTTCTGCCATCATATCAGAATACTTATTGATTTTCGTAACATGATGCTGAATGCTTTTATAGGTATAATGATCAAGCTTTCCTTCCAGGATTCCGGCTTTTTGACCGGTAATTAAAAACTCGTGAACTTTATCATCCGAGTATCGGACATATTGTTTTCTGAAAAGCCTTTCACGAAAAACACTTCCCCAGCCCCCGAATCTGATCAGATGAATTCCCAGATGATTATTATATCTTACCTTATAGACATTAAAACGCGGGATTTGCTGAAGAAACTACTTCCTGGATTGATTTTTTTAAGTCTACGTCCGGTACTTCATCAGCATCCAGAAACAGGACCCATTCATGGGTGCATAAATTAAGGGCATGGTTTTTCTGTTCACCATACCCATTAAATTTTTTCTCAAAGAACCTTACCTGAGGATATTGCTTCGTACAAATCTCCTTGGTATTATCTGTTGAAAAACTATCTACAATTACAATTTCATCAACGATGTCTGTAAGCGAATCTAAAAGTCTTATAATGTTCTCTTCTTCATTATGGGTAATGATTGCGAGGGAAAGAGCCATTTTACTTAAACTCTAGAATAGTTTTTTCAATAATTTTTACACAATCCAGCAATTGCTCTTCAGTAATCACCAATGGAGGTGCTAATCTGATAATGTTTCCATGAGTTGGCTTTGCCAATAACCCGTTTTCTTTTAATTGTAAGCAAAGATCCCATGCAGTTGAACTTTCCGGAGTATCGTTAATCAGGATAGCATTCAAAAGTCCTTTTCCTCTTACTTTGGTAATAAGGTCTGTCTTTTCAATAAGCTTTTCAATCTCTGCCCTGAAAAGTTGTCCAAGCTGTTCTGCTCTTTCCGATAATTTTTCTTCGGCAACTACATCTAGTGCCGCAACAGCTACTGCACAGGCAATAGGATTCCCTCCGAAAGTTGAACCGTGTTGCCCCGGCTTGATTACGTTCATGATAGAATCATTGGCTAAAACTGCTGATACGGGATACATCCCTCCTGAAAGTGCTTTTCCGAGAATTAAAATATCCGGCTGTACATCTTCATGGTGACATGCAATAAGCTTTCCTGTTCTTGCAATACCGGTCTGAACTTCGTCAGCAATGAAAAGAACGTTGTATTTCTTGCATAATTCAGAAGCTCTTTTAAGGAAATTCTCATCAGGAACATATACACCTGCTTCTCCCTGGATGGGCTCTACCAGGAAAGCTGCAATATTAGCTGCGTCTTTACTTAAAACTTCTTCTAATGCCGCAATGTCATTGTAAGGGATTTTGATGAATCCCGGTGTAAATGGTCCGTAGTTCTGATTGGCATCCGGATCATTGGAAAAAGAAACGATGGTTGTAGTTCTTCCGTGGAAATTATTTTCGCAAACAATAATTTTAGCTGCGTTTTCAGAAATTCCTTTTACTTCATAGCTCCATTTTCTGGCAAGTTTTACCGCAGTTTCCACGGCCTCGGCCCCGGAGTTCATTGGTAAAACTTTGTCAAACCCAAAAAGGGACGTTATTTTTTGTTCATATTCTCCCAATCTGGAGTTGTAAAAGGCTCTTGAAGTCAGTGCCAGTTTTTTGGCCTGCTCTACTAAAGCTTCTACAATTTTGGGATGAGAGTGTCCTTGGTTTACAGCAGAATATGCTGAAAGAAAATCATAATACTTTTTACCTTCCACATCCCATACAAAAACACCTTCTCCACGGTCCAGAACTACTGGAAGAGGGTGGTAGTTATGAGCTCCATGCTGGTCTTCAAGGTCAATAAAGTACTGTGAGTTTTTTGTTTGTTCTGCTGTTGACATATTCTTTGGTTTTTGACAAATTTACAGAATATTAATGAGATGGATCAACAAATACCCAGTACCGTTTGGAGGTGGAATTGAAGTAGATTTTTGGGCTGAAGAATACCGTATCAGAAAATATTTCCTTTGTTAACAGGTTGTTATAGGTATTATATCTTTGTAAGCGTAGAATTTTATTCCTGTTTATTTATTAATTTTTATTAACGGTTGGTGAGGAATAATCTTAGCGACTTTTCGGATGCTGCAGCAGGATGTCAGAATTAATGGTACGAAATAAAAACTGCCTCAAAAAGAGGCAGTTTCAAATTAATTTTAAAATAATCTTAGTGATTATCATATTTTCTGTCCATTACAAAATCCTCCATGAATTTTGTAGTGTAGTTTCCTGCAAGATAATCCTCATTATCCATCAGCTGTCTGTGGAAAGGGATGGTTGTTTTTACACCTTCAATATAGAATTCCTCAAGGGCACGTCTCATTTTTGCAATGGCTTCCTCACGGGTTTGAGCCGTTGTGATAAGCTTGGCAATCATAGAGTCATAGTTGGAAGGGATCGTATAACCGGAATAAACGTGAGTGTCTACTCTGATTCCGTGACCGCCAGGAATATTTAATCCTGTAATTTTTCCCGGGGATGGTCTGAAGTCTGCATAAGGGTCTTCTGCGTTGATCCTGCATTCGATAGAGTGTAACTTAGGGTAATAGTTGATTCCTGAAATAGGAGTTCCCGCAGCAAGAAGGATTTGTTCCCTGATCAGATCATAATCAATTACCTGCTCAGTAATAGGGTGTTCTACCTGGATTCTTGTATTCATTTCCATGAAATAGAAATTCCTGTGCTTGTCTACAAGGAATTCGATAGTTCCTACCCCTTCATATCCTATGAATTCAGCAGCTTTTACGGCAGCTTCTCCCATTTTCTCACGAAGTTCATCTGTCATGAACGGGGAAGGTGTTTCTTCAGTCAGTTTCTGATTTCTTCTCTGTACAGAGCAGTCTCTTTCAGAAAGATGACAGGCTTTACCATATTGGTCTCCTGCAACCTGAATTTCAATGTGTCTGGGCTCCTCAATCAGTTTTTCCATATACATTCCTCCATTTCCGAAGGCTGCAACAGCTTCCTGAATCGCAGATTCCCAGTGATCTTTAAGGTCCTCAGCTTTCCAAACGGCTCTCATCCCTTTACCACCACCACCGGCAGTTGCCTTGATCATTACCGGATAACCAATTTCTTCTGCTGTTTTGGCCGCTACTTCATAAGATTCGATCAATCCGTCAGAACCAGGTACGCATGGTACTCCGGCTGCTTTCATGGTAGCTTTAGCGTTTGCTTTATCTCCCATTTTCTCAATTTGTTCAGGAGAGGCTCCGATAAACTTGATGCCGTTCTTCTGGCAAATTCTTGAGAAATTAGCATTTTCAGATAAGAATCCATAACCCGGGTGGATGGCATCAGCATTTGTAATTTCTGCTGCTGCAATGATGTTAGGAATTTTAAGATAAGAGTCTTTACTCATTGCAGGACCGATACAAACCGCTTCATCAGCAAATCTCACGTGAAGACTGTCTTTATCAGCAGTAGAGTATACCGCAACGGTTTTGATCCCCATTTCTTTACAAGTACGTAAAATACGCATTGCAATTTCGCCACGATTGGCTATTAATATTTTTTTGAACATCTTCTTCAATTTGAAAATTAGATAATTTGAAAATCAGATAATGTTATTTTAATGTAGAATTTAATCTAACATCTAATGTCTAACATCTAACTTCTAAATTAAGATGGATCTACAAGGAATAGTGGTTGGTCGTATTCTACAGGAGTAGCATCATCAACTAAAATTTTAACGATTTTTCCGCTGATTTCAGATTCAATCTGGTTGAATAATTTCATTGCTTCGATAACGCAAACTACTTTACCAACAGAAACTTCGTCACCTACATTTACAAATACGTCTTTATCAGGAGATGGTTTTCTATAGAATGTACCGATCATTGGAGACTTAATCGTTACATATTTGCTATCATCAGATGCAGCTTCAGCCTTTTCAGCAGGTGCGGCAGACGGAGTTGCAACAGGTGCCGGAGCAGCTACTGTCTGTGGAGCAGTATGGTATACTGCAGGTTGTGCATAAACAGCATCGCTTCCAGCTAATGGAGTTTTAATAGTGATTTCGAAATCTTTAGTCTTGTACTTCACCTCAGAAACTTCAGCTTTAGATACAAACTTAATAAGATTTTGTATGTCTTTAATGTCCATAAATTTGATATTTGATTTGATGCCAAAGATACCAAAAAAACGCAAAAAACAACAAAAAACCGCCAAATTTTATCAAAATTGGGCGGTTTTTGTATTAAAATGAGGCTTTTTCAGTGAAAAGCGACTCTTAGTTTTCTTCAGTAGTTGCTACTTCTTTTTCCAATACTACTTTACCTCTGTAGTAAAGTTTTCCTTCATGCCAGTGAGCTCTGTGGTAAAGGTGAAGCTCTCCTGTTGTTGCATCTTTAGCTAATTGAGGAACTACAGCTTTGTAGTGAGTTCTTCTCTTATCTCTTCTTGTGGACGACTGTCTTCTCTTTGGATGTGCCATTTTGAATAACTTTTTTTAATTGATGAGCGATGAGATTCATCATCTCATCATATTTAAATTATTTTATTTAATTTTTGTCTCTTAACTTTTTTAAAGCATCCCAACGGGGATCGCTTTTATCTTCTTTCTCTTCTTCTTCAATTTCTTTTGGACTGAACTGATCCAAAATTTTTCAGATCTTCATCACTTACATCAGGCGAAATCTTTTTCATCGGAATAGAAAGCATAACATTCTCATAAATCAAATGCGCTACATTGAAAGCATGCTCTCCGGTAGGAATGGTAATAACATCTTCATTGCTGTCATCATATTCTTCTCCAAAATTCACCAGAATTTTAATTTCATTTTCAATAGGGTAGTCAAAATTATCATTGGTAATATCGCAGACCAATTCTACCAACCCATGTATTCTGATCTCAAACTCCAGAAAAGTAGTGTGTTTGTCAAGCAATACGTCTGCTTCTATTCTGGGATTTGTAAATTCCTGCTCAGTGTCAAATAATTGAAAGAACGTTTTATCTATCTCAAACCTGAACTCGTGTTTCCCGTTTTTTAATCCGGAAAAGCTTACGTCGTAGTTTCTTAACTTGTCCATAAAATGAGTGTGCAAAAATATGCAATTTTTTTTATAATAACAAATAAAATTCCTAACAAATTAAATTTAAATTTGTTTTAAAGATTTATGCTTCAGTTTCCTCCGGAAGATCCTCATCTATTCCGTTATCCACAGCCAGTTTTCGGGGCTGAAGACGATTGTTCATCAAATCGTTATATTCGGTTCTGTTTTTTAAAAATCTTAATAGCAGTAAAAAATGGCTTCCGTAAAGCTTTGTTCATCAGCTATATTTTTTTCCCGCTATGTCATAGGCAACTCCATGATCCGGAGAAGTTCTGATAAATGGCAGGCCTGCAGTATAGTTTACTCCTTCCTCATAAGCTAATGTTTTGAAAGGAGCCAGCCCCTGATCATGATACATGGCAAGAACAGCATCGAAGTTTTTGTATTTACCAGGCTGAAAGAAACTGTCAGCCGGGAATGGGCCAAATGCCAGGATTCCGTTATCCGAAAGCTCTTTAATAGCCGGTCCGATGATTTCAATCTCTTCATTTCCGATCACCCCGCCATCTCCGGCATGAGGGTTTAATCCTAATACCGCAATTTTAGGCTTCTGAATACAGAAATCCTCAATAAGAGTCTGATGTAAAACTCTGATCTGTTTTTTGATTTTTTCCTTGGAAATATTTTCTGCTATTTTAACAATAGGGATATGATGGGTGGAAACTGCTACTTTAAGATCTTCGGTAACCAGAAACATAAGCCCCTTTTTACTGAATTTTTCTTCAAAATATCCTGTATGGCCAGCATGCCTGAATCCCATTTTTACCATCTCATCCTTATTGATGGGAGCTGTTACGAGAACATCAATTTCTCCTTTCATAAGAGCTTCCGTGGCGGCCTCCAATGAATCAATAGCCATTTTGGTAGACTCTTCTGTAGGAACGCCTAATTCCACATTGACATTTTCCTTCGTCAGGTTGACCATGTTGAGTTTTCCTCCCTGGGCCTGGGATGCCTCATTTACATAGTTGAAATTAAGATTCAGCTTAAAAATATTTTTCTGGTAAGTGAATAATTTCCCCGAGCCAAAAATTACAGGAGTAAAAAAATCTGTAATGGTTTTGTCTTTCAGAGACTTCATGATGATCTCAGGTCCGATGCCGTTGTAATCACCGATTGAAATTCCTACTCGTACTTTATGGTTTTTTGGGCTCATTTTGATTATCTTTGAAGATTATAATTTACAAATTTAGCAAAAAATAATATGTTCACAGGAATAATTGAAGCAGTTGGCGTTATTGAGAAGATTGAAGAAAAAGGAAGCAATATAGATTTTACTTTAACATGCCCTTTTACAGAGGAGCTGAAAATAGATCAAAGCCTTGCTCACAACGGATGTTGCCTTACAGTGGTTGAGATTAAAGGAAATCAATATGTTGTGACGGCCATTAATGAAACACTGGAAAAAACCAATCTCGGGAAATGGGATTTGGGAACAGTAGTGAATCTTGAACGCTGTATGAAGATGGATGGCAGACTGGATGGGCACATCGTTCAGGGACATGTTGATAAAACAGGAGAAGTTACGGGAATTGAAAATAAAGATGGGAGCTACTTTATTACCATTCAATATGATGCGGACGGAAACTTTGTTACTGTACCGCAGGGTTCAATTACTGTAAACGGAATCAGTCTGACTGTGGCAAAAAGTGAAGATGCACAGTTTTCTGTAGCCATTATTCCTTATACATGGGAATTTACAAATATGAAACATTTGAAAATTGGAGATAAGGTGAATTTAGAATTTGACATCATTGGTAAGTATATTGCTAGGTTAATTAAAAAGTAGGATGTCAATTAATAAATACAAAGGATATAGCTTAAGAAACCGGGTGTTTTTCGGTTTTTTGCTGGTATGTTTCTTAAGTGTTGTGGCTACTTCACTTGTTCCCTATTTTGTTTTGAGGAATAATTCCTTGGAGCAAAGTACCATTGACATGCAGGAGAAAACCAATGCTGTAATGAGATATCTGGACTATGCCGTGAGCCGTACACTCGTAGAAACCCAGGATCTTCCGCAGGTATTAGGGAATAAAATTTTTGAAATTGCCGATATCAATCAGCATGATATTGTTATTTATGACCTCAAGGGTAACTATTTGCTGTCTAATAGAGATGAAAGTCTTGTTGACCAGAAAAATATTCCTATAGAGATTATCAACAAAATCCTTTCCACGGATGCAAGGGTGGATATGACAAGTTATGATGCTGCCAAGGACGCCAGGCTTACCTCCTCTTATCTTCTTTTGAAAAATAACGAGCTTGAACCTATTGGGATAGTTTATATTCCTTTGTATCATAATGAATCTGCCTACCTGGATGTTCTTCATCAATACGTTAAATACATTCTTTTAGTCGATATATTTCTTATTCTGTTCAGTATCTGGATCAGCTGGGTGACCTCCAATAGCCTTGCCAAGACCATTACGAAGTTTTCCGATATGATCACCCGTATTACTTTATTTGAAAATGAAATGCGTCCGATCAGGTATTATAAAAATGATGAGCTGAATGCTTTGGCAAGAGCGTACAACAGAATGATCCTCCAGATTCAGGATCAAAAAGAAAGATTAAGATTTAAAGCTTCCGAAGAGGCATGGCGGGAAATGGCAAAACAGGTGGCCCATGAAGTGAAAAACCCGCTTACCCCCATGAAGCTTACCATTCAGAATTTTGAAAGAAAATTCGATCCGGAAGATCCGAATATCAAAGAAAGGGTAAAGCAGATGAGTAAAACGATGGTAGACCAGATTGACCTGATTGCCACCGTAGCTTCCGCTTTTTCAGAGTTTGCAAAACTTCCGGAAAAAAATAATGAAGTCATTAATCTGAATACTGAGGTTGAAGATATTCTGCGCGTATTCAACGATGACAGTATATTTATGCATGCCAACAAAAGTAATATCATGATCAATATGGACAGGATTTACCTTTCCAGGATTATCACCAATCTTGTTACCAATGCTAAGCAGGCAGAAAGTGATGAAAGGAAACTGATCATTAATGTAGATGTGGAACAACATCAGAGAAGAGTAATGATCTCTGTTCAGGATAATGGAATCGGAATTCCTGAAAATATGTATGAGAGAATTTTTGAACCGAATTTCACCTCTAAAAATAGTGGGATGGGACTTGGTTTATCTATGGTAAGAAAAATGATTGAAGATTATAAGGGAGAAATCTCTGTGAAGTCTGAAGTTGGAAAAGGGTCAACATTTACGATTACATTACCTACCAATTTATAGTGAAGCCTTTTAAGTTTAAACAATTCGAAATCCGCCAGTCCGGGGATGTTTTCCGTGTGGGAACAGATGGGGTGCTGCTGGGTGCTTTAGCAGATGTTGCAAAGGTGTCCAATGTTTTAGAAATAGGGACAGGAACAGGACTGATTTCACTGATGCTTGCACAAAGGAACCCCCATGCCGTTTTCCTGGGGCTGGATATTAATGAAAATGCAGCAGCACTTACCAGAGAGAATTTTGAAAACGCTCCTTTTAAACGGAGGTTAAAATGCAGGCATCAGGATTTTAAAACTTTTGAATCCGGGGAAAAATTTGACCTGATTGTTTCAAATCCACCTTACTTTGAAGAATCGGGATCCGATAAAGATAAAATTGCGCGTCAGACTGTAGAGCTGAATTTTGAACAGCTTATTGTAAAATCGGTACAGCTTTTATCCGGAAATGGAATCCTTTCTGTAATTATTCCTGTGGAAGCGGGAGAAGCCTTTATCTCTATTGCAGAAGAAAATAATCTTTTTCTCAACCGGATAGTCCGTATAACAGGAATTGAAAGTTCAAAGGTGAAAAGGCTTGTTCTGGAGTTTTCACCGGAAAGAAAACAACAGGAGGAATCTGATTTTGTCATAGAAAAAAGTCCGAGACAATACTCGGACCAATATCTTGAACTCACAAAGGAGTTTCATGTTTTTAAAGCTGGAAATTAGGAGCCTTGCTGTTGTAGCATATGCTTTTAGCTTTTTTTCCTATTCAAATAGTTCCGCTGTATCCAGTACAGATACTTTTCCGTCTTCACATCTGATAGCTTCCCCGGGGAAGTTCTGGATCATATGATAATCGTGCGTGGCCATTACTACGGCAGCTCCGTTTTCAAGAGCGACCTGTTTTAGCAAGGTCATAATCTCATTGGATGTTTCCGGATCCAGGTTTCCTGTCGGTTCATCCGCTAAAATAAGATCTGGATGATTAAGAAGGGCTCTGGCGATGGCAATACGCTGTTGTTCACCTCCGGAAAGCTCATGAGGC
Source organism: Chryseobacterium sp. P1-3 (assembly GCF_000738495.1). Classification (NCBI taxonomy): domain Bacteria; kingdom Pseudomonadati; phylum Bacteroidota; class Flavobacteriia; order Flavobacteriales; family Weeksellaceae; genus Chryseobacterium; species Chryseobacterium sp. P1-3. The sequence continues at coordinate 17,160 of NZ_JPEQ01000002.1, forward strand.
ATTTTGTGTTTCTTGCTTTTCATATTTACGCTTCCCAGCACCTCATTGATGCGGTCTTCCATTTTTACTTTATCATTCCAGCCTGTTGCTTCAAGAACAAATTTCAGGTTTTTTTCAACCGTTCTGTCTGAAAGCAATTGGAAATCCTGGAATACAATTCCCAGTTTTCTTCTGAGGTTTGGAATATCGGAAGGTTTAAGCTTTGCCAGGTCAAATCCTACAACAGCTCCATGTCCTGATGCTAATGGGATATGTCCGTAAAGCGTTTTCAGAAGGGAGCTTTTTCCGGAACCTGTTTTTCCGATAAGGTAGCAGAATTCTACCTTTTTTAATGTTAAGATTTACATCAGAAAGAACAGTAAAGTTTTTTTGCGCAATTTTTGCGTGCTGTAAACTTATAATATTGTCTCCGGAGATATGTGTATGTGGCATAATTTAATTTTAAAGGCTGTTTTTAACAAAAAGTTTTCAAATTTTAAAAATAGAAAAAAGAAGTTGATGTAGCCTAAATTTTAGTAAATTTTAACAACAAAAAATGCCTGAAAAGCAACTTCTCAAGCATGTTTTGTATATGAATAATTAGAAAATTATCTCTTAGCGCGTACAGCACTTACAGTTAATCTCTTTCTGCCTTTAGCTCTTCTCGCAGCCAAAACTCTTCTTCCATTTGGCGTAGACATTCTTTCTCTGAAACCGTGTTTGTTTCTTCTCTTTCTTTCTGATGGCTGGAATGTTCTTTTACTCATTACTATATGTTTAAATCGTAATTAATCTATTAATTTTCAGGTTGCAAAGATATGTAAATTTTTATAAGTTACAAACTTTAATTATTTTTTTTTGAAATTATTTGACATGCTTTTTGAGAAAGCCTGATACAAAAGAAATTTTCTGTACAAAAATAATATTTAAATGATTTATATAAAAGCTCTATCTTTGAAAACTTAAATTTTAACGAAAAATAAACACAAAGATGTTTACACCTGCAGAACTTTTAGATATCAATACATTACTAACGCCTGAAAACAGAATAGTCATTCTTACCCATTACAATCCTGATGGGGATGCTATTGGTTCCAGCCTTGGATTGAAACATTATCTGAAAGCAAAAGGAATTTATGCCGAAGTAATTGTACCGAATGATTTTCCAAAATTTCTGAAGTGGATGCCCGAAGCTAAGAAAGTAATCATTGCTGAATACAAAAGAAAGCTGGCTTCTGATCTTATAGGTGAAGCTGATGTTATTTTCTGCCTTGATTTTAATTCTCCTTCAAGAATAGGATTGTTGGGAGACTGGCTGATAAAGGCGCAAGGTAAAAAAATCCTTATCGACCACCACCAGCAGCCTGAAAAATTTGATTATGTATATTCGGATACCGTAATTCCGGCTACTTCACAGATGATTTATCACTTCATTGAAGCAATGGATGATGAAAAGCTGGTGAATAATGATGTGGCAGAATGTCTTTATACAGGAATTATGACAGATACAGGCGGTTTCCGTTTCCGTTCCACGAGTGCTACCACCCACAGAATTATTGCCAACCTGATTGAGAAAGGAGCAGATCCTGCAATGATCACTTCCAATACCTGGGATACCAATACGGTTTCCCGACTTCATTTACTGGCTTTGGTCTTGGGAAGAATAGAGGTGGTGAACGATGGTAAAGTTGCTGTTTTGAGCCTGACAAGAAATGAGTTGAAAGAGTTTGGTTTCCAGAAAGGTGATACTGAAGGTTTTGTGAATTATGGACTGAGTATTGCCGGGGTAAAAATGTCAGCATTCTTTATGGAGGACCTGTATGAAGATTTTATCAAGATTTCTTTCCGAAGTAAAGACAATGTAGATGTTAATCAGTTTTCAAGAAAATATTTTAACGGTGGGGGACATATTAACGCAGCCGGCGGAAAATCCGATGATTCTCTGGCAGTAACGATTGAAACTTTTAAAAAGAAATTAACCGAGGAGAATTTGTAAAGAGTAGGTAACAGATTGCTTTTGAGGGAATTTGCTAACGAGTGATTCTTTAAGCTTTATGCTCACCGGGTTTTAAATCTTTATGATATCCTTTGAGCTCGAGCTCTTCACAAGTATACTCATACACCTGTTGAAACATTTCATCCATATATTTCTTATTGAAAAGGCTGAATTTCGTCATTTTCGGAGGATCTAAAAATATATCGCAGTGTTTTACCTTGGAATATACAGATTTTGCAATAGCTAAGTGAAGAATCCTGTCGAATTCCTTCATGAGACTCATCTTCTTCAGTTCATCATAGCTTATGGAGTTTACATGGGAAGCTATTAGGAAGTCACATTGATCTATAATAGGCTCAATGGGTAAGTTATCCAAGACACCGCCATCCACATAGATTTTTTCACCAATTCTTACGGGTGGAAGAATAAAAGGAACGCTTGATGACGCCAGTAATGGTGTGAAAAGCTCTCCTTCAGAGAAAAAATCAACAATGCCGTGAGTCATTTCCGTAGCCGTAACATACACCGGGATTTTCAGAATACTGAAATTATCTTCAGGAAAATAGTCCTTAAATAATTTTAAAATGAAGTTGGAGCTGAAGATTCCGTTTTTGGATAATTTCAGGGCAGAGCGTGAGAAGAAAGAAGTTGACCTTACAATGTCCATCATCTCATCGGGGGTTTTTCCAAAAGAATAAAAAGCGCCAATAATAGAGCCTGCACTTGTTCCCGAGATGATATGAGGCTTCAGGTTATATTCTTCCAGGGCTTTCAGGACAGCAATATGGGCAATGCCCCGCATTCCCCCTCCGGAAAGAGTAAGTCCGATTACTGTTGGCTTCTTTTTTTTGAAAGAGAATAAACCCATTTTGAAATTATCTCTTACTAATATACAGGAATTTTTGATACATATGAGCTGGTGCTATCAGTGTAGCTTCTATAAAACAAATTTTTTAGGAAGATTGTGAAGAAGTTCGGTATTGATGATTTCAGCACAAATACCAGGTTTTTCCCAATGCCCGTTGTGTCCGCAGTCCAGGATATAAGACTTTATATTGGTTCTGTCCGGAAGATTTTTAATCATAGGTCCTGTTTTTACCGCACTGTCATGTTTACCGGCCAATACCAGAATTTTAGCTTCCAGGTTTTCCATAATGTGTTTTTTATCGGATCTTTCTACCATTCCTTTTACGCAGGCCAATGCTCCCATATTATTGGTAGAAAGAGCTGTTTCAAGGGCGGTTTCAATCTTTCCTTCCAGAATGTCTCTTTCATTAGGATTGAAGAGATTGGGAATTCCTGCTCTTGCATAATGAGCGAATGCATCCTTGATGATCCTGTAGCTTTTGATGCGCTGTTGCTTTTTTTCTTCATCATCTGCAAAATAAGTAGAAAAGAATAAAGTAAGACTCTTTAATGTCTCAGGATATTTTTCTGCAAAAGCAAGTGAAGTGTATCCTCCCATGGAATGTCCCAATAAGTGGACCCTCTCCAGATGAAGATGATCAATAACTTTCTTAACTTCTTCAGCCATGAGTTCCATGGTGTGTATCTCTCCTAAAATTTCAGATTGCCCATGACCGGGAAGATCTATTTTCAGAAGAGAAAAATCTTTGGAAAGATGAGGCTCCATATCACTCCAGATAGATAGATTTTCCATAAATCCGTGGAGTAAAACCAATGTTTCTTTTCCGTTTCCTTTTCTTTCAAAATTCAGCATGATTTCAATATGTATAGAAGTTAACAATAAGACTAAAACAGCAGACCGGCTGCCGATGAATTCTATTCAAATTTAAACAAAAAAGAATAAGTGTTTAAATAGCCAACAACATAAGGTGGGAAAAAGCCTTGCAGGTTGTCGAGTCCGGATTTAAGCGTGTGTTGGATTTACCAAAACGTTTTAATACAATTATATTTGAATGAGCATAAAAAAAGCTATCTCAACAAGTGAGACAGCCTTTGGTTATTGAACTAACTCTTTATAAACTTTGGTTTCCCAGGGTTTGATGTCTGCAATTCCATAGCGTTCTTTTTTAGCAATGGCAAGGTTGTCCAGCATATCCACAAAATTTTTATAGTTGGCCTCATCTGTTGGTTTGATAATGACCGTAAAGTTCTGTGGTTTTGGTGCATTTTTATAGGCTTCATCAATAATTTTAGAAATTTTTATTCCGCTAAAATCAGTTTCTTTCAGGTTGCCTGTACTTAAATCTGTTGCATTGCTCTGGTGATAAAATACCCTGTTATCTTTTCCGAGAATGAAAGTTACCTGATTTCTATAGTCGATCACTTCTTTTGGAAGCCTGCTTTCAGGGGTTTTTGCCGGAAGCCCCAGATCCATTACATTGGGTTTTGTAAAATTGGTTGTAAACATAAAGAAGGTGATGAGTAAAAAACCTAAGTCTACCATGGGAGTCATGTCTACCCTGATCATTTTTTTCTTCTGTTTGCCGCCTTGTTTTTCTTGTGCGATTACTTCAGCCATAATTAATGCTTTAAAATGTTAAACGGTATTGAATGAAAATTTAAAAACCCGATCGTAGTTTTGAGAAATCGATACAAAGTTCGTACCTAAAATGAAAGAGTGTTAATTATTTTTGTGTTTCTTTAATAAGAAATAATTAAATACTGTTAAATCAATGCATTAAAAAAGCCTTATCAATGCGTTGATAAGGCCTGTAATATCTTGTAATATTTTAAAACAAACACTATTTGTTTTTCTTGAAATAATTGACTCCACACTCCAAAAACTTCTTAAAGTCTTCTTTTGGCATATATCCTGAAACAGGAGTATTGATTACTTTGCCGTCAGGGGTGATCAAAACATAGTGAGGCTGTGAATTATTATTAAAATTAACCTGCTGGAATAAGCTCCATCTGTCTCCTATTGTTTTTACTTTTTTAATCTGTCCGTCTCCAAGGTCAATTTTAGTTTTTTGATCCTCAGGAAGCTCTTCTTTGTCATCTACATATAGAGAAGCTAAAACCACATCATTTTGAAGGATAGGTAAGATATCTGCCTCACTCCATACAAATTCTTCCATTTTCCGGCAGTTTTCACAACCGTATCCGGTAAAGTCAATAAGGATTGGTTTATTTTCTTTTTTGGCAATTTCAATGGCTTTAAAGAAATCATGTTCCGGGTGCATTCCTAAAATACCATCCTTTTCGTCATGGAAGTAGCTCACATTTAACGGAGGAAGAATTCCACTCAGCAATTGAAGCTTAGGACGGTCGGAAGGAATTAATCCCTGAACCAGATAAATGACAAAACCAAATCCTAAAACTCCAAGGATTTTTCTTGTAATAGAAATTTTAGGTTTTTTGTCGTCGTGAGGGAATCTGATTAATCCAAATAAATATAAAGCCAATCCTAAGGCAATAATGATCCAGATCGCGATGAAAAGTTCCCTTTTCAGGAAGAAGGTTTTCGATACCAGATCCGCTTTCGATAAGAATTTTAATGCCAGTGCCAGTTCTACAAAGCCCAGAACTACTTTCACAGTATTCATCCATCCTCCTGATTTCGGAAGGCTTTGTAATGCCTGTGGGAATAATGCCAGTAATCCAAAAACAATAGCCCATGCTAACCCGAATCCTGCCAGGGCAAATGTCAATAGCATAGGCACATTTGAAGATCCGGTAACGGCACTTCCTAATAAGCTTCCCAGGATAGGCCCTGTACAGGAGAATGAAACGATTACCAACGTCAATGCCATGAAGAAAATACCGATAATACCGCCCGCTTCTTCAGCTTTAGAAGATTTATTGGCAATTGAGCTTGGTAAAGTAATATCATAATACCCGAAGAAACTTCCGGCAAAGAAAATGAATATGATAAAGAAGGCAATATTCAGCCACACACTTGTGGAAATCTCATTGAAGATGTTTCCTGCAATCCCATCAATAACATGGAAAGGAATACTTAACAGTACAAAGATAAGCAGGATAAAAAAGCCATAGATAAGGGCATCTCTCTTTCCTTTGGCTTTATTTTTATTTCCTTTTGTAAAGAAGGAAACCGTTAACGGGATCATAGGAAAAACGCAAGGTGTCAGCAAAGCAATCAAACCTCCGATGAAGCCCAGAAATAGATAAGTCCAGTAATTTTCATCCACTTTTGTTGACGCTGTTCCGCAATCCGTTAATGGATTTTTGAAATCAATCGTTTCAATTTTAAGCTGTTTAGGATCCAGTGTTGAAGTTTCAGCCACTGTAACTTCTTGTTTTGCCGGATTTTCTGTAATGGTTTCAACTATTTTCGCTGAATCTTTTACAGCAACTTCGGTTTCTTCAGGAGCAACCTCTTCAGTAGCTCCTTTTGGAGTAACCTTTTGATTGAATTCTAACGTATTGGGAGCAAGACAAACCCTGTCATCACAAGTCTGATAAGTAATCTCAGAAGTAACGTCAGCCGGTTTTGCCGGGTCTTTTTAATTTGAATTTCTGTTTGAAGCCCGCTGTATTGGAATAGTAAACGATAGTTCCTCCGAAAGCCTCCGAAAATTCTTCATGCTTTTTACCTACTTCAGTAAATTTTCCGATCAGCTCAATATTTTTTCCTGAAACTTTATACTCGGTGGGAATCCCTGTGTCTTCAGGAAGATCCTTAGAGTAAATATGCCATCCACTCTCCATGGTGGCATTTAAAACTGCTTCATACTGGTTATTCCCCAGATCGTTAATGGTGAACTTAAACTTAACAGGGTTTTTTATCTGTGCATTAATTCCTGTTGCTAAAAAGAGTAGAATTAATAAAAACCAATTTCTAAATTTCATTTTTTGTTTCATTAAAAATTTTGAGACTCCATTTTGTTTTCTCATTCCTTGCATATCTTTTATCTTGTCTGAGAGGCAATACTCCAAGTACGGAATTGTGGCTGTCAGTCAGTATCCAAATTTTTTGCTTCGCTAAAATAGATAATTTTTCGTCCCTAAAAAACTTAGAAACTTTCTTTTTCCCCGAAAAACCAGACGGATAAAATTCATCTCCATCCTGCTGTTTTCTTAAATACAGTGGAAAGTGAAGTTTTTTAGCATCAAAATACCATTCAAAACTTTTATTGATTTCTTCAATATTTTCTATAGTACCGATATTCATATTGATCTGATGTTCTGAAAAATCAAAATGATCCATTAGAAGAATTTCTGTTTGAGTTTCCTGATTCTGGGTCCTGTCAACCAATATTAATTCATTCCGGTTAACAATCAATCGGTATTCTTTGGAAAAAAAAGAACTGTTGTTTCCTGCCTTAAAAATTTTAGGGATTTCTTCTTCCTGATTAAATCCGTATTTTTTCAGAATCTCAAACTTCACAAAATCGCTTTCCTGATCCAGTTTTTCTTTTGATAGAATTTTATGGCTTTGGTTAAATACGGTGAGGTTATTTTCAATATACTGAATCTGCTTTTGAACAAAATCTTTGGTCTGATTCAGGTAAGAGGAGCTTTTTTTAAAGTTATCAAGGAAGTGATCATTGGTTTCCAATAATTTCGGAACAATTTCGTTTCTGATCTTGTTTCTTAAGTAATCATTTTTTTTTATTGGAAAGATCTTCCCTGAATTCAATCCCGTGCTCTCCGGCAAACTGATAGATTTCTTCCTTAGAGAAATTTAAAAGCGGGCGAAGAATATGATGATCACGGGAAGGAATACCGCTTAATCCTTTAATTCCCGAAGCCTTTGAAAGATTAATAAGAAATGTTTCCAACTGGTCATTAAGATGATGGGCAGTAACAAGATATTTCAGTTTTTCCTTTTGCTGAATTTCTTTAAAAAAACGATAACGGAGCTCCCTTGCCCATAACTGGATAGAATTTTTCGGCTTCTGATCTTTTCCGGAAACTTCATACAGGTGAAATTTTACATGATTTTTCTCACAAAAATCCTGAACTACTTTCTGGTCCAGGTCAGAATCTTTATCCCGGAGTTTATAATTGATATGAGCTATCTGAAAATCATATTCCGTACCCCGGCTGTCAATTCTTAAACCCTGAAATAATGAGGCTAAAACCATAGAGTCTGCCCCTCCGCTCACCGCTAAAAGGTATGTTTGTTTCTCAGGCTGGTGAATGAGATTTTCTAATTGATTTCTAAAGCTTAATTTTTTCAACATATATGTTGAGAATTTCTTTTATGCAAAGATAACCCATATAATTCAATTGAATTTCCATAACTTTGAGTAGTCTAAAAAATGATTACTTATGAAGATTTTAAAAAATTTTAGCAGTTTCTGCAATGGCGCTGGGAATGACATCTTGTGTCAGTAAGAAGCAATATGATGCTTTGAGCACAAACTATAAGCAGTGTATTGAAAATATCGGGGAAAGACAAAGAGAAATTCAGGATTTGAAATCTCAGAATTCTGCATTGACCGGTGAAAATAATTTACTGAAAAGTCAGCATGATGCTTTAAAATCATCCCTGGATGCATGTTTATCCAATACAGGAAAAAGTTCTGCTAACATTGATAAAACTGGTGGGAGAAATCAACGCTTCCAATTCATATATCAAACAGCTGATTTCAAGCAATGCTAAAAACGATAGTCTGAACCTCGCATTGTCTAACAAGCTGAAGAGATCTTTAGATAATGTATCTGATGAAGATGTACAGGTGAAAGTATTGAAAGGAGTAGTAATGATCTCCCTTTCTGATAAAATGTTATACAAAACAGGAGATTATAATATTCTACCTGCCGCTCAGGAGGTACTGGGTAAAGTAGCCAAAGTGATCAATGACTATGATAAATACTCAGTATTGATTGAAGGTAACACAGATAATGCTCCGTTGAATTCCCCAAATCTTCCAAGAGACAACTGGGATCTTTCTGCATTAAGAGGAACTTCGGTAGCTAAGGTGCTTCAGACCCAATTTGGAGTAGACCCTGCGAGGATTACTGCAGGAGGGCGTTCAGAATATAATCCGAAAGCAACTAATATGAGTGTATCCGGAAGAGCGGAAAACAGAAGAACGGAGATCATCATTATGCCTAAGCTGGATGAATTTATGAAACTGATGGATATTGCTCCTAAAAAAATAATTACTGAATAATACAGTACAGAAGATCCCGAAAATCGGGATCTTTTTTTTATGTAATGAATTGTGCTATTTTTAGATGTAACTTTTCAATAAATTATTCAACTTATTGAAAATAAAATCGATATAGTCTTTTGAGAGTCAATGAAGTATTGTTGAAAAAGAAGAGTACCACCGCCTATCCTGTATTTGCATTTAAAAATAAATAATAGTTATATGAAAAAAATTATTCTATCGGTAAGTTTATTAGTTTTCTCTTTATCTGGAAAGGCTTTTGCACAAACTGAGACTTCCGGGAGAGAAAAAATATATAAAGCTACTCATACAAAAAGTACTGAACTGAAGCATACGAAACTGAAAGTTAATTTTGACTATCAGAAGGAACAGATGAACGGAGAAGAGTGGCTCACAGCATCTCCCTATTTTTATCCATCAGATTCATTGATACTGGATGCGAAAGGTATGTTGATTCATGAGGTAGCAATGGATAGGGAAGGAAGCCGTATTCTATTAAAGTACCACTACAGTGACAATATTCTTAGGATCAATCTTGATAGAACATATCGCCAAAACCAGGATTATACGGTTTATATAAAATATACTTCCCGACCTAATGTAGTAGAAGAGCAGGGAAGTCCGGCAAAAGGACTTTATTTCATTAACGCAGATGGTAAAGATCCTGATAAGCCTATTCAGATCTGGACAGATGGTGAATCTGAATTCTCATCAGTATGGTTTCCAACGATAGATAAGCCTAATCAAAAAACTACCCAGGAAATTTATATGACCGTTCCAGACAAATATATTACCCTTTCTAATGGTATTTTAAAAGAGTCTCAAAAAGAACCTGGTAATATGAGAACGGATCATTGGGTAATGGAGAAAAGGCATGCAGTATATCTTTTCTTTATGGGGGTAGGAGAATATAGTGTAGTAAAGGATAAATGGAGGAATGTTCCGATAGATTATTATATAGAAAAGGAATATGAGCCTTATGCCAGACAGATCTACGGAAATACCCCTGAAATGATGGAATTTTTCTCTAAGAAGCTAAATTATGATTATCCCTGGCCCAAATATTCACAGATTACCGGAAGAGACTATCCAAGTGTAGCTATGGAAAATACGACTGCTACTATTCATAATATGGGGGTAATGCAGAAGCCAGGACAATTAATTGATGAAAATAAATGGGAAGAATATATTGCTCATGAGTTGTTCCATCATTGGTTCGGGGATCTGGTAACTGCAGAGAGCTGGAGTAATCTTACCCTGAACGAGTCATTTGCAAATTATTCCCAATATCTCTGGAATGAATATAAATATGGGAAAGACCAGGCGGATTATCATTTATTATCTAATGTCAATAAATATATTAATAGTCCTTCGAACTTTAAAAAAAGATCTTGTGAGATTTAGTTATGATTCCCCTGAAGATACTTTTGATGTAGTATCCTATGAAAAAGGAGGCGGAATTCTTCATATGCTGAGAAACTATTTGGGGGATGATGCCTTTTTTGCCGGGATAAGTGATTTTCTAAAAACCTATGAGTATAAAAATGCAGAGGTTCAGCAATTAAGATTATCATTTGAAAAAATATCCGGAAAAGATCTGAATTGGTTCTTTAATCAATGGTATTATGGGAGTGGAAATCCTAAATTACAATATTCATATACTTTTGAACCTGTTAAAAAACAAGTAGAAGTGATGATTGACCAATCACAGGAAAACCCTTTTGAATTTCCTTTGGCAATAGACGTTTATGATAATGGAAAGCCGGTACGGTATAATGTATGGGTAAAGGCTCAGGCAAAAAATAGGCTTAATTTTAATGTTTCCACAAAGCCTGATTTGATTAATATTAACGCTGATGGAGTATTGCTTTCTGAAATTACAGATAAAAAAAACGGCTGAACAAAATCTGATTCAGTTTACTCATTCCAAAGAGTTTTTAAGCCGTTATAAAGCATTGGTAGGTATTAAGGAGGATTTGAATAATCCAGCATCTGTTAAATTGTTATCCGCAGCTTTGAAAGATCCTTTCTTTAGAATCAGAATTAAGGCCTTGGAATTATTGGATCTTACAGACGCGAAGCAAAATAAATATCTGATTGCGGATGTTGAAAAGATAGCTGCTGAGGATTCAAAAACGTTAGTGCAGGCAGCGGCCATTTCTGCTCTGTCTAAGACCAAAAATAAAAAATACCTGCCACTATTCGAAAAAGGAATAGATGCGGTGTCCCACTCGGTAAAAGCTAATTCATTTCTTGCTATCATGGCTACAGATCCTTCAAAAGCCAAAGCTCTGGCTAATAAAATAGATCTTTCACAAGCCTCTAGGGATATGGTTGTTAAAATGTTTCCCATTGTTATTGAGAACAAAATAGATTCTCAAATGCAATATACTGTCTCCATTGTGGCTCTTTATCCATTGGTAAAACTACGTAATCCGGTATTGGGAAAATTTGCAGAAGAAGGATTCAACAGAATTATGGAGTCTGATGATTTAGCTGCAACAAAGGGAATTGCCAATGTTTTAAATCAGGAAAAAAATGAACTGACAAAAGATGCTGAAATTAAAAAGGAAATTTATACTGCATTGGAAGCAGGATTAAATAAAAAGAATGAACTTTTAAATAACAAGCCACAAAATCAGGGGAACATTAGTAAACAGATTGCGGTATTGAAACAAATAATGACGAAATATAAATAGCTTTTTGAGGTATTCTAAAAACAAATCCCGAAGAAATTCGGGATTTATTTTTTTAATCAGATTAATTCTTCTTTTTTCAATAATGAAATAATTCTTTTCAAAAGTGAATTGGATATTCCAGCTTTGGTTTTTTGAGCAGAAGTTTTCGTTTTACTTTTTTGCAAGACGATTTTTTGATTCCCATGGTTAGTTTGTTTTTCTTCTGCCATCATTTTTTGTTTCTCTTAGTGTTTTTACCCGTTTTCTATGTCACAAAGATAGGAGTAATATTTCATAAAAACATCCGTATTTTCCCGGTTTTTTTAATAGGTGTTTTCCCGGTCCTGATTTTGTTAATGTATTTTGCTTTGAAAATCAATTGTTTGTATTTTAGAAATGTGTATATTTAAGTCTCTTAATCGAGAATAATAAGAGTAATCCGAAAATCTTAAAGAGTAGGAGATAATGCTAAATCAAATAATTATGAAAAATTCAAAAAAAACTCTCAAGAGGAGAAATGAAAAATGTACAGGGAGCCGCTACGGAATGTAATCCACAAATAATCTGTCAAAGAAGCAGTGATTGCTGTCCGGGATGGGCATGTCCTTCAAAAGGGCGCTATTGTATAGCTATATAATGATTTTTTTGTTTCAAAGTATAGATCTAGGAAAGAGAGGGATTAATTCCCTCTTTTTTATATCTTGTTATTAGAGGAGTGATTCAAAAGTTTTAAAATCCTTAAATTTGTTTAAATTAAGAATGGTATGAGTTTTTTTGAAGAAAAGAATCCTGAAATGGATCGATATTTGGAAGCACACGCATCCACGGAATCCGAAATCCTGAAAAAGCTAAGAAGGGAAACTTATCAAAAAAACGACGCAGCCCCATATGATCTCAGGATATCAGCAAGGGAGGTTACTGACAATCATTTCCCAGATGATGCAGCCCAAAAAACGTTTTGGAAATAGGAACATTTACAGGGTATGCCACTTTGTGTCTGGCAGCAGGACTTGCAAAGGACGGGAAAATTACCACCCTGGATGTGAATGAAGATCTGGCCTATCTGCCAAAAAAATATTTTGAATCCAGCGAGTATGCCGGCCAGATTGATTTTAAACTTCAGGATGCCAAAGAATTTTTAAAAGAAACCGATGAAGTTTTTGATCTCATTTTTGTAGATGCTGATAAAGAAAATTACGCAGACTATTTCAGGTTGATTAAACCAAGAACACAATCCGGATCTGTGATTTTGTTTGATAATGTTTTGTGGTATGGAAAAGTATTGGAAGAAAACCCCAGGCTGAAGTCTACCCAATCTATTCAGGAATTGAATGATTTGGCTGCAAAAGATGAAGATTTTGAAAATCTTATTTTACCTTTGCGTGATGGAGTAAACTTCCTTCGAAGGAAGTAATAATAAAAGATTAAGAGATTTAGGAATAAAGCGATAATGTAATTCCTAAATCTAAATCTCTTAATTTTCCTAATTTCTAAAAGAATAAAATGAATAAAGGAATTTGTACTGTTACAGTAGCACCGGTGCGCGCAGAAAATTCTGACAAGGCTGAAATTGTTACAGAAATATTGTTTGGGGAAAGTGCAGATATTTTAGAAGTCAGTAAAAACTGGACAAAAATAAAAAATGCACTATGATGGCTATGAAGGATGGATGGATACCAAACAGATCAGGCCGGTAACAGATGAAGAACTTGCCGGAAGGAAAGTAACAGTTGTAACAGAAGATTTTGCATCTGTATTGATGAATGACGGGAAGACCTTATTATCAATGGGATCTGAAGTAGAATTTCCTGTTGTGGCATCAAGAAGGAGCCATGATATACGTGAAAGTATTGCGCTTACGGCAAGAGAATTCCTGAACGTACCTTACTTATGGGGAGGGAAAAGCTTTTTTGCGGTAGACTGTTCTGGATTTACCCAATTGGTCTATAAAATTCATAATGTTAAACTTCCCAGAGACACTTATCAGCAGGCCGAAGTAGGGGAGCCCCTTACTTTTGTTGAAGAAACACAACCCGGAGACCTGGCTTTCTTTGAAAACGAGGAAGGAAGAATTATCCATGTGGGAATTATGCTGGAAAACCAGAAAATTATTCATGCTTCAGGAAAAGTGCGTATTGATATTCTTGATTCTACGGGAATATTCAATAAGGAAATGAATAAGCATACCCATAAACTGAGAGTCATTAAAAGCGTTTTATAATTCATCTGAATACCTTCTGAAATGGAAAATGTTTTATTCATAATTTTTGATGTTTTTAATTTTGGACTGGTTATTTTTTTATGGTGGCTCACTTTTAAACACTATAACAATTTACCTCAGAGAATACCTGTTCATTTCGATATGGATGGTAAAGCGGACAGGTTTGGCAACAAAGCTTATTCTTTTTTAATGCCGGTTTTTGCGATATTGATGTTCGCTTTATTTGCGTATATCACCAGACACCCTGAAGAAGCTAATTTTCCAGTGGAAATTACGGCCCAGAATGAAAATGCCCAATATCTGATTATGAAAGTTGTGTTAAGGACTTTATTCACACTGATTATGATACTTTTTTTGAACAATCAGGATTATATGTTCAGATATGCTTTTGATGAAAATGCAAAGCCCAGAATTTCTATGCTGACAGTTATTTTATGCGCTATTGGATTTGTACCAGCTATTCTTTTGATCACCCATTTCTTTAAATGATACATTCTAAAAATAATTCGGAACACTATACCTGGGGAGATAAGTGTGACAGCTGGATACTGAAAGACTCACAGGACCTGTCAGTTAAACAGGAGATAATGCCCGGAGGAACTTCAGAAAAATTGCATTACCACAAAACAGCCACACAGTTTTTTTATATTCTGAAAGGAGAGGCCGTATTGTATGTCAATGAAGAAAAATATATAGTCCGTCAAGGTGAATCCATTTCCATTGGACCAGGGATAACACATTTTATCTCTAACGAAACAACGGAAGAAATAGAATTCTTAGTAATATCAAGCCCTTCTACCCATCAGGACAGGTTTGTAATCGAAAAATAATCAAAATGGCTTTTCTCTATAACATATTTATTAGTCTTCTCATTTTCGGAATGAAAGCCTTTTCCCTGTTTAATGCCAAAACTAAAAAAGGAGTTGAGGGCAGAAAAGAATCTTTACATAAGGTGAAAAGAACTTTCTCAAAATCCGATAAGGTCATATGGATGCATGCCGCCAGTTTAGGGGAATACGAACAAGGGCTTCCTGTATTGGAAAAACTGAAAGAGAAACTTCCGGATCATAAGATTCTGATCACATTTTTCTCCCCATCAGGCTACGAAAATGTTATTAAAAAGAAACACATTGCCGATGAGATCTGCTATTTGCCTTTTGATAAAAAAAATATTATAAACGGGTTTACGGAGCAGCTTAACGTTAAACTATTTTTTACGGTGAAATATGACTACTGGTATAACCTTCTTGCTGAGCTTAAAAGCCGGAATGTGCCTGTGTACGTAATTTCTGCTTTATTCTACGAAAGACAGTCTTTCTTCACTTCATATGGAAAATGGTTTGTTAAACAGCTGAAAAGAAATGTAGACTGGTTCTTCCATCAAACCCACTTCTCGATGGCTCTTGCTAAAAGTGTAGGCCTTCTGCAGTCCTCCGTAACAGGAGACACAAGATTTGATAGAGTGAAACAGCTCAGAGCACGCAATAATCACGTTGACTTTATTTCAGATTTTATTGGTAATCATAAATCGGTTGTATTCGGCAGCTCATGGCAGGCAGAAGAAAAAATAGCAGAAATGATCTTCAGAAAAAATCGGGCCATCAAAATGATTATAGCACCTCATGATCTGAAGAGGGTAGAACATTTAAAAAATATTTTTCCGGATGCATTATTGTATAGCGAAACAGGAAACAGCCAGCCATCAGCTTACAACGCTCAGGTTTTGATTATCGATAGTATAGGTTTACTCTCAAAGCTCTACTCATATGCCGATGTAGCAGTAGTAGGAGGAGGTTTCCATGATGCCGGGCTGCATAATATTCTGGAGGCTGCAACATTTGGAGTTCCTGTGGTATTTGGCAACCATTATAAAAAAAATCCGGAAGCAGACGGCCTTATTGCTGCGGAGGGTGGAAAAGCTTTTCAGGAAGAGCATACTGCAGCTGAATTTGTTTTATTTCTTACCAATGAAGAAAATAAAGAAGAACTGGAGCGGATGTCTCAGAATGCACAAACTTTTGTAGATGAAAAGCCGGATTCTACGGAAATGATTCTTCAAAAGATTTTATCGTAAAAATCCCTGGCTTTTGATTTCCTTCATAATGACATCAATATTGTCGGGAATTCTTTCACTTTCCAGCCAATTGAAATCCAGCCCGTTATTGATGCAGAGTTTCTGCATATAATGATTCTGGAGTATTTTCTCCCGGATATCTTTCAGATATTCATCAAATTCCATCCAGTAGTCTTCATCCAGCTTCTTAATTAAAATCAGGGATCTGAAAACCTTGTTGATGATATAAATGTATAATTTGTAAACATTGTCAAACCTTTGTCTGCTGAGGTCTGCATTGTATTCCAGAATTTTACTGATCAGCAAAAGATTAAGAGAAACTTCCCCGAATTTATCCGTTGTTATTTTGATATGTTCGGTAATCTCTGCACTGATTTTTCGGATAACGCTGAGGAAGTATTTGGCATTTCCGATATATTTTGAAGCCAGATGTACTTTTTCCTCTACATTTTCCTCCATTGTATTCCGCTTATCATCGGTAGTTTCCGGATCGATAAGTTCGAAATACAGCTTTTTTGACAATAATTTATCCTTTTTAAGAAGTCTGAAAATAAGTTTGTCTTTTTCTGCATCCGAAAAGGCACTCAATGCAGCTTTAAATTCTTTTGAATACTCCATTAATTGAAAATTTTAGAATATTTAAGGAATCCGTTCATTGCCCAATTCGCAGTATAATACAGCGATTTTAGAGTAGAAAACCCCATGAAATCTTTATAAACCAGGTATTGATCCCTGATGATATTTTTTTTTCTTTCTGGAGACACTGTTTTCACGCATTCTGTATTTTGCCATTGTTTTGTTTATAGGCATACCCTCGGGAATTGCTTTTAATAAATTGAGCCACATCACATGATCCTCACGTTTGCTTTTTACCGGAAATAAAAATTTTCCTACCCGTTTCGTATCATACATGGTAGATACAGGTGCCAGCCGGCAGGTCTTCAAAAGATTAGAAAACGTAACCACTTTATCAGCCAGGAAATCCTTCAAAACAGGCTGCAGTTGCTCATTGCACCTTGAATAATTGCAATACACAAGTTCTGCATGATGTTCATGCATATAGGCTGTCATGGTTTCAAGGTATTCCGGATACCAGTAGTCGTCAGAATCAAGGAAGGCAATATATCTTCCCTGAGCCCTTTCCAGGCTTTTGTTTCTTGCATTCCCGGCGCCTCCGTTTTGCTTCAGTACATGGAGCTTTATTCTTGGGTCATTATACCTTCTGATGATCTCAACCGTATTGTCCTTGGAGAGGTCATCGGTAATCAGCCATTCCCAGTTTTCATAGGTCTGGTTCAGGACAGAATGTATAGTTTCCTCAATAAATTCTGCAGAATTATAACACGGAGTGATGATGGAGACGAGGTCTTTCATTTGCGTTCTAAAATATATTCAAAATTATAAAAATCTTTTTTTCATAAAAATGCCAGGAAGCAATTCCCACCCCGATTACCGTAAACATACATATAAAGCTCATTACATACGGATTGTAATCCTCAAAAAAATCCTAATGTCTGGAATATACGGATTATAGGGAAATGGAAAATATAAATTCCATACGTAAAGTCACCGTATTTTCCAAAGTTATTGAGAAACCTGAATGAATAAGCAATATATAAAACGATAATACTGATCATCATCGGAGAAAATAGCTTTATTTTAAGAATAAGATCAATCCACACCGTCAGTATGGCAATTATAAAAAGACCATGCTTATGTTGAATAAATTTATCAAAATTAAAATACAGAAGCATTCCCCCGATAAAATAACATAATGATCCGGGTAATTGCCTTGAGATGGCAGTCCTGCCGGTCATTTCAAAATAATTAAGGAATAATAAGGATAGAAAATACAATACAATAAGACTGGTATTTCTGTATTTGTTTTTCTTTCCGAATAATAAGAACATGAATGGAACCGCAATATAAAAGCACATTTCTATTTTGAGGGTCCATAATGCACCATTTACAGCCTGGTTGCCGAACACTCCAGGCAGCCACGGTGCTTTAAAATTCAGGAAAAGGGAATTCCAGAACCAGTATTTGTAAACCTGTGTATTGCTGAAATATTCAGAGAAAGATAAAGTGCTTACCAAACTCAAGAGTGTGGTGCAGAGAAACACAACCAGTAAATAAGCAGGAACAATCCGGTTAAATCTCTTTTTTGCATAGCTTTTTAAACTTGAGGATCGCTCATAGCTTCTGGCAATAAGAAAACCACTGACGATAAAAAACGAGAAAACGGCGACTTCCACAGGGCTATAAGTTAGAAAATGGAGCTGGTCTGCTTGGCTTAATGCTCCCAAATGTCCTACAAAGACAATGAAAGCAAGGAGAACACGGATGAAGTCAAAATTGTTTTTCGTTATATCCTGCATTTGTTTTTTCTACAAAAATAACTTTTTTAATAAAACAGAGGGTTTTTATCCTGTTCATATTTGTTAAATAGGAGCAAAATGCTCCCCGGGTATTTTAAAAAATATATAAATAAAGGTTGATGGAATAATTTTTCACAAAAAATAGTGTTATAAATCAAAAAAATTATAATTTTAGCCCTTGAAAAAATTGATCTATGAAGAAATTAACATTACTATTTGCAGGTTTATCATTATTTGTGGCTACCGGATGTACCAGTAGTAATGATGATGTCATGGAAGCCCCTCTTGTAGGAGTCTGGCAACCGTTGAAAGAAGTTGTTACTACAGTGGAAACAGGTGAAGATCCCGTTTCCGACCTGATTACCTATACGGAATGCCAGAAACAATCCAGATGGAGGTTCAATGCAGATGCTTCCGGGAAAAAATCTGAGGTTGAAGAGGGAACCGTTGCCGGACAATGTAATCCTTTACCTGATAAAAACTTTACCTATATTTATGATAAAGGCGGAAAGTCTGTACAAATGAAATATCAGGGTATCGTAGAACCGGTAAATGCAAAAGTGATTACCCTGGATGCTACAACCCTCAACCTGGCAGTAAGAGAAGAGACCCAGGATCCGACTGTATTCAAAACAAGGACGTATACTTTCAAGAGAATTCCTCAGTAATCAGTATACTTCAGGATATAAAAATTAGTCTCATCCCCGGATGAGATTTTTTTATTAAATAGTAAATAAGAATTCATCATAAATTAAAATTTCCATTTCTTTTAAAATCATTATTTTTGTGAACCTTGTTTTAAAAGAGAGAACAATATTAAAAGTCTAACATATAACAATCTATATATAAAGTGTTTTACGATCATCAGCAGATAGAAAAAAAAGTGGCAGAAGTATTGGGAGGATAATCAAACCTATAAAACCTCCAACAACACAGATAAACCTAAATTTTATGTACTCGATATGTTTCCGTACCCATCCGGAGCAGGGCTTCACGTAGGTCACCCGCTGGGATATATAGCGTCGGACATTTATGCAAGGTATAAAAGACATCAGGGGTTTAATGTCCTCCATCCGGTAGGATATGACAGCTTCGGACTTCCTGCTGAGCAGTATGCCATCCAGACCGGACAGCATCCTGCCATTACTACAGAACAAAATATTAACCGATACGAAGAACAATTAAGGAAAATCGGATTTTCGTTCGACTGGAGCAGGGAAGTAAGAACTTCAGATGCTTCGTATTACAAATGGACACAATGGATCTTTATCCAGTTGTATCATTCCTGGTATAATAAAAATACCGATAAGGCAGAAGCGATTGATACCCTGATCAGACATTTTGAAGAAAAAGGAACAGAAGGATTAAATGCCAACCAGAACGATGAGCTGAATTTCACTGCAGAAGAATGGAAAAATGCTTCGGATCTTGATAAAGAAGATATCTTATTAAACTATCGTCTTGCTTACAGAGCAGAAACTACTGTAAACTGGTGTCCTGCCCTAGGAACGGTTTTGGCAAACGATGAAGTAAAAGACGGAAAATCTGAAAGAGGAGGGTTTCCGGTATTTCAGAAGAAAATGATGCAGTGGAGCATGAGAATCTCTGCCTATTCCGAAAGATTATTGCAGGGACTTTCTACATTAGACTGGCCACAGCCGTTGAAGGACTCCCAGGAATACTGGATCGGAAAATCCCAGGGTGCGCAGGTTCAGTTCCAGGTAGATGGGCATGACGAAACCGTTGAGGTTTTTACCACAAGACCTGACACAATCTTTGGAGCAACCTTTATGGTATTGGCACCGGAAAATCCTTTAGTGGATATCATTACTACAGATGCTCAGAAAGCAGAAGTAGACGCTTATATAGAAGAAACTTCCAAGAAAACGGAAAGAGACCGGATGGCTGATGTGAAAAAACGTGAGCGGAGCTTTCACAGGAAGCTATGCAATCAATCCGTTCAGCGGAGAAAAAATGCCGGTTTATATCTCAGATTATGTATTGATGGGATATGGAACAGGAGCGGTAATGGCTGTCCCTGCCCATGATGAGCGTGACCACCGTTTTGCAAAGAAATTTAACCTTGACATTAAAAAAGTCGTAGAAACGGAAGAAGACGTGCAGGAAAAATCTTTTGATTCTAAAGATTCCGTTTGTGTAAACTCTGATTTCCTGAACGGGTTGAATTATAGTGATGCCAAGGCAAAAATAATTTCCGAAATTGAAAACAAAGGAATAGGCCACGGAACTACCAACTACAGACAGCGTGATGCGATTTTCTCAAGACAACGTTATTGGGGAGAACCGGTTCCTATATATTATAAGGAAGGAATGCCGTACACGTTGCCGGTTTCTGCTTTGCCGCTGGAACTTCCTGAAGTTGAAAAATATTTACCAACAGAAGATGGTGATCCGCCACTGGGAAATGCTAAAACATTTGCCTGGGATGAGGTAAATCAAAAGGTTGTAGATACCGGCTTAATAGATGATAAAACTGTTTTCCCGCTGGAATTATCTACCATGCCGGGGTGGGCAGGAAGCTCATGGTATTTCCTTAGATATATGGACCCGAACGATGAAGAAGCTTTCGTTAAAAAAGAGCTGGCAGATTATTGGGGACAGGTAGATCTCTATATAGGAGGTAGCGAGCATGCCACCGGTCACCTGCTATATTCCCGTTTCTGGAATATGTTCTTAAAAGACAGAGGATATATCAGTCACGATGAGCCCTTCCAGAAACTAATCAACCAGGGGATGATTTTAGGGATGAGCGCATTTGTTTACAGAATTGACGGGACTAATCAATATGTATCTAAAAATTTAGCCGGTGAATATCAGACCCAGCAGATTCATGTGGATGTATCCTTATTAAAAGGAACTTCTGATGAGTTGGATACTGAAGCCTTTAAAGCCTGGAGACCAGACTATGCAGATGCAGAATTTATTCTGGAAGATGGAAAATACATCACAGACCGTGAAGTAGAAAAAATGTCCAAGTCCAAATACAATGTGGTAAATCCTGATGATATCTGTGAAGAATACGGAGCAGACGGATTGAGGCTATACGAAATGTTCTTAGGACCATTGGAACAATCCAAGCCCTGGAATACACAGGGACTTAGCGGAGTATATGGTTTCCTTAAAAAATTCTGGAACCTGTACTTCAACGGAGATGTATTTGAAATTTCTGAAGAAGAACCTACAAAAGCAGAATATAAAGTATTGCATACCCTAATAAAGAAGGTCGTTTATGATATTGAAAACTTTTCATTCAATACTTCGGTATCATCATTTATGATCGCTGTGAATGAGCTTCAGAAATTAAAATGTAACAAGCGCAATATTTTAGAGCCGTTAGCCGTTATCATCTCTCCATATGCTCCTCACATTTGTGAAGAACTTTGGAATTTATTAGGGCATAACGAATCGATAGAATTTGAACAATTCCCGGTATTGAATGAGGATTATCTGGTTGAGGACGAAATTGAATATCCGGTAAGCGTAAATGGTAAAATGAAGTTCAAAATTTCCCTTTCAGCTCAATTTTCTGCTAAGGAGGTAGAAGATTTGGTGATTTCAAGCGAGAAAATGCAACAGATTTTGGAGGGAAAAACCCCTAAAAAAATCATTGTAGTCCCTCACCGTATTGTGAATATCGTAATTTAAAAAAAAATTAACATTGGCAAATTAAAAAAAATGAAGGTCTAATTTTTTTAATTTTTTAAGTCAAATGTTAAATTTGGGAAAAATACATAAAATATTTTAAAATAATTATTAGATCGAAATCGAATTAAAATTTCTTTATCAAAAAAAAGCAAAATGTTTAATTAAGACTCTTGCATTTTAATTAATTTTGCCTTTAATTTACACCCTGTAAAATTTTAAAACAATATAATTTAGTTAAATATGGAAATGAATGTTTCAAAAAATGATGAGCAAGTAGTTGCTAGAAAGGCAGGAGGTTTAAATCCAGCTGTTATTATTCCTATTCTATTTGCTATAGGAGTATGTATTTATTTATTCGTTCTTGGTAGCCCAGGAAACTTTAAAGATGCAGATAAACTTGGAAGTGGATCTG
Source organism: Chryseobacterium sp. P1-3 (assembly GCF_000738495.1). NCBI lineage: Bacteria > Pseudomonadati > Bacteroidota > Flavobacteriia > Flavobacteriales > Weeksellaceae > Chryseobacterium > Chryseobacterium sp. P1-3. The sequence continues at coordinate 39,616 of NZ_JPEQ01000002.1, forward strand.
TAGCCTTTTCAAGTGTTGAAGGAAAAGACATTCACCCAGAATCGTTTTTAGGGATTATCTACAAAGGAGGAGTAATCGTACCAATCTTGATTACTTTTATGATTACAGTAATCGTTTTCTCTTTTGAAAGATATTTCGTTCTTGGTAAAGCTGCTGGAAAAGGAAACTTAGACAACTTCGTTGTACAGGTAAGAAGCTTACTAAACCAAAACAAAATTGACGAAGCTATCGAAGAGTGCGACAGACAGCAAGGTTCTGTAGGTAACGTAGTAAAAGAAGGTCTTACTACTTATAAAGCACTTGCTCACGATACTACACTAAATAAGGAGCAGAAAATGGTAGCTCTTAACAAAGCTATCGAAGAAGCTACAACTCTTGAGATGCCAATGCTTGAGAAAAACATGATGATCCTTTCTACTTTAGGTACAGTTGCAACGTTAGTAGCACTACTTGGAACGGTAATCGGGATGATCAAAGCGTTCTTCGCATTAGGTTCAGGAGGTGGTACTCCGGATGCAGCTGCTCTATCTACAGGTATCTCTGAAGCCTTGATCAACACGGCTTTAGGTATTGGTACTTCAGCAATCGCTATTATCCTTTATAACTTCTTTACTTCTAAAATTGACGGATTAACTTATAAGATCGATGAGATCTCTATGAGTATCCAACAATCTTTCGCTGAATTCAACTAAGAATTAGCAGGAAATTTGCATTAGCAATTAAAAGAAGTTTAATTAAAAATATTTTATAATAATGGCGAGAGTCAAACCAAAAAGACATGGAGTAATTACGGACATGACTGCAATGTGTGACGTTGCGTTCCTACTCCTTACGTTCTTTATCTTGACCACTCAGTTTAAAAAACCTGACGTGGAGCAGATCAAACCGCCATCTTCAATTTCGGAAAAATTGCTTCCTGATGCTAGTTTAATGACTATCAATGCTACTCCGGACGGAAAATTCTATTTCCAGCCAGTAGAAAATGCATCAGAAAGAGTTGCTCTTTTGGATAAAATGGGACAAAAGTATGGTATTACTTTTGATAACAATCAAAAGGCTGCATTTCAGAAAGTTCAGGCAATTGGAGTTCCAATGAACCAGCTTAAGGGGTATTTGGATATGTCTGAAGATGAGCAGAAAAATTATAAGAGTCCTACAGGTATTCCTATGGACAGTACAAATAAACAGTTAATTGACTGGGTAAAAGAAAGTTTGAGCGTTAACCCTGACTACAAGTTGGCCATTAAAGGTGACGTTACCACTCAATACCCTAAAGTTAAAAGTTTATTTGAAGGTTTAAGAGATATTGATTTTCTTAAATTCTGGTTGATTACATCACAAGAAGGTAAACCTAACGAATAATATCGATAGAAATGGCAGAAGTACAAGTACAAGAAAAAGGCGGCAAGGGCGGCAAGGTCCGTTCCAAGAAGCAAAGTACGAGAGTCGATATGACTCCGATGGTGGACTTGGGTTTTCTATTGATTACCTTCTTTATGTTCACAACTACATTCAGTAAACCGAATGTTATGGACCTAGGTCTTCCGGCTAAACCTAAAAAGGATCAGCCGAAACCTCCTCCAACAGAAATTAAACTTTCTAACTCTATTTCTATCTTATTAGGAAAAGACAACAGAGTTTTCTGGCACCAGCAAGATGCCACATCTTTGAATGACCAGACTCTTATGGAAACTACTCTTGATAGAGAAGGAATTAGAAAAGTAATTCAGCAGGCAAAATCTAGAGCTGCAGATCAAGCGAAATTTACCGTGATCATTAAGCCAACTGACGATGCTGTATATAAGAACTTTGTTGATATTCTTGACGAAATGGCAATTACTAAGAGTGAACAATACGGTGTTACCGATGTGAAGCCTTGGGAGAAAGCTGTTTATGAAAAGAAAGTGGGTGGTGCTGCTGCGCCGGCTGCTACAAAGTAATTTAACCATAAAATTGTTATATCTAATCTATGGCAGATGAAAATGTATACGGTCAGAATCTTACTTTAGACGAGATTGTATTTGAAAATAGAAACAAGGAATATGGTGCCTATGATCTTAGACATCAGTATCCGAGACTTTTAACAAAGTCATTTATTATCGGAACAGCTTTATTCCTTTTGGCAGCTTTGTCTCCGTTCATCTATCTTACGATCAAAAATCTTACAGCGCCGCCTAAGCAGGAAGTAAAGGCAGATCTTGTAGATATTATCGAAGAAGAACCGATTATCGAGCAGCCTAAAGAAGAAGAACCACCTCCACCACCTCCACCACCAAAAGAAGAGGAGAAAATTGAGGTGATTCAGAACGTAGTTCCTGAGCCTGTAAAAGCTCCGAAAATTGAAACTCCGCCACCACCGATTTCTAAGCAGTTGGAAACTACAACTGGTTTACAGAATCAGGAGGGGGTAAAAGCTCCGGCTTATACACCACCGCCGCCACCACCATCTACTGGTACCAAGGCATCTACTGTGGAAGTAAAGCCAAGCAATAATCCTAATGAAATCTATAAAGATGTAGACCAGTCTGCAGAATATCCTGGAGGTATGGGGGCATTAAGAAAATTCTTAGGAGATAACTTTGATACTTCTCTAATGGAAGGAGGCGAAGGTACCCTTAAAGCTAAGCTTAAGTTCGTTGTAGAAAAAGACGGAACTGTTTCCGGGGTTACTATTGAGGAGAAATCTCCAAATAGCGACTTCAACAATGAAGCAGTGCGTGTAGTGAAGAAACTTAAAAAATGGACTCCTGCGAAAAGAAACGGGGAGAGCGTTAGATCTTACTATAGCGTACCGTTCACAATGAACTTTGAATAAGACTTATTTATTCAAAATATAAATAAAAAGAGAAGCATATGCTTCTCTTTTTATTTTTTTTGGTATTTTTGTTACATGATGTTCAATTGGTTATCCCTCGTTACGGGATTGTTTTATATCGTTTTAGGAATTGTAGTTATTGTCTATAAATTCTTTTTTACCATCCTCGAGCCTGCTGTTGCCTACGCATTAGGAGCTGTATTGGTTATTTATGGAGTATTCAGAATCTATAGGGCAATTTCAAGAATCAAAAAATCGAGAAATGAAAAATAGTTTTAAGATTGCAGTCGTTTTTTATACTGAGTATCATACTCACAGGCTGCAAAAAGGAAGAGAAATCTCCCTCTTATAATAAAGGTGATCTTACAATTTTTACTGACGAATCTTTTCAAAGCGTTACAGAAGCATTAGCTGACGGTTATATGATCAACTATCCGGAAACCCGTATAAAAGTGGCTACCAGGAAAGAAGATCTGGGATTTCTTGATTTACTGAACGGAAAGGCAAAGGTGGTTGTAATGTCTAGAAACCTTACCCCTGAGGAAATCAAAACCTATAATGAAAGAACTGACCTGAAGTTTCTTCCGGCAAAATTTGCAGCTGATGCTGTAGTATTTGTAGTACCTAAGGATTCTCCTAAAGAAAGTATTTCTATAGATGAAATCAATGCGGGGCTTATATCAGATAAAAAAGAATTTATTTTTGACGGAACCAATTCCAGTAATCTGAATTTTGTCGCTGAAAAGCTGAAAAAGCAACCAAAAGACCTGAAATTTTCCATTATTCCCGGTAATCAGAAGATCATAGAAGAATTGGGAAAATATCCGGATAAAATAGGAGTTATCGGGCTTAATACATTTAGCAGGCCCTACGATAAAACTTCAGAAAAACTGAGGGAAATGGTTAAAGTCCTTCCGGTAGTAGATAAAGGGATATCATATACAGCAGATTTTGAGGGACTTCGTACAATGAAATACCCCTTCACAAGAGTTCTTTATTTCCTTATTAATGAAGGTAATTTTAATATTGCCAACGGGTTTATCAGATTCTCATGTACCCATTTAGGGCAAAAAATTGTTCAAAAAGAAGGGCTGCAACCTTATAACCTGTATAAGAGAGAGGTGCAAATGCGTTAAAAAATATTAAACTCAAATTTACCCCACACGAAAATAGTGTTTTGGTCTGAAAATTGTGGAGGATATAACTCAATTATTAGAAAATATAAAATGAAAGATATAATGAATATGAATGTAAAGAAGATTGCTTTTGGAGCAGCCGTAGTATTTTTTTCCGCTTTTACCTCTGCACAAACTTTGCAGGATGGTATTAACAGTATAGACAGCGATAAGTTTGCTCAGGCGAAAACCAATTTTGCAGACATGATTGCTAAAGAACCTACTGCTGATAACTACTTCTACTTAGGAAATACTTTCTTAAGACAAGGAGAGCCGGACTACGCTAAAGCTACTGAAAACTTTAATAAGGGCTTAGCTGCTGACGGTAAAAGCTATCTTAACAAAATTGGTTTAGCTGCTGTGAAATTAGGTAAAGGCGACAAGAGTGCTATCGCTGAAATTCAGAAAGTAGTAACAGATTCCAGAGAAAAAGATGCTGAAGTATTGTTCAGAGCTGCTGAAGCCTTAACTTTATTTGAGAAAAACAGTTCTCCTGATCTTGCCATTCAATTTTTAACTAAAGCTATTGAAAAAGCTGAGAAAAAAGGAGTTCCTGCCCACTATTATTATACTTTAGGAGATGCTTACAGACTGAAGAGAATGCCGGGAGAGGCTATGTCTGCTTATGACAAAGCATTACCTTCAGCTAAGAACAAAGCTTCCGTTTATACAAGAATGGCAACTTTGTGGATGGCTGCACAACAATGGCAACAAGCCAAGCAAAATATTGATAAGGCAATTGGGGTAGATCCTACCTATGCACCTGCTTACAAAGCTTTGGCTTCTTATGATATCAGATATCAGCAGAATGCAAAAGCGACTCAGGATCTTATCAACTATACGAAATATGCTGACGAAGATCCGTATACTCAATTAGAAATTGCAAAATTATACTTTACTAATGAAGATTATGTAAACTCGAAGGCGGTACTGGATAAGATTTTTGATAAAATTGAAGATCCTATCAAGTTTAAATTGAGAGCATATCAGGCTTATGCAGATAAAAATTATGCAGAAGCAAAACAGAATATGGACACTTTTGTTGCACAGGCTGAAAAAACAAGAGTACAGCCTGCTGACCAAGGTTTACAAGGGCTTATCGCAGCAGGACTGGCAAAAACAGAAACAGATGCTGCCAAGAAAACAGCTTTGACAAATGAAGCACAGCAAAAAGTAGCTATTGCAAAAGCTGCGAAAGATGAAACAATGAAATGGGATTTAGAGCTTGCTAATATCGCAGGGGGTGGAGGTGTTTCTCAGTCAGATGCTGATAAAGGACCTACTAACCCTACTATTGAAGCGCTTAAAAAACAGGTTGAGGCTAACAGCCAGGATTCTGACGCATTGTTTAAACTGGCAACAGCTTACCAGGATGCAAAAAACTGGAATGGAGCAATTCTTACATGGCAAAAAATGTCTGCTCTTCTTCCTGATTGGGCACCTGCTTATTATAGCCAGGGGTATTCTTACCAGCAGGCAGGAAATAATGATGCTGCTAAAATTGCATATGAGAAATTCATCAGTACTGTAAAACCTGCAGATCAGGAAGCTAACAAGCAAACTCTTGCTTATGCTTACTTTGCTGTAGCTTATATGAGTAAGGATTCTGACTTAGCTAAAGCTAAAGAATACGTTGCGAAATCATTACAGCTTGACCCTACTTATGAAGATGCTATAAAACTAAATGCAGCGATCAATAAATAATTTAAAATGTAAATTATAAATATTAAAACTTCCCATTCTTAATGTTTGGGAAGTTTTTATTTTAAAGTTATCTTTGGTACTATGAAAACAGATATATTAGCTTTTGGAGCACACCCTGATGATGTAGAGCTGGGATGTGGAGGAACCATTGCCAAATTGGTTTCAGAAGGTAAAAAATGTGTGGTGGTAGATCTTACAAGGGGAGAGCTGGGAACTAGAGGAACTGATGAAACAAGAAAAGCTGAGGCAGCAGATGCAGCCAAAATCCTGGGACTTTCTGCGAGGGAGAACCTGGGAATGAAGGATGGCTTTTTGGTGAATTCTGAAGAATATCAGATGAGGATCGTAAAAATGATTCGCAAATACCGGCCTGAAATCGTCTTAGCCAATGCAATTGATGATAGACATCCGGATCATGCAAAAGGCGCAAAATTAGTATCGGATGCGTGCTTTTTATCCGGGCTGAGAAAAATTGAAACAGTAGATGAGGGAGAAAACCAGGAAGCCTGGAGGCCAAAACATGTTTTTCATTATATCCAATGGAAAGATATCAAACCAGAATTTGTGATAGACATTTCAGAATATCTGGATAAAAAACTGGCAGCCTGTATGGCCTATAAAACCCAATTTTATGATCCAAACTCAAAGGAACCTGAAACTCCTATTACCACAAAAGATTTTTATGAGAGCTTAACTTACCGCGCCCAGGATTTGGGGCGATTATCGGGAGTAACTTATGCTGAGGGCTTTACATCTGAAAAGTTAATTTCTTTGAAAAATTTTGACGGAATTGTTTGGTAGTTGAGGAAATTGTCCTATATTTGCACTCAGAAAACGGTGATTGTAGCTCAGTTGGTTAGAGCGTCGGATTGTGGTTCCGAAGGTCGTGGGTTCGAGACCCATCATTCACCCAAGAGAGTACACTTTTTGAAAGTGTACTTTTTTATTTTGTTCTTATTTTAGATAAAAGTAGATCCGGCTTTTATTGTTTTCATTACAATATTTTTTCAATATCCGTTCATACTCTTCCCTTCGGAAACGAAAAACGGGGATCAGGAGCAAAAGTAATTAGATGAAATCCCATGCAATATTTTGTACCTGACGTTGCATAAAAAAAGCACCTTTTTCAGATGCTTGTGTTTTTAGATATTCTTTTTTTTAAACTTCGTCGTCAGAATCAATGGTAAAAGATCTGCTCTTGAAGTCTTTGTCATGTTTTTCTGAAATTACATCCTCACCCTTTTCATTAATGATGAAATCTGTGGACTCATTAAACATCTCCTGGAAACTTTTAAAATCCTCCTTGTAAAGGTAAATTTTATGCTTCTCGAATGTGGCTTCCCCATTCTCTCCGAAATTCTTCTTACTTTCGGTAATTGTAAGATAATAATCTCCTGCTTTCGTCTCGCGCACATCAAAGAAATAAGTTCTTCTTCCTGCTTTTAACACCTTCGTGAAAATCTCATTTTCATGGCGTTCCTTGTATTCACTCATTGTTAGATATTTTTTAATCTTGTTAAGAACAAATATAAAAGAATTCTTTTAATCACAAAATTTTTTTTATGATTTATTTAACAATTGGAAACGAAACGGCTAAGCGGTTACAGAATTGGCAATTTCTGTGAGGTTGATAATTTTGTGTGCTTTTTGAGCGCTAGACTCTCTGTGTGTGATAATTATGGATGTAGCATTGCTGATTTTCCGGTCAATATTTTCCAGGATATTTTGTTCTGTTTCCGTATCGAGAGCAGACAAAGAATCATCAAAAATAATGATATTGGGGTCTTTAATCAGGGCTCTGGCAATACAAATTCTTTGCTTTTGTCCTCCCGAAAGCATTACTCCGCGTTCACCCACCAGTGTTTTATATTGCTCTTTGAATTCAATAATGTTTTTATGGACATCTGCAATTTGAGCATATTCTACCACTTTTTCGTGGGAAGGCTTATCAATGGCAAAACCTATATTATTTTCAATAGAATCAGAAAACAGGTAGCTTTCCTGTGGGATATATCCAATAAAATTCCTGTAGTTATCCAGATTGTGCTCTTTCAGGTTTTTACCGTCAATCAATATCTCTCCTTCGGTAGGATCTATTAATCTGCATAAAAGCAGAGCAATTGTGGATTTTCCGCTTCCGGTCTTTCCCATAATAGCTAATGATTCTCCTGCCTTAACTGAAAAGCTTAAATTATCCAGTGCCCTGATCCCCGTATTAGGATAGACATAAGAAACATTTCTGAACTCAATATCTCCTTTGATAGGATAAGTCTCGAAATTGGTATTCACGATTTCAGACTTTTTATCCATGAATTCATTAATCCTTTGCATTGATGCCTCTGCCCGTTGATTCACAGAGGTTACCCAGCCTACCATTGAGAATGGGAAAATCAAGGTATTGATATACATAAAGAAATCTGCAATCTTACCGATACTCAACTCCCCGGCAATATATTTTTCACCTCCAATCCAAATGATGGCAACATTTAACAACCCGATTACAAATAAAATAATGGTAAAAAAATAGGCTTCTGTTTTAGCAAGATCTAAAGCCTTATCCTGATAATCCGTAACCTTAATACCATAATTTTTTTCAATATACTTTTCTCTCGCGAAGAATTTTACCACACGGATTCCTGAAAAGCTGTCCTGAACAAAAGTGGATATTGCAGATTGGCTTTTCTGCATAATTTTCGACTTTTTATTGATGATAGAGCTTACCTTATAAATTGCGTAAGATAAAATCGGAAGCGGAAGCAAAGTCCATAGCGTCATGGAAGCATCCGTCTTTACCATATAAATAGCTGTAATCAGAACGAGAACAATAAGGTTGGCTACATACATAACACCCGGTCCCAGATACATTCTTACGGCAACGACATCTTCGCTTAACCTGTTCATCAGGTCTCCGATGGTAGTCTGCTTATAATCCGTTAATGATAAATCCTGATAATGCCTGTAGATTTTATTTTTAAGTTCGTATTCAATTCTTCTGGAGGCTACAATAATCGTCTGCCTCATCATAAAAGTGAAGAATCCGGTTAAAAGCGAACAACCCACAATAATTCCGACATAGGTGAGAACCTGCTGATTAAAACCAAGGTTTTCATTTTTTGTAAGTTCATCTACTGATTTTCCTACAAACTGAACTTTATAAATATTGAAAAAATTACTGGCAATGATGAATAATACCCCCCAAAACAATAGTATTTTGTGCTTCCAAAAATAAGGGTTTAAGGTTTTTAGCGCTTTCATATAGTTTTACAAAATTACAAAAATGTCGTCATACTACGAATTTCATCAATTTTAAATTTTGTATCTTTGCACGCATAAAAAAAGCTCTTTGAATGTTAGGAAGACGACAAATCCGTGAAAAAGTAGTACAAACAGTGTATTCATATTATCAGAATCCTGTAAAATTTTGATGTTTTAGAGAAAAACATGTTCACTGGAATAGAGAAAATCTATTATCTCTATATCTATGAGCTCAATTTTTTAGTAGCCTTAAAAGAATTGGCAGAACATCAAATTGAAATTGGTAAAAACAAATATCTTAAAACTGATGCTGATATTAATCCTAACCAGAAATTTATCAACAATCAGGTACTCATTAAGCTGGAAGAAAATCCGGAAAGATTATTCTTTACAGGTCAGCATAAGCAACTGAAATGGGATATGCACGATGATTTGTTGGTAAAAACCTTCCAGAGAATTACTGCCGGAAAACGTTATCAGGATTTTATGAAAGAAGACACCTATTCTTTTGAAGAAGATCAGAAATTCATCGGGAAATTATTTTTGAGATATATTGCCGAAAATGAAGATTTTCATGATTATTTAGGGGATAAGGAACTTTCATGGTATGATGATATTCATATTGCGAATTCAATGGTACAAAAAACAATCGGATTCCTGAGAGAAGATGAAGAAAGCAGAACTTTAATTAAGATGATTAAAGATGAGGATGATAAGACCTTTGCTGCAAAGCTGTTGAGAGATACCCTGAACAATTGGGAAAACAATGAGAAAAAATTGGAAGAAAGATTGGAAAACTGGGATCTGGAGAGAGTTTCTTTAATGGATAAAGTGATTTTGTCAACAGCGATTACTGAACTTGATAATTTTGCTTTCACTCCTTCAAGAGTAATTATTAATGAATATATTGAAATTGCTAAAGTATTTGCCACGGACCGTTCAAATATCTTCATTAATGGTATTTTAGATAAATATTGTAAAGATCAAAATAGAATATAAAATGAAAAAGACGTTATCAATTATCGCCTTGTCAATCATAGGCTTTGGTTTAGTTTCATGTAAAAAAGAGAACAAGGAAACTCAAAGCTCTGAAGCAGTAGCTACTGATTCTACTGCTGCTGCCACTCCGGTAACCACAGATTCTACTGCAGCTCCTGTAGCAGGAACTACACCAGAAACTCCGGCTTCTAATCAGCCATCCACTACTGTTGCTTTATCTGAAAGCAACTTCGATTTTGGTAAAATCAAAAAAGGAGATAAGGTAGAGCATATCTATGAAGTTACCAATACAGGAAAAAATCCATTGATTATTTCTGAGGTAAAACCGGGATGCGGATGTACAGCTCCTGACTTTACAAAAGAGCCTATCATGCCAGGTAAAAAAGGAAAGATTACTTTGCATTTTGATTCTTCAAGCTTCGATGGAAACGTTCAGAAATATGCAGATGTTTATGCAAACGTAGAGAAATCTCCAATCAAATTAACGTTCACTGCGAACATTCAACCATAATTTTAAAAATATGTTGACATTATTTTTACAGGCACAGCCACAAGGTTCTTCATCAATGATGCTGATCATGATGGGTGTGATGTTTGTAGGGTTTTATTTCCTTATGATAAGACCCCAGATGAAAAAGCAGAAGCAGGAGAAAAATTTTCAGGAAAACCTGAAAGTAGGAACAAGAGTTGTGCTTACATCCGGACTTCACGGGAGAATTGCCCAGATACAGGATGATGGTTTTGTGATTGAAACGTTATCCGGAAAATTGAAATTCGAAAAAGCAGCTGTTTCCAGGGAAATGACAGAAAGCCGTTTCGGAGATAAAGCAAAAAATGTTGAAAAGCCAACTGATAAAAAAGAAACAGAAACTGAAGAAAAGAAATAATTCAGTTTGAAAAACAGATAGCTTCGGCGGGTGAACAAAGTTCACCCGCCGAAGTTTTTTTATAGAAATAAAAAACCATATATCTGTTTTTGTGTTTATTGTAAGACATTCATGGATTAACGTGTAATAAAAATTATCTTTGTCCCATGAATCAAAACACAAACAAAACTGTTCTTATTCTGGGAGCTAATTCAGATGTAGCAAAACAATGTATCAGGCAGTACATTCAAAAAGGATTTTCGGTGATAGCTGCTTCAAGAAATACAAAATCTCTGAAAGATTTTGTGGCAGCCAGTCATTTAGATCCGTCAAAGATCACCGTTTTGTATTTTGATGCAGCAGATTTTGATTCTCATCAGTCATTTTATAACCAGCTTCCTGCAAAACCTCACATCGTGGTATATGCTGCCGGTTTTCTCGTAGATAACCAGGAGGCGTTAACTGATTTTAAAGGGGCAAAGCAAATGATGGAGGTTAATTACATGGGAGGAGTCTCTATTCTGAATATTATTGCAATGGATCAGAGTAATAAAAACCTGGAGCGGATTATCGGGCTTTCCTCATTGTCCGGGGTCAGAGGAAGGAAAAGCAATTTTGTTTATGGAAGCACAAAAGCTGCATTTACCCAATATCTGGCTGGATTAAGGCAAGAGCTTGCTTTCAGAAGAATAACCGTCAATGCATTGGTTATCGGCTATATCAGAACAAAGATTAACGAAGGATTACAGCTCAATGAATCCCTGATCATGGAACCGGATTATGTAGCCAAATTTATTGTCAATGCCGGAAATTCTTTTACCATTGTTCCTAATTTTAAATGGAAAATTATTTATTTTATCCTGAAAATACTTCCGGAAAGTTTAGTGGCAAAGCTTCCTTAAATCGGGTATGACATTTTATTGTTACAACATAATATGAGTGTTAAATTTTCCAAAAAACGAACTTCGGTATTTTTTTTGTTACTGTAGAAGCGATTATTTCTTTTCAGTAAGATTCGGTTTTTTATGATCATGAGTAAAACAGGGCAACCTGTTCCGTAATCAATCTATTTACAATTAATAACTATACACTTTAACAGAAAAGTTAAGGTTGATGTATTGTAATGACTATCCATAAGTAGCTCAATTTTATATTAAACGCCTACTGTAAAAGAATGAATAATCAATATTTCGTACAAAAACAGTAAAATTAATAATAAAGATGGATGATTTAGAATTGAGCAAGATTCAGCAACATTGGGACACGTTATTATCTTCAGCTATTTCCTGGGCACCGAGGATTATTACGGCAGTAATTTCTGCCTTATTGATTTATGTGATCGGATCATGGCTGATCAGGATGATCAAGAAGCTTGCTGAAAAAGGCTTTAAAAAACGTAATATGGAAGCTTCATTACAGCTTTTCCTTTTGAATATTATCAATTGGGGGCTTAATATTTTGCTTTTTATCGTAGTTGTTACTCAATTAGGTGTACAGACTTCTGCATTTGTAGCAATGATTGGTGCTGCGGGATTGGCAGTAGGCTTGGCACTTCAGGGATCCCTGACCAATTTTGCAGGAGGAATCCTTATCTTATTATTAAAACCATTTAAAATAGGAGACTTTATTTCTACCAATTCCGGAGTATCAGGGACTGTACAATCCATTGATATTTTTCATACAAGATTGGTGACTCCTCAAAACCACTTGATCGTTATTCCCAACGGTGTTGTTTCCAATAACAGCATTACGAATTTTACGCAGCTGGGAACCCGGAGGACTTCTCTGGATATCGGAGTTGCCTATGATGCTGATCTTAAGCAGACCAAGGAAATTCTGATGAATGTTATAAAAAATAATCAATATGCATTAGCAATACCTGCTCCACAGGTAGTGGTAACTGAGCTTGGAGACAGTGCCGTAAATTTATCAGTAAGAGTAAGTACCACTTCTGAAAATTTCTGGTCCATGAACGAAGAACTTATCATAGATTGTAAAGAAGCTCTTGATAAAGCCGGAATTGGTATTCCCTTTCCCCAAAGAGATGTTCATATTTATAATAAGTAATTATACAATATGTAATAATGATCATAAGAAATCCTGCATTATCTGATGCAGGATTTTTATAAGAATGACATATTCCTTTTCCTGGGGTTAGATACCAAGAGAAAATCGGGATTTTAACCCTTTAACTTCAAGAGTTTATCATTGGAACAGCTTAATAACAGACAAATAATGAGGATAAGCTTTTTGAATTATTCTATATTCTGTAATAATTCCAGTGCCTTCATCATATCAATTCCTTTGCCCAGTACCGGTTTAAAAAGATCACCTTTATCTTTGATCCTGTCCAGTGCATTATGAATATTAAAATCTGTGGGCTTTACCCCTGGCTTAAGCTCATCCCAGTCCAGAGGCATTGATACGGATGCCCCTTGCTTTGGTCGCAAACTGTAAGCGCTGGCCAGGGTTTGTCCGGTTCTGTTCTGAAGATAATCAAGATAAATTTTCTTCTGATCTCTTTTTTGCAGACTTCTTTCCAAGGTGGTGATTTTAGGAAGTTTTTCGTTGACCTGTTTCATCAGAATATGTGCAAAATCTTTTACCTGGTCAAAATCATATTTTCCTCCCATCGGAATATAAATATGGATTCCGGTGCTTCCTGAAGTTTTGCAATAGCCTTTTATTGTAATGGAATTTAAAACTTCATTGACCTGAAGAGCCGTTTCGATCACATCATCAAAAGTATTCTTTTTGGAAGGGTCAAGATCCAGCACCAGATAATCGGGATGCTCCAGATCGGGTAATGAACTGTTCCAGGGATTAAGATCAATACAGCCCAAGTTGTTCAGATAAGCCAATGTTGCTTTGTCATTACAGTAAATATAATCAATATACTTATCATTGGATTCCGAATACACCTGTGTTGTCTGGATCCAGTCGGGAATATGTTCTCCGGCATCTTTCTGATAAAAGCTTTGTTCTTCAATACCATTGGGAAAACGGTTGAGAGAAAGAGGTCTGTTTTTCAGATAAGGTAAAATATAGGAGGCTACAGATTGATAATATTCTATGACGTCCCCTTTAGTAATGCCATCTTCCGGAAAATAGATTTTATCCTGATTGGTCAGTTTCACAATATGTTTATTCAGGGTGATTTCTTTTTCTTTTTCTGAGACTTTCGTTTTTTTTTGAAGGTGCTTTAGCTTTCATTTCGTTTGGTTTTTCGTTGATGGGTGAATCTGTAATTTCCTCAGGAGATTTGTCTTCACGGACGGCTACAAAAACGGGATGTCTGAAGATACCGTCTTTGGTAATTTCGGAATATTTGATTTCACATACCAGTTCCGGTTTTGTCCAGGTTACCGGCATATTGGTTTTAGGAATTATTTCAAACGGAGACGTTTTTTGATGACCAGCTTCCGGAGTCTTTCGTAAAGCTGTTTTAAAGAAGTATTATTAAAACCCGTTCCCGTATGGCCGCAATACGTCAGTTTTCCATCAATGTATTTTCCGAGGATAAGAGCTCCGAAACTTTCTCGCGAGCCTCTGGGAGCTGTAAAGCCGCAGATAATAACGTCTTCTGTGCTGGAAAATTTGATTTTAAGCCAGTCGCTTGTCCTGTGATTTTCGATATATAGGCTGTCAGCCCGTTTGGCGATCATTCCTTCAAGTTTCATTTTTTTCATCTGTTCAAAAAAATCAATTCCCTTTTCCGGAATATGATCACAATATTTAATAGTATCGGTTTCAACAAGAGCTTCTTTTAAAAGTTCCTTCCGCTGAATAAGGGGAAGGTTTTCCGTAGAATGTCCGTTCAGCCATAGCAGGTCGAAAACCTGGTAAACGAGGGCGGGGTTGGGATTATCCTGTATTTGTTGTAAAAGCTGGAAGTTAGGTTTCCCCTGATCATCATACAAGACCACTTCTCCATCCAGGATCATCTGGTGTTTCTGATGGATAAAATCCCGGCTTACCATGTCGAACTTCGATAAGAATGAAATTCCATTCCGGGAATAGAAGAGAGGCTGATCATGCCTCAGGTCAGCAATGGCCCTGTAGCCATCCCATTTTATTTCAAAGATCCAGTCTTTATCATCGAATGCTTTCTCAGTAAGTTTAGCAAGCATAGGTCTGATAAATCCTTTTAATTTCTTTTCATTCGTTAAAGTATTGAAGCTTTTGAAAGGCTTTTCAGAAACTACGACTTCTTTTTTTTCGCTTTTTTTTCAGGCTTTTTTTTTTCCTCTAAAAAATTGAGTCACCTTTGATTTCGGAGAGGTGTTTTCTTCAGCATCATACGGGCTTTCTGCATATTTATCCTTATGTTTTATCAGAAGCCAGGCGTTCTCTTCAGAGTTTTTCATTTTAACCAAAGCAAATTCTCCTTTCAGCTTTTTACCATGTAAAATAAATTTTAGGGAGCCTTCATGTAATTCTTTCAGCAACTCTTTTTCATCAGAGCTATTGCCATTTACTTCAATGGGCTCATAGGTTCCGCTGTCCCAGACTTCTACCTGTCCGGCTCCGTAGTTGCCTTCAGGTATATTCCCTTCAAAATCTTTATAATCATACGGATGATCTTCTACCATCATGGCCAATCTTTTATCTTTGGGATCCAACGACGGGCCTTTAGGCACGGCCCAGCTTTTTAATACTCCTTCCATTTCCAATCGGAAATCATAATGAAGTCTTGTCGCGGCGTGCCTCTGGATTACAAAAATCAGCTTATTCTTACTTTTTTTTGTTTTCCCTTTAGGTTCGCTTGTTTCATCGAACTTCCGTTTTTTATGATAATCTTTAAGAGCCATTACGATGCGGATTTAGATTTGGAATGATTGAGACTTGCTTTTAATTGAGCCATAAGATCTATTACCTTACCTTCTTTTGCTGTTTCAGTCTTTCTGGCTTTAACATTTTTGCCTTTTGCTTTCTGTTTGATGATCTTAAGCAGTTCGTCAGAATAAGTATCCTTGTACATAGTAGGATCAAACTCCTGGGAAAGCTGTTCTATAAGACTCACGGCCATTTTCAATTCTGCAGGTTTAGGAGCTTTACGGGCAGGAATTTTTTAAATCTGCATAATCCCGGATTTCCTGATCAAATCTCAAACGGTTCAAAACCAGTATTTCATCGTTATAAGGACGTATCATTCCGATAGCTTCAGTATCACGAAGAACAAAAGTACCAATACCTACCATTGCGGTTTCTTCGAGGGCTTTTAATAAAAGCCTGTAGGCACTTTCACCATTTTTCTGGGGTTCCAGATAATAAGGAGTCTCAAAATATACACTATCTACCTCATCTTCCTTTACAAATTGATCAATAGAGAGTATTTTTGTTTTTTCAGGGCTTGCTGCTTCGTAGTCTTCTTCATCAAGAACGATATATTTATCATCCATGAGATAACCTTTAACGATATTTTCCCATTTTACTTCTTTTCCCGTATTTTCATTGACTCTTTTAAACCTGATGTTGGAAAAATCGGATTTATCGAGCATGTCAAGATCCAATTTAGTAGTTTCTGTAGCAGAATAAATTTTTACGGGAATGTTTACTAAACCGAAGCCAATAGCGCCGTTCCAAATTGCTTTCATTGTCTTACGTTTTTAAAAATCAAGCAATTAATATGCCGTTAGAAAAGGAGAAGTGTCTTTCATGTGCTTTGTTGCCAAATGACAATTGTATTTACAAACTACTTTTAATACCTTTATCTTCCGACAATCTATGGATAAAACAAAGCATGGAAGAACTTTTTAATTACATCAGAAAATTTGGTATTCTCAATGAGCAGGATGAGCTTTTGATTGCTAAAGGAATTCAGGAAATAAAGATACGGAAAGGAACACCTTTTGTAGAAGCCGGGAAAGTGAGCCAAAGAATTGCTTTTGTGAAAGAAGGGGTATTCCGGTCCCTGTATTATAATAAACAAGGGGATGATTTTACCCGGTATTTTATTTATGAAGGGAGATTTATCGGAGATTTTCAGGGATTTACGGATCAGCTTCCTGCTCATGAATATATTGAAGCAATTACGGATTCGGTCTTGCTCGTGATAGATCTTGATTACTTTAAAGTGCTGGAAAGAGAGATCGCTATATGGCCGGTACTGTTTGCCAGGATTCATGGTTTTGTAGCAGAAAATAAACTTAAGGTGGCCAGTATTATGCTGAATCAGGATGCCAAATCCCGTTATATCCATTTTTTAAACCATTATCCGGGGCTCGCCAACAGGGTGCCACAGTCAATGCTGGCATCTTACCTTGGGGTTACTCCTTCATCATTAAGCAGGATCAGGAGAAATATTGTATAGTATCAGTAGGAATTCAATAAAGAAATCATAGTATTTGATAAAAAAGCGTTTTTGTCAAATGACAATGGCCTGCCTTTCAAACTGCCATAGCTTTGCATTATAAAATTAAATATATGGATATTGTATTAGGATTGCAGTGGGGAGATGAAGGAAAGGGAAAATTTATTGATCTCATCAGCGAAAAATATGACATTACAGCCCGTTTTAACGGTGGAGCTAACGCAGGACATAGCATAGAACGAAACGGACGTAAAATCACACTCAAAATGATTCCTTCAGGGATCTTTATGAAAGAGGTACAGAATGTTATCGGAACAGGTACTGTTATTGATCCTGTAAGTTTCAAAAAAGAAATTCTGAATCTTCAGATATTTGATACAACCGCTCAACCGGAAAATAATATCATCATTTCGAAAAAAGCACATCTGGTAATGCCTACTCACAGGCTCCTGGACATTTTTATGGAAGAAAATCCGGCGTACACTACCATCGGAACCACGAAGAATGGTATTGCCCAGGCATATTCAAATAAAATATTAAGACAGAATCTTAGAGTAGGGGATATCTTTTTTTCTGATTTTCAAAACAGGGCCCAGCATATTTTGGAAAGAGATTACAGGATGCTGAAAGATGAAGGAATGATTGTACTGCCTGCTTTAGAAGAGATCAGTAAAGAATTTTTTGATGCAGTAGATTTTCTGAAGAATTTCAATTGTAC
Organism: Chryseobacterium sp. P1-3; assembly: GCF_000738495.1. Classification (NCBI taxonomy): domain Bacteria; kingdom Pseudomonadati; phylum Bacteroidota; class Flavobacteriia; order Flavobacteriales; family Weeksellaceae; genus Chryseobacterium; species Chryseobacterium sp. P1-3. Next base: position 57,461 of record NZ_JPEQ01000002.1, read on the forward strand.
GGAAACTGAAATTTATCTTAATAAAGCCTTGTCGCAAGGTAAAAAAATACTGGCAGAAGGATCTCAGGCTGCCATGCTGGATATTGATCACGGTACCTATCCGTATGTAACATCTTCTTCAACAACGGCATCAGGGGCCAGCAGCGGTTTAGGTGTTTCACCTAAAAAGATCGGTGATATTTACGGGATTGCAAAAGCTTATTGTACCAGAGTTGGAAACGGAGCATTCCCCACGGAACTTTTAGATGAATTTGGGGATGAGCTCAGAATGAAAGGGAATGAATTTGGTTCTAATACGGGACGTCCGAGAAGAATAGGCTGGCTGGATCTGCCGGCATTAAAGTATGCGGTAATGATCAATGGAGTTACTCAGCTGGTTCTCACTAAAGCTGATGTCTTATCGGGTTTGAAATCGGTGGCTGTTTGTACCCACTATGAATCGGAAGATGGTAGTATTGAAACAATCGCTTCTGCACTTCCTGAAAATGCTAAACCTGTATTGAAATGGATGGACGGCTGGAAAGCTGATTTTTCAAAAATAAAAAGCGTTTCTGAATTGCCAAGAGAACTTATGGATTTTCTCACTTTTCTGGAAGCAGAATTAGAGATTCCTGTGGGGTATCTCTCTATAGGGCCCGGAAGAGAGCAGATTTTAACAATGAAATAAATAAACCAATATACTTCAATGAAAAAGCGGGGCAATGCCCCGCTTTTCATTTATGCTTTCAAATCCAATTTTAATTCCAATTCATCCAGTTGTGTATCAGCAATCGGTGCCGGAGCATCAATCATAACATCACGGCCTGAATTATTCTTAGGGAACGCAATATAATCCCTGATGACTTCATTCCCGTCGAGGATAGCTACCAGACGGTCAAAACCGAATGCTAAACCACCATGTGGAGGAGCTCCGTATTTAAAGGCGTTCATCAGGAATCCAAACTGGGCTTCTGCTTCTTCTTTCGAGAATCCTAAAAGATCAAACATTTTTGATTGAAGATCTTTATCAAAAATTCTGATAGATCCTCCTCCGATCTCGTTTCCGTTCAGAACCATATCGTAAGCATTAGCTCTTGCTTTTCCGGGATCTGTTTCCAGCAAATGGAAATCTTCCGGTTTTGGAGAAGTGAAAGGGTGGTGCATCGCATGGTATCTTTGTGTTTCCTCATCCCATTCCAGTAAAGGGAAATCAACCACCCAAAGTGGCGCAAATTCATTTCCTTTTCTTAATCCTAAACGGTTACCAAGTTCCATTCTCAATGCAGAAAGCTGCGCTCTGACTTTATTTTCGTTTCCGGAAAGAACCAACATTAAATCCCCTTCTTTTGCCCCGAATTTTTCGATAATTTTTGCCAGATCATCTTCATTATAGAACTTATTTACCGATGAGGTTTTCACTCCGTCATTCTGGAACTTCACCCAGACCATACCTGATGCTCCGATCTGTGGGCGTTTTTACCCAGTCTACAAGCTCATCAATTTGTTTTCTTGTATACTCTGCACATCCTTCAACATTAATTCCTACAACCAGTTCAGCGTCGTCAAATATTTTGAAATCTTTGCCTTTTACCAGCTCATTAAGTTCAACGAATTCCATTCCGAAACGGATGTCCGGTTTATCGTTTCCATATTTCTTCATGGCATCAGCAAATGTCATTCTCGGGAAATCGCCGAATTCTTTTCCGGTAATGTCCTTTAAAAGAGTTTTGGTCATTCCTTCAAAAACATTCATCACATCTTCCTGTTCTACAAAGGCCATTTCACAGTCGATCTGTGTAAATTCCGGCTGTCTGTCTGCCCGTAAGTCTTCGTCACGGAAACATTTTACAATCTGGAAATATTTATCCATACCTCCTACCATCAAAAGCTGTTTGAAAGTTTGTGGAGATTGTGGTAATGCATAAAACTGGCCCGGATTCATCCTGCTTGGTACTACAAAGTCTCTTGCTCCTTCCGGAGTAGATTTGATTAGGACAGGAGTTTCCACTTCAATGAAGCCTTCATCAGACAGGTAATTTCTTACTTTCTGAGCCATTTTATGACGGAAGATCAATTTATCTTTTACCGGATTTCTTCTGATATCCAGGTAACGGTATTTCATCCTTAATTCTTCTCCGCCATCCGTTTCATCTTCAATGGTGAAAGGAGGGAGTTGTGAATCATTCAGAATCGTTAGCTTTTCTACTAAAAGCTCAATTTCTCCGGTTGGAATATTCGGGTTTTTGCTGACTCTTTCAATAACTTTCCCGGTAGCCTGAATCACAAATTCACGACCCAGTTTTTTGGCTTCTTCCATCAATTGTGCAGAAGAACGGTCCTGGTCAAAAACCAACTGAGTAATTCCGTAACGATCCCGAAGATCTACCCAAATCATAAATCCTTTATCACGGATCGTTTGTACCCATCCTGATAGTGTAACTTCTTCATTTAGATTTTTCAGAGATAGTTCTCCGTTGGTGTGTGATCGAAACATAATTATTTGTTTAAAGTTCAATGTTTAAGGTTCAGTTTTGAACCTTGAATTTTTCGTTGGCAAAGATAAGATTTTTGTAGGGTTTATAAACAAAAAAACTTCCTTTCGGAAGTCTTGTTTATTTTTAAAAGGATTTAGTTTCTGACGGCCCCGCGCTGTATCAACAGTTTTGCCGTTTCCACTCCTTTCCCCATTTCCGCTAATTGTAATGGAGTTTTGTCTTTACATTTTTTATTAATATCTACCTTATTGTCCAGAAGGAAATTGATGATATTACGGCTTCCATATAGAGAACTGAAGCCAAGTGGGCTATAAGATTCCTGGCCAATTGTGAAACATTTGCTGTAATCTCCCGGAGCAAATTGCTTTTTAAATGCAGCTACATTATCAGAATTGATTGCTTTCATTTTCGCTTGTGTAAGCTGCTGCGCAGAAAGCATATTGGCGAATAAGAACAATCCAAATAGAAAAGTGATAGAGATTATTTTTTTCATAAGAACTATTTTTAAGAATATACAAATCTAATTAAATTTTATTACCAATTGCTAAGTTTTGATAATAATTGGATTTGTATTTTTGATTTCATCTAAATTATTGATTGGAAAATGACAAAATATATTGATTTTTTGAAAAAGGCTTTTAATGGAGAAGATACCGATTTTACGAAAGTGAATATCCGGAGCGCAGTACTTCTTTTAGCAATACCCATGATGCTCGAAATGGCTATGGAGTCTGTATTTGCATTAGTAGATCTCTATTTTGTGGGACATTTGAAGGAGAGCGGTTTTGCCATTCAGACTGTTGGGCTTACAGAATCGGTTCTTTCCATCATGTATTCTATTGCTATCGGGATGAGTATGGCAGCCACTGCTTTGGTTGCAAGAAGAATAGGAGAGAAAAATCCTGAACAGGCATCGAGGAGTGCGGCACAGGTAGTGTTGGTTTCATTCATTGTAACCTTTATTTTAAGCCTGGCAGGTGTAATCTATGCAGAAGAAATACTGATTTTAATGGGATCAAAGCCAGAGGCCGCCGCTTATGGAAAAAATTTCACAAGAATCATGATGGGAAGCAGTACTATTATTATGCTTTTATTTTTAATCAACGGAATTTTCAGAGGGGCAGGAAATGCTACCATAGCTATGAAAAGTTTATGGATTGCCAATATTGCCAATATCATTCTTTGCCCGGTCTTAATAAAAGGACTAGGTCCTGTTCCCGCCATGGGATTGACCGGTGCAGCACTGGCCACCACAATAGGAAGGAGTATTGGGGTACTTTATCAGCTGTATCATCTCCTTATTGCAGATACGCAGATCCGGATTAAGATGAGCTATTTTACCCCCGATTTTCCACTCATTAAATCTATTGTAAACATTGCAACTCCCGGAATTTTCCAATTTGTCATTGCTTCATGCAGCTGGATCTTCCTTGCTGAGCTTGTGGCAACAACCGGAGGTGAAAATGCATCTGCGGGATATCAGACAGCGCTGAGGTTGATGATGTTTTTCATGCTTCCGGCCTGGGGACTGAGTAATGCTGCCTCCACTCTGGTAGGGCAGAATATGGGTGCTAATGAAATGCTGAGAGCAGAACAATCTGTCATGAAAACAGTGAAGTATAATGTAATTTTCATGTTAATTGTAAGTTTATTGTTTATTTTCCTGGGAAACTTTCTGGTAAGCTTTTTTACGCAGGAAGCGCAGATTAAAGATTTTGCTAAAAATGCGCTGCATATTATGAGTATTGGATTTATATTTTATGGAATAGGAATGGTGATGATTAATGCTTTCAATGGAGCCGGCGACACCTGGACACCTACATGGGTTAACCTGTTTGGCTTCTGGATGTTTCAGATTCCTTTAGCCTATTTTCTCTCAAAACATCTGGATTTGGGACCTAAAGGTGTTTTTATTTCAATTCCGGCAGCAGAGACTTTGATTACGGTAGTAGCCTTTATTTTATTTAAAAGGGGAAAATGGAAGACCGTTAAGGTTTAGTAGCTGGAAGCTGGAAGAAAGAGGCTGGAAGTTGCAGTCAATGCATTATTGATTTTACTTTAAAGAAGATAAACCAGACGAATAATTATTCTTATAGCCACTATGACTTTCATTTTCCAGCTTCGAATCAGAACTAAACAGGTTGGAAGACATGAATAAAATTGAATTTTAATAGCTCTGTAGACTGCAATAACTTTCAGTTCCCATCTTCCATCTTCCTTTCTTTTATAAAAATTTAACAACTTAATAGGTTGGAATTTAGACCGATATTTTCTAACTTCGTTATTACAACAAATATTATTACTATGGGAAAAGGAGACAAAAAAACGAGAAGAGGTAAAATTCACTCAGGCAATTATGGAAAAAGAAGACCCAGAAAAGCATCAAAATCTTTTGTAGCCTCTGAAGAAAAATCTAAAAAGTAAAAATAAAAAGACCAAAGAATAGTTCTCTGGTCTTTTTTTATAAAAATTAAATTAATTATTTTCCGAAAATATTTCCAAGAATGCTTCCTAAGCCTCCTTGCTGTTGTTGGTTATTGTTCCCTCCGCCACCAAGAACGCTTCCTAAGATATCGTTCAGGGGATTTCCTGATGACTGAGATTGGCCTCCATTTCCAAGCACGCTTCCCAGAATGTCATTCAAGGGATTGGATTGCTGGGTCTGAGCCTGATTGGAAGCATTTCCAAGGATACCTCCCAAAAGGTCTCCCAAACCTCCTGCTCCTACATTGTTTTGTTGCTTCTGCTGCCCGATATAGCCCATTACAACCGGAGCGAGCATAGCAAGGACAGGACCTATTTTGTCTATTGAAATTCCTGTATTCTGCGATAATTGATTTTCTACTGTGCTTTTTTGCCCTCCGAATATATGATCAAGGATAGACCCTCCTTCGGCCTGCCTTGCTTCAATCTGTGATACATCATTTAAGATACTTCCGTTATGATCTTTATCTAAAGCATTGTTTAAAGCTTCTGCTTCTTTGGCATCCTTTGATTTATTTCTTAAATAGGAAATAATAAGAGGTGTGGCTACTGCCAATAGGGCGATGACCTGATTTTTGCTGATTCCGAATTTATTCTCAGCCTGTTCAGCAACCTGATTGCTGGTGTTCCCTGTAAGTAGGTCGATTAAGCTCATGTTTGTGTTTGTTAATGTATTAATTGAACCAAAGTTATCAAAAAATATGCCTCACAAAATGGTATCAGATCATAATTATTGTTAAAGTTTTTTTATCTCCTCTTCAGTATATCCTTTGCTTTTTAATAATTCTATGTATTCCAGTGCGCTGGCTGTCATCCAATGGATCGGTTCCGGAGCTTGTTTTTTATCAATAGTGAATTCCAGAATGCCCACATTATTATTCATCCATGGAAGTAAATAATAATTCAGTCCGCCTTTGTACGCTTTGAAATTATGAATTTCTTTTCCCCTTTCAGTAGAAAGTACAATATGAAAACAAAGTACATATGCCAAAGGAATGAAAAGGCATGTCCACGAATATCTTCCAAATGAAGAATATCTGGCAGAGGATAGACCATAGCCAATAGAAAGAGCAAAAATAATATTGAAAGGAATAAAAAATACATAATTATCAGAAACAGCATAGAAGGTAGAAAATCCATAAACACATACAGATCCTGCAGCAAAAACATAAAACATTTTCCTGTTTGTCCTGTATAATAAAATTGCTCCGGTTATTCCAAAAAATATAAAAAAATTGAAATTATAAAACAGGTATACAAAGGAGATGAAAAAGTCTTTTACATATTGTATGGTATCTTTTTTTAAAGAATCTTCTACCCAATTTCCTTGGTCTGATGAATAGGGTGAATTGATCGGATATCCTTGAGAAATATTTAATATAAACAAGGACGAGAACAATACTGCAAAAAGAAATAAAGATGAATAAAAATATTTTTTCTGTTGTCTGAAATAAAAAAGAAACACTAATAAGGCTGGAATCAGGAGGATATTCTGTATATGGACCCAAAGACTAATTCCTAAAAACAGACTGCTGAATATAATATAATTTCTTTTATTTTCTGAAAAAGTTTTAACCATAGAAAAGAAAAAAAAGACTTACCCATAGGGAATTGTAAGTATATACTTCTACAATTTCGGCATTCCTCCAAAAAGAAAAGCTGAAGCCAAAAATAAAAGCACTGGTAAGCGCAATCCATTCTGTTTTGGTAATGCTTTTAACCGTAAGAAAAATGATGGATACTGTAGCGGCTCCCGAAATAATGACCAAAAGGCGGCTTGCTTCAATGGCATTAAGTCTGGTTAGAGTTTTAATTAAAACAACCGTATTAATATATAGAAAATGACTGGTTGCTGTAGCAACACTAGTCCATCCTCCTTTTTCAGCATTTAGTATAAAACCTACACAGTCAGCAAAAGGAATCTTTGTAAAACTTCCGGCATAATATATCCCCAGAAAAATAAAAAATAGAAATACAGCAGATATATATTTGCCCATATTAGTTCTTTACAATAGGAACATTCGAGCAGGCTTCTCCGAACATTAAGGATTTTACAATAGGCTTTAGCTGTTCCACGAGCTCTATGTATGCATTTTCCGGAATTTCCTTATCAGAGCATCCTTTCACAAGAACCCTTTTTCCTCTCATTTCTTCAAAATCATAGGTTTGAATAGCATTGTGCATAAGAATTACTTCCAGATCCTCACGGTACCCAAACACAATCTTTTTCGCAACATCCGTAAGTTTTGCGGTTAATACAAAATATGCCCATAAAGGAATAATAGTGTCCACAGAATTATAGATATAGATATAAGCATCTTTATACTCTTCCACATTGATCCTGTCTACTTTTTCGCGGAAATCTTTCTCCTTCAGAATCATCTCCTGGAAAAGAAAATCTTTAAGGTCAATACCTTTTCTTTCCCCTTTTGGAAGCAGGGTAGTAAGGTCAAAATTTACAAGGCCGCTTTCTGCAACTTTATTCCGGATTTCAAATTCTTCTGACATTTTTATCATTATCTTTGAACAAATTTACAAATTAAGATCAACATATATTTAATTTGTTCTCTATCCTTACCATAGAAAGCTCCCATGATCCGGACTAAGTATCATGCAGAGCTTGAAAAGGTGTTTTATGGATATTAAACACATATTAAAAGATTTCGGAAGAAATGAAATATTATATTATTGCAGGAGAAGCTTCCGGTGATCTGCACGGAAGTAATTTAATGAAAGCCTTAAAACAAAAAGATCCGGATGCGGACTTCAGATTTTGGGGCGGAGATCTGATGAAAGCCCAGGGCGGTACTCTGGTTAAGCATTATCGTGATCTGGCTTTTATGGGGTTTTTGGAAGTAGTTATGAACTTAAGAACCATTTTAAATAACATTAAATTCTGCAAAGAAGATCTCCAGAAAAACAGACCTGATGTTTTAATCCTGATAGATTATCCGGGTTTTAATCTTAGAATTGCCAGATTTGCCAAAGAACTCGGAATCAGGGTTGTGTATTATATTTCTCCACAACTTTGGGCATGGAAGGAAGGCAGAGTGGAAATTATCAAAAAATATGTAGATGAAATGATGGTAATTCTTCCGTTTGAAGAAGATTTTTATAAAAAGCATGGAGTACACTCCCATTTTGTAGGGCATCCGTTGCTGGATGCTATTTCCGGTCTGCAGGAGATCAATATTGAGACTTTTAAAAAAAGAAAATGGGCTCAATGAAAAAGAAATTATTGCTTTATTACCGGGGTCGAGGAAACAGGAAGTAGAGAAAATGCTCGAAATAATGCTTTCGGTGAGACCACATTTTAAAAATTACCAGTTTGTTATTGCGGGAGCTCCAAGCCTTCCCAAAGAATTTTACCAAAAATATGTAGATGATAATGTTCACTTTGTTTCCAATAGGACTTATGATTTGCTGAGGTGTTCAAAAGCTGCTTTGGTGACTTCAGGAACGGCTACTTTAGAAACCGCTTTATTGAATATTCCTGAAGTGGTCTGCTACCGTGGAAGTAAGATTTCTTATGCTATTGCTAAAAGACTTGTGAAAAATATCAGTTACATTTCGCTGGTTAACCTGATCATGGATAGGGAAGTAGTAAAAGAATTAATCCAGGATGATTTGAATACTAAAAATCTGGTAGATGAACTTCATAAGATCTTATCAGGAGAGAAAAGGGACAAGGTGTTGAACGATTACGACCTTCTGAGAGAAAAACTAGGTGGGAAAGGTGCCAGCGATCATGCTGCTGAGGTGATTTTGAAGGTTATATAATGTTACCACACATTTCCTAAAAAAGAATTTAAATTGTCAAATTATAAATGAATCATTTAAAAAGTTATCTGTTACTATTTGTTGGTATATTTTTTTTCTCAAATAGCTTTGCACAGAAAAACAAATCCAGGGATCAGCTACAGATATTCTATTATGGCTGGTATGGGAATCAGGCAACGGATGGTAGCTTACAACATTGGAACCATGAAATTATCCCTCACTGGAGTAATCCAAAATGGAATAATCTGGGACATTATAAAGGCGGAGATGATATCGGGGCTAACTTTTATCCGGCATTAGGCAATTATAGCTCGAACGACTCAAAAATTATAGAGGAGCATATGAAAATGATGAAAGAAGCAGGTGTTGGAGTCGTTGTTATAAGTTGGTTAGGAAAAGACTCTTTTACAGATAAGAGTGTTATGAAATATCTGGATATGGCGGACCGTTTTAATCTGAAAATGGCTTTTCACATAGAACCTTTTTATAAAACCATTAAAGAACTGAAAGATCAGCTTTCTTACCTTGTGAAAACATATTCCCGTCATCATGCTTTCTATAAAAAAGATGGAAAACCTTTATACTATGTTTATGACAGCTATAAAATTCCTGCTGAAGAATGGATGAAATTGCTTTCCAAAGATGGAGCTATGTCAGTAAGGAACAGCGACCTGGATGCATTATACATAGGATTATGGGTAGAAAAGAATGATAATGTTTTTTTTGAAAAATCCGGTTTTGATGGCTTTTATACTTATTTTGCGAGTGAGGGATTTGTTTTTGGCAGCACTACTTCTAATTGGGATTACCTTTCCGGGTTTGCGAAAGATCACCATCTTATTTTTATTCCCTGTGTAGGCCCGGGCTATTCTGATACCCGCATCCGCCCATGGAATGAGGCGAATTTCAAAAACCGTGATAATGGCAGGTATTACAAAAATATGTTTGATGCTGCAGCAAAAGTGAATCCGGATTTTATCGGAATTACTTCATTCAATGAATGGCATGAAGGTACACAGATAGAACCTGCAATTCCTAAAAAATCCGGAGGTTTTACTTATGAAGACTATGGTAAAGATCCATGGTTTTATATCAAAGAAACTAAACGCTTGACAGATCAGTTTTTGAAGGAGAAATAGTTTAATGTATTAGCTTAGAATAAAATGAAAGTGTACCACACTAAATAGTATGGAGTAAGCATCGTTTAAACGAAACCCTTCTTGATAGAGATACAAGAAATTTAATAAAAAAGGCTGTTTTCACAGATGGTGAACGGCCTTTTTTATTGCTTGGTAAAAATTAAATCTTTTGTCTCTGGTAAATAAATATTAATGTCTGTTCCAGGAGGACATTTACTGTCATCCATAATAATATCGTTGGGACGGTATTCCCAGGAAATTTGTGTATCATTTATTTTTTTTAGAATAATTTTTCCCCAGCCAACGTTACAATTTGTACCACTATATGAGAATGTTATCTTATTTTGATCAGGTTTAGTACCGATACTAAAAAAATCTATTTTTGAAGTAGCATTATTTTTAGTATCCTGCAACACTGTACCAGAAGAATTTTTAACAATGTATTTTATAACTAAGGCATCTCTGTAAAATTTTTGATCACCATAGTCCATTAATTTATTTTCCTCTTTTGTTATATGTAAAATAATTTCTTTTCCTTGAAAATTAGTTTTATAAGCTCCTGTATATTGATATAGTTCATTATTCAAATCTTTTACATAAGCATTCATAGGAATATTTTTTAAAGAAGTGTTTAATGGTAATTGCTGTGCTTTGCAAGAAAATACGCTTATTGTAAAAAGAAAGAATAATATTTTTGTTTTAGTATTTATTGTTTCCATATTTTAATTATTTAATTTAAGAGCAAGATGTTGTAATGAGTTGATTGCTGGTGTTTAGTTCGATGATGTGTATTGTGTTGTCAAGTTCTATTCTTTGTAGATTAATTTTTCCATCCAATCCCATACTTTTTAACATCTTGAAAAATAACATTTCAGCACCTAAATTATTGATCGTGCCATCGGGATTGATATAGGTATTTCCATTCTTACCAAAATCAGTTAAGTCTTTGAGGTTTCATCATGAATACAGGAGTGAAAGAAAAAGGTGAGAATTGCCAGCAAGAGCTGCCAGAGAGTTGTTTTTTTCATCATAAATATTTTATATTTTCAAATATACTGCCTTTATCACAATTATGTGATTTTTTATGTAGCAGAACAAAACAATGTAAGGTAATAAACACCATAGAAAGTAATTTTCAATTGTTGAAAAGTGTTTAAAAAAACAATAATCAAAAACCAGGAGCTTTTTTGAAGAATGAAACTACTTATAAGGTGCTTTTGTCATTTCTTATTTAATTTTCTTAGAATAAAATCAAGTGTTGTATTGTTCTTTTTAATCTGATTTATAAGATTATTTGATAATTCCGGAGCCTGTATTGAAAAGATTAATTTCCTATTTTGGTGAGATAATTATTTGAATTGAACAAACAGCCGCTTCTTATTTTGACCCTGTGTTTTATTCTGGGAATTGTGTTTCAGGATCAGTTTTTCCTGGGGCGGAAAGCTGTTTACTTTTTGATCATTTCAGGGCTGGGAATAATCATTTCCCTGTTTTTTCATTCTTATTTCTTGCATGTAATAAGAAACATTTTGCTGGGGATTTTGTTTTTTATAATGGGAATTATCCTGCACTTTTATAATACTTTTTTACCTGAAGCCGGAGAAATTGCAAAAGACAGGATAGAAATTATTTTCAAAATCTCCCGAAAATTAAATTCAAATGAGAAATCCAGGAAATATGAAGGAACGGTAAAGGCGGATAACAGGCTTTTTCATTCTCTGATCTATATCCCGAAAGAAAATCAGACATTGGATTTTAAGCATTTTTATAAGACAAAAGCTTATGTAGTGCAACCTAAAGCTCCATTATACGATTTTCAATTCAACTATGCACGATATTTAAACCGGAAAAACATTTCATATCAGTGCTATACCTCATCCGAAATTTCATCCGTTGAGAATACTGATCCGGATGGTATGGATAAAGTCCGGCAATTAAGGTTGGATGCCCTGAAGAAAATTGATGCTGCAGCCATGTCCGGGAAAGCCAAAGAATTTTTAAAAGGAATCATTCTGGCAGACAGAACAGACATGGATCCGGATACCATACAGGACTTCAGTAAAGCAGGGCTTATGCATTTACTGGCTATTTCAGGCACTCATATTGTGGTGATTTTCGGGATATTTTATTTTATGCTAAGACGGTTTTCTCCTTTATCAAAGCGAAGATATAGTATTATTGCCAGTCTGGTTTTCATCTGGTTATTTGCAGCGCTTATCGGGTTTGGCAATTCGGTTTTGCGTTCCTGTATGATGCTGAATATCTATTTTGTTTACGTTATTCTTCAAAGAAAGCCAGATCTTCTGCATTCTCTGGGATTGTCTGCATTGATTATCCTGATGCTGGATACACAGCAGTTGTTCGATATTGGATTTCAACTGAGCTTTGTGGCGGTTCTGGGGATATTCTGGTTAAACCAACCCCTGTTACGCTATTTTCCGATACAGGATAATTATTTTAAAAAATTGATATTTAATACCATTTCCATTTCTTTATCGGCACAGCTGGCCACACTTCCTTTGGTTTTGTACTATTTCCACCAGTTTTCTATGGTTTCCATAGTTGCCAATTTTGTCATTGTTCCTTTCTCAGAAATCATTATTGTACTTTCTTTCTTAATGACAGTCCTTATTGCTTTGAATATTAATCCAGACTTTGTCAGCAATATGTATGATGTTGTAATTCATCTGGTACTTAAGCTTATTCATTGGTTTGCTAAGGCCGATTTTTTATTTTTTGAAAATATTTCAATGAATCTGATTGAAGTCTTATTGGTTTTTGTAATAGTTTATCTCTCAAGATCTTTCATTATCAAAACGAATTTTAAAAACACTGCAAGATTGATGATGGCTGTTCTGGCCTTTTTAATGATCCGGACCGGGTTTGATATCTTTGAAAATAAAAAGGAAGAGATATTGTTTTATACTTTTGGTAAAACGAAGATTTTTTCAGTGAAAAGAGGAGATAAAGTCTGTTTCTGGATCTCGGATATGAGTGATCAGGAAAAAATTCAGCGGTTTATCATTAATCCTTATTGTTATTCTAGAAGGCTGAGTGATTTTCAAATAAAAACATTTCCGCAAACGGTACAGAAAGTTGTTTTCATGAATAAGGTTTATGATATAGAATAATGAATTTTATTTTGGGTTTTTCTCTATTTATAACGTGTTTTACTCTTATTTAGAAAGATTACAAACTGGCTAATTGTGAGATTTCTCACTTTTCGATATTGTTAACATTTCTTAATTTTGTGGGAAATTCAAATTTAAACTTATATGGCAGGTTTAACGAGTTCTACGATAGGTAGAAAATATGCTATGGCATTATCAGCTATGTTTTTGCTGATTTTTCTTATACTGCATTTGACGACCAATTTGTTATCAGTTCTGAATAAGGACGCCTTCAATACGGCTTCTGATTTTATGGGCTATAATCCTTTTGTGCAGTTCTTAATGCAGCCTATTCTTGGCTTTGCAGTAATATTTCATTTTGTAATGGGGTTTGTGCTGGAGATCAAGAATAATAAAGCACGTCCGGTAAAGTATGAATCCAACAACCCTTCTATGAATTCTTCATGGATGTCCAGAAATATGATCATTTCCGGGGCGGTTGTTCTGGCTTTTCTGGCGCTTCACTTATATGATTTCTGGTTACATGAAATTAACTATAAGTATGTGGAAGGAATATCTCCTGATGCAGAACGTTTCTGGCCGGAGCTTCATGAGAAGTTTGCTGATCTTTGGAGAGTGGCTTTATATGTAATTTCTTTTGTTTTATTAGGATTACACCTGGCACACGGATTCCAGTCTTCTTTCCAGTCTGTTGGAGCAAGACATCCAAAATATACGCCGGTGATTAAAGCTGTGGGGAAATGGTATTCTATCCTTATTCCTGCAGGATTTATTTTCATCGCAATTTTCCATTTTATAACTCAATAATATCAATATACTAATTATGAGTAAATTAGATTCAAAAATTCCTGCAGGTCCATTAAAGGACAAATGGAAAAATCATAAAGACCATATGAACCTTGTTGCACCAAACAACAGAGATAAGATTGATATTATTGTTGTAGGTACAGGTCTGGCAGGAGGTTCTGCTGCAGCTACTTTGGCTGAGCAAGGATATAACGTAAAAGCTTTCTGTTATCAGGATTCTCCAAGAAGAGCTCACTCTATCGCAGCTCAGGGAGGGATCAACGCAGCTAAGAATTACCAGGGAGACGGTGACTCTACCTATAGATTATTCTATGATACCATCAAAGGAGGTGACTATAGAGCGAGAGAAGCTAATGTTTACAGATTGGCTGAAGTTTCTGCAAATATTATTGACCAGTGTGTTTCCCAGGGAGTTCCTTTCGGAAGAGATTACGGAGGTCAGTTAGATAACCGTTCGTTTGGTGGGGTTCAGGTAAAAAGAACTTTCTACGCAAAAGGGCAAACAGGTCAGCAATTATTATTAGGTGCATATTCTGCGATGAGCCGTCAGATCGGTAAAGGTAGAATCAAAATGTATAACCGTCATGAAATGATGGATCTTGTTATTGTTGACGGAAAAGCAAGAGGAATTATCGCCAGAAACCTTGTAACAGGAGAGATTGAAAGACATTCTGCTCACGCAGTAGTAATCGCTTCTGGAGGATACGGAAACGTATATTTCCTTTCTACCAACGCCATGGGATCAAACGTTTCTGCGGCCTGGAAAATTCATAAGAAAGGAGCTTATTTTGCAAACCCTTGCTATGTACAGATTCACCCGACTTGTATTCCGGTTCACGGGACCCAGCAGTCTAAACTGACTCTGATGTCTGAATCATTAAGAAACTCAGGAAGAATCTGGGTTCCTAAAAAAAATTGAAGATGCAGTAGCTATCAGGGAAGGCAAATTAAGACCTGAAAATATTAAAGAAGAAGACAGAGATTACTATTTAGAAAGAAGATATCCGGCATTCGGTAACCTTGTACCGAGAGACGTTGCTTCCAGAGCAGCTAAAGAAAGATGTGACGCCGGATTCGGAATCGAAAATAATGATACTAAAGAAGGAGTTTTCCTTGATTTCTCTACAGAGATCATTAAAAAAGGTAAAGAAGCTGCTATCGAAAAACATATTCATAACCCTACAGATCAGCAGATCTATGACCTTGGTAAGAAATGGGTTGAGGAGAAATACGGTAACTTGTTCGTGATGTACGAAAAAATTACAGCAGATGATCCTTATAAAACTCCGATGAAGATTTATCCTGCTGTTCACTATACAATGGGAGGAGTATGGGTAGATTATAATCTTCAGTCTACTATCCCAGGATGTTTTGTAATCGGCGAAGCTAATTTCTCTGATCACGGTGCTAACAGATTGGGGGCGTCTGCATTGATGCAAGGTCTTGCTGACGGATACTTTGTACTTCCTTACACGATTGCAGATTACCTTTCTGCAGATATCAGAACAGGGGAGATCCCAACTAATTCAGGGGCTTTTGATGAAGCAGAAAAAGGGATTAAAGAGAAAATTGATTTCTTCCTGAATAATAAAGGAACTCATTCTGTAGATTACTTCCATAAGAAGCTTGGGCACATCATGTGGAATAAAGTAGGGATGGGAAGAACTCCTGAAGGGTTGAGAGAAGCAATTAAAGAAATTGAAGAAGTAAGAAACGACTTCTGGAAAAATGTAAAAGTACCTGGTGAAGGTGAAGGAATGAACACTGAGCTTGAAAAAGCATTCAGGGTGGCAGACTTCCTGGAATTAGGACAATTAATGGCTATCGATGCACTACACAGAAACGAATCTTGTGGTGGACATTTCCGTGAAGACCATTCTACTCCGGATGGAGAAGCGGAAAGAGATGACGTAAACTACAAATACGTCGGAGCTTGGGAATATCAGGGACCGGATATCAATACGGAAGTATTGCATAAGGAAGAACTGATATACGAGAACATCGAGGTTAAAACTAGAAGTTACAAATAATCTCCAACCTATAAATATAACATTATGAGTGCAAAAAAAAGGCTTACATCTTACGCTGAAAATTTGGAGACAAAAAAATAATAAATCTAAAGGTCAGTTTGAGACCTACAAAATATCAGATGTATCTACAGACTCTTCTTTTTTGGAGATGCTGGATATCCTGAACGAAAATTTAATTAACGAAGGTAAAGAACCTATCGCTTTTGACCACGACTGTCGTGAAGGAATCTGCGGGATGTGTTCACTATACATCAACGGTAGAGCTCATGGTCCTGATACAGGTATTACAACTTGTCAGCTTCACATGAGGATGTTCAAAGATGGAGAAACGATCGTTATTGAACCTTGGAGAAGTGCTGCTTTTCCTGTTATCAAGGATTTGATGGTAGACAGAAGCGCATTCGACAGAGTGATGGCAGCAGGTGGTTTCATCTCTGTAAACACTTCCGGTAATACGTTGGATGCTAATGCAATTCCGGTTCCGAAAGAAGACGCAGACAGAGCAATGGATGCTGCAGCTTGCATCGGATGTGGAGCTTGTGTAGCTACCTGTAAAAACGGATCTGCAATGCTATTTGTGGGAGCTAAAGTTTCTCAGTATGCATTGCTTCCTCAAGGTAGGATAGAAGCTAAGAGAAGAGTTCTGAACATGGTGAAAGCTATGGATGAAGAAGGATTCGGAAACTGTTCAAATACGGGAGCATGTGAAGTTGAATGCCCTAAAGGTATTTCTCTTGAAAACATTGCAAGGATGAACAGAGAATACATGGCTGCTCTTGTAGATCAAGGATAGAAAAATAAAATTAATTTTATCAATAGAAAATACCGTTTGTAAAAACGGTATTTTTTTTTATTTAATATTTCTTAGATAATTTTTAATTGAACGGGTTAATGTTTTGTTAATTAGTGGTTTGTAGTGTTGTTCAATGCTTTTGAGTGGATATCTTTATAAGATAAATCTAAATAAAAACACATGAGAAAATTTAAAAAAAAAATTATCAAGAAATGAAATGAGAACTATTAGTGGGGCTTTTAATAGTGAGAGCGGAATAAACGGTAACGATGGATTTTGTGGAGGCTATTGCAGTTATCAAGGCATAAGTTGTAAAACTTACTCTTCAAATTGTTATTGTTCCGCGGCTCCTTTACCTTTTATGTCGGGTTATTGTACAACATATGACTATGGATGGGGATATTGATTATGTTTACTGTAAATTATATATCTCCTTAAACACTACAAGAGGGAAGATTTAGAATACTTTGTTGCAGATTGGGTAGAAGATGAAGAGCTTTAGGATATATATTATTGAGAATAATATAGAGAATACATGTCTGCTCTTGTAGATCAAGGATAGAATTGATTCAAAATACTTAAAAATCGCTCTCGTTTCGGAGGCGATTTTTTTTGTGCTTATCTTTTTGCTGTTAAAGTTTGTTAACTTATTGATTGGCTTTAGGTGTTCTTTGCTGAATAAGTATATATTTGGAGAATAGTTAAACTAATAATAAAAAAAGCTTTTCGGGTGCTTTTTTTGAAGATGATAACGCGGAAAAAAGGGGAGCAATGTCCTTTATGACCAGGTGTAATAAAATTTTCAAAAAAAAATATTCAGTGTGAATGAAGATGCCCTAAAAAGCGTATTTTTGTGTAATATTAAAAATTGAAATGAAAAAATATCTTTTATTGTTTATCATCACAGTTTTTGTGATGTCTTGTTCAAAAAAAGTAGAAGTAAAAGGAAAAATTACCGGAAGTTCTCCACTGGAAAGAATCGAATTTGTAGAAGCTTCTGGAGTGGGAACCTTACCTTTGGTTAATATTGGTTTAGATAAAAACGGAAACTTTTCCGGAAGTTTTGAAGCTCCTAAAGATGGAATGTATGTGATCAACTATGCCGGCAGACAAAACCTGATCTACCTTGAGAGAGGACAAAAAGTTAACATCTCAGGAAATGGTGCTACTTTCCCTAATGAATATATTATTACTGGTGATGCTAAAAAGAATAATGACTTTCTTCAGGGAAGCCAGAAATTTTTTAGGAGACTATGGTACTAGTGTCAATTTAGGTCAGTTAATGAGCGGAGATGAAGCTACATTCTTAAAAGGAATGCATAAAGTAGAATCAGACATTAATAAAAATGTAGATGAGCTTGCCAAGAAATTTAACCCTAGTAAAGCATTGCTGGAATGGAAAAAGAATGATGTGAAGGTGACAATACTTAATTTGCTAGCCAACTATGAAATGTCACATGGTCCAATGTCTGGTAATCCGTCATATAAGGCTTCAAAAGCTTTCAAAGACTATGAAACAAAGCTGGATGATGATAAAGAGGCAATGGTGAAAACAATTCCGCTTTACAGACAATATTTGTTGGTAAAGATGACTCCGGATTTCCAGAAATATGCGGAAGCTAACAGTAAAGGAAAAACAGATATTACTACTTCTGAATTATTTGCCAAGTATTTAAAAACTAAAAAAGATATCTCTCAGACTGCGAAAGATTATTTATTGGCTTTTGTAATGGCACAGGCAGACATTCACCCGACAACCCCGGCGAATAAGATTGAAAAGATCAAGAAAATTATTGATTCCGATATTAAAGATGCCACGATTAAAAGTGATTTACTTAAAATGCAGATGGCTATTACAGGTCTTAAAATCGGAGAAGCAGCCCCTGAAGCGGCTTTAGTAAAGCAAGACGGAAAAACTTATAAGCTTTCTGAAAACAAAGGTAAGCCTTATATGTTGTTTTTCTACGCCTCATGGAATCCTTATATCAGTGAAGCTACCATTCCTGTTTTGAAGGAAGTGGTTAACTTTTATAAATCTAAAATGAATTTTGTATACGTTAATGTGGATGATACAAAAGATCAGTTTGTAAAAACAAGTAATTCTCTACTGAAAGGTATCCAGGGAGTCAATGTATATGCAGAAGGCGGAATGGAATCTGATATAGCAAAGAAATATGGTGTTTACGGGTTCAAATTACCTTGTTTTGTAATCATTGATAAAGATGGCAAAATTGCCAGCAGATCTTTTGTAAACCTTGGTGAGCAGGAATTAGTGACTATTCTGGATAAACTGACAGGGTTATCAGCTCCAAAAGTAGATCCAAATATGCAGATGCAGCCGCAACTACAGCCTGCACCTTCTGCTCAGCAGCAAGCGCCACAGCCAGCAAATCCGCAGCCGGCTCCAACAAAATAATAAACTTTAACACAGTATAGAAACCTTATCTTCGGATAAGGTTTTTTTTATTGTATTTTTGCAAACTGAAATGTGAAGTTTCAATCAGGAAAATAGAAAATTTTAGAATGAGTAAGAAGAAAAAAAATATAATTCTTGAGAACATCAAACTTGTTAATGCAGGAGCAAAAGGTGTTGCAATCGGAAGAACAGATGAGGGTAAAACAGTAATGGTTTCAGGTGCAATTCCGGGTGATATTGTTAATATAAGAGTAAAAAAAAGCGAAGTCAAAATATTATGAAGGCGAAGCTATAGAGGTTCTTGAGAAATCACCTTACAGAGTAGAGCCTAAATGTATTCATTTTGGTACTTGTGGAGGGTGCAAATGGCAGAATATGAGCTATGAGAAGCAATTGGCTTTTAAGCAGGAAGAAGTATATAACAATATTAAAAGAATCGGGGGGATTGAAGATTTTGAAACAGTTTCAATATTGGGCTCTGAAGAACAATATTTCTACAGGAATAAAATGGAGTTCTCTTTCTCTAATGCGAGATGGCTTACTCAATATGAAATAAGCTCTGAAGAAAACTTTGGAAGTAAAGATGCGCTAGGTTTTCATATCCCGGGAATGTGGAGTAAAATTCTGGATCTTAAAGAATGTTTCCTGCAGGAAGACCCTTCTAACGCAATCAGGTTGGCTGTAAAAGAATATGCTGTTGAAACAGGACTGGATTTCTTTGATGTAAGAAATCATGAGGGATTCCTGAGAACCTTAATGATGAGACAGAACTCTAAAGGAGAATGGATGGTGCTATTCCAGCTTTTCAGAGAAGAAAAAGAAAACAGGGAGAAGCTTTTTGAATTTATATTAGAGAAATTTCCACAAATCAAAACATTGGTGTATGCCATTAATCCAAAAGCCAATGACTCAATTTACGATCTGGATATTAATGTTTATTCCGGGCAAGGATATCTGATGGAAGAAATGGATGGGCTGAAGTTTAAAATCGGGCCAAAATCATTTTTCCAGACAAATTATAAGCAAGCTTTGGAGCTTTACAGGAAAACATTGGAATTTGCAGATCTGAAAGGAGATGAAGTAGTGTATGACCTGTATACGGGAACAGGAACAATTGCTCAATACGTGGCAAGAAACGCAAAACAGGTAATCGGTATAGAATCAGTACAGGAAGCTATTGATGCAGCGATAGAACATGCGGAATTGAACGGACTTACAAATACGACTTTCTATTGTGGAGATATGAAAGATATCTTCAATGACGACTTCCTGGCTAATCATCCTAAAGCAGACGTTTTAATCACTGATCCTCCCAGGGACGGAATGCATCAGAAAGTCGTGGAACAGATTTTGAAACTTTCTCCGGAAAAAGTGGTTTACGTAAGCTGTAATTCGGCTACACAAGCCAGGGATTTAGCCTTAATGAAAGACCATTATACATTAGTTAAGATATTGCCGGTAGATATGTTCCCGCAAACACACCACGTTGAAAACATTGCTTTATTGATTAAAAAATAAATTTATTTAAATTTGAATTTCAAATCATAGTATGAAATACCTTAAATTTCTCATAACAATCTGTTTTCTGGGGATTCTGTTTTCCTGTGGAGGGGATGATGATATCTGTGAAAGCGGAGAAGGAACTCCCAGAATGAAAGTGGCTTTTATATCAATAAAGTCCGGAAAACCAATGACTGTAGATTCCCTGAATGTTGCTGTTGACTATGGATCCGGTAAAGTAGATCTGGGTTGGCAGACCAAAATAGATTCAAGGCTGATTCCTTTAAGGGTAGATGATTCGCCATATACCGATGTATATTTTAAGGTAAGCACCAAAGGGACTGAATCCAAGGTTAGAATAAACTATACTACCAGATCTACCTACGTATCTCCGGGATGCGGGATCAAAAAAAATTATGATAATTTAAGTTCACAATTAATCACTCCTAATCCTGTTCAAAACCTGGAAGAAGGACTAAACCGAATAGAGAATGAAGACAAGACTAATCTATACCTTCTTTTTTAGTGTATTAGGAATAATAAGCTGGGCTCAGGATAAACAGGAGAAAAAAGAAGTAAAAAA
This sequence comes from Chryseobacterium sp. P1-3, assembly GCF_000738495.1. NCBI lineage: Bacteria > Pseudomonadati > Bacteroidota > Flavobacteriia > Flavobacteriales > Weeksellaceae > Chryseobacterium > Chryseobacterium sp. P1-3. The sequence goes on from NZ_JPEQ01000002.1 coordinate 78,598, forward strand.
GGAGCACTGGAAGTATGAGCCCAATTTTATGGTTGGTCTTGATGTGCTTAATACAGGAGTTGCCTTTTTCTCTGACAGAAAGCTATACCAGGGTTTTATTTCTTCCAGGCTGAAAGAAAATCTCCATGTCATTGCAGAAGCGGGTTTTGAAAAGAACATATACCAGAAGAATGGTTATGACGCAAAGGCAAGTGGTCCGTTCATTAAGCTCGGGTCTTTCTATATGTTAGCTAAAGATGCGGAAAACCAGTTCAACGGGTTTTATGCCGGAGGAAAAGTAGCCGGATCGTTCTATAATCAGGAGTATATGGCAATTCCTGTTCGTGGGTTTGGAGGGAGTAATTCATCAGTAGCATTTCCCTCGTCATCACAATCTACCTTTTGGTTAGAAGGAACATTGGGAGGCAGGGTACAGTTGTTTGATTCCAATTTTTATATAGATGTGAATCTGCAGCCCCGGTATTGGATGTACACTTCTAAACAGGATGATATTTCACCTATGATCGTCCCGGGATTTGGGCGGAGTTCTTCCAAATTCAATATGGGATTTGCATGGAATATAGCGTATAAATTTTAACGTATAGCCTTTTTAGAAGGCTTCTGATTTCCCTTTATAAGAATTCTGTACAGGTTTTCTAATTCTTTGGGAGGGATACCTGCGTCAAATTGAGAAGATTGGTATCTTTTTTCAGGGGTTACAATCAAAATGGAAGAAGATAAAGCTCTATCTGAGAACCTATTGGTTGTGGGAGACTCCAGTGAGGAGATTTTAGCCAAATCTATTTCCTGAACTTGTTTTATTATATTTTCCCATTCTGTAGATGACATAACTGCCGTTGTCGAAGTGCCGTTTACAGATGTGGTTTTAGAAGTTGGCGTTAATGTAAAAATCCTATGCGTTCCCCTTGTTTCTTCACTTAATTCTATTTTTTCGATTTGATATTTTTGTGGTCCTGCTTGTGAAGGGCTTTTATTACTGTATTCTTTCTTCTGTGGTACACAATTTATATTGAAAAATGATATTACTGTCAATATAATTAATAATTTTTGTTTCATTTTGATTACTACAGGATTTTAAATTCTGCAGGTAAAGTCGTAGTGGCAGGTAATAATTTTACAACTTCACAACAGAGAATATTCAAAGTAACGGGTGCACTGTCAATAAAAGAAATCAGAAAAGACAAGGTTGTAATAGGGATTTATCCGAATCCGGTAAATGATGTTTTAAATATAACTAAAGTATCAAATAAGGCCACTTTTGAAATATATAATACCCTCGGCCAAATTGTGAAGAAAGGTACAATTGATAATAACAAGATAAATGTATCAGAGTTATTAAAAGGTGATTATATTATTGCAATAAAAGATGAGAAAATTTCTGAAAACATTAAGTTTATAAAAAAATAAATTATCATTATAATCATATATAAATCCCCGGGTTTTTTCGGGGATTTTTTTTAATTTATTAAGAGTATCTGTTATTGTAAAATAATGTTTTGTCTCTACGTATGGGTGCTTTTGATTTATATTTTTGTCCGGTTTTAGGAAGCTTTATTGATTATTTATATTAATGATAATTTTTTAATAAGTTGTGTTTTTATAGTAAATGTATTGCTTTTTTTTGTATATGTATTAAAAGTGAAATTTTTTATATTTTTTCTTATATATTTAATTTTATATTCTCGTTGTATATTAAATTAATCCATAAATTTTGCGAAATCATAGTATAAAATAAGTATATTTGGGCGAAAGAAATAATCAAATATTTATGAAAAGACTACTTACTACTTTAATGTGTGCGTTAGTAGGAAGCATGGCGTTCGGACAATGGACTCCAGCCACTGCTAAAGCAGACGGAAAGAAAAGAGCAGTGGATATGAAGCCTGCTAGAATAGAAGTGCACTTCAAATTGGATCTTGATCAGTTAAGATCTCAATTAAAAGATGCGCAGGAAATGGGAGCGAATGCTAAGCCGGTTCTTATTTCCATTCCTACATTGGATGGAAGGATTCAAAGGTTTAATGTTTACAGCTTTCCTGTTGTTGTAAAAGAACTTGCAGATCAATATCAACTAGGTTCCTACGTGGGAACGGCTGTGGATGATCCGACTCAACAAATCAGATTCTCTGTAGCACCTAATGACTTCCAATCTATGCTATTTAGAAATGGAAATTATGAATTTATTGATCCTGTAGATAAATCAGCAGGATTATATGGGGTACACCCAAAAACAAACAAATCAGGAGATAAACCTTTCCTTTGTAGTACAACAGAAAGCCCTGCTGCTATACAGTCTATACAGGGTTTGTATAATAATGCAAATACATTTGCTCACCAACCTGGTGTATTCAGCAGAAGTTCGGATAAAAAATATCGTACAATGAGATTAGCATTGTCGGTGACAGGAGAGTATACTGCTTATTTTGGAGGATTTAATGGTGCTATGGCTGCTATTAATGCTACTTTAACAAGGGTAAATGGAGTATTTGAAAAAGATTTTGCATTACACTTGAATCTTCAGAATTTCCCTGGAATTATATATACAGATGCTACCACTGATCCATACTCAGATGCGGATGACGGTGCAGCCGGAGCCTGGAATGCAGAGCTTATGAATGTATTGCATAATAATGTAGGAGAAGCGAACTTTGATATCGGGCACTTATTTGGAGCTTCCGGAGGAGGGGGTAATGCTGGATGTATAGGTTGTGTTTGTAGTGATGATATGACACTCCACCCTATATACAATACGCCAGTAGCTTATAAAGGATCGGGATATACATCTCCTGCTAATGGAAACCCCTCAGGAGACGCTTTTGATATAGACTATGTGGCTCACGAAATGGGTCACCAGCTTGGAGCTAACCATACTTTTTCACATAAAATTGAAGGGTCAGGAGTGAATATGGAACCAGGTTCTGGATCAACTATTATGGGATATGCAGGAATAACCGGAGGTCCCAATACTGATGTACAGAGCAATTCTGACGCCTATTTTCATAAAGGAAGCATCGGGCAGGTTCAAACAAACCTGGCAACAGTAACATGTGATGTTGAAACCTCCGTTACAAATAACCCTCCTGTAATTGCTGCTTTATCAAATTATACAATTCCTAAAAAGACAGCCTTCGTTCTTACAGCAAGTGTTACAGATCCGGAAAATGATCCGATGACTTATACTTGGGAACAGGTGGATAGTGGAATGACTTCATCACAAACTGTAACCAGAACCAATCTGGGAAATACTACCTATGGGGCTTCGTTTAGATCCCTTCCTCCAACAACAAGCCCAACAAGATATTTCCCTAAGTTTTCATCAGTTCTTGCAGGCGCCCTGGATAACTCTCTGAATACTTGGGAATCTACTTCACAGGTAGCAAGAACTTCCAAGTTTGCTATTACAGCAAGAGATAATAATGCAAATGTTACACAGCAACAAACCAATACGGCACAGCAAACAATTACAGTAGGAAATGATGGGCCGTTCCAAATTACTCAAGGCTACTTATATTCAAATGTAGCTTCAAATTTAACATGGGATGTTGCGAATACTTCTGCTGCACCTTATGGTGTAGCTAATGTGAAGATTGATTATTCTACGGATAACGGAGCCAACTGGACTGTTCTATCGGCTTCTACACCTAATGACGGATCAGAATCATTTACAATGCCCGGAACATTAAATGGGCAAACAGTATTAATGAGGATTTCTGCTATTGGAAATGTTTTTTATGCAGTTAAAAAAATATACGTCAATACTCAATCTACATGTGGGAATGCACCTGTTGGTATAACGGTTCAAAATATAACAATAAATGGAGCAGGGGTTGCTTGGGCACCTGTTTCAGGAGCGGATTCATATATAGTGCAGTATAAATTAGCTTCTGCCTCTACATGGTCTCAGGTAACGGCTTCTACCAATTCTGCTACACTGTCAGGGTTGATGGATTGTTTATCTTACCAGGTTCAGGTTGCAGCTGTTTGTTCAGGAGTGACAGGGACATATTCTACTCCGGTTACTTTCTCAACAACTTGTGTGAGCTATTGTACGGCGGCAAGTGATAGCGGACAATTTAATTATATTTCTAATGTAACGCTGGGTACGGTAAATAATACTACAGGAGGTACAACATATTCAAACTTTACTACGACGCCTGCATTACAGCCTATTTTACTTCCAGGTAGTACAAATACAATTAATGTTTCACTTACGACGACTGTTTCGGGAGCAGCAGTGAACGGAATGGCTGCATGGATTGATTATAATAAAAATGGGGTGTTTGAAGCTAATGAAAGAGTCCTGAATATGCCTATTGCCTCTTTGACAGTAGGAACTACACCTAATACTGCAACATTTACAGTTCCATCAACAGCGGTAACAAATTCTCCATTAAGAATGAGAGTAGTGACTGTTTTAATGAATCCTTTATATGTTGGTGTGAGTATTCCGGATTCTTTTGCATGTGGAGATTTTCCTAATGGAGAGGTTGAAGATTATAATGTAATTATCACAAATAATCTTGCAACATCAGAAACAGGTCTTAAAAATAATGATATCCAGTTATATCCAAACCCGGCAACTGACATTTTAAATGTAACCAAAGTTTCAGAGAAAGCTACCTATAAAATTTACAGTGCTGCAGGACAATTGGTAAACAGTGGTGTTATCAATGGTGGTAGAATCAATGTTTCAGCTTTAGTAAAAGGTGGATATATGATTACAATTGATGATAAAGGTATGGAGCAATTCAAATCCAAGTTCATCAAAAAATAAAAATTAAATTTCATTTTGAATAATTCGTAATCCCCGGGATATCCCGGGGATTACTTTATTTAAAGCAGAAGTGGAATTATTGTTAAAATTTTGTAGAAAAAAACTAATTGTACTTATAAATTAATAATAAAAAATGATTAGATTTGTGTGATTAATATTATAATGAGAACATTATGAAGAAACTCTTTACCTCTTTAATACTGTTTCTGTGTTTGATAAATATAGGCTTTGTTTCAAAAGTCTATAGTCAGACGCCGGGGCAGATTGGTACGGGAACCGGTACATCAACGAATCTCCCGATATATACCTACTACGGGTATAACTACTCCCAGCAGATTTATACTGCTGCTGAAGTTTCGGCTGCAATAGGTACGGCAACCTATATCACAGCCATAAAGTTTTATTCCACAACAGTTGTACCTACTCAGACTAATTACAATAACTGGGTGGTCTATATGGGAAATACAACCCAGAACAACTTTGCCAGCAATACGAGTTGGATTCCTGTAAGTTCTTTGACACAGGTGTTCTCAGGAACTTTACCTACTATGACAAGTGGGAACTGGGTGACTATTCAGCTGGCAACACCATTTGTATGGAATGGAACAGATAACCTTGTTATTGCCGTTAATGAAAAATCACCGAGTTATTCTGATTACCCCGGAACAGCCTGGGGAAGTTATTCTGCTGGGGCAAACAGGGGAATCCTTTATTATGAAGACACTGCAAATCCGGATCCGGCTTCACCTCCTACTGCAAAAGGAAGGTATGCTGATATTCCGAGATTACAGATAGAAAGTACTACCTTGCAGCCTTGTTCAACAGCTCCTCCTGCCAATATTGCAGTAAACAATGTCACGGCAACTTCAGCGAATGTTACCTGGACTACAAGTATAGGAGCTACTTATGTTGTGCAGTACAGGCCCGTATCAGGAGGCCCTTGGCAGACGATTAATGTTACCACTCCACTTGCAGGAAGCCAGTTATTGACAAACCTTACCGAGCAAACCCAATACGAAGTTCAGGTTGCAACGATATGTGGGGGAACCACAGGAGCATTTTCGCCAAGCGTGAATTTTACAACACCAGCGATTAGCTATTGTACAGCTGCTTCTACGAGCTCCACAATAGATGGCTATATCGGTCAGGTTACAGTGACCGGACTAGGAGCCCCTTCTATGGTAAGCAATTCTGGCTTTAGCAACTATACAGATTATTCTACAGATCCTACAAGATTAGTGACTCTGGTAAGAGGCAATACAGCTACGGTTACGGTTTCTAAAAACTGGCCGGATTATCAATGGAGCTTCGGAACAGGAGTTTGGATTGACTTTAATAGAAATGGTGTTTTTGAAACCAATGAAAGAGTATTAAGTTCTCCAAGTAATACGACATCTCCGTTATCGGCTACATTTACAGTACCATCGGTTCCGAATGTTTATAACGGAAATTTAACAACAAAGATGCGTGTTGTGTTAAGAGAAAGCAGTGCAGCCAGCGAATGTGGAAACTTTACTTATGGTGAAGTTGAAGATTATGCAGTAAAACTGATTGATCTGCAGGGTTGTAATACAAACCCTCCTGCCAATATTGCCGTTAATAATATTACACCAACCACAGCAAATGTTACCTGGACTTCAACCACAGGCGCAACTTATATCGTAAGATGGAGAGTGTCGCCTTCAGGAGCATGGCAACAAGTGACTGTAACGACGCCATTGATTAGTAATCAAATTATTAGTGGTTTAACAGAACAGACGGCATACGAAGTTCAGGTGGCCACCATATGTAATGGTACCACAGGAGCTTTCTCTCCAAGTGTGAACTTTACAACCCCTGCCATTACTTATTGTACAGCAACATCTACAAGCTCTACAATAGACGGCTACATCAGCCAGGTTGCAGTGACCCCGACAAACTCAACGGTTATGATCAGTAATTCCGGGTTCAGTAACTATACGGATTATTCCACAGATGCTACCCGTTTAATTACCCTGGTAAGAGGAAGTGCAAATAATTCTATCAGTATTTCAAAAACCTGGCCGGGTACTCAGTACAGTTTTACAACCGGAGTGTGGATTGATTTCAACAGAAACGGTGTTTTTGAAGCAAGTGAAAGAATTGTAACCTCTCCAAGTAATACCACGACTCCAATTACAGCGACATTCTCAGTACCAGGAGCTCCGGGTGTTTACCCAGGTACCCTTAACACAAGAATGCGTGTTGCTCTAGCAGAAAGCAGCTCAGTATCAGCCTGTGGAAACTTTACATGGGGTGAAGTAGAGGATTATTCAGTAAAGCTGATAGATCAGCCTGCCTGTACAACTGCTCCTCCTACCAATATTACAGTGACAAACCTTACAGCAACGTCAGCAACAGTTTCTTGGATCGGGGCTGTAGGAGCTACTTATACTATCAGATGGAGAGTGTCTCCTTCAGGAGCCTGGCAGACGTATACTTTACCGGTTGGTCAAAGTATTTACACAATTCCTGGGCTTACTGAGCAAACGACATATGACCTTCAGATTTCTACTAAATGTGGAACCACTACAGGCGCATATTCTCCAACGACGACATTTACAACACCACCATTGTCATATTGTCAAATGACGGGTACGGGAACTAATGATCATATTTCAAATGTTACCGTTACTTCCTCTAATCCGGGAGTACCTGTCATGAGTAATAACTCTGCTCAGACAAATTATACCAGCTACACAACTCCGGAGACTCTTATTACATTAGACGCCGGCTCTGTGAATAATAAAATCTCTGTTACCAAAGCCTGGGTAAACTCAACTTATAACGGTGCTGTTACAGCATGGATTGACTTTGACAGAAACGGACAGTTTACAGATGCTGAAAGAATCCTTATTTCTTCTGCCAGTACAACTACTCCTGTTACCGCTGTATTCCCGGTTCCTGCAAATGCATATACAGGGCCATTGACTACTACAATGAGAGTGGTAATGAAACGTACAAGTGCTCCTGTAATGTGTCAGAACGCAGTAAACGGTGAAGTTGAAGACTACAGAGTAAGAATAAGACCATGCAGCCTTACCACTCCGAACCAGCCAACGATGACCCCGACACATAATTCGGTGACATTAGCTTTTTCTGGAAGTACATTGACTTATCTTGTAAGATACAGAGCTCAAACCACTCCTCCGGGAGCATGGACAGAAATATATGCTTCTGCACTGCTGAACAATATCCCGCTTGTAATAAATGGTTTAACACCGGCTACAACATATGAAGTACAGGTTGCTTCAGTTTGTGGAGATGTTGTGGGTACATTTACTCCAATCAAAACCTTTACCACAAGATGTGATCCTACTCCTCCTAATGTTACCATCAGTAATATTACGACTAGTACAGCGTTAATCACCTGGTCACCACTTGCAGCGAGCTCTACCTACATTATGAGATGGAGAAAAGTAGGTTCTACAGGTGCCGGATCATGGACTACTGTTAACTTACCAGCTCCGCCAGCCAACACTTATGTTCTTGGTAGCGTAGTTCCTTTGGAACCTTATACAACCTATGAAGTACAGGTAGCTAACCAATGTATTGGAGAAAATACTCCGAATCCGTATTCAAACCCTAAAGTGTTTACTACGGAAAGAACTTGTGAGCTTCCGCCGCCGGGATTGACAATCACTCAATTATTCCCGACAATGGCAGAAGTTAAATGGGATCCTTTCCCGGGTGCAACCTATGTTCTGAGATACAGAAAAGTAGGAATTCCAAGCTGGACAGAAGTTCCAAGTATTACCAATACTCTGGTATTGAATGGCTTAACGGAATTAACGAAATATGAAATGCAGGTAGTTAACATTTGTAATGGTACACCGGGTGCTTATACACCTCCATATTACTTTACAACCCCTACAGTAGTATATTGTAACATGGGTTCAACTAATTCTGCTGCAGAACATATTGCCAAAGTGACAGTGAAGCCAAATGGAAAACCGGTAATGGAAAATGCTTCAGGGGCATCTACCTATACCGATTATACCGGAGTTCCTAAAACATTTATTGAATTAATCCAAGGTTCTACCGATAATGAAATCATTATTGAGAAAAAATGGACAGGAACTAATTATAATGAAGGCATTGCTGTATGGATTGACTTCAACAGAAATGGCGAATTTGATATCAATGAAAGAGTGTTTACTTCACCTCCAAATACTACAAGTCCGGTATCAGGTAAATTTGATGTGCCTGCAGATGCGTTTGTAAGCATGACGGACTACAAATATGTAGTAATGAGAGTTGCCATGCAAAGAGACGGTATCCCGGTTAGCTGTGTAAATTTTGCTAACGGAGAAGTAGAGGATTATACAGTAAGAATTTCTAAAAAGGCAGTTTCAAACCCTGTTAATCAAACGGATATTCTTATTTATCCTAACCCGGTAACTACAGTGTTATATGTGAAAAATATCAGCAGCAAAGCTAAATATAAAATTTACAATGCTGCCGGTCAGGTAGTTTCACAAGGTATCTTGCTTAACAACCAGATCAATGTAAGCAGATTGATTAATGGTGTGTATGTAATAGATATTGAAGATAATGACAGAACAGCTCAAAAGAAATTTATTAAAGAATAAATAATGTAAATTTCAAATAGAATAAGCCTCCATTTCCGGAGGCTTATTTTTTTTATGGATCCGTTTTTAACGGGTGATTGTTTAAAATATCATTCAAACATTAATAAATTGTGAATATTTTAAACTTTTAATGTATTTTATTATTGATTTTTCATTAAAAATAGCTTTAGCATTGCTTGTTGATATAAAAAGATTTAGTTTTGTATGATTAATACAAAATATTAAACGAAACTATGAAGAAAATTTTTTACTTCTTTCTTTTTCTTTTGTTTGTTCGCAATAGTCCCGTCACAATGGACAGTTACATCCGGGGAAAAAGGCACTAAAAATAGTTCAACGGGCAGGAACTATTATACATTAGATATCTCATTGTTAAAATCTCAATTAGCAAAAGCACAGGAAACAGGGAAAAATGCAAAACCTGTAGTCATATCTTTACCTACGTTAAATGGAAAATTGGAAAAGTTTTCTGTGTATAGTTTTCCGGTAGTAGTGAAAGAATTAGCAGAACAATATCAATTGGGCTCATATGTAGGGGTAGGGATTGATGATCCTTCCAAATATGTAAGGTTCAGTTTAGCTCCTGATGATTTTCAATCTATGATTATTAAGGAAGGAGGATATGAATTCATTGAGCCGGCCAATACCAGTAAAACAGTTTACAGTGTTCATCAAAAGACAGAAGGAGGTAAAAAAGGTTTCCTATGTTCAACAGAAGAATCCGATGCCAGTAAACATGAAATAGAAAAACTTTATCAGGCAGGATCATCTTTTAAAAATCAACCGGGCGATTTTGCCAGATCTTCAGATAGAAAATACAGGACACTAAGGCTAGCCTTAAGTGTTTGTGGTGAATATACCCAGTACCATGGAGGAACTGTAGCAGGAGCACTAGCCGCTATGAACGCAACACTTACAAGAATTAACGGGGTGTATGAAAAAGATTTTGCAGTACATTTGAACCTGCAAAATTATCCAGGCTTAATTTATACCAATGCAAGTACTGATCCTTATTCTTCAACGGAAGGCGGAACTGCAAATGGTATTGTAGGTTGGAATTCTCAGGTGCAGAATGTAATTACTTCAGCAGTTGGAAATGCAAACTATGATATAGGGCATTTATTTGCTCCTCCGGGAGCAGGAGGAAATGCAGGATGTGTAGGTTGTATATGCCGGGATAATGTGTCACCTGGAACCCATGATAAAGGTTCTGGTTGGACCTCTCCAGGCAATAGCCCTCCTGTCGGGGACAAATTTGATATAGATTATGTAGCCCATGAAATTGGCCATCAGCTGGGAGGAGTACATAGCTTTTCCTATTCAGCTCCTCAGTTGGGCTCTTCTACTAGTGTGGAACCAGGATCAGGATCCAGTATTATGGGGTATGCCGGTATTACGGGAGCAACTACAGATGTGCAGGCGAATTCTGACCCTTATTTTAATGTTACCAATATTACCCAGATTCAGGCAAACCTGGTCAGTAAAACATGTGATGTAGAAACAAATATTATAAATACCCCTCCGGTAATTGCTCCACTTACGACATATAATATTCCAAAAGGGACGGCTTTTGTTTTGACAGCATCTGTAACAGATGCTGAGAATGATCCTATGACCTTTAACTGGGAAGAAGTAGATATTGCTAACGAAGTAATAAATAATGCCAATTTAGGAAATACTGCAACGGGGCCATCTTTTAGATCCGTAGCACCATCTAATAGTCCTACCCGTTATTTTCCAAGACTGTCCTCAGTACTGGCTGGCGTTTTAAACAATTCCAATAACCTATGGGAAGCTGTATCTACTGTTGCAAGAACAACCAAGTTTACAATAACAGCAAGAGATAATAATCCAGTCGCCAATCAACAGCAGACTCAGAGTGCAACACAAACTATTATCGTAGGAAACAACGGCCCGTTCAAAGTAAACCCTGCTACCATCTATAATAATGGTCCTACCAGCGTAACCTGGGATGTAGTGAATACCAATGCGGCTCCTTATAATGTTGCAAATGTAAAAATAGATTTTACTACGGATAACGGAGCAACCTGGAACGTCGTTGCGGCTTCCACCCCCAATGATGGAAGTGAATCCCTGGATTTCAGTTCTTTCCCGTTAACAGTTGGAGGAACTGCAAAAATTAGGATAAGCGCAATCAATAATGTATTTTATGCAATAGGAACAGCCGCGATAGATACTTTACCGGTCTGTACCACCAACCCTCCGGGAGGAGTGCAGGTGTCTGCTATAACGCAAACTATGGCAACAGTTACCTGGAACCCTTCATTCAATGCTACATATGTGGTTCAGTACCGGGTAGCAGGAACTGCAAACTGGACTACCTATACGCCGGCACCTACAACCAATACGGTAACGCTTACAGGTTTAACAGCCGGTACCCACTACGAAGTCCGTATAGCAAATGTATGCTCAGGAGTTACGGGCAATTTTTCTGCCATTACAGTTTTTATGACTCCATATTGTCCGGCTACTTCCAGCAATACCGATCTGGGCTACATTTCAAACGTAACGGTGGTGCCCGTGAATTCTTATACAATGAGCAATAGTTCAGGAGCAAATAATTATACAGATTATTCCGGTGATACAGCAAAACTAATTACCCTGGTAAGAGGAACGGTAAATAATAGTATTACTGTTTCAAAATCATGGCCTGCCGGTTTGAGCAGTAAAGCAGTAAGTGTATGGATAGATTTTAATAAAAACGGAACCTTTGAAACCAGTGAAAGAATTCTAAATGGTGCCAATAATACAACGACTCCGGTGACAGGAACATTCACGGTACCTGCAACAGCTTACGCCGGTCCGTTGACAACCCGTATGCGGGTAGTATTGAGAGATTCGAGTTCACCAAATGCCTGTGGTACTTTTACGAATGGAGAAGTAGAAGATTATGCCGTGAAGCTGATTGACATGCAGCCATGTACAAATGCAGCTCCTTCCAACATCAGCATTACAAATCTTACTCCTACATCAGCCAATGTTTCCTGGGCAGCTACCACAGGGGCTACTTATGTGTTAAGATATAGAAAAGTAGGGACAACTGCATGGACTACCATAAATCCTGTTCCGGCACCAGGTAATAATTATACTATTTTGAACCTGACAGAACAAACCCAATATGAGGTTCAGGTATCTACAAAATGCAACGGAACACAAGGTACATTTTCTCCTTCTCAACAATTTACAACCCCTCCGTTGTCTTATTGTCCAATGACGGGTACAGGTACTAATGAGTATATTTCAAATGTGACTGTTACGCCGGTAAACCCTGCATTGCCGGCTATGAGTAACAATTCTGTACAAACCAACTATATAAGCTATACTACACCGGCTACTTTAATTACCCTGGAAATTGGTTCTGTGAATAATAAAATTTCGGTTTCAAAAGGCTGGACAGGCACCACCAATAATGCAGCAGTTACAGCATGGATTGATTTTGACAGAAACGGACAGTTTGATAATTCGGAAAGAATTTTAATTTCTTCAGCGAATACTACAACACCTGTTACTGCAACATTCCCTGTCCCGGCAAATGCCTATTCGGGACCTTTGACGACGACAATGCGAGTGGTATTACGACGTACAAGTGCCCCTGTGATGTGCCAGAATGCTATAAACGGTGAAGTAGAAGATTATGCTGTGAAACTGAAACCTTGTAGTACAGCAACACCAACCGGGTTGACATTTACTACAATTACTCATAATTCTGCAGTTGCTAACTGGACGGCAGCAACAAATAATCTTACCTACCTTTTACAATACAGAGTACAAGGTACAACAACATGGACAAGTGTATATGTTTCGAATGTTCCGTATACATTAACAAACTTACTTCCATCCACCACCTATGAAGTACAGGTTGCAGCGAACTGCGGAATTACTCCGGGTACATTTACCCCTATTAATACTTTTACTACAAGATGCGATCCCGCTCCTCCGAACGTTACTATTAGTAACATCACTGCAAATTCAGCCTTAGTAACCTGGAATCCGGCCATAGCGGGCGTATCCTATATTATGCGATGGAGAAAAGTTGGAACAACAGGATGGCCGAATCCGGTAATATCACTGCCTGCATCTCCCGCTAATACCTATACATTGGGCGGCCTGGACCCTTATACTACCTACGAAGTACAAATTGCCAGCCAGTGTGCCGGAGAAAGCTCTCCGAATCCATATTCAAACCCAAAAGTATTTACAACAGAAAGAATATGTGAACTTCCCCCGCCAGGGCTGACAATTACTCAATTATTGCCTACAACGGCAGACATTAAATGGGATCCTTTCCCTGGGGCAACATATATTTTAAGGTATAGAAAAGTAGGAATTCCAAGCTGGACAACCATTCAGGTGCCAACCAATACTTATAAACTGACCGGATTAACAGAATTGACGAAATACGAAATGCAGGTTGCCAATATCTGTAACGGAACACCGGGAAGCTTTACCCCTCCGTATTATTTCACTACTCCTACGGTGACTTACTGCACAATGTCATCCGTAACCTCTGCAAGTGAGCATATTTCCAAGGTTACTGTTAAACCAAATGGTAAACCCGTTATGGAAAATGCTTCCGGTGCATCTACGTATACCGATTATACCGGGGTGCCCAAAACTTTTATAGAGCTTATCCAGGGATCTGCGAATAATGAGATCACTATAGAAAAGAAATGGACGGGAACAAATCATAATGAGGGAATAGCCGTTTGGATTGATTTTAACAGAAACGGTGAATTTGATATCAATGAAAGAGTATTTACTTCTCCTCCTAATACCACCAGCCCGGTAACAGGAACATTCAGTGTACCTACAGATGCTTTTGTAAGTATGACAGACTATAAATATGTCGTTATGAGGGTTGCTATGCAAAGAGATGGAATTCCGGTGAATTGTGTCAATTTTGCGAATGGAGAAGTAGAGGATTACTCCGTAAGGATTTCCAGAAAGGTTATTCCTAACCCTATCAATCAGACCGATATTCTTATTTATCCTAATCCGGTAAGCTCAGTATTGTACGTCAAGAATATCAGTAAGAAAGCGAATTATAAGATTTATGATGCAGTGGGCCAGGTGGTAGCTAATGGTATATTACTGAACAATCAGATCAATGTAAGCAGATTGATTAATGGAGTGTATATCATTGATATCGATGACAATGGCAGGACAGCGCAAAAGAAATTCATCAAAGAATAAGCATTATTTATATGGTAAAAGCCCTCTTACATGAGGGCTTTTGCTTATCAATAAAACTCGTCAGAAACTTTTCTGACGAGTTTTATTATTCAATATTAAACACAATCCTTTCGGTCTGCTCTTTTAGTTCTTCCAGATTGGTATTGTTATAGATGATGCAATCTGCCATTTTAATTTTATCTTTCTCAGGCATTTGTTTTTCCATAACGGCTTCTACCTCACGATAGGTTTTACCATCCCTGTCCATTACCCTTTTGATTCTAATATTATCTTCAGCAGTTACCAAAAGGGACTTATAACACTGCCTGTTGAGCTTTAATTCAAATAGCAAAGCGGTTTCTTTAAAAACCAGATATTTCGTCTGCTTTCTTACCCAATCTTCAAAATCAAGGCGTACGGCAGGATGGATGATTTCATTGAGCTGATGAAGCAATTCTTTATTGTTGAAAACTTTACCTGCAACAAACTTCCTGTCGTAAAGACCGTTCTCATCATAAGCCTCATCTCCTAATAATTCCTTTATTTTTATTTTCAAATTCTCATTGTCATTAACAATGGTTTTAGCTCTGTCATCAGAATAATACACCGGAAAACCGAATTCTTCAATAAACCGGGCTACTGTTGTTTTTCCTGAGCCGATACCTCCTGTTAACCCAATAATTTTGGGCGCTGGTTCAGGTTCTTTTTTTTTGTGTTTCTGAATGCAATTCTTCCATAATCAAAAATTAATATCCAAAAACATCATTAAAACTAAAACGTCTCATCAAGTCTTACCCCTTTGTCTGTCATTTTAAGACTTGCCAGCTCGTTATGAGCATCGTGCTCAAAGAACAGGAGGTATTCATTATCTACACATTGTTTAAGGAACTTTCCTTTTTCTTCCAATGTTAAAAGAGGTCTGGTATCATATCCCATTACATATACCTGGTTGATATGGCCTGCGGTAGGAATAAGGTCTGCTGCAAAAACAACTGTTTTCTCCTGATATTGAATGACAGGAAGCATTTGCTTTTCAGTATGTCCGTCTACAAAGATCACGTCCATTTTAAGATCGGGAGCAAAACCGTAATTTCCCGTGGCAGGAAGAGGTAAAAAGTTCAACTGTCCGCTTTCCTGCATCGGAATAATATTTTCTTTCAGGAAGCTGGCCTTTTCTCTTGCATTAGGTTCTGTTGCCCATTGCCAGTGATTTTCATTCGTCCAGAATTGTGCATTTTTAAAAGCCGGTCTGTAGCCGGTTCTGTCATCATTCCATTCTATAGCACCACCACAGTGATCAAAATGAAGGTGGGTAAGGAATACATCTGTAATATCCTCTTTTACAAAACCGTATTTCTTTAAATTTTTATCCAGGTTATCGTCTCCCCAAAGAGAGTAGTGTCCAAAGAATTTATCATCCTGTTTGTTGCCAAGGCCACAGTCTACCAGGATTAGTTTTTTGCCGTCTTCTATGAGCAGGGAACGGGTTCCCAGTTCGATCAGGTTTTTTTCGTCTGCCGGATTTGTTTTTTCCCACAGACTCTTTGGGACGACTCCAAACATTGCACCGCCGTCCAGTTTAAATTTTCCACATTGTATTGGATATAGCTTCATATGTATATTTTGATTATTTTTTTATTAGTTTCATTTTCTCAGCAATTTTCCTGGCATTATCATCCGCCTGCTCCAGATGGGAAATGATATTCTGAAAATCATTTTCTTTTCTATTTTGAGACAGCTTTTGCTTGATAAATATTTCTGTCGGAATGATTTTAATGCCCAATGCTCCCTTCATTTCCTTTTCCACAAATTCTTTTCCCATATCTTTCACCATCATAGGACACTGCTGGAATTTTTCATATTTTGAGGTTAGCTTTTCCAAATGAATATACAGTTCATTATTGCTCATCAATTCAACTTTCCCGTAAATCTGTACTGCTTCATAATTCCATGTAGAAACATTGATATGGTCATACCAGCTGCTGGAAATATAAGTGTGGGCGCCAAGAAAATCACAAAGGACTTCATCTCCGTTTTTTAAAATTTTTGCCTGAGGGTTAGCCCTGGAAATATGGGTTTCAATATAAGCATTTTCAGGATCATCCTCGTTCAGCATCATCATGGAATGAGTCGCACGAATCTTATCAACAGATGAAATAAGCAATGCAAAAGCATTTTCTCTGATAATTTCCTTCATCAGCTGCTTATCATCACTTTTGTATAATTTAGGTACAAACATTTACTTTTAGCTTAAATTTAACTTTAATCCTTAAATCAGAAAAGTTCTCCGGGATTTTTTGGTCTTGTAATATTTAAATGCTGATATGCTTTTTCTGTTACTTCCCTTCCCCTTGGTGTCCTGATAATAAATCCCTCCTGGATCAGAAACGGCTCGTATACCTCTTCCAGGGTTTCAGGATTTTCCCCTATGGAAGTTGCCAGTGCGGAAATTCCTACAGGCTTTCCTTTGAAATTCTCGATCATGACACGCATGATTTTGTTATCCATTTCATCAAGGCCAAACTCATCCACATTCAAAGAATCAAGAGCATATTTTGTAATATTGATTTCAATTTCCCCATTACCTTTGATCTCCGCAAAATCACGTACCCTTCTCAGCAGCGCATTGGCAATTCTGGGAGTTCCCCGGCTCCTTCTTGCAATTTCTATGGCTGCATTTTCATAAATAACCACCCCCAGAACTCTGGAACTTCTCTGAATAATCATAGACAAAAGTTCGATAGAATAATATTCCAGCCTGCTTTGAATACCGAATCTGGCAAGCATAGGCTTTGTAAGCATTCCGCTTCTGGTGGTTGCTCCTACCAATGTAAAAGGATTCAGTCCGATTTGGACACTTCTGGCATTGGGGCCTGTCTCCAGCATGATATCGATTTTATAATCTTCCATGGCAGAATATAGGTATTCTTCCACTACCGGAGATAAGCGGTGGATTTCATCAATGAAAAGTACATCATTTTCTTCCAGATTCGTTAATAATCCCGCTAAACTTCCGGGTTTATCCAAAACAGGTCCTGAAGTAATCTTACAGTTGACACCAAGCTCATTGGCAATAATATTAGCTAGCGTAGTTTTCCCTAAGCCCGGCGGACCATGTAACAGGACATGATCAAGTGCACCGCCACGCCTCTTGGCAGCAGTAACGAAAACTTCAAGGTTTTCCAGCGTTTTTCTCTGCCCCGCAAAATCCTTAAAACTCTGGGGACGTATCTGTTCTTCCTGCATTAGCTCCTCGCGTGAGTAGTTTTTCTTATCTGGATGTAAAAAATCTGGCATTAATTCATTTCATTTACCTCAAAGATAGGAAATTTAGGTTAAGGTTGAAAAGTTGAAAGGTTCAGATTGAAGCTGAGCTGTATGTTGAGGTTGAAATGTAACGGATAAGACTTAAATAATTGGGATATTTTAAGTATTTTTGAGAGGAAAATAAAATTTGAATTAACCTTAAACCGGTAAAATTCATTTTCTAACCTTTAGCCTAAAAAAATGAAATTAATAGGACCATTCAAACAGATGGTGACGCTTGCCAACTTACCATTGAGAGGGAAACTTACCGATGAACAGCTTGAAATAATTGTTGATGGAGGAATTGTAGTAGATAACAATACGATTCAGAAAACCGGAAATTTTGAAGCATTAAAAAATGAAAATCCTGCAATAGAAATTGAAATAATCGAAGGTGAACAAGTAGCTTTGCCGGCTTTTGTGGATGCTCATACCCATATTTGCTTCGGAGGAAACAGGGCCAATGATTTTGCCATGCGTAATGCCGGAAAAACCTATCTGGAAATCGCCGAAAGTGGAGGTGGAATCTGGAGCTCTGTACAACATACCAGAAATGCGTCAGAAGAAGAACTGTTAAAAACTTTGCTGGAACGTATCAATTTCCTTATTGACCTGGGAATTACAACCATTGAAGTTAAAAGCGGGTATGGCCTTGATGTGGAGAATGAATTGAAAATGCTCCGGATCATCAAAAAAGCACAAGAGTATACCCGGGCAACATTGGTTCCCACTTGTCTTTCTGCCCATCTGAAACCAAGGGATTTTGAAGGCAGTAACCAGGAATACCTGCAATATATCCTCACTGAAATCCTACCAAAAGTAAAAGAAGAAGGCCTGGCAAACCGTGTAGATATCTTTATTGAGAAATCTGCTTTTCAACCGGAAGAAAGTAAAGAATTCTTACTCAAAACTAAAGACTTAGGTTTTGAAATTACCGTTCATGCAGATCAATTTACTCCCGGAAGTTCAAGAATTGCCGTAGAAGTAGGGGCAAAATCTGCAGACCATCTGGAAGCTACCATTGATGAAGATATTGATTATTTAGCACAATCCGATACTGTGGCGACCGCTCTTCCCGGAGCCAGTTTGGGATTAGGAGAAAAATTTACACCGGCGAGAAAGCTATTGGATGCAGGAGCCATAGTAGCCATTGCCAGTGATTGGAATCCCGGGTCAGCACCTATGGGGAATTTAATTACACAGGCTTCGATCCTGGCGGCTTTTCAAAAATTATCAACGGCTGAGGTATTAGCAGGAATAACTTTCCGTGCAGCTTTTGCCCTTAACCTTGAAGACAGAGGAAGGCTGGAAACTGGTAAAAAAGCGGATTTTGTGACTTTCCCAACTAATAATTTCCAGAATGTGCTTTATAATCAGGGAAGTTTGAAAGCAAAGCATGTTTATATTGATGGCCAAAAAGTAATATGATGGGATTATAAAGCTTTTTGCATTTTTTGTATTTATTTAAGAATCCTTATATTGTGCCACGATTGCCGTTGACTTGTTTTAAAAACAGCGATTTTCAATAGTTCTTAAGTACACAACAGACAGGGCGGAAACCTGGATATTTTCCCCTTCTTAGTACTTTTATTACAGCTATATCTTATACCAGGAAGGCTTATCAATACTATTAAATACGAAAATATAAAAGATGAATTTTCAACATGTCAGATCTACTTTTAACAAAGGGGTCACTATTCCGAGTTTGATTTTTATTATAGGAACCTGTTTTCTTTCTGCTGTTTATCCTAAACCGACGGAAAACATTCTGAACGAGATCAAACAATTTATATTTGTTAACTTAAACTGGGTATACGTTTGGTCTGTAACGCTTTTTGTGATCTTTTTTAGTGTACCTGCTATTCAGTAAATATGCGAATATAAAGCTGGGTGCTAATGACAGTAAACCGGAATACTCATTCTTCTCATGGATTTCGATGTTGTTTGCAGCAGGAATGGGAATCGGTCTGATATACTTTAGCGTGGCTGAGCCAATGCAGCATTATTCCTCGGAGGTTTTTGCCGACAACCATTATGTAAGCAGGGCCAAGCAGGCACAGCTGTACACGTTCTTCCACTGGGGAATCCATGCGTGGGCTATCTACGGGGTGGTAGGACTTTCATTATCTTACTTTGCCTATCGTTACCGGTTGCCTCTTTCATTAAGAAGCTGCTTTTATCCTTTACTCAAAAATAAAATTAATGGGAAATGGGGAAATGCAATTGATGTTTTTGCCCTTTGCTGTACTTTTTTTTGGAATTACCACTACTTTGGGATTTGGAGTGGTCCAGATCAGTTCCGGATTGAACATTCTTCATGTCACTCCTGAAAATAGCTTCACGTATCAGGTTATCATTGTGGTGTGTCTGGTTTCTATTGCTGTGATTTCAGCAATCTCAGGAGTAGGAAAAGGAGTGAAAATATTAAGTAACATTAATGTGATCAGTGTTATAGGACTTTTATTGTTTGTACTGATATTGGGGCCTACAGTTTATCTGATCGGAAGTTTTACTGAAGGTCTGGGAAATTATATCAATAACTTTTTTAACCTGACCTTCAATACCCATGTGTATGAAAAAAATGCATTGCCATGGTTCTATGACTGGACGATTCTGTACTGGGCATGGTGGATTTCGTGGTCTCCATATGTAGGATTATTTATAGCAAAGATTTCCAAAGGGAGGACAATCAGGGAATTTATCCTGGCTGTTTTGATATTACCGACGCTGTTCAATTTTATCTGGATGTCTGTATTTGGAAACAGCGCAATGTGGTTTGATCTGAACATCGCTGATGGGCAGTTAAGTAAATTTGCTGCCGATCCGGATGCATTAATGTTCAGGTTTTTAGAATACATGCCATTTTCGTCTTTTACCGGTTTCTTTGTCATTCTTATCATCCTTATCTTTTTTGTAACTTCAGCAGACTCCGGGATATTTGTAATGAATAGCATCGCTACCAAAAATGCCAACAAATCTCCTAAATGGCAGATTGTCTTCTGGGGAGCATTATTGGCTGTCTTATCCTTATTGTTGCTGAACGTGGGTGGTTTAAAAGCCCTCCAGAGTATGACCCTGATTACGGCATTACCTTTTTCCGTTATTGTGATTTTATTTATTGTCAGTTTGATGAAAGGTCTTAGTATTGATCAGAAATACTATGACAGAAACTTTTCAGCCTCTACAGTTCCGTGGTCCGGTGAATTCTGGAAAGAACGTTTAAAAAAATATCGTTTCCTTTAAAGACAACTCTTCAGTAGACCATTTTATCCAGATAAAAGCAAAAGAAGCATTTACAGAGTTGAAAGATGAATTTGCAGCCAACGGAATTGAAGCCAAAATAAATCAGTATGAAAACCCTGTCAGGTTAGAAATAGAAATCCATCAGGGTGTTGTTAATAACTTTATTTATGGGATTAAAAACCAGGTGAAAACCGTATCCGAATACATCATTAACGAAGAAAACCTTCCTGATCTGGAGGATAATAAAACCCATTATCCAAGATCCTACTTCGGAGATGGGAGGGAAGGGTATGATGTACAATACTTCACCAAGAATGAACTAATCTCGGACGTATTGAAACATTACGAGCGTTTTCTGGAAATTGTTTCAGAAGAACGGAATGAAATGTTTATCAGCAGTAATGCCAATCAAGAAAAAAGAATAAAAAAAATGATCTGTTTTTCTTATAATGAATGATTTGTATAATATATCAAAGGTGTTTTTTTATCTAAACAATATTAGTTAGCTTTACTGGAAATAATGATGTAACTAAAATTGAATTTTAAGGAATTATGTTTCAAAATATTTGGCAGGGTAGATTGGATGGCGAAGAACTTCTTTTCCACAGACTATTTCAGAGAGTAAAAGAAGAACACAATTACGATAGTATTTCAACGAATGATTTCGTTCTGCACGGTTTTGCCGTTGACGAAGGAGTGAGAAGAAACAAAGGTCGTCAGGGAGCCAAAGATGCTCCGGATGTGATCCGTAAAAATATGGCTAATTTTCCTGTAGTTCTTCCCGATTTTTCATTGCTGGATTTTGGAAATATTACCTGTGATGACGGTAATCTGGAAAATACCCAGAACAGCCTGGCGAAAAACGTCTCAAAAGTCCTTTTAAAAGGAGGGAAATCTCTTGTATTAAGCGGAGGTCATGAAGTGACTTATGCTCATTATCTGGGAATAAAAACGGCCTTTCCCGAACAAAAAATAGGGATCATTAATATTGATGCCCATTTTGATAACAGGCAACCAGAAAAAGGTGTAGGTGCAAGTTCCGGGACCGGGTTCTGGCAGATTGCCCAGGAAGGCCCGATCAATTCTTTACATATAGGAATCCAGAGAAACTCCAATACACTGAAACTTTTTGATACAGCACATCAGTACGGAATGAAATATATCCTTGCTGACGAATTATTTTTTGAAAACCTTCCCTCTATTTATCAGCGTATTGATGACTTATTAAACCATGTAGACTTTGCCTATCTCACCATTTGTATGGATGTTTTTAACGCTTCTATCGCGCCGGGGGTTTCAGCTTCGGCATATAATGGTATCTTTGCAGACGCAACTTTTATGCATTTTTACAAGCATATTTTAAAAAAATAAAAAACTTGTTGCATTAGACGTGGCTGAAGTTAATCCGTCTTTTGATATTCAGGATAGAACGGCAAGACTGGCTGCCTGTCTGGTGAATGAATGGCTGATGATTTAAGATAAAACTGTATTCTTCCGATAGAGAAAATCATTTTTTAATTTCCCCTTAAGGAATGGAATTTGCTGCTTTTATCGTGCTTTTTAATGAAAGCGCTCATAAATTCATTAGCTGAATTTAAAACAGAAATTATATTATGGAACAATTAATTGAAAGCAAGCTTATTAAAGCAGATAAAGCGTTTTCAGTGTGGAGAAAGGTGCCGTTTGAGGAACGACAGAAGTTAATAGCAAAAGCGGCAGAAATTATAAAGAATAATTCGGAGAAGTTTGGAAGGATCATTACCACGGAAATGAATAAGCCGATTTCAGAATCGATTGCTGAGGTGGAAAAGTGTGCTTTAATGATGAATTATTATGCCGCTGCAGAAAATATATTAAAACCCGAAAAAGTAGAATCCGAATTTGCGTATTCTGAAGTTCATTATGTTCCGAAAGGGGTTATTTTAGGAGTAATGCCCTGGAACTTTCCCTTCTGGCAGGTGCTGAGATTTGCTATTCCTGCAATGCTGGCCGGAAATACAGTGGTTTTAAAGCATGCTTCAATTTGTTTCGGAAGTGGAAATGCCATTGAAGAAGTTCTTTTAGAAGCAGGCTTTCCCGAAGGCATTTTCCAGAACCTTGAAGTAGGACACAAAGCCGTAAAAGAAATCCTTGAACATGAAGTTGTAAAAGGAGTAAGTCTTACGGGTAGCGGAAAAGCAGGAGGAGAAGTTGCTTCAATTGCTGGTTTGAATATTAAAAAATCTTTATTGGAATTAGGCGGAAGTGATGCCTTTATCATTTTTGAAGATGCAGATCTGGAAGAAGCGGCAAGATCCGGAGTAAAATCCAGACTCCAAAACTGCGGGCAAACCTGTACTGCAGCCAAAAGGTTTATCATTGATGAAAAGGTGGAAGATCAGTTTTTACCGATTTTTATTGAAGAATATAAAAAATATGAAATTGGAGATCCTTTAAATAAAGAAACTAAACTGGCAGGGATGGCAAGGCCGGATCTGGCGGATGAACTCGAAGCTCAGTTTAACAGAGCATTGGAAAACGGGGCGGAAATCATTATTCCTCTGGAAAGAGTATCAGAAAATGAATTTAAACCTGGTTTAATCAGGGTTCAGGAAGGAAACCCAATTTTAAAAGAAGAACTTTTCGGCCCTCTTGGGATGGTAATGATTGCCAGAAATGATGAAGAAGCATTGCAGATTGCCAATGATATTCCTTTCGGTCTTTCAAATTCTGTATGGACTCACGATAAAGCCCGGCAGTTATTTTTTATTGAAAACCTTGAATCAGGAACGGTTAACATCAACAGAATGACAAGTTCTGATCCGCGTTTTCCCTTCGGAGGTTCCAAGGCTTCGGGATATGGTACGGAGCTTTCTTTACTGGCCTTAAAAGAGTTTGTAACAGCAAAGACGATTGTAGGTAATTAAAAGCTGCAATTATAGTATAAATAAAAACTCCCGAAAATCAATTTCGGGAGTTTTTTATACTTTGACAAAAAGTAGCTTTGCTTATTGCTTATACTGTCGTCAATCTCAAGGTATTCGTTTTACCGCCTTCATACGAAGGTGTCGCATTGATATTGATGACGAAGTCTCCGGTTTCAATATAACCATAATTGTGTGTTAGCATATTTACCTGGATGATCGTTTCATCAGTAGACTTTTTCATGTCATAATAGTAGGCATGCACTCCCCAAAGCAGGTTCAGCATAGTGATTACTCTCCTGTTACCGCTATAAACGATGATGTGAGAGTTTGGTCTGTGAGCAGCAAGCTGGAAGGCCGTATATCCGGAATGGGTAAGAGTTACAATAGCAGAAACATTGGTAGTTTTTGCTATTCTTACCGCAGCAAGACATACCCGGTTGGTGATGAATCGCTCATCAATACAGTTGTAGTCTTTTTCAATCGGTTCGTTCTTGTGTTGGTAGAAATGTGTGGTTTCAATATTTTTCACAATTTTAGCCATGTTTTCCACTACCTGTACAGGATATCTTCCTACGGATGTTTCACCGGAAAGCATTACGGCATCTGCACCGTCCAATACAGAGTTGGCAACGTCATTTACTTCCGCTCTTGTAGGAGTAAGGCTATTGATCATCGTTTCCATCATCTGGGTAGCAATAATTACCGGTTTGGAATAAAACCTTGCTTTTTCTACCAGGTTTTTCTGGATCGCAGGAACTTCTTCCATCGGAACTTCTACACCCAGATCACCACGGGCAACCATAAGGCCGTCACATTCCAATAAAATTTCATCAATATTTTTAACCCCTTCAGGCTTTTCAATTTTCGCAATAATCGGGGTTTTGAATTTACCGTTCGGATGAGATGCAATCAATTCCTTTAAATCGATAATATCCTGAGCATGACGTACAAAAGAAAGCGCAATCCAGTCTACTTCCATATCAAGCATGAAATTAGCATCCTGAATATCTTTTTCTGTTAAAGCAGGAAGAGAAACGTTGGTGTTAGGCAGGTTAACTCCTTTTTTAGAGCTTAGTGGTCCCCCTTGAATTGTTTTAGCCCTTACGGTATCTTTTTCATTTGTCTCAATAACTTCCAATACCAGTTTACCATCGTCAATAAGGATTCTTTCCCCTACTTTTACATCTTGTGGAAACTGCTGATACGTCATGTATACCTTAGTGGAATCTCCTTCTATTTTTTCATTGGTAAAAGTAAGCACATCACCAGGATTTAAGTAAGAGCCTTCCTTTACAACACCCACTCTCAGCTTAGGTCCCTGAAGATCTCCCAGGATTCCCACAGAATACCCGTACTCGCTATTGAGCTCTCTGATGATTTCAATATTTTTTCGAACCAAGTCGTAATCTGCATGTGAGAAATTTATTCTAAAAATATCAACACCCGCTTTCATTAAATCTAACATAACCTCCTTCGATGATGAAGCTGGTCCTAGTGTTGCGATAATTTTTGTCTTCTTTAAATACTTATTCATAATACTGGATAATTTGATAAAGTTCCTCATCAGAACTTAATGTATAATCTTGAATTGGAAAAACAAGATTTTCAGGGAGCAAAATTACGGAAAAATCAGGAAATTGTTCCGAAGTATGCAGAATATATTCTACATCTACCTGATTATTTAATAAAAATTTAATGTTTTCTTCTTCTGTAAAAAGCTCAGTCTGAATTTTTTTTTGTTTACTTTCCGAAGATTTATTTGAAATGAAGGTAAAACAGGTCTTGGTGAACTTATGGTAAGCTTCGAACCTGGGAAAAAAATAATCATAATAATCCCCATGAAAGATCAGGTCTTTCTTTCTTGAAAAATTGAGATCATTACTTTGATTGATCTTATAGAAAAAACTCATGAGCGGGTATATTTTTTGCTAATCTTACCAAACCTATGGTAATATCTTCAAATTCTATATCATCCAGATCATAAAGTTTTTGAATTTCCAAGTATATTTTCTTTTTTTATTTAAAATATAAAATGCCCTTTGTGCTGCCTTTTCTTCTGCTTTTTTTCTTGGAAGTCTCCGTTGCGTTCGCAATTTTTTCATCTCCCAGCCATACATGGCACCTGAATACAATGGCTTTATTAGCTTGTAGCTCCTCGCAGGTTTCGTACTTTATATTCACCTTCTTCTTTTGGCTCCATTCAAGCAGGAGGCCTTTGTAGCTTACAATTTTATTTTCAAGCTTGTTAATCTCGGAAGGGGTCAAAAGTTTTTCCAAAATGATCTTTTTGCAAGCATCATAATGGAAGTCTAAATAAACGGCGCCAATCAGGGCCTCAAATAAGTTTCCGGAAATGTTTTCACCTAATGCTGCCGAACTACTCTGCTTCTGCAAAAGATTGGTGAGCTTCAGGTCTTCTCCTAATTTATTAAGGTTTTTCCTATTAACAATCTTAGACTTCATTTGTGTCAGGTATCCCTCATTAGCCTGGGGATAAGTCTGGAACAAATGACAGGATATGATTGTACCCAAAACAGAATCTCCCAAAAATTCAAGCCTTTCGTAATTGCTGTCTTGATTTTTAGAAGAATTTTTTAAAGAGAAAGCCTCACGGTAAAGAGCAATATTCTGAACCTCAGTACCTAACACTTTTGAAAGCTCGGTACTGAGAAAATAATCTCTCTCCGTTAATTGTCTTTTTCTTTTTTTGAGAAGGAATTTAGAAAAGTATTTCTGTAACTCCATTCATTGAATTTAGATTTTCTTAAATAGAACGCAAGCATTATGCCCGCCAAATCCAAAAGTATTGCTCATGGCTACTTTTACATCTTTCTTTACAGCCTCATTAAACGTAAAGTTAAGTCTGCTGTCAATATTTTCATCATCAGTAAAATGGTTGATGGTAGGAGGAACAATACCATGAATAATAGTTCCCAATGCAGCGATAGCTTCAATGACACCTGCCGCCCCTAAAAGGTGACCTGTCATAGATTTGGTAGAATTAATCTGAATGTCGAAAGCGTGTTCTCCCAATAATTTTGAAATTGCATTGGATTCTGCGATGTCTCCTAATGGAGTAGAGGTACCGTGCATATTGATATGATCTACTTCATCAGCAGTTAAGCCTGCATCTTCCAGACAGTTTTTCATTACCAGATAAGCGCCAAGGCCTTCAGGATGTGGAGCAGTCATGTGATGTGCATCAGCACTTAAGCCTCCACCTAATAATTCTGCATAAATTGTAGCCCCACGTTTTACCGCGTGCTCATATTCTTCAAGAATAATACATCCCGCACCTTCACCCAGTACAAATCCGTCTCTGTCTTTGTCAAAAGGTCTTGAAGCTGTTTTGGGATCATCATTTCTTGTAGAAAGTGCCATCATTGCATTGAATCCACCGACACCACTTGCTGTAACGGCTGCTTCAGAGCCTCCACACACAATCACGTCTGCTTTTCCCAGCTGGATCAGCATCTTGGAATCAATTATTGCATTTGCTGAAGAAGCACATGCAGATACAGTTGTATAGTTAGGACCATGAAACCCATACTCAATAGAGATATGCCCCGGAGTAATATCCGCAATCATTTTGGGGATAAAGAACGGGTTAAATCTAGGGATTTCTGTATTGGCCCATCCTAATACTTCTGTTTCAAAAGTTTCTAAACCTCCGATTCCGGAACCCCAGACTACACCAACTCTGTTTTTATCAACATTGTCTTCTATAATTCTGGAATGTGCCACAGCTTCTTTAGCTGCAACAAGTCCCAATTGGGTATTTCGGTCCATTTTTTTAGCTTCTTTCTTATCGAAATGCTGTAACGGATCGAAATCTTTCACCTCGCAGGCAAACTTCGTTTTAAAGTTTGTGGCATCAAAAAGAGTAATCGGAGCGGCACCGCTCTCACCTTTCACAAGATTTTCCCAGTATTCTTTTGCATTATTTCCAATCGGTGTTATTGCTCCAAAACCGGTTACAACTACTCTTTTTAATTCCATAAACTTTTAAAATTTTCTTTTTTGTTGAAGAATATTATTTATTTACTACTTCTTCGATGTAAGCGATAGCGTGTCCTACAGTAGTAATTTTTTCAGCCTGATCATCAGGGATTTGAATATTAAATTCTTTTTCAAATTCCATGATTAACTCAACTGTATCTAGTGAATCAGCTCCTAAATCGTTAGTGAAGCTAGCTTCAGGAGTTACTTCTGTTTCTTCAACGTCAAGCTTATCAGCGATGATAGCTTTTACTCTTGATGCAATGTCTGACATAGTAAATTATTTTTTTTAATTGTTAGATGGTGCAAATATATAAAATTCTTTACGATAAAACATTTTTTTTAGTCTTTTTTGTGGAATGACCGCTCTCATTTTGGATGGTAAGAGTTTAGTGTTTTAGTTTTCAACGGTTTATAATTGTATTCATGATGAGGTGCTGATTTTGTTTTTTTTTAATGATCAAGTCTGTTTTGTACATAACGGAGTTTTCTGAAGATGTATTTTTCGTTTGTTTGGATAGTGTGCGAGTGAGAAAACAAGTTTTTTTCTATACTTGTGACATGAAAGAACATTAGCATAACCAAGAAAGAAAAAATTCAGTGAGATACATATAGAATTACGTCGTGAAATGACAGGAGAGGGACGAAACACTTACAGAAAGCTGTGTCAATCCTTTGGCCGGTGGGCATTATTTAATTTCCATTAAACATTTGCTCCGTTTGTTATTTCGCATTGTTTTTGCTGTTGATAAAATGTAACCATTTAAATAGTAATAGTATGAGCAAGATAATTGGAATTATAGCCGGAAGTTTGCGTAAGGAATCCTTCTCTAAGAAAATAGCAAATGCATTGCTTCCCATGGTGCCTGAGGATTTTGCGTTCAGGATCATTTCAATTGATGATCTGCCGGTATATAATCAGGACTTTGATGATAAAGACAATGTTCCTGAATCTTATATAAAGTTCAGGAATGAAATAGAGAACATCGATGGGATTATTTTTATAACTCCTGAACACAATCGCTCTATACCCGCAGCATTAAAAAAATGCGCTGGATGTCGCTTCAAGACCTGCAGGGAAAAACAAATGGGATGGAAAACCCGGAGCAGTATTCAGTAATTCCCCGGGAAATATGGCTGCCTTTGGTGCAAACCATCATGTAAGGCAATGTCTTGTTTTCCTTAATATTCCTGTCATGCAACAGCCGGAAGTTTATTTATCTCATATTGATAAAGTATGGGATGAAAATGGAAATTTAAAAGATCAGGATACTAAAGAATTTCTCCAAAAAGCAGTAGGTGCTTATATTGAATGGTTTAAAAAGATAAAAGGTTAATGAATGATAATTAAAAAACCACTGATAATCAGTGGTTTAGTGGAGTTGGAGGGATTCAGACTTATATAAAATGTTAAATTCTATTCAATCTTAATCAATCTAATTAAATTTTAAGTTACTGATAGTCAGTAAATATTTTGTATTTTTAGATTAATGAGATTTAATAAAATTGAAAGTTATTGAAAAATTGTTGTCTAAATGTTGTCTAACTTATTTTGATGTAATAGTTTTGTATCAAACAACTCATCATGGCTAAAGTTCAATTCTTAATTCAAGGAAAAAGCTCTAATAATCCAATCTACCTTAGATTCTCATTAGGCAGGAAGTTTGATGCTAAACGCAAAACAGGATTTGTGTGTGATGTTAAATGTTGGAGTACTACAACAGGTTTTCCTAAGCCTGTAGATCCGGCACATAAAAAATCTGAAGAGTAACCTGCAAAAGCTGGAAGTTTTTATTTTGGAACAATACAATCAGGATTTTGCTGGTGGTGTTCTGATTAATCATGAATGGTTGGAGAATAAAATAGATGTTTTTAGCGGGAGAGTTGAACCAGACCAAAAAGATTACTTGGTAGCCTATGGAGAATATTATGTAGAACAATTGTCTTATGTAGTATCTGCAAAAGGTAAGAAAGGAGTAAGTGACAGGTCTATAAAAAAAATATCGAACAATTGTAAATAAACTGATAGAGTTCCAAAAATACAAGAAAAAAAAATTCCTCTTAAAAGATGTTGACTTAAATTTTGGTAAGGACTTCATAAGGTTTTTAATTGATACCGGAGCAACTAATGAGAATACGGCTGGTAGATATATTAAATTTGTCAAAACTATTGTTTTGGATGCCCGAAAGAACGGTCATGAAATAAGTTATCAAATTGATGATGTGAAAGGATTTACTGTTTCCACTCCAATAAATCCCCTATCATTTGCTGAGATTAACAAAATTAAGAATACTGAATTTTCTGATGAGAAATATAATATAACGAGAGATTGGTTTGTTATTGGGTGCTATGTAGGGCAAAGGGCTTCTGATCTATTCAGAATGACTACTAAGATGATCCAGAGATTGAGAGATTTTTGATTTTATAGTCATTACACAGGAAAAGACTAAAAAAATTAGTTCAGATTCCAATTCACCCAGAGGTAAGGAATATCCTGAGTAAGTACAATGGTGAATTTCCACCTTTGTTTTCAAAAAACATCGAAACAAACACAACTCTGTTTAATAGATATATTAAGAAAGTTTGTGAAAAAGCTGGAATTGATGAATTGGTTGAAGGCAACTTATTTAACAAAGAAATAAAGAAAAGTGAGAGAGGTGTTTATCCTAAATGGAAATTAGTATCATCACACGATTGTAGGAGAAGTTTTGCAACGAATTTCTACGCCAAAAAAGAATTTCCAACACCTTTATTAATGAATATTACGGCTCATTCCTCTGAAAAACAATTTCTTGATTATATCGGACAGAAATCAATTGACCAATCAATGCAACTTGCAGAAATTTGGAGTAAGCAAGAGAAGGATAATAAAAAAGAGGGTAAATTAGTACTATTGAAAACTGGGTCTGATAATCTATGAATAGAGAAATCAAAATAATAGAGGATATTCAAAAACTTCTTTCAAAAGATAAGATCACACCATCTGATGCAGATGAATTATTTGACCAACTTGATAGCCTGTTGTTTTCTGATGAAGGTGACAGTAAAAAAATTTGGTGTTTTATTAAATATAAAAATTGTAGACAAGCTATTTAATGAAGTTGTAAGGCTAGAAAATCAAATTTCAAAGTTGAGGAACAGCAGGTCGAATTGGGAGAAAAAGCAAATTTTGAAAGCAAAAGAAAATATTTTAAATAATCTGATGATAAAGCTTTTTGCGAGCTATTCTGATTATTTGAATAATAATGAAGCATACAAGATTTATGGGTATAATCATTATCCAAGGATAGAAAAAATCTGTCAAAATCTATTACACGAAAATGTTAATGAGGAATATCCATTTCCGGAATACTATGATAAAACTAACGTTGATAGGTTGATAACCGAAATTGAAGAGTATTATAAGAACGCTTTTTTAAATCCAGAGAATACATTATTTGTGCAAACTAAAATGACTAACTTGTCAGAGTCTTTGAAATCAAAAAAAAGCAGATATTGACAATCAAATTAGTATCTGGAAAAAAAGAGGTGATGAGTATAAAAAAGAATTGTTGTCTTTCTCAATGGAACAATCAGAAGAGAAAGACAGGATTTTCAATTTATACGATTGTGAAATGACCGGAGTAATGAATTTATACTATTACCAAAATGACATCATCAGGTTGTACAATCATATAGCAGATGAGTATCCATTTGTTAACTCCAAACCAATAACAACTTCAGCTGTCTCTGTTTTTGGTGACTCCAATATTGAAGCCATTAAGAGGGTTTACTCAGAATTTTCTAATTTCATTGATGTAGTAGTAACAAATGAAAGCGATTTTGTTCAAACTTTTCTGGATTTACCGGTTACTCATAAAATTAACCTCATCAATGGTAGTTTGTCAGACTATGCTTATTTTATCAAAAAAATGAAGCCTTTCTTTATCTCAAAATATAGAGATGACTCCGGAGCTTATAATCAATGGTGGTCAGATAGATTTTTGTTTTCTGGGAAGAAAAAAAACAAGCATGATATTAGTACTATGATTTCTGCTTTAAGAAAAGAAAGGGAAGCAAAAAAAGCTAAAGCTCAAATTGAGAATATCATCCTTTTTCTGAGCTCATCCTACATTTCTCATAAATAATTTCATTTTTTTAAATAACTAGCTGGTAATCAGTAATAAAAATAACGTTCTGTAGGGCGTTTATTTTTTTTCGTCCTACATATCCCACTCTACATTGCAATCATGAAATTAAATAAAATTATATGAAAACAATGGAAAATTTAGGATATGAGAATCCTGTCGAAAATGTTACCGGAATAATTAGAAAATTAATATTTGGTGCAAGTCTAAAAAATCAAACTCAACAACCTCAGCTCCAAAAAGAACTATTGACGAGAGAAGAAACAGCAATATTCTTTGATGTCGATTTGAGTACCCTTCATAACTGGAAAAAAAAAGGAATTTTACTGCCTGTTGGAATTGGAGGGCGAGTTTATTATAGAATGTCTGATATAGAAAAGGCTTTAACACCTCTCAATTAAGCCATCATGATAAACTACTTCAATAATCTACATGATCCAGTTGTTAAAGGAGAAATTGATATTTATGATTTTCTGGATAGAGTTAAAAACCCAGATGTAAACATCAAAAATAGAATTGAACAAGCAAGAAGTTGCCATTCTTTCGATAAGAGAAAATATACCCTCATCAAGGAGCAGCTTCCTTGCTTTACTTTGAATTTTAGTTTCAGAGAAAGGAAAAGTAACAATAATATCAAAGAGCCAACAGGCTTTATTTATATAGATGTTGACGAAAAAATTGATATTGATTTAAGCAATGAATATATTTTTGCTTCGTGGCTCTCACTTTCAGGAACGGGGAGAGGAATTTTAGTTAAGGTTGACGGATTGACAAAAGAAAATATAAAATATGTCTTTAATGAATTGTCATTAATCCTGAAAGTACCATCCGACAAAAGAGCTGTTAAAGCAACACAATTTTGTGTACATAGCTATGATGAAGACTTGTATTACAATGAAGACTCTAAAACATTTTTTTGTAAATGAAGAGTGTTATAAAAATGGTAATTTGAAAAACACCCCCACTTCGAATCATAAATTAAAGAAAAAAAGAGTTAACACCGAAATGGGGGAATTTCAAAAATTAAGATTTAACAACATTGATGATTACGACTTCAAAGGGCAGGAATATATTGCATTCTGGGGGGAAAAGGAAAGTATTGCAGAAGTCTATATCCAGTCTTTGATACCTGAAGGAATGAGAGAGTCTTGTTTAAGTACAACAGCTCATCAAATCAAAGCGTTGAACCAAGAAATAACAAAAGAACAACTCTTACACCTTGTTTCATATATCAATCATAAATGTTGTGTTCCTCCACTTCCTGAAAATGAAATTTTAAAAATTGTGAATAACAAAGATAGATTAGAAAATGCAGAATTGATTTATAATAAAGAGAGGAGAGTTATTTTCAATCCAGATAAAAAGCTTAACAAGAAACAAAAATCATTCATTACAAACGGAATTGTCGGAGAGATAAGGAAAGAGAAATCAAAACAAAAAATCAGAGATTCTCTTGATAATTGGGATTTTGAGTGTTTAGGAAAGATTACACAACAAAAATTAGTGAAAGTTTCAGGACTTTGTAAAAACACTATTGAAAGCTATGGTAAAGAGTTCAGGGAAAGAATCAAACAGATGAATGAGGATTTTAAAAATTCAACGTGATATAAAATTAAGGATGTTCAGTATTGGTGACAATATTGAACATTTTCTATTTTCTTTTAATCCTTTTATTCATCAATATTCTGTGTAAATGTGGAAAACTTTTAGGGTTTAGAATCAGGTAAACAATGTTTTAGTGTTCACAAATCATTTGCATTTCCGTAAATTTGAATAATAAAACTCGAGAATAAGCTCCCGAGTTTTAGAGTTTCAAAGATGCAGTTTTCTGATTACTGTGATCTTTTAAATGCCTTATATATTTTGTTCTTAGTGTTTGCACCACTGACAAAAAACAAAAAAAGGTAGATTACAGATGACCTCCTTCGGGAGGTTTTTCTGTTTTATCTCTGAAACAAAGTTATAAATTTGTTTCATATTATGAAACTTTTATATGACTTTTATATAACTATAAACCCTTAGCTTAAGGGTCTATTTCTCTGCAAAGTCTTTGTATATTATCTTTATAAGATTTTAAAAAGTTATTAACTTTATCTTTACTTGTCTATTTAATATTAAGAAGTCTCCCTCAGCACCTTTACTTTTATCTATTTTAAACACCTCTAAATGCTTGTTGCTTTTCATGGTATAATTTTGTATAAAGATTTTGTAGTTCATTCATCTTTTCTGTTCCTAATTTATTAACCTCCAAAACCTCTTCATACGTTAGGTAGCTAAAAATGGGATTGTAAGTATAGAATGGCATAAATTGATAAAATTCTTGCAATGTATCATCATAGAAATTCCCCAAACTTTCTTCATCTGTAATTTTTTTCGGACTGTATAAGGATATTTTTTTTTAGTCAGTTCAAACTTAGAAGCCATTGCTTTGATGAAATCTTGTTTTGTTTTCATTAGGTTATTTTTTTAAATATAAAAAATAAAATCTATAAAATTTGTGAAAATTGTAAATATTTAAATATAGGTAAAAAAGAAATAATTATTTAAAAATAATCAACGAGAGTCGTTAATCTGTTATCAGTAAAGAAATCGTCAATTAAATTCATTTATAACAGTAAGATTAACAAGTTAATACTCGTCCTTATGGGACGTGTGGTAGTACTTGTCTTACTGTGGGTTTTGGCGAACCTCTTTACTGGCAAGGTTTGAACCCACACGTCTTTCTTATTTAATAAACCTTTCATTAAGTGGGTCGATGAAGAAAAAAAATATTGATATATGTTTTTCGGCACAAACACAGCCCACAGAATCAAAACGGCTTTAGACCTTTATGGTATTGGTTGCTATTCACCAATAGGGAAGTTTTTACTTTTCTTCTTAAAACTATCCGCACTTATTATTCCTGTCATCTTTGCTTATTCAAGATTTGAAGAATTTGAATTTGGATTGTGGAACATTCTCAAATTCATTGGCTGGTTTTTATTGGCTCACCTCATTTATGAGAATTTTGTTGTGAATTTTATTGCTGGAATTTTAATCCGGAAAAAACAAGGTAAATCTCATTAGGCTATTACTACAATATTGAATTATGGTTATCCGTAAGGATTAATCACTAATTCAAAATACTTTTATCTACAAAACCAAAATTTATTATAACCTCACTTTTAGTTTAACAAAATTAATAATTATGAAAAATTTATTTATCGCAATCTTATCCTTCCTGTTAATCTCTACCAATGTCAATGCACAAAAGAAAAAGAAAAAATCAATGGAACTTCACCCTGAACGTTTATCCATCGGTATGACCAGAAAAGAAGTGATAACAGCAATGGGAGAACATATTCCATTTAAGATCATTGGAGCAAAAACCTATCCGAACGGAACAGTTGAGGTAGGTGAATACTCTGATAAAAAATTGGTGTTTGGTAGAGGAATCGTTGAGGAACGATATTATTTGTATTTCTTAAACAATTCTCTTGTTCAATGGGGTCGTCCTCAAGACTGGCAACGAGAAGCAGATAGAGTCTATGAAGTTAGAATGAGGTAGTTATATGTCTTTTTTGAGCACTTTTACTGCTAAAATAAGACAAAGTACCAGAAATATAAAAGGTTGCCCAGAAAAGGCGTTTAAGAAGGTTTAAGAGCAAAGTTATAAAAATGTAAAAACACGTCGAGTTTTGTCGTTATTCCGAAATACATTTGTCAAAACTTATACAGATTGCTATTTTTACCACTCATAGAAAAATTGTACATTACATCCACAAAATAGGTTATCGCAGTATGCCGGAAGAAATGTATTTAGATTGGTTGATGTCTTTGAAGACAGAGAAATATGAGGATACGAGGTTACAGAAATAACAATAGAATTATAATGAAATCACTACAAGAATATATTGAAAGTTTTAGAGAACAATATCCTCACTGGTCAGAGGATGATGTAAGCAGCTACGCAACAATGATGTATAATAAAATGCTAACTGTTAAACAAGGTGACAATGTTGTCCATCTTGATTATTTTGATGGTTTGATAGTTTCAGATGAAATATTTGAAATCGAAAAATTGCTTGGAGATAGCAAATTAGAATTAAGCAGATTTGATA
This sequence comes from Chryseobacterium sp. P1-3, assembly GCF_000738495.1. NCBI lineage: Bacteria > Pseudomonadati > Bacteroidota > Flavobacteriia > Flavobacteriales > Weeksellaceae > Chryseobacterium > Chryseobacterium sp. P1-3. The sequence continues at coordinate 114,857 of NZ_JPEQ01000002.1, forward strand.
AAAGTGGAATTCCATACAATTCAATTGAAGACTTTACATTACAAGTTGCATTATGTATTAGTGACCCAATTGTTCAAAACATATTACTCGGTATGGCTGGTAATATTGCTTGGGACTCAATTAAAAAAAGCAAGTGTTTTAATCTGGAAGACAATACAGCAACGTCATTGGAATAGAGAAGAACTAAGCAAAAAGCAAAAAATAAACTTCGGCTTAAAAAATTAAGACAGGTAAAAACAAAAGCATAAGTTTAAATTTAGATAGTGGATTAACGGAAGAGCTTGTATTAAAGGCGTTGGATAAATCTCTTGAAGTTATAAAAGAGTCGAATCAACCTGATGAATCAAAAGATTCCAATAAATTGTCTTACCCTTCTACTTTTTACGTTTTTGATAAAGAGAAAAATTTATGGCTAGAGGTAGATATAATGGAAGAAGTAAGGAAGAAAAATTTGAGCCAAAATTTATAGAAAGACACCAAAATATAAACTATTAAAAATATGGCAACAATAACTTTTCGTATAATGGGGATCGACGATGAAAGAAGAATTATGGATTTAATAATGCAGACTGTAGATCGTGAGGGCAGATACATTCTTAAAATACAGGGCAATCAAAATTTCGAAGATTTAATGGCTAATCGATTGGTTCAATATAAGGTTCTGTTAAGAAAGGTAATTAAAGATAAAAATGATATCGAGTCTTTTGAATATAGCGAAGGAGATAATTTTGCTTCAGCCAAGCTCAAAGGTGCTTATAAATGGATTGAGGAGGAAAAGAAAAGACTTAATCCAGAATATTACATGAGAATATGGAACAAACTAAGCACCAATATCCTTTTAGCGGCTGTAGTTGGAGCAGCTGTTGGAGCTTTGTTAACAGTATCATTAACTATATTATTTAAATAATAAAAGATGGATTCAGAATTTTACACACAAGCAACAAGATATGAAAATTTAGTTCGAATAGCTTTTAGTTGCGAAAGAGGATCAAAGAATGGGGCTGATTTGAACTTTATGAAAAATGCGATGACAATGGAGAACGGAGATACTTATGCAAAGCATTTAGGGAGTTTTGAAAAACAATTTGAAAAGGTTAAAACTTACACTGCAAAAGCTCTAATCAAATTATCCAAGACAAAACCATTTTCAACTGAAAAAGACTTTTTTTTGATTTTGGAAAGTAAAATAAATTGTGTTGGTACAACTTCTCAATTGATGGACATTGTCAACAGATCAATGGATAAAGTTCTGGAATTAAGAGAATAATTTTTCATAGAAACTTTGATACGTAATCAAGACCTTGTAAATAACCTCAGTAAAAACTGATAGATTGTTTGCAAGGTCTCTCAGTATATATAACTAAATAATATTTGAGTTTATGATTTTCAATTTCCAGATTGCATAAAGAGCCTTTTAAGGCTGTTGTTTATTTAAATGATAGTGTGTGTTGGAATTTATATTTAAGCAGCTGGAATCAGTGTGTAATGAAGAAAATTGCCTAACTTTATGTAGATGAGATGTCTTCCTCGATTATAAAAAGATACGAGGAATTATTATTTTTCTATAATGTGAAAGGAGAATGTTAATTAAAATATAGTAGATAATGGAAATAAAAATATCAGCACAACATTTTTTAGATGTTACCAACGGAATGAATAAGAAAACCCCTTTTGGTTATGTTGGAGGGCAGAACTTTATAATTCCGTTTTCAGAAGTAAAGCCAATTGATGGCTATGAAATCCCTGTTAACAAAAAAACTGGGAAGAAATTACCATTTTGTTGTAATTTTCATAGTGATCTTTTTTCTAATATAACAAAATGGTATGATAAAGAATTTCCTAATTGTTGTTCTAATCATAAAATGTTAGCTGCAAACTCTCAATTTGAGAAAACTGATTACAAAACTGTAGCCAGCAAAGTAATCAACCAACTATCTTATACAGAACACGTTATTAGGGCAAGTATTGATAATCCTGATTGGTACAAGGATATTACTGATTATATAGAATATAATACATTAAGCTTTGGACATCCTGTTTCCGTTGGCAGTGGTCATTACATAAATTACCTTCTTGCTATGTTAGAAGATGAAAAGGTCTTTGTAGGGATGGAAGAAAGTAAACGGAAGGCATTAATAAATTTTGTTACAAAGCCAGTTAAAGAAGTTAAGGTTACAGATTTTAATTTACTTCATTCAACCTACCAGAACTGGCTAAACATTTTCCCCTTTGATTTAAGTTTTTTTAAAAACCTAAAGCCTTATTTTGAAAACCAATTTCCAATTCTAAGAGGAAAAGCCGAATATAATAAATACTTAGGAACAGCGAAATTTAAAGTTCATACAAAAGAAAGTTTGATTATCCATTTGCTGAGTGTTACGGATAGCATAATAAAAGAAATCAATACATATAGTCTTTATCAAAAAGGGCTTTTAAAAGAACCTGAAAAAATAAAACTTGAAATAATTTTAAGTGAAAGAATGTTAGAATTGAAAAACGGATATTTACCCAATCCAGACAGTGACAAAGAACAATTTGAGAATATTTTAAATAAATGGTTTGAACACGAGAAAAGGTTTATTGATGATATCACACCTTTACTGAAAAACATACCCAATCAAGACGCTGTAAATCAACATCTCATTGCATTACAGAAGTTAACCCAAGATATTGCGACCAAAGGAAAATTGATTTTAGAAAAATATGAAAATGGATTCAACCAAAGTATAAAATCCTTCAAGTTTTTTTTTGAGAAAAACGGTATGATAGTACCACCTGATAGTGAAGATTTTTTTCATTGGATTGCATTGGTCTACCCTGATGAAAATTTATCCTTTCTTATTGAAGCTGCGAAAAAGCCAAATAATTTTAAGTTATACCATGAATACAAGGAACGATTGTTTAACAACCCTGACTGGAACGACGAAAAAGAAGAAGAGTTTTTTAATAATTATAAAAAATCTTGTAATGAAGAAAATCCTGATAGAGAAAAATATCAAGCAAAACATTATGTATTAGCATACATTTTTGATTGTTATGCTATAGAGAAAAGACTACCTAGAGGAAACAAAAAAGAGCTTGAAAGGATTGGTAATCAGAGAATAGGAGAAGGCAAGGGAAATACATTTTATAAAAATTTTAATTTAATAGTAAACAAAAATCTTCACAGTAAAGAAATATTGGTTGATGAGATTGGTGAAAATTGGAGAGAAATTATAATAAAGCTTTCAGAGAATCCTGAAATCTTAGAAAATTATCTACAAAGTAAGAAAATGTAGTTAGGGCGGAAATAGGGCATAATTACAGAATGCCCCCAAAACGCCCCTCTCAAATTTGGAACATAAAAAAAAGATTATGGGAAAATTTTTATTATGTTCTACTGAGCAGGAGATAATTATCATTAAGACTACTGAAAAAGTTACAGTGTATATTCTAAACGCTGTTAAAAGCAATGAGAAAACAAGTAAGCAGCAAAGGCAATTTTTAATTTTCGATGAAGAATATAAGCCCTTGGAAATACTTGAGCACAAAGTATCAAAGCATAGACGTTCAACCAAAATACATGATGAACCAAAGAGTCTATTGATGAAAAATACATTCATTAGCCTGAGAGATATTTTAATTGGTTCAATCAGTGGTGCTATTGGAACAATACTGACCCCCAAACTTCAAGAGCTTTATCATTATCTTGAATATATTTTTTCGACCTTATAGTCAGGTTTTAGGCTGTTTTTTCTCAAAGTGATCCAAAGGGAACATTTTTTTTTAAGGGGGCTAAAATTGGCTTGGATGAAGTATGTGAGTGTCTTTAGAAGTACATTCATCCCGATTTGAAAAAACTCAGTAAATTCAAGAGTGCAGAGTATCTCTCCAAATCATCCCCACCCCTACTAAAAAGGAAATGGCTTTCAAAAAAGTAGGGATGGGGTCTCTGATTAAAATTCTCAGAATAAATTTTCAACTTTTTATTTGGTCTCATTGTTAGGTATAATGTTACCCATCCTGTTTTCTGAGTGATGTATATGTTTTTATCATTTATCTGATACTATGATAGTGATAAGGTGAAGGCTGGTAAAGGATTCTGAGATTTATTTATTTGTAATGTAAATGAATAATGGAGTATTTACGGAATGAATAAAAAATCAAATTGTTGGCTAAATGTTGTCTAAAAATAAAATAAACCACTGATAATCAGTGGTTTTAGTGGAGTTGGAGGGTTCCGAACCGTCTCTTTAAATCTCTTTATTTATCAACCTTTTTAAAAGATGGGGCTTTGGCTACTCACCGATTTACTCACTTTGAAAATGTAGGTTTTTGATTCGTTTTGTATGTCAAATATAATAATTTCCACTGTATTTTAAGGAATAACTACTGAGGTTTTTAAGATTACAACTTGATCGAACTCACAATTGCAAGTTTTTTGATCCAATAATTGTATGAAGGAAGGTTTGAAAATTCTCTGGAACGCATCTTATCTACTGCTTTACTTTCAATGTAATATTAGCTCATCTGTCAGATCAGAAAGATTTTGTGAAATGTTCCTATTCTACTTTTTAATTATCGTTTTATTAAATGCATCCGCAATAGAGCGTAATGATAACTTTGACAGATCTATATCCCAGAGAGGCTCATTTTCATTAATAACCCGCAATGTTTTATCATTAAGATCAAATTGTTCGACAAAGCAATAGTAAAGCAGCCGTAAAAGCATTTTGGGGTTTGTATCTTCCTTCGGGTGCAACTTAAAATAAAGGTAACCGGATTTATTTTTCTTTATTACATTGAGAGAGATTATTTGCTCTTCTCCGAAAAATTGATACCCCGCACTCCAGCCACTTAATCGTTTTATTCTTCCTTTATTTGAAATTACATATTTCCCTTCAAAGCCGGGTAATGGTCTCCATTGTTCATCCGGCAAGTCTTTTATCGATAAATTGAAAACAGCAGGTGGATTCTTCTTATAAATTTGTGGCTTACCCAGCTTTTTCCAAAGCGAATCGTTAAATACTTTTTTGGAATTAAATATTGTTCTCACCTTAATCACACCAAAATCTTTATTTCTCTCTCGAAGAACATAAGAAACGGGACGTAATGAAAGTTTTGACAGGTCTATATTCCATTGCGGATTACTCTCATTTACCACAGCAAGCCTTTTGTTTTTAAGATCAAACTTTTCTACAAAACAATAATAAAGTAATTTGCTCATTACAGGCAGGACTTCTTTACCTTCATTATTTAATCTGCAATATAAGGAATACGTTGTATCGCTATTGCGTATCATGAACTGGGATAATATCTGTTCTTTCAAAAATATTTTTCTTCCTTTTGAAGTCCAGCCTTCTAACCGTTTTACTCTGCCTTTGTTAGAAATCATAAAACGATTTTCAAAATTTGGGATTGGTATTGGAATCCAGTATTCTCCGGGAAGATCTTCAAGTGACAGATTCATGCATGGAGGAGGATTATCTTTGTCAATTAAAGGTTTACCCAGCTTCTCCCAAAGAAACTGATTAAATGAGTCAGCTGAAATATCTGATGGTGTAGCGATGATAAAGTCTTCTTTTTTAGGAGGATTACTTTGCAAAAACCATCGAAATGTTCCTGCTGTTAGAAATCTTTTATTAACTACATCCAAAATGCTTTCTGGGGCAATACCTAATTTTTTTCCTGCAACGTAAATACTTTTAAAATCAGCGATTAAAACTCCTTCAGCAGTGTATTGGCTGATGGGCTGTAGGTAGTCAACATGTAGATTCCTTGCTCTATTTTGGCGAAAGGTTTTTAGTCTTTTTTCGCTGGCCGAAATTTTCTCTAGATTATTGCAATGTATATGAAGGCTATTTCCATCTTTACATGAAATAACAATTAAACGGTTATTAAGGTCAAATTCTTCAACAAAATGATAATAGACCAAACGTGCTACCGATCTTGTATATTTACGACCATCCCAAATAAATCCGCAATGAACATTAAAACCATCAGCTTGAAGGTAGTTATTAAACTGTTTTACAAAAGTCAGTTTCCTAATAAGCTCCGGAAGCCAGCGTTCTTTACCGAATAATGATAAAGACATACGTTCTAAGCTCTTCACCCGTCCATAGTTAGAGATAGCATAATTCTCAAAACCTTCAATCAGCCTCCATTCTTCATCCGGAAGATCTTCTAAAGATCTATTATAGAGAACTTCTTTTACGTATTGGTCTTCTAATTCAGGAGGTAGCTTCATGGACTCATCTCTTTATTCATAAAATTAACACTATTCGTAAGATAAAAATAAGAAAAAGTGCAAAATCGTAAGCAAATAAAAATTATCCGATCCATTAATCACTAATGAAACTAAAAGTGTCTCATTAAAATTACTACTTTAGTATTACATTTCTTTTGAAGACATCTTACATGAAAAATATTTTATTCATACTTATTTCATTTGCTTTTTGGCCACATCAATTATCCGGTCAAAGAACACTTTTTGATAAGGAAAATAATAAGACAAGAGATAAACTTGAACATTTTTTTAAAACAAGTTGATGCGCCAGGTATGGCAGTATCAATTTCGTATAAAGGAAATGTTATTTTTTCTGAGGGTTTTGGATATGCTGATATAGCAAATAAAGTTAAGATTGATCCTTCAAAAACCAAGTTTCGAATTGCAAGTATCACAAAAACAATTACAGCAGCTACATTGGGCAAACTTGTTGAATTGGGTTCTATTGATTTTAATAATACAGCAAATTTTTATTTGGATAGTTTGTCGAAGAAAAAATATGATTTTACAATTAGGCAATTAGGTGGGCATCTCTCAGGTATGATGAGAGAGCCCAGCGAAGAAAGATTTAATAAAAATTATTCCCGCAAAGATTTTTATCGAGTTTTTAGCTTGGATGAACTTGAATTTGAGCCATCAACTAAAATCCAGTATAGTAACTATGGCTTTAAACTATTAGGTCTGATTGTCGAAAAAAAAATGTGGAATGTCGCTAACAGAATGTCAAAAGAAATATGTAATAGATAAACTAGGTTTAAGGAATACTATGATGGATACAGGTGTCTATGACAGCAACACCACTACATTTTATTCCATTCGTAATAGGCAAGTTGCTATTAGCCCGCCTGCAAAATGTTCATTTAAATATGCCGAGGGATGCTATTTGTCCACTAGCGAAGATCTAGTAATCTTAGGGAACGGTTTCCTTTACTCTAATAGAATTTTAAATAGTGAAACTTTAAAACAATTAATAAAAATCGCAGCACTTAAAAAAATGGTGAAAAAACTAACTATGGAATAGGTTTTTTTTTCTTCAACTGACTACTATGGAAATTACTATTATGGACATGAGGGAAGATACGTTGGAGGGATAAGTTTATTGTACGTTTATCCCAAAGAAGAAATTGTTATTACCTGCTTGATTAATTTGGACCTTATTAATAAAGATCTGAAAAGCTATATACAGGAAATTTTGTTTAGATATATTGATAAAATTCATAATAACCTATGATGTATAAAGATATTATGAGGTACAACAAATCAAGTAATTAAAAAAATCAGTTACTGTCTTTTTATACAATTATTAATTTCTTTACCTTAAATGATCACTTTGATATAGAAAACTTTTTTTTTTCTTAGAATTGCTGTTTCAATTTTAGGAGGAATTATCTGCTATTTATTTTGTGTAAAATACTCTAATAGTTTTGTTGAATTTTATAAAAATGATTTCAATAAAATTTTTTATTTTTATTCAGTTTTATTCGCAGTAATGCATATTTCAAATTACGAGTTTACTTTAGATACTTTATTATTAACTCCCATAATTATACTTCCTAAAATATTATCTTCATTTGTCAGAGGGTTTGTAAGGGTTAAATATGGATTTTTGTATTGTTTACTTCTACATTCATTTCATAATATGGTCCCTTTTTTCATCATTTCAACGAAAATATTACAGTAAGTATTTTATGCTATCAACATACTTCTTTTCTCGCAACCCCATTAAAACCGAATTTATTCCAGAATCTTGGAGATATAATCCTGCTAAATATGAAGAAAAATTGCCTTTATAATTTTTATCTATTATTCCCTGATTATCAAGAGAGTCTTTCAAATCATTCAATCTTTCCTGATTGTCATACATCGAAAAAACATGCCAATAGTTTTTAAGATTGTTTAAAATATTAATGGTCCTTTCGTCCACTAAATTAATGGCTGATAAAAAAGGATATAAATAATCATTGATAGCTAAATTAATTGTAGTAATATCTGGCATAATTTTTCTGTTCTCTACAAAAAATTGTATTGGATAATATTCCTCTATTTTAGGATCTTCACCCATTTTAGATAAAGAACTTTGTATTTTTTGTAATAAATCATTGAAGAGTAATTCTTCTTCATATTCAATGGATTTTACATCGTTTATATCAGTATCCGCCAATCTTAATAATTTACCATTCAAAATTGTATTAAGTGGACGATTTGTGAAAATAATAAAGCCATTGTTTTTTAATTCACTAATAGTAATATTATTTTTATCATCAAAAAGAAATGAAGTGTTTCTTTCAACTATATTATAAGGGAATTGAAGAAACTTAAAATTTGGAAAATCAGTTATATTATTTAATATTGCTTTTAATGGAATCTTTGAAAAATCATTAGAGCTTATACCATAATACCTTAATTTGCCAGCTTTTACTTTTTCTTCTAATAGTTCAAAAGAATCGAAAATTATTTCTGTCAACTCTTCTGTAGAAAAATTTTTCTCACAGTAATATTCAGGATTATGAAGTAAATAACAGTCAATATAATTTGTATTTAATCTTTTTAAAGATTTTTCTAATTGAAAGGAAATAAAGTCTGGAGAATTAGAAAACAGAGTGTTTTCGTCCAGCGCTATTAAATTAGGATCTTTTTGATTAAATTCTGCAATTTCTTCTTTATTAGAATAACCTGTTTTAGACACAATAAAAATAGAACTTCTTATTTCTGGATCGATACTCTGCCCTATTAGTAATTCAGATTTTCCATATCCATATCCTACAGCAGTATCAATTAAATTTATTCCCGATTCAATCGCATATTTTATAACCTCTATGTATTCCTCATTATCACTTGACATTCTATAAGTTCCAAGACCTATTTTAGATATTTCTTCTATTTGTATCATCTATTTGTATATTTGTGGCAAAATTAAAAACTCAAATGCAATTTAGAGAAAAAAAAATTTCCTTTTTTCAAACAATATGATAGAACGGATTGTGGACCAACCTGTTTAAAGATGTTAGCAAAATTCTATGGTAAAGTTTATTCATCTGAATATTTAAGAGAATTATGTAATATTACACAAGATGGAATTTCTGTTATGGGAATGACAGAAGCGGCAGAAAAAATAGGATTTCAAACATTAGTAGCAAGTATTAATTTTGAAACTTTAAAAAATCAGGCCCCTCTGCCTTGTATAGTACATTGGAGACAGAGGCATTTTGTTATTGTTTATAAAATAGAGAAAAACAAAGTTTATGTTGCTGATCCAGAATATGGATTAATTAGTTATACTGAACAAAAATTTAATGAGGCTTGGCAAAATACGAAGTATCTTAATGATACAAACGAGGGTTTAGTTATTATCTTTGAACCTTCGTCTGAGTTCCATAATATAAAAGAGGAATATAAAAAAAAATGCTGGGTTCTCTTCTTTACTACCGTATATAAAACCCTACAAGAAATATACTTTCCAAATTATAGTTGGTTTTACCATTGTGAGTATTATTCAGCTAATACTTCCCTTCTTAACCCAGTCTGTTGTAGATAAAGGTATTAATTACAGAGAGTTAAGCTTTGTAAGTTTAGTTTTAATAGCACAACTCACACTATTTTTTTCGCAGGCATTCATAAATTTTATTCAAAGTTGGCTTCTGCTGTACATAGGTTCCAGAATAAATTTAAAAATAGCAACGGAGTTTTTAATTAAACTAATGAAACTTCCAATAAAGTATTTTGATGCAAAGCGTCCAGGAGATATTCTACAGCGATTACAGGATTCAGATAGGCTAGAGAGGTTTCTGACAACATCACCATTAACACTGTTTTCCTTTATTAATATGCTCATCTTCATGGCAATTCTTTTATATTATAATAGGACGATTTTTGGAATTTTCTTTGTTGGAGCCACTCTTTATTTCCTTTGGATTTTATTTTTTGTTAAGAAAAGAGCAGAATTAGATCATAGAAGATTTGACGAATCATCCGGTAATTCGAGTAGTTTATTACAAATAATAAATGGAATCAGGGAAATTAAAATTAATGGTTCTGAAAAAAGAAGAAGATGGGGATGGGAGGAGATGCAGATAAGATTGTTAAAGAACTCAATACAGTCTCTTAAATTGTCTCAAGTTCAATTTATTGGAGCGGGTTCAATAAATGAAATTAAAAATATACTTATATCTTTTGCTTCTGCATATGCAGTAATAAAAGGAGACATGACATTAGGGACGATGCTTGCTATTCAGTATATTATTGGGCAATTAAATAATCCGCTTCTTTCAATTATTCAATTTTTCAGAGATGCGCAAGATGCTAAAATGAGTCTTGCCAGAATAAACGAGGTAAAAGATATTGAAGACGAGTACGAGAAACAAGAATTTACCCACGATATTCCTAAAAGTCACACAATTGAACTTGAAAATTTATCTTTTCAATATGGTGGGAAAGGATCTCAAATAATTCTTGATGATATAAATTTAACAATCCCTCAAGGTAAAGTAACAGCAATTGTTGGTGAAAGTGGAAGTGGTAAAACAACACTTTTAAAATTACTATTAAAACTATATACACCAACAGAAGGAAAAATTAAGTTAGGAGGATTAGACCTTTCAATAGTAGATACGAAGAAGTGGAGGAATCTATGCGGTGTCGTAATGCAAGATGGATATATATTTTCCGACACAATTTCCAGAAACATTACCGAATCAGGCTCAGAGGCTCCTTTAAATAAAGAAAAACTTGCAAATGCTGTAAGAATTGCAAATATTGAAGAAATGATCGAGAATTTGCCGACTGGATATAACACTGTAATTGGGTCTGCTGGTTCTACTGGTATGTCATTAAGTGGGGGCCAAGTACAAAGAACATTAATAGCAAGAGCAGTTTATAAAGATCCTGAGTTCTTATTTTTTGATGAAGCTACGAGTGCATTAGATGCGAATAATGAGAAAACAATATTGGATAATTTAAATGAATTTTTTAATGGCAAAACAGTAGTGGTTATTGCTCATAGATTGAGTACAGTTAAAAATGCGGATAATATTGTAGTTTTAAGTCGGGGTAAAATTGTAGAACAAGGAAATCACGAATATTTAGTTAGTATTAAAGGTGCATATTTTGAGTTAGTCAAAAACCAATTAGAACTTTCAAATTGATGAAAAAGAAGATAGATTTATTAGAGGAGCACAGCGATTACTCCAGAGAAGTTCTCGAAAAAACACCTTCATGGATTGTTACATGGGGAAACTCAATTTTTTTTTATTTTTATTACCGTTTTATTTTTTTATTTCTTGGATGATAAAATATCCTGATATAATTTCTACCCAAGTAGAAGTTACATCTCAGCATCCACCTGTTTATTTAGTTTCAAGAACGAATGGTAAAGTTAACGAGCTTAATGTTTTAGATGGAAACGAAGTTAAGAAAGACAGTTGGCTTGCAATAATTGAAAATCCAGCTAAAAACATCAGATATTAGAAAAAATTGATTCTCTTCTAAATCATTATTCAGATATAAAAACAATTCCCACTCCGCTAAATTTGAAACTCGGAGAAGTACAATCTTATTATAATGAATTTATAAAAGCTTTAAATCAATATAGGTATTTCAATACTTTCAATCCACAATTGGTAGGAATTAGTTCAAATCAAGATAGGATCAATAAAGTAAATAATGTTCAAGGGGAGTTTAACAGCCAAAAAGAAATAGCACGTAAAGAGTATGAGGTAAAGAAAAAAAGAATACAGTAGAAACAAAGACTTATTTGAACAAGGTGTAATTTCTAAAAATGAAATTTGAAAAAAGTCAAATAGAATTACTTCAAACTGAAAATAAATATAAAAGCTATAATTCTAATATCTCAAATTTAGAAAGTGACAAAAGTATTATCAAAAAAGAAAATGTTGATTTAAGCTTACAAAAAGAGAATCAAAAAATAGAACTTTCTACAAATCTTGAAAATGCTGCTCAAGAATTAAAAGCGCAAATTTTAGCATGGAAAAATAAATATCTCATAGAAGCACCAACGGATGGGAAGATCAATTTTTTTGATATTTGGCAAAAAGATCAATATGTAAAAAATGAACAGACTCTATTTTCGATTATTCCAAATAACAATGATAAGGGAAAATATTTTGCTAGGGCTAAAATGCCTATCGAAAGAGCTGGTAAAGTTAAGGTAGGGCAAAAGGTAAACATCAAATTATTAAACTATCCGTTTGAAGAATATGGAGTATTGGAAGGAAAAGTGAACAAAGTAACCAATGTAACGAATGAAAATGTTTACTATGTTATTATAGAACTTAACAAAGGGCTTACTACTAGTTACAATAAAGAAATCACACCTAATAATCTTATGGGACAAGCTGAAATAATCACAGACGATATAAGATTATTACAAAGATTTATATACACGTTAGTACGAAACTTTAAAGAAAGATAATTATGGATTTTTATAAAAATTTTGACAGTTGCCAGGGAAGCGTTATTGATTCTCTGAAAATACTTCTTTATCAAAGACATGAAAATATTTTTGAAAGAATTGATTTTGAAGATGATAGAATATATCTTGAACCTTTGCTTTTTGCTTATGTGATGCAAGAAAATGACAGTTGGTTAGATTCAATCGTTTATGGGTATGAGAAAAATCCAAAACTGAAAATTCAAGTATTTTCTAATCATACAGGGATAATATATATTCCGCAAATTGGTTACTTCCATACACAAGAAATTAATAAAGAACTGTTTTTAGAATCGAAGAATGATATATTTTTTATTACGGATAATGAAGGGAGAGAAGTTTCTTATAACTTTGAACCTATACTTTTTTTAGATGAAAATATTGAAATAGTGAAATGTCAACATCCACTTTTGAGAAAAATATTTTTAGACGCTCAGGATGAAATAGTCGATGTAGAAATCGAAAAAACATATACAAAACATATTGATCATGCTAATAGGGCAATTCAACTAATAAAAAAATATTTCCCTACCTACTTTGATTTAATAAAAAGGACAATTAAAAAGATAATGATTTTTGATGGAGAGCCAAATTCTTTTGCAAATATTCATGCTCATAATATGATCTTTCTAAATGCTCATGATGAAAATGATGAAGTGTTTTTTTTTAGATCATATACTGCATGAAAGCGCACATGTTGTATTTAATACTCTAACGTATAATTCTAAATTTAATTTATTTAATTATGCATTTGATACAAAATTCTCTGAAATAACAGGAGATGTAAATGAGCATGGTGATTTGTATTCTAGATTTCATGGTCTATTTACTTTTATAATTATTAATGCTGGTTTAGAAGTAGTTATTAATGAAATGGTGCTACAAGGAAAACAAAATGAAGAATTGATCGGAAGGTTTTCTCTTAATATGAAAAGATTTAATACAGGTATTGATATGTTTAAAATACCTAATGTGCTCACAGAGGAGGGGCAAGACTGGTTTAAACTGTTTATAGATACCTTTGAACAAATATATGAAAGGAAAAACAATCTAATTAATTCAATTGATGTATCCAACCAACCTTATGTGTTTTCGTTTGAAGCATTTAGAAAGGCTAATAAATGATTTAATATGCGAAGCATACTAAATCACATTAATAATTGCTCCGCTATTAAAAAAAAAATAATATTTTTATCACTCAAATAACACACAAAAAACGATGAAATTAAAATTTAATTCAATTCAAGAGAAACAGCAACTTCTGCTTTCGTTAAAGGGACAGGGGAATTACAGAATTCTAATTGTTAGATCTTTTTTGCCCGGAATCTCTCAGCTCTCAATAATTGTTAATTTATTTCAACAAAATTTAATACAAGGAATAATCTATATAATAATATATAGCTTTATACTTTTATATAATATTAATTTTTTAACAACAAATTTTCAAAACAATGGAAAAAAGATTAACTCTTGATCAATTCAAGAAAAGCGTAGGAACTCAAAATTTAGAATTACAAAAATTATCAGTAAGAGGACTGGGTAGTTGTCACCCATCAGGCCATACTCCAACTAAGGCAGATTCGATTGCTGCACAAGTTATTATAGATGGTTATAATAAACTTAAAGACGCTTTTGGTCTTTAATTAATTTAATTTCTTGGTAAGAACTAAGAAACAAGAGAGCTAAATTTAGCTCTCTTATTTTTTTTAAATTTACCAGTATCGAATTTTTAATAAAATGTTCAATTTTATAAGGAACTCTTTTTTAGTTGATTTTTTTAAATTTTTTATACAGTCCTTCTGTATATTACAATATACCGATCCCTTCATACAAAAAAAATTTATCAAGTTTTAATTATATATTTTTTCAGTTTGATATTGGGAGTTTGTATATCAATTATTATACACTATTTCATTAATACTCCTAAGAGAGCAGATAATGAAATTGACTATAGTTTTTATTTTATTTTTTTATCATGTCTATTATTGCCTTTATTAGAAGAAATAGTATTTAGATTATCTTTGATTTATTCAAGACTTAATTTATCTTTATCAGTTAGTGGTATAGCTTTTTCTGTAGTAAATAATATACTGAAGGAGCAAACTGTATTTACGGTAGAAAATTTTTTACGTTATAAAAAATTATAGCTTCAATAGTCATCTCAATCTTAATTGGAACCATATTCTATTTTAAAATAAAAAATTATGAAATTATTTTAGCAGACTTTCATAAAAAAAAATTTTAAAGCAATTTTCTATATTTTAACTTTACTTTTTGCTTTATTGCATATTTCTAATTTCAAAATCAGTTTCCACTCTCTTTTGGTTTTGCCTTTATTGACCTTACCTCAATTTATTTTTGGTTTAACTGTCGGATTCATAAGAATAAGATATGGTTTTATATATTGTCTTTTTATTCATATATTAAGTAATGCTATTCCTACAGTTTTTATATATTTTTATTTTAAGTAACTTTCATGTAATTTTATTTCCACTAAAAACTCTTAGCAATATAAGAGAGAAATCTATTATGTTGGAAGCTTTAAAATTTATTAATTGATGTCTATTTTTTTAACATTCATTCCAGATGAAAATAAGAATAATTCTGTTTTTTATACTATTGATACCTTTGGTGTTTAGTTGCCAAGCTGAAAACCAAGCCTCAAAATATCCTGATTATGTTGGTAATATCGAATTTAATCCTAGTATGGATAAAAAGGATTTTACTCTTTGTAACAAAAGACATATTTTTCAATATTTTAATGACTCTAATGGTTTACAATACAAAGGAGAAAAGGCCGAACTCGACAAAATATTTTTCAAAAAATATAAAAGCCAAAATATCCCTGACGAAACAGGATTAATAAGAATACGTTTTGTTGTCAACTGTAAAGGAGAAACAGACCGTTTTAGAATAATAGGAATGGATGGTAATTACAACTCCAAAACTTTTAGTAGCAAGGTAACGGACCAATTGATGGACATTACTAAAAGCCTAAATGGATGGATTCCCAAAAAAATACAAGGAAATGATGTTGACTTTTACCAATATCTGATTTTTAAAATCGAAAACGGAAACTTAATTGAAATTATGCCATAGTATGAAATATATTCTTATCATTATAACTACAGTATTTTTCTCAAAATTGAATGCCCAGCCTAATTGCTATGCTTTCAAATATTATGGTGATACGTTACAGTATAAAGCCTGCAAAATGGTTGAAAAAATTGACGACAAATATTATCAGTTCAGTAGGGAGTTTCAAGAAGCATATGACAAAGCTATTGAAGTCTGCCCTTATTTTGCCTATGGTTACAAGGAAAAATCAGTTGCCTATTTAAAAAGTGGGGACTTTCTCAACTGGAAGATCCTCATAGACAAAGCAGTTAACTATAATAAAAAAGATAATCTCGGTTACCGTGGCTGGTGTAGGTATCAGTTCTTTAAAGACTATAAAGGTGCAATTGCAGATTTTGAGGAGCTTGAAAAGTTGGTAAAGGATATAGGGTATTCAGTCAATGGGGATTACCATCATCAGATAGCAAAAGCAATCTGTTACAGTGCATTGGGAGAAAAAGAAAAAGCTATTGAAGTCATCAAGCGTCAATTCAACCAAAAAGATTATCCCCCCCGGTTGGTTTGATTACTATCAGTTAGGTGTTACTTATTTTGAAATAAAAGATTATTCCAATGCAATGAAGGCTTTTCAAAAGCAATCAGAAATACATCCTCTTGCTGAAAATAGTTATTATATTTCTAAAGTCTACAAAATACTGAATAATTCTCAAGAGTCAGAAAAAAATAGAAAACAGGCAATAGAATTATATAAGCAAGGAAAATATATGAAAGACGACTATACTCATCATTTTAATAAGGTGTTTTTTTCAGAAATAAATAGCAATTAATCAATTCCGTATATCCTTCTAATAAAATCATTTGGATAATTGGAATTTTCATAGACGACTAATTCATTAGAATAGTCGAGATTTGCTATGTTAAGTAAATAGATAAACAGATAGCAGAAAATATACCACGAACTTGTAAGACACCACCTATCATAATCTACTTTGTTTTTCTTCTATTATTAAAATCTTTTATTTCTGCTTCGTTTAAAACACGCATCTCAACAATTTTATAGTTTTTTATAACCTGATTATTCTTATCGAAATCGACAGTATCATTTCTTTTTCTATTGACTTCAATTTTAAGATACAAAAGATCATTACTTAAAATTTTATCAGGTAAGATAGACTGATATGAATCCAAGTTTAATGCTTTTGCAGCAAGATGCAATTTTCGTAAGTTATACTTAGTGTTGGAACTGAAGTTTTCCACCTTTCCGACATATCCATCTGCAAAGCCCATTCTTTGTGATAATTCTACTTGCGAAATATAAGGTTGGGCACGACCTCTTAATTCTCTTATCTTGTCAATTAGAAATAAATCAAGTTCGGATATGATTAATTCAACAATTTTACCTTCCATTATTATTGTTTATAGCAATAACAGAATAATTACAAATAAAAACACATCCATATTTGGGTGTATTAAAAAAAATCACTATATTTGTGGTACACTATAAAATAGTGTAATTTTGCGATACTTCAACGAAAAAAATAGAAGCTATTGCTTAGAGTCTCGAACAGAAAACTGCCAATTTTCAAAGGAACGAGATGATAAGTAAGCGGCTCATGTCCTAGGCGTGGGTCTCTTCCTCTTATCTGTTCCACGGTATGGCAGTACCTCTGTTCGGATAATGTAGAGTTCCCACGCCGTTTTATTTTAGGTATTCTCACATTTCTAAGTTTCAGCTTCCCAAAGATGAAAGTATACACATTGACACGGTACAATGGTTGCGCAGCCATTGAGGCTTATTAAAGCTTTTAAGAAACATTTCATTCATGTTAATATTTTCTGGCGCCTTATAGTCACCAAAACTTAGATGGTATCCGGGATTTTTTTTACAAAGTACAAATTAACCATAAAAAATCTCATGAAGCTGAATTTCAATTATTATAACGATACATAAAGCTATGCTATTTGTACTATATGAAAATAAAAAAGCCCTTTCCTTAAAGTTGACGCTTGGCAGGAAAGAGCATTAATAGTTATTAACCATTAACTTTTACAAAAGTATGAAAAAATCCTATACCAGCATAGGGAGCATTTCATGTGTCCTTATGCTGACGGTAGTAAGCACCTCTTTTCAGGCTCAGGTACAGAATACCTCGGATACGATTTCCCGAAAAAGTGCCTTTGAAGCTTCCGTACTCAGGAAAAAGACCGATACTATTATATCCCCTTCAAACAAGCTGGCTTCAGAAAAAGTAAGCCATATTGAAGAAGTGATACTGAATGCCGGATATTATAAGGTCAAAGATAAAGAACGTACCGGAAGCATTGCCAAAGTATCCGCTAAGGATATTGAGAACCAGCCTGTCACCAATGTACTGTCCGCCGCCCAGGGAAGAATGTCAGGAGTCAGCATTACCCAGAATACCGGAACTCCGGGAGGTGGATTTGAGATCCAGATCAGGGGAAAGAACAGTATCCGCCGTGAAGGGAATGAACCTTTATATATTATCGACGGAGTTCCTCAGGCTTCCGAGACCCCTTCGCTGTATTCCACTAAAATCCTTCCGTGGTCCTCCATCAATCCCCTGAATGCTATCAATCCGAATGATATTGAGAGCTTTGAGATTTTAAAAGATGCAGATGCCACAGCTATTTACGGATCAAGAGGAGCCAACGGGGTGATTATTGTAACCACTAAAAGAGGAAAGAAAGGACGATCTGAACTCAAGCTTAACACTTCATATTCCTTAAGCAGGATTACCAGGTCTATGGAAATGATGAACACGGAGCAGTACATCAGTATGCGTCGCCAGGCATTCCAGAATGATAATGTAGCCTATCCCGCTACCATGTATGACATCAACGGAACCTGGGACCAATCCCGATACACCAACTGGCAGAAAGAACTGATCGGAAACATGGCAGATGCCTACGCCGTACAGTTGTCAATGAGTGGAGGTTCTGAAAATTTTTCTTATCAGATCAGCTACGGCCATAATGAGCAGACCACTGTTCTGCCGGCTGACTTCAAATATAAAACCAATAACATCAATGCCAATTTCAGTTATCTTACTCCCGACAGGAGAATGGAATTTAGTCTGGTAAATACCTTTTCTTTTCAGCAAAACAATGTGCAGAATGATGACCTTACCCTGAAAAGCATTATGCTGAGCCCCAATGCTCCGGCACTCTATACCTTAGATGGGGGCATTAACTGGGAGAACGGAACCTTTAACAATCCAGTGGCTTCGCTTCTGAGCGAGTACTTCAATAAGACCGCCTTTTTTAATAACGGCCTTAATGTGTCCTATAAGCTGTTTCCTTTCCTTTCATTAAAGATGAATGCCGGAATCAGCTATCAGAATTTCGAAGAACGATCAATAAAGCCCCATACGATTAATAATCCCTCTTTCGGGCAGACCAGTATGAATTCCACCTCTTCCCGGAATAATCAGGTCAATTTTTCCTATATTCTCGAACCCCAAGTTGTGGGAGCCTACAAAACAGGAAATCACCAGTTTGAATTTTTACTCGGCGCAACCCTGCAGAAAACGCAATCAGAGCAGGGAGCGATCCAGGGAAAAGGCTTTGAAAGCAATGCTTTGATTGATAATATAGGAGCCGCCAGCGTAAAAACCATCTCCGACCAGGTCCGCAGCCAGTATAACTATACGGCAGTTTTTGCCCGCTTTAATTACCAGCTGAAAAAAAGATATATCGTGAACCTTACCGGAAGGCGTGACGGTTCCAGCCGATTTGGGGCTAATAACCGTTTCGGGAACTTCGGAGCCGTTGGCGCGGCGTGGCTTTTCTCAGAAGAGCCATTTCTGAAAGATATACAATGGCTGAGTATGGGCAAGCTTCGGGGAAGCATCGGAACTACAGGAAACGACAAGATAGGAGATTACCAGTACCTCAATACCTATATTATTTCATCGGGTATTTATAATGGTCAGACCGGTTTAAATCCGGCGCGGCTGTATAACCCTGATTTCAGCTGGGAGAAGACCCTGAAAAAAGAATTGGCCTTGGAAGTAGGACTCTGGAGCGGACGTTTTTTAATTTTTCAGGGGCCTATTATGAAAATACCTCTTCTAACCAGCTGGTGGGAATTCCCCTTCCTGCCACCACGGGCTTTCCTTCTGTTCAGTCCAATCTTCCTGCAAAGATCAGGAATACAGGCTGGGAATTCGATACCTCGTTGCAGGTTTTGAGAAAAGGAAAATTCAAATACGAAACCTCTTTTAACCTGAGCATCCCGAAAAATACGTTGGTAGAATTTCCGAACCTGGAAGGCTCTACCTATTCCAATCAGTACGTGATCGGCTATCCGACGACTATTGCAAAAGTCTACCAGTATGAAGGCATAGACCCTGCAACCGGACTCTATAAGTTTAAGGATTTTAATGGTGACGGAAAGATTACCTCCCCTGATGATAATAAGGCGGTGGAAAAGCTCGGTGTCCGATTTTTCGGTGGATGGTCGAATCATTTCAGGTGGGGAAACTGGTCAGCTTCTTTCCTGTGGCAGTTTGTTAAGCAGAGAAACTGGAATTACAACCGCCAGATGCTTCTGCCCGGAGCACTCAGTAATCAGCCCTTAGAAGTCCTGGATGCATGGTCACCATCTAACCCAGGAGGCAGCTATATGGAATATTCAGCAGGATATAACCCCCAGAAGCTTTCCCTGCACGGGTTCTTTCAGAACTCAACAGCGGCAATAAGTGATGCTTCCTATATCAGGCTTAAGAATGTACAGCTGAATTACCGCATTCCCATGCAAAAGCTGGGCATCAAAGAAGCTATGATCTATGTGCAAGGACAAAACCTTCTGACCATCACCAATTACTTTGGAATGGATCCCGAGTTTTATCTCGTAGGCTACCTGCCACCCCTCAAGACCTATTCATTAGGATTCCAGGTGACTTTTTAACAATTAAGATTGATGATTAGTGATTAAAAAATAAAGGCAAAGATTTGAAATCATTAACGCTTGAGATGATTGATGATTTTATAGTAATAACTCCTAGTAATTAATAAAAAATGAAAAATTTTATAAACTCTATAATAGCGTTTCTTTTGATGCTTTATGCTACTTTAAGCGCAGTATCATGCGAGAAATTTATAGAAACAGATTTCCCGAACAACCAGCTGGCCACAGAGCGGGTATTTGAAGATGAGAAAACCGCAGATGCAGCGCTTGCGGGACTGTACTCCGGACTATGGACCGGTTCAGTGATCAGTGGCACCACAGACGGTTCCGGTGCTTTACTGGGAAATTATACCGATGATATTACATGCGTTTTTACCAGTGCCGGAAACGGCATCCTGGATATCTACCATAATCAGCCGCTGGCGACCAATGCTACCGTGAGCCAGGTATGGACGACGGCTTATCAGCAGGTGTATATGGCCAACAGTATCATGGAAGGCGTAGAAAAATCCAAAAGCCTTTCTTTAGCAGCAAAAAACAGGATAAAAGGAGAGGCAATGCTCATCCGCTCCCTTATCTATTATTACCTGTACCAGATGTACGGGGAGATTCCATACACTACTACGACAGATTATGTGTATAATTCGACTTTAAGCAGGATGCCTAAGACTGAATTCCTGTCAAGGCTGGAAGCCGATATTTCGGAAGCGGTGAACCTTTTGCCTCTAGCATACCGAAATGCAGAAAGGATTTATGTGAACAAAGCGACAGGCTTGGTTTTACAGGCTAAAATGAAAATGATGCTGGGAAAATGGCAGGAAACAGAAGCTTTATGCCAAACGGTCATCCAGAATACTGACTATGTTTTTCAAAATGACCTTTCCAAAGTATTTCAGAAAGCAGGAAAGCATATTATCTGGCAGCTAAAGCCTAAGAACAATACTGATCCGACAAGCGAAGCCGTGCTCTATAATTTTGTGGGTGCGCCTACCTCATTTGTTTTGAATCCGGATCTTATAGCTTCTTTTTCAAGTACCGATCTTCGAAGACAAAACTATTTCACCCCGGTCGTATTTGGCTCACAAACTAATTATAAGCAGACCAAATACAAGGTGACTACTGCTACCAATACAACAGAATATTCTATCATCTACAGGCTGGAGGATGTGTACCTGATGCTGGCAGAAGCTTTAACCATGCAGAACAAAACAGCCCAGGCGGTTCCTTTGATCAATCAGACAAGACAAAGGGCAGGATTAGCACCGCTTGGTACTGCCATTTCGCAGGTTCAGGCAATGGAAGAAATAAAAAATGAAAGAAGAAAAGAATTTTTTGCAGAACACGGAAGCCGGTTTATTGACCTTAAGAGATGGGGACAGCTGGATCTTTTACAATCGGTAAAGCCTAACTGGAAACTGGCCAATCAATATTTACCGTTGCCGCAGAAAGAAATGCTTTTAAACAATCACTTAACACCGCAAAATGATGGATACTAAACCATGTATGGGCAATATGAAGCTGGAAGTGCTAAGAAAATATTACATGAAGAAGGTAATCCAAAAGCGAAATTCCTATGCGGTCGTATGGATATTATGGATATTTCTTCTTATTGTCATGCCGCAAAACCTTTCAGCCCAGCGGTATGAGCATTTGGAAAAGCTGGTTAAGGATACCGAAGAAATGAAATTTCCTCAGGCTTCTGATAACGGCAAATGGCTGGCATGGTACATTTTCGCTTCTGACGGGACAAAGAAAATGATGCTGCAAAGTACAGTGGATAAAGACTATAAACAAGAAAGAAAAAATATTGATTTTATTATGTTTGTGGAGAGTCATCTCGCGATACAGGCAAAAGATACTCTAGAGTATCTTAATCCCGAAACAGGAAAATTCCGTTTTTTTTTATCATGTAAAAAAAATGCATCTACAATAAACAGCAGAATACTCTTATGGTACTGTATACCGAAAAAGAAGGAAACAGGCTGGAAGTTTATGATCTTGATACGAACCTGAGGCAAACCATTTCCGGTATACAGCATATCTATTCCGAAGGTGATGAGACCATCGCTAAAAAGAGAACAGGTGATCTGAATGAAGCTTTGATTTTGAATAAAGGGGTCTTCAAGACCCTCTTTTCGACCCATGCTGAGCTCAGTAATGTGCTGCCTTCCGGTATGAAACAGAAAGGCTTTATTATTCAGACCCGAGAGAAAGGCAGGACAAGCCTCTATTATATTTCTCAAGATAAAAAACAATATATGTTTGATGGAAGCGGGTATGATGGCTATGATCAGATGATGCTGAATCCTTCGCATTCTAATAATAGTATTGTCCTAAAATTAGGAAAGAAAATCCCGCCTTCAAAAGGAATGGTTGATATTTGGTACGGGACAGACTTCGACCTTAAAAAGCATGCAAAAGCGGTAACCGAATACATCCAGGTCGACTGGGAGCCGGTAAGCGGTAAGCAGATTCTGATGGCTCGTCCCGGCTATTTCGGGGAGACTGCTATCGGCAATTCACGCTACCTCATGTATGAAACCGACAAGCAGCAGGTGGATAAAATGGATAAGGCAGGAGGAAATAGCTTTGACAGGCTGTATCTCTGGAATGCGGTAACCGATACCTATACCCTGATTACGGATCTGCGGAAACAGATGGTAATATCACCTTCAGGCCAGTACTTGTTAATTCAGAAGGAAAACAGCTGGCAGCTGTATAATACGGTAACTTTGAGGATGGAAGATGTAAAGATTCCCGCTGCCATGATTCCTTACTTTACTTCGGAGAAAGAGGTTCTATGGGTAGGAGGAAACAGAATCTCTGAATATAATCTGGCTGCTAAGAAAGTGAAAGAAGTGTTTACCACAAATGATGATTCTGAAATAGAGCTGGTGGATTTTACAAGAATCAGTACGGAACTCGGATACGGTAGAGACTTTAGGACCGCAGATATCAAAAAGAGCTTGCTGTTAAAAATCACTGGTCAGAAGACCAGCTATACCAGCTATGCTGGGTTAAAAAACAGGAAGCTAAATATCATTCAACAACCGACCCCTGATGAGATCACGGAATTTAAAAGAATGAATAAGGGTGAAAATTATTACTGGATAGAAGAAAACTACAATAAACGGCCAAGGCTCGTGGTAAAGAAAGGAAAAGAAGGCCCAAAGGTGATGTATGTTTCAGATCAGAATAATCAGAAATTTGAACAGGCAGAGCTGATTAAAATTTCTTACAAAGGCTCGGATGGAGAAACCGTAAGTGGTGCATTGTATATGCCGCTGAATTATGATCGGTCAAAAAAATACCCCGTTGTTATCCATGTGTATGAGAAGCAGGATTATATGACCAAAAGATTCCTTCGGCCTTCCTTCTCGAATCCCACCGGACTGAATATCCCGCTGTTGATGGAGGAAGGCTTCGCCGTACTGCTTGCTGATATCTCACAGTCTGACAAAGGAGCGGGAATTTCAGCACTGGAAAGCATTAATAATGCCTTAGACGAATTACAGAAGATCAGAAATGTGGATATGACAAAGATCGGGCTCATGGGGCAGTCTTTTGGCGGATATGAAACCAACTTTATTGCCGGGCACTCCAACCGTTTTGCAGCCTATGTCTCCGGATCAGCAGTTTCTGACGTGGTAAGAACCTACTACGGCTATAATTATCATTTTAATGCTCCCGACTATTACAGGTATGAAGGGCGCCAATACTGGTTTAAAGCTACACTGGCAGAAAATCCTGAAAAATACATTAAAAATAACCCGATAATGTCTGCCCAGAATGTCAGTGCACCCATGCTGTTGTGGACGGGGACTGATGATGGGAACGTAAGCCCTGAAGGAACCAAATCCATGTTTATTGCCTTAAGAAAATACCGCAAGCCGGTTATTGCCTTGTTTTATGATAAAGAAGGGCACAGTTTAAGCAGGGCAGAAACACAAAAAGACCTGACCGTGAAAATTCTGGATTGGTTTAATTATCATTTAAAGAATGAAAAAAATATTCCCTGGATACAGAAATACATAAAGGGTGCTCAATAAAGTGCACCCTTCTTTTAGTAGTTAGTAATAGCTAACAGTTAAGGAATTCTGAATAATTCTGTTTCGCAACTGGATTCATACAGGTCATGGACACCAGAAGCGTCACTTACTGTACAGACAATACCAGTATTATCTGTCGTACAAAGCTGACTTGTCATGACACAAGGCTGTTCCGGATTTTCAAGATCAATTTTCCATCCAGGAATATCAGCTTTTTTAGTCTCTGATGCTACAGTGGTAGCATACGCACTGCCTGCTCCGATTAACAGGATAGCCAATGGCAATGCGATTTTTCTCATTTTTTTCATTGTTATAAATTTATTATTGGTGCCTACTCTTTGTACAGGTTTTCGGCTTCCCCTGAAATGAAATGTTGAGTGATGTTTTGCGCAAAACGATATCTGATCAGTTCATTTTCTATCATTACATACAATTTGTTTCCCTGTATGGTAAATTGTACACGTTGCTCCTTATTCCTGTTGGGAATACTGATACTGCCAAGGTATTTCTGCTCTTGAATAGAATAAAGATCAAGTATAATGGCTTTATTACCCCTGTCTTTTTCCAGCTTTCCTTTGCGGTCCGACTCCACAAACAGAACCCCTTTATAGGCAATTGACCTTTTGTTGACCACCAGCGGATTGTTAAGCTTTCTGCTGCCATCGGCTAAGTGGGAAAGACCTAGCCGCGGGATGCTGACGGTATCAATAGTCCTGAATACATGTTTTGATTTCAGATTTCGATCAGTAACTACAAACATGTTCTTATAATGGTAAACATAAACAACCTTACCAGTGAAAGAATCATAATTTAATTGCCCATCGGGTTCAAAAAAACCTTCTTTATTCTTTTCCAAAAGCTCTGGATTAAACCTTACAGAATCCTTGCTTCCTTTACTGATAATCCCCAGACTCTGAATCTGCTTTTTGCGGTGGAAAGCACCTATGAGAAAGTTATTATGATCAATTCGTTTGATTTTCCTGAAATAGGTCTTTCCAATATTTTGCTCAGGGAGCTTATTGCTCCCGGTTGTTCCTTCAAAAATGATCGGGATTGTTCCGTCATACAAGGTGATAAGACCGTCTGTAACTTCAAGCAGGGGAGACCTGAAACTAATGTCTGTACGGCTGAGTTGCAGATTTTTTCGTTCCATTCCCGTAAAATGGGTAATCTTTGTGAGTGAGAACGGTGCTGTGTAATTCCCAAGATATAGGGTATCGCCTGAAAAGCCGGCAAAATAATAGGAGTTCAGTTTTAAATCATACGTACCATTTTTAAGGATAGGATGCTGTAAAAATCTTCTTTGAAAACCATTATCTTTCTTAAGAATATATTCTGACTTTTGATACATGATGAGCATTCCGGTGATACAGAGCCCTGCTGTGATTAGAAGGCTGAAGAAGAGCTTCCCTTGTTTTTTGTGGTTTGCATACGTGTCAATACTAAGGGCAACTACAGCAACTAGGACACATATCAGATTAAAAATGAGATGTGTTTGCCAATCCATTTTTTCAAGAATCCCCCCGCAGGAACAGGGAATAAACTCACTATAATTGAGGATAAGATAAATATAGATACTAAAGAGAACCATCAGTATGTAGGAACCGTACAATCCAATGAATCTCATTTTATCAAATATCAAAAAGAAGCAGACCAAAAGTTCAAGGAAAAGTATTCCGTAGGTAATTATTATAGCATAAGCGCTTAACAATGGAGACTGGGCAATTTGAACCTGAAAGTTTTCAAAATCAAATATTTTACTGATGGATGCGTAGCAAAACAACAGGATAAAAAAATAAGCAATCCATATGGCAAGTTGTGTCAGTTTCTTTTTCATAATAAGATTTTAACAATGGTATAACAATATCCAGCGTACTTTTACGCCACAATAGGTAGGCATAGCAGATTTTTCATTTACCGTGATGGTAGTAGTAAGAGGTCCTATGGTTTTCCATATTCCACTAACGGGACAGGCCGTTCCCGATTCAATGATGAGTGGCACCTGAGTCTCCATGTTGGTTCAAAATTTGGTTACTTACTGGTTTTCCAGTTGTCCCGGTCCTTTGGCGGATCTTTTTCACTGGGTTCCAATTCTTTTTCAAGTTGGGTAGTGTCTGCTTTTGAGACCATTCTTTCAGTCGTAATGACAGGCATCTCCGGATAAGGAATCTCCGGAAGGCTTTCTTCACGACAGGATAAAATAACGAATGAAAGTAAAATTCCTGCAACAATATGCAGTATTAATATTTTGGTTTTCATGATTTTGGGATTAAATAATTAACAATCCCGGCCGGTAGTTTTTTTAGAATTCTGAAAGCGAAATTTAGAGCATGAATTTTTTCGAAAAAAAGGTTGATGGAGCCCATTTATAAATTTTTAGGAGCCTATTTATAAATAGGCTCAATATGTAGCAATGGTATAATTGATTGTAAATCAGGTGTTTTTATTGGATTTGTTAAGTGTAATTCCTAAAGTGCAGAAATAATTTTTTGCTTGGTTCATTTTGCTTAATTTTGAATTATATTTATAATATCATTGACATTATATGGTTAAATTGTTTTTATTTTGAAAATAATATTCTGTTTTTTCACGTTCTTTTGCTTTTTTAGTTAATGGTCAGGAATATTCTGATTACAGAGTTCGTTATGATAATTTTGAAGAAAACGATGAACGTGCCCTGGAGTTTGTCAATGCATATATTAAAGAAGCGAAAGCATTTAAAAATTATAAGGAGCTAACCCAGGCGTATCGGGACGCTGTCAGCTTTTCGAGGAATAAAAAAATAGAATATGCAGATAGTGCTGTATGGGCCGCCTCCCAAGCAGGTGACCCCGATCTTATTGGAAATTCCTACCTAACAAAAGGAAGTGTTTACTACTTTACCTACAGAAAATATCAGAAGGCTCTTGATGAGTATCTGAGGGCTTGGCAATACTTAAGCAAAAGTAAGGATCCCTATCTGTATCATAAAAATATGTACCATATAGGAGTTGTCAAAAGTTATCTAGGATATTATGAAGAAGCCTTTACACTTTTTTCAAAGTGCCGATCTTATTATAGAGATACAAGTGTTTCCACAGATTTTCCCAATCTTCGATACAATATGAAGAAGGGATATTTGAACAGCCTTCATCAGATGGGTATCTGTCTGTTTTATCAATCAAAAATAAATGAGGTTTCCGATCTTATTAATGAAGGATTGGAGGCTTCGGCCGAGGATAAAAATTTTTATATAGAAAGAAGCTATTTTTATAAGCTGAGTGGGATTCTAGACTATCTAAGAGAAAATGACCGAGAGGCATTGTCGAATTTTAATATTGCTTTGGCAGGCATTGAAAAGAAAAGTGATTTTACCAATGCATCGCTGATCTATTTTTTAAAAGGTAAAATTCTATTAAGAAATCACAATGAAAATGAAGGTATTAATTATTTAGAAAAAGTAGATAGTATATTTCTGGGACGAAATTTTGCACATCCTTCAGTAAGGGAAGCGTTTGAGCTACTTATCATACATTACAAAGATAAAAATGATAACAAGAAAGAATTGTATTATACCAAACAATTACTGCGGTTTGACCGGATGATGCATAATGATTTTAAATACCTCTCAGGAAAAATCATTAAAGAATATGATACCAATGACTTGCTTACATCCAAAAAAAGATTGGAATCCTCAGCATTTTACGGATATATTGTGGCCGGGATTTCTTTCGGAGCTTTGCTTTTAATTTCTGTAAGATATTTCAAGGTGAAAAAAAGGGTTAAAAAGTACCAGATTGCAGGTGATCAGACTTTAGGAGAAGAGAACCATAAAGATACGGTTTCGACCAAACTATCCAAGTTGCCTGAGAATCTGACAAACGAAATATTGGAAAAGCTCAAAATAATGGAACAAAACAAATTTTATTTAGAAAAAGGGCTTACCCAAAATGAGCTTGCAAAAAGGCTAAAAACGAATACTGCTTATTTATCGGCGGTTATTAATGAATATAAAGGAACAAATTATAATACATATCTCAATAACTTGCGGATTGAGTATGTTAAGGAAATGCTAAGAACCAATGCACAATGGAGGAAGTATTCTGTTGATACGATAGCTGATGAATGCGGATTTGCCAACAGACCCAAATTTTCTAAATTTTTTATAGAATTAACTGCTTTAACTCCTTCAGAATTTATTCAAAAAATCAATGATGAGACAGGTGATCCGTAGACTTATTTATATTTAATAACAGCTTTATCATTTTTAATACTTAAAAATTTCTACTTTTTATTTAAAATATGCATGCTAACTTGTTTTTTAAAAAGTGTAAGCGATTACAACTGAGTTTACAGAAAAAGATTGAACAGATCGGCTTTGAACTGAAAAATGATCCTATTAATTTATATGAGAGATCATTAATGGAAATAGATTCTGTTATAAGAATCATTAAACAGGAGGTAAGCTTATATGAGTTTTCGGCTGTTGCGGCCGAAGTATATTTTTTCAAGGAAATCAAGCCGGCTTTTATTTCGCAGTTTATTTATTTTTCAAAGCTTTTATCAATTGAGGCAGCCAAACCAAATGCAGGAGAGTTAAGCCTGAAAGAATATTTTGAATGCGAATTGGAAGCGTTGAAAAATTTTTATGAAAACCATATCGATTTTTATGAGTACTATAGGCGTAGGGCCACCTATCTTGATCAAAAATATTTCGTCCGGAATCAGTTTGATCTGAAAACGAAAATAGAATCCGGTCTTTATGATTATGATGAAAAATTTGCTACTTCACATGACCACCTTATTTCCCAAATTATTGCCAATGACCGATTGGAAAAATTCCTTTTAAAATCCATAGCAGAAATTAACGTGTATGTATACGAGAAGATAACCGATAAATCCCCGCTCCAATGGTCGGCCTCAAAATCTGCTTTGGTGGAACTTCTATATGCGCTCCACAATACCCGTTCATTTAATGGTGGCAATATTGAGTTTAGCGAGATTATTAAATTTACTGAAAAGTCACTCAATATTAACCTGGGAAACTTTTATAAGACACTTCATGAGATAAAAAGCAGGAAAACCAACCCAACTAAATTCCTTCAGCTGCTCAGTGATCATTTGAATCAATCATTCCAAGATGGTGATCAATAGGCGTTTTTCCCTGTTTGTACACAATAAATCAAATTATTAGTACTTTTCCCACAATTCCTTTATTGATAAGGGGTATATAAAAATCTTTCGGTAGTACCGAAGACCTACCGAAAGAAATCCCGCCTGATTTCGAAAATTTGTCAAATAAAATAATTTTTGAAATCATGGCAATATCCATTATCACCAAAGAAGACCTTCAGCAATTTAAAATAGAGCTGTTGGAGGCAATTAGAGAAATACTTCAGACAAGAACGACGGAACAGAAACTATGGCTCCGTACTTCGGAGGTCAAAAAGCTTCTGAATATTTCTTCCGGGACCTTACAGAATCTTAGAATCAACGGAACCCTTTCTTATACGAAGATAGGGGGGGATCTTGTATTATAATTACAAAGACATTGAGAAGTTGCTTACGGATTCTAAATAATCACAGAAAACAGGAAATCATGAATCAGACTAAAGATATCATCAATTTTTTTTTGCGCATGTGATTAAAGATAACCGGTTACATCCATCACATATCAGTATTTATGTTGCACTTTTTCAGTGCTGGAGCATGAACCGATTTCAAAGCCCTTTTCGCATTTCTCGTGCAGAAGTTATGCAATTGGGTAAGGTAAAATCTTTAGGAACCTATCACAAGTGTATCAGAGAATTACATTTGGCTGGATTTATTATGTATTTCCCCAGTTACGACCCTTATAAAGGAAGCTTAATTGAGATTGTAGATTTTGATCAGCCTGAATCATTAATAAACAAAACATTCTGGGAGCAAGAATTAACCATACAAAGGGTAAGTGTGTTTTCTGCACCTAAGTTTTATGAAGTAGAATTATATTTTAATGAGCGTGATCTACCTTCTGCTCAGGCACATGAATTTTATTCCTTTTACGATTCCCAGAATTGGAAATTAAGTGACGGGAAATTAATGAACAGCTGGCAGGCTGCTGCAAGGAATTGGATTTCAAAGGAAAAAAAAGGTAGGCTAAAATCAATAAAAGAAAGGAAATGAAAAAGATAGATCCACAAACACCCCTTTGGAAGCTGACGGTTGAGGAATTTTTGGAAATTATCAAAAACCTCAATTCGGAAAACAGACATGAATACGGACTCAAGGGATTAGCAAAAGTCCTGGGATGTTCCGTTTCAAAGGCATCTGAAATAAAATCTTCCGGAATGTTGGATGAAGCCATTATCCAAAAGGGGAAAATTATCATCATTGATAAGCAAAAAGTACTAGAGCTTTTTGGCAGGAAGTAGCGATGTATTATCAGGAGCTTATACAAAAAGTTTTGGGAATCCGGCCCAAAAGCGCAACTGGGTACCACTGCTGTTGCAATATACCTGTATCTGCTGAAATTAGCGAACGATAATAATGGATACGATGTTACTGTTTCCGACGTAGCGATTGGTAATATACTAGGATTAACAAGAAAAACGGTAAAATCTGCAAGAGAAGCGCTGCGGAATGCAGGGCTGGTCCGGTACGAAAGTAAAAACGGGTATTCCTGTTCTTACAGAATAGTGCGAGATTATCCTTTAGAAATTCTTAGCCAAGAAAAAAAGACAAAAGCTAAAAATCAAGAATAATTCTCAGACAGCAACCACAGAAAAGATTGAAAATTTACCACCGGTTGGTTTATCTATGAGTATTCCCGAAACTACAGAACAGAAAGAGAAGGCATCCTTTGATAATAGAGAGCCTGAACCTTTTACAATAATAGCCAACATCCCTTCTTTGGAAGAATTTATAGACTATGCTAAAACGCTGAGCGGCTATGAAGAATCTATGCATTCCGCTATTAAGGAGAGGTACGCTTTATGGGCAAATTGTAACTGGTGCAATAATTTAGGAAAACCCATAACCAGCTGGAAATCCTCATTGAAAAATCTTTTGCCTTATATAAAAAACAGGACCGATAACGGACAATTGTCTTTAGATTCAATTCCTAGTATTAAACCTCCAAAATAATCCTTTAAAGAACATAAGTATTGGTGTTTATCTATTTAAAATTTTAAAACTGTAAAAATGAAACTATCAGAATTAAAGCCTGGACAGAAAGTAAGTCTCAATGGAATTCTTGCCGAGTATCAGGGAATTCACAAAGTTAGAATACCCAATTCGGGAAAGTGGAGAAAAGGGTTTTCAGGGCTGATGAAACGGGAGATTACCTGTATTATAATCTTAATGAGGGCTCAAAAACTCTAAAGACAGAGAAAATTAAATTGCTATAAAGATCTTTCAATCTGAACAAAGTTCTGTTAAAGATCAAAATTGAAGCACACTAAAAATATAGATTATGGTGATTCCGGAAAAAGATTTAAAGCTTGTCAGAAAGATATTTGAATATAAAGACGAGAGAATTCCCGAAAGAATACGCCTGGGTAATCATTTTGTGGACGATTTTATTTTTGAAGACCAAGACCAAGAGGCCGCTGATATTCCGATCAATGCACTACGTGTTATTTTTAACATCATTTCGATTATCAGCAGTGAGCAGTTCCGGCCTGAAGACCGTCCGAAGCAGCTCTCTTTATTTGATGAAGAATTTGAAACCGAAAATAACATTTTTGCATCTATTAAAATCAGGAACAATAAAATATCTCCGAGTGGCTCAACCAAACAGGTTGTGGAAGCGTATGAGTTTCTTGTCCGGTTCAAAATGGGCTGGTATAAATCCGTAAATTTAAAAGGAAAAGAGATTAAAACATTCGGTGGGCTTATTTCCAACCCGAGTTACGATCAACGTGGATATACTAGCGTTCTGATCAGCAGCTACTGGTTGAAAAAGCTGATGATTATACCCGAATATAACTACATCCTTTACAATCTGGTGTATAACATCAGCAACAACAAGCATATTATTTTTGCCATCTGGCTTTCAAAACTTCCAGAAGGTGGAACCACCATGAAACTTTCGTCACTGAACAAAAAAGTTTGGACTGAACTATAAAACCGCGAATGATTTTTGCTTCAAGTTTCTCAAAACTGCAAAAATAAATTTCAACAGATACAATACCCTTTCATTCAATTATCATTACAAAGGTGATTCTATTTTCATTCATCCTTTTTACAATAAAATGGTAAGCGGTACCGATATGTCGGAGCACACAGCAGAGAGATCAAAAATTGCAAAGAGACTCTATTATTTTCAGAAAAGGTATGGCCTGGGACAACGGGAAATGCTCCAGTTTTCCTACCAATACAAAACTATTCCGCAAACCCGCGGGCTTATAGAAAAGGCTTTTGGCGAATTTATAAGGATTAACAGGCTGAATGGGACAAAATCCACGAAATATCAGGGAACGGCTTTTTTAAACAAGGTGCAGGAACTTATTATACAGTTATATAGGGAAACAAAAAAGGGGGAAATACTGCCCAACGGTTATCCCGTGATTCTCTGATTTCGGAATTGCGCTCATCCGTATTTCGGATTTGTACTCATTCGGAATTCGGAATTGCACTCACTGAAGTTAAGAAATTGTTAAAATTTAGAATTTTATGAAGCTGATTTCGGAATTGCACACATTCAGGTACGGCAAAGCCAGTAAAAATGACAGATACGCTAAAAAGAAATGATGAAAACATAGTTCAATTCGGATTTGCGCTCATGCGGTAAAGGGCATCTTTTCGGAATTGCGCTCATCTGTATTTCGGATTTGCACTCATTCCGAATTCGGAATTGCGCTCATTTGAAAATCATTGCAAACGCCTTGTGACAGACAGATACCACGAACTATTAAAAGTTTATTTAAAAGATAATAAAAGTCTTTTTTTTATTAAAAGGGAAATCCCGGGTAAAAAATTGCTTTAAAAAGAAAAAAAATGAATTGCGAAAAAATCAAACAGAAAGTCGGAATCCGGACGGTTTTAGAATCCTTCAATCTTTTTCCTGTGAAAGAAAACGGGAAAACTGCCTTTTATTTTGCGCTCGACAGGGACGAAAAGATTCCTAGTCTTTCTGTCGATTTTATTAAAAATAAAGCATTTGATTTTGGAACAGGAAAGAGTTATGATATCATTTCCATTGTTCAGCAGGTGAAAAAATGTTCTGTTTCGGAAGCTTTGAAATACCTTGGAAAATTTGATTTTTCAATACAGGATCAAAAACAAAAGGAAGAGGTTACAACAGGGCCTCATTACAGGATATTGGAAGTAAAAAGAATCGGGCATCCGGTTTTAATTCAATATCTTAAAATGAGGAAAGTTTATCAGCAGGTAGATCTGGTTAAAGAGTTGCATTATGAATTAAACGGGAAAAATTATTTCGGAATTGCCTTTGAAAATAATTCAGGTGGTTTTGAAATCCGTAATGCGTATTCAAAAATCTGTTTAGGAAAAAAGGATGTGACTTTGATTCAGGGAGAACAAAACAATAAAGAAATCACGGTATTTGAGGGGTTTTTAGATTATCTGACTTTCAAAAATATAGATAAAGCTAAAAATTCTGATTATCTGATTCTTAATTCTACGGTAATGCTTTTCAAAGTAATGAAAACACTTGATGAATACGATAAAATTTACCTTTTTCTTGATAATGATTCCAATGGAGATATCACTAAAAACAAAATATTAACGAAATATAAATATGTAGAGGACTGTTCTCTAATTTATCGAGATTTTAAGGATCTTAATGAGTGGTTTTGCCAAAAGATATAATGAGTAACAGGTTCTCTAAATGCTCATTATAGAGCGTTACAAAAATAAAGCTCTCCCATCTAGAGGAAGCTTTTGACTATTTCTTGCTTTCCTCGACGGAAATTTTTCTGAAATCTTTTAGAATCTTGGCTAATTCCAAAGCGGCTTTTCTTGCTCTTGTTCCGGCTGCTTTGTTTCCTTTTTCAAGCTGAAGGTTGGAGTCTGTTTTAAAAGTTTCAAATTCTGCGTTAATTTTTTCTAATAGTTCTTTCATAAAAAATGGATTTTAAGGTTGCAAATATAGAATAATCTTGTTTATTTCCATATTGCAAATAATTTACTTGTCATTTTTTATATACTGGTCCTATAATTTAGGAGGTAATTTCATGAGTTGAAAATTTTTTTCAAATTAATATACCTAATTTTTTCAGGTTCATCAGCTAACAAAAATATAAAACCTTCAATAAAACTGTTAATTTTTAGAATTTCGGTCTTGAATGTTGATGACGGTCATAAGAAAATAGACTTCAAAATCACATCAACACAAGGAAAAATCCAATTATTCATTATTGTTTTAGATCATTCTCGGGTTAAATATCACCTATTCAATTCATATATATAACTGTGGTTTTTCACTTTTTACTGTAGCAAATGTAGTACAGATCATTCACTCAAAAAAATCTTTTTTGGGTTTCTATAAAAATTCTTTCCACTTCGTTCCAACAATTTTTCCAGACACTCCTAAATCCTTCGGACAAAAAGATTTCGGAGCCTTCATTTCATTTTTTTTCCATTCAGGTTTTAAGTGTCTGATTCTGTACTATGGTCATTTAGCAAAGAAAAAAGTCGGAACCTCAGTTATACGAATCAAACAGTCGCTCTTTAACATAAGAATAATCAAACAAACAAAATAAATACTGCTTTTCCCATTGGAAAAGGTGAAAAGAAACAAGCCGAGTGTCCTCGATACCGAATCAAAGCACTCGAAAATTTACAACTGTAAAAAAAGTAATTATTAACAATTAAAACAAAATATTATGAACACAATTGTCGGTAGAATTACCAAAAACGCAGAAATCAACACATTGAAAAACGACAGACAGGTCGTGAACTTTTCAGTAGCTATCAATGACAGCTACAAGACCAAGCAGGGGGAGCGCAGGGAGCTGACCACCTATTACAATTGTTCGTATTGGATAAGCCCGAATGTTGCCAAAATTCTTACCAAAGGGACGGTGGTAGAATTAACAGGCAAGGCAAGCTCAAGCGCATGGATAGGTAAAGATGGGGAAATCCGTTCAGATTGAATTTTCATACTTCATACATTCAGGTTTATGGAGGTGGAAGAAATGTTGTAAGTGAACCGAAGCAAAATGCAACGCAAGAATCAAACAATCCTTTTACAGGAGATACGGATGATGATTTACCATTTTAATAATTAACCCAAGATTACCTTAAAAAAACTTATGGAATCACAATATAATTTTCAGATGAAATCCCGAAATGACCGAACAGAATGGGAGCAGGTAGCAATATACTTCAAAATCCATTGTGACAGAACAACAGCGATACACTATGCAAGAAGTTTATCACTCAAATTTAACAAGGAAATCCGATTAACTGAGGGTGCAGACCCCTTGAAAGCAAGTGGAACTTAAATCTTTGAAAATCATTGACTATGAAAACAAAATCAAAAACCGAAGCTAAGAAACTGGCAAAGGCTTACAGTCATAATAAAGATTACATAGATGTGCCTGTATATGTTATTTATTGTAACCGAACGGAAAAATACTATGTAGATACCAACGGCTTGATACTCCTTTGGGAAAGACTTATCGGCTACTATATTAATGGGGTTTTTACCCCCGAAAAAAATAATTCATAAGATAAAAAACAAAAAAATGAAACGATCTGATATACCAACATCTTATTTAATGATAAAATCGGACCGTTTTTGAGAATGAAGCAAAACATTCCTTAGCTCCATCGGATTTGCAATGAAATATGAGTGAGTCATTCCCCCGGTAGTAACAGCCAATGTTCCGAAATTTAATGTTTTACCTAAAAAGCTTTGGTGTAATTGCATTCCTTCAAGCTTATTTAACGGAAGATCGGAAAGTGTTTTTCCTAATATCCCCGTGGTAAACGAAAGATGATTATCCGTAACGTAGATTTTGGTATTCTTATTCCGAATTACAGCGATGATCCCTTTGATAAAAAGAAAAATAAGAAACAGGGAAATAATGCCGATAAATCCCAACATAAATTTGTATCCAAGCAATAGAAAATAGAGAACTCCCACAGAACCGATTACTATAAAGAAAGCAGGAATAACATTGGAGATCCAATGGATTCGGGCTTCATAATTCATAGATTCGGATGAAGTTTTGAAATCAGTAAGAAAGTTTTTCATGGTCAAGCTTTTCTTAAAAAGAAGATTATCCCGATTTAGTGAAAAATAATGAAAAAACTAACTAAAAATATCCCTAAAATTTAATTAAGGAAAATCATATGACAAAAAAAGCACTTCCTCCTTTTAGTCGGAAACGCATTTTTGCGAAAAGCGGAGCAAACCCATTTAAAAACAATCAGAGCTGTTGCCTTGTGTTTTTAAAAGAGGTTGCGGGTTTTAATTTAATGTTTTTTTGCTAATCTTTGAAGAAGCTGATACAGAATTTATAATGTTTTTCAAATTCAAAATGTTAATGTATTAATCAATATTATCCAGTTCAAGCTTTACCCTATCTGCCTCAATCAGTTGTTTTAGCTCATTTTCATCGGGCAGGTATGTTCTATATTTACTTGCAAAAAGCTTTTTATTTTCGGACAACACTGAATACTTTACAACCGTTTCATCTTTTTCTGTACACAGAATGATCCCGATGGTAGGATTATCATCAGCATTCTTTTTCAGGTCATTGTACATTCTTACATACATATCCATCTGGCCAATAGCTTCATGGGTAAGTTTATGAGTTTTCAAATCTACCAGAATAAAGCACTTGAGATAATAATTATAAAAATACAAGATCGATAAAAAAAGTCGGAAGTATCCGTGACAATATGCTGCTGTCTTGCTACAAAAGCAAACCCTTTTCCAAGCTCCATTAAAAAATTGCTGGAGATGGGAAATAAGAGCCGATTCTATTTGGGTTTCTGTCTGAGAGCTATCCGACGGAAGCCCTAAAAATTCAAAAATATAAGGGTCTTTAATAAAGTGTGAAGTTTCTCTACTGTCACTTTCCGGAAATTTCAGCAATCTTCCCAAGTATTGGCTATCGATGTTTCGTTGCAGCGTCCGTGTATTCCAGTTTCCTTCAATGGAATGGATCATATATTGTAATCTGTGTTCAGGATTTTCAATCCGGCTGATGATCCTGTAATGCGTCCAGCTCAATTCGGTACGCACTGCGTTCCAAATTGGAAATGAACGGAAGAAAGCTCTCATATTGTTGAGATTCCTTTCATTAAATCCTTTTCCAAATTCCAGAGTCAGCTGATTGGCGAGATTTTTAAGTATAGATTTTCCATATTGGGCACGGCTTTGCCCATTTTGTTCCTCTTCAATAATCAGCTTACCAATTTCCCAGTACATTTTTAATACTATTGAATTAGTATTTCTGTAAACCGCCGATTTTGCATCAATAATAATTTGTGCAATCGAATTGTATAAGGTCTTATTGTAATTTTGAGGTCTTTCTGCCATGTTCCAAAGATACAAAACTTGATTTTTCAGTTCCCGATTAATTAATGGATTCTTTTGAATTTTATAAAATATTTTTTTGAAGTAGTTTACAATAGTGCAAGTACTGCTTGCACAAATCATATGATATCATTCCTTGCCTGAGTAAAATAGTAACAGGCTAAAGCTGACCCTGCGTAAATTTTACCCACCTTATTGTATCGCTTGTGCAAAATAGTATCAGGTACATGTCTGATCTTAAATAATTACAGGCAAAAATTGGAACCTGCGAGAAAAATGCCCATGTTTTCTTTTCACCTGCGTAAATTTTACCCATCTTTTTGCAGAGCCTGTGTAAAAATGTATCAGGTTATATTATTACCCTGAGTGAAATGGATACAGGTTAGTGTATTCTCCCTACTTCAATGTTTTACAATATCTTTTCTTTCAAGAGCAAAAATGTTCAAATGGAAGCAAGGTGCTGGTTATTAATATTTTATGTTTTGGTGAAAAAGCTTTTCAAAGTTCTGAAAAAGTGGGCGACTTTACAGAGGCAAGATGTGTCTTTGTATATACAAACTTTTCAAGTTGTATGATCCAAAGACGATCTTGCTTTTTTTGCAAAAAGGAGAAAAAACTGCGGAACTTGTTTTTTTTATTTTGGGAAAATCAGGTATAATATTCCAGAATAGCCCAGTACATTCTTTTTTAATCTCCGGATCTTCCAGATAAGTCCAGCGTGTTCTTTTTTAGCCCACGCCCCATGAATACTATTGCTTCCAGTGTTTTTATGCCCCAATTTTGCAAAAGAAATTTTAATCAAAATGAAATGAAAACACTGATTTATTTTTCTGTCATTTATTTTGGTAAGGACATCACCCCTTACTTACCAAGAAGTGAAGAGCTATTTTAATTAGATAAAACCTCGACTATTTACTTACCATAGGAAAAACTGAAAATGGAGAAAAATGGAAAAGAAGATCTAATTATCATAAGAATCCAAAAATCCAGAAAAGAAAACTGGAAAAGGATCTGCTCAGAAAAGCAAATTTCCCTGACTAGCCTAATTATCCATTCAGTAGAGAATAGGATTCTAAATGATGAAAGGAGAAATGTAATGGCTTTCATTGAAAAACAGGACAACATCTTTATTAAGATAGAAACCAATATCAATCAGGTTGCAAGAATCGTAAATGGACAAAAGTTTATTTCTGAGGGGGAACTGAAGAATTTCTTGGATAAGCTTTCTGAAATTGAAAAATTGAAGAGAGAGCAGAATATGATTTTTTCCAAAATTTATTCAATGCTTGCAAGATGATTGTGAAGATCATGGAACCTGCGGGATCAGGTTTTCCCGGAGTTCAGTATAATGACAAAAAAGTAGAGAAAGGCTCCGGAGAACTGATGCTGATGAAGAATTTTCCTTGTTTCATTAACGAAAACAGTAGCCAGCAGGATGTTCGTGACTATTTGAAATCTGTTTCAAATAATGAAAGAGTAAAGAAGCCTCAGTTTCATGCTGCTATTTCCACGAAGTTTAGGGAGCATACCAAAGACGAGCTCACGAGTATTGCAGAAAATTTTATGGATGAGCTGGGGTATGGGCAGCAGCCTTATATAGTGGTTTTCCACAATGATACGGAAAATAATCACCTACATATTGTTTCAACCCGTGTAGATAAGCAAACTGGTAAGAAAATTAATGATAGCTATGAAAAGCTTAAAGCCCAGAAAGCATTAAGCCTGACAATGGAAAAGCTGTATGGAGAAAATACGCAGGAGCAAATAGGGAAATTACTGGGTTACCGATATGGTTCTCTTAAGCAACTGGAACTGCTTTTGGCAAGAAACGGATTTAAGCTTATTCAAAATAAGAATAATGATAATGCTCTGGATGTTTTGAAAAATGGAGTTCGTGAGAAAACAATTAATGCAGGTGAGCTAAATTTTAGTAGTCATAAGCATGATTTCAGAGCGAAGCAGCTTCGGGCTATTCTCTCAAAATACAAAGAATTGTATTCATGCAAAGTGTTCAAAATTGAAGACAATAGGGTACAAGAGGCTATGTTGCCGGAAGAAAAACAAAACGAGAACTGGAAGCCAAAAATTGAATTTGAGAGTGAGTTTCAGAAAAAAATAAGAGATGTCTTTGGGGTTGATATTGTATTCCATATTTCTGACAAAGAGAGATCAGCTACCGATCTTAAACCTTTCGGATATAGTTTGATTGACCATAAAACAGGAGCGGTGTATAAAGGAAGCGATATTTTGAAAATGAATGAACTATTTGAATTTACCGCTGAAGTCATTGATAAAAGGCTTTTTGAAGGACTAAAGGATTACAATATAACTGATGAAGCTTCTAAACAAATCCTAATTGAGTATTTAAAATTCCAAAATCCTAATGATGTGCCAAAAGACTTTATGCTTTTTGAAACTAAGAAAAGGAAGAATAGAGAAGTATTTGGCTCAGTTAGGAGGGAAGTAAAGCAATATGTTAAAACACAAAGTCCGAAAGATGTTCATATTATAAAGTCTGAGGACGGTAAATTTTATGCTGTTCATTCAAAGTTACACTATGTAGGAGAGCTGGAACAGCTGATAGGGGAGAAAGACTATCAAAAGTTTCTAAATCCCGATCTAATCCAGCAGCAGGTCTTAGTAAGCCAAAATGAAAAGCTTACAAAGGAGCTTAGTAAAAGCATCAATGATTTGATTTTTCAATT
Organism: Chryseobacterium sp. P1-3; assembly: GCF_000738495.1. Lineage (NCBI taxonomy): Bacteria > Pseudomonadati > Bacteroidota > Flavobacteriia > Flavobacteriales > Weeksellaceae > Chryseobacterium > Chryseobacterium sp. P1-3. The sequence goes on from NZ_JPEQ01000002.1 coordinate 155,803, forward strand.
CAGTAAATCTTCAGGAGGATCTGGAAAAGATCCTGCGGAGGAGGAGCTTAAGAAAAGGCGTAAAAAGAAAAATCGATAGGCCAGCCGGCCGAAGTTCGGCTTCCACTAAAAAATAAATCAGCAACAACTATAAACAAGCAACAGACAATTATACTTATGATTATCACGTTCGCAACCCAAAAGGGCGGTGCGGGGAAAACCACGCTAGCCTTAGCATTTGCAAATTATCTATCTATGGTATCTGAAAGAAAGATCAATGTGTTTGATTTTGATTATCAGAAGTCTTTCTTTAATAAATGGAAAGAAGATGAATATTCTGAACTGCCTAAGCTGTATGATGTGGAAGTTATAGGAGATGAGGATGAAGAACAGCCTTTTGCAGATTTAGAAAAAATTATTGACTTAAAAGAGAGCAAAGAAATCTATCTGTTTGATTTGGCGGGTACACTCGATCAGAAATACAGTGATTTACTCATTTACAGCGATTTTATCATCATTCCCTTTGAGTACTCTGATGTATCTGTAAAATCTACCCTGGTATTCAAAAACCTGTTGGGGCTTCTTGAAAGTGAGGCAGAGCGGATCTTTATCCGTTCCAAATATGATAAAGGTTATAAATATCTCAACCAAAAGGAAATGGATATAGAAATTTCAAAATACGGAACTCTGATTGAAAGCCCTGTGTATAAGAGAAACTGTCTACAGACCATTGATACCCGAAAGCTGACTTATGAACAAAAATATGCTATAAAAAAGCCATTCAATGAAATCATAGAAGAGATTAATGAAGCACTGCAAATTACCCTTTAAGGTCAGTCATCTTGTAAAAACAAAATCAAAAATAAGAAATGATAAAGTATTCACTAATTCTATTAGGACTTTATTTCCTGTACTATGCCGGAAATATTCTGTATGATCTGTTTTTAAGGAAAGAGAAAATCATACATGTAGATTTAACTGAGGAATTTTCACTTGGTGATTTTTCCAAGACTAGGGATCAGGTTCCGACTTCCATCGGAATTGGAGATGTTGAAAACATCCGGACTCCACAATCCTTTTTGAAAAGGGAACTTAATCTTCCAACGCAATCCTCAAGCGAGGAGCAACCGGATTTGGAAGACTTAAGGAAAAGATTTGAAGCTGAACAGGATATTGATGATATGCCTATACCAGCAAAAAACAATAGTGCGCCGGCAGTAGAAGAAAAGAATCAGCCAGATCACACCAACCAATCTCAGCCTGTATCTAATATGCCAGATCAGGATTCTAAGAGCGAAAAAACGGGGAAAACCAAATCCCACTGGAAAGAGCTCCTGAATTTATCGGAGACAACTGTTCAAATGGTCGCTAACTACGATGGACAGAAAGTCTACCACTCTATAATTTAAGCAAAAAACATTTCAAAAATTACCCTGTATGATCCTTAACCAATAAGGATAGCATACCCCTTATGCCCAATTCTAAGCATAATTCTAACTCTGATAATAAAATTTAATCATTATGAATCACAAATTTAAACGCCATCAATCTATAAAAAAATTATTGACCGCCTGTGTAATTCTTCTCGCTATCACTCCTGTATTTGCCCAGGGAGGAGCAACGGCTATTTCAAATGCTGCCAGTGATATTAAGGACTATTGGGACCCCATTAAACTAATTTTAAAAGCCGTGGGCGGATTAGTAGGTTTCATCGGAGGTCTTAGAGTATATAACAAATGGACCAATGGAGATCAGGATGTGAACAAAGAAATCCTTGGCTATGGTGGAGCGATGATCTTTCTGATTGTAGTTCCGGAATTCGTAACCTCATTCTTTGCATAAGTCATGGGATTCTACCTATACAAGGGGCTGAAAAAGCCTCTTGTATTCTTCGGGCTCAAGGGCAAATATATTTTTTATGCCGTGGGTGTTATCGGAGGTGGAGTGATCGCAGCGCTCATATTGTCCAAGTTCGGACTGTTAGGCTCTCTACTAGGACTTTTAGCGACCGGAGGTGGTGTTTATCTGATCTTCAGAAGACAGGACAAATACGGACTGTACGATAAGACTAAAAACAGTAATCAAATTTTCATTTTTCCCAAAAGGATAAACAATAAAAATCTTTTACAGAAAGGTGAAACCAAAAGGCCAAACAATCTACCAGAAAATAAATAATTCCGTATGAAAACAAAGAAACAAGCATTTACTATTCCTTTCATCGGCTATGACTATGGGGAAAATTATGATTGGGGTTTTGATGTTCTTTTCGGGCAGTATGGAAATCCTATTATAGGGATCAGGCTTAGAAATATAGTGGAACAGTACTCCGCTGATCCGGATCATTATCTCCATTTCCATACGGTTTTGAATCAGGTAGTATCCATTATCGGAGAAGGAAGAATTGTTCAAAAGCTTGATATTTTCTCCAAAAAAAGATACATAGCTGAGAAATCCAATCAGTTTTTGCAACAGAAATACTCCGAGCATTTTGACGGCAGACTTTTCAAAACCATTGAAACTGTACTTCTGTTTACAGATATTATTAATGACAAAATAAAGAAAAATGGAAGCCGAATCTCGGCGTTCTCAGAAAAAAACTATAAAGAGCTTCGTGACAAATGTCAAAAGGTCTATATGCTTTTAAAGCAAAATAACTGTGAACCTGAGTTCTTGTTTGAAAAAGATTTTGAATATTACCTGTCCGGAGTTTTAACCATGCAGTTTACAGATGCTCCGACTTATGATAATATCAAAAGTACTGAAGAATATTTGCAAATAGGAAGCAGGTTTGTTAAAAACATCTCCTATGTCGATGTTGAAAAGATTGATTTACCCTCTGAAATAGAACCTTTTTCCATATTGGGAGGAAACGGAGCGGCTGGGGAAACCGCAGTAGATAATTTCACTTTTATAGGTGAGCTGGAAGATTACGAAACGATTATCTACAACCAGGTCATTACCATTCCACATCAGGCACAGCAGCAAAGGGAACTTGATAAAAAGAAGAAAAAGCACGAAGGTGCTGCTAACAATTCTCCTTCCAATGCCATTATTGCTGAGGAGATTCAATCTCTCCTTCATAATATAGCTATAGATGGACAGTTAGTTGTCAATGCCCATTTTTCCATTTTGTTTTCTGCGCCTACGTTGGAAAAAATGGAAAATATCCAGTCAATGATTGAGAATAAGCTATTCACCAAAGGGATTATTGTTTCGAAGAATGCCTACAATCAGCTTGAGCTTTTCAGGGCAGCTCTTCCGGGTAATGCTACAGAGCTTAGGGAATATGATCTGTTTATGACGACAAGCGAAGCTGCGCTTTGTTTTTTTTTTTAAAGAAAGTTACCCTTTAAATGAAGAAAGCAGCTTCTACCTAAGATTCACAGACCGACAGGGGGTTCCCATAAAAGTTGATCCTGCGGATTTACCGATGAAGATCGGAAGAATCAATAACCGAAATAAGTTTGTGCTCGGACCCAGCGGATCAGGCAAGAGTTTTTTGATGAATAATATCGTGGAGCAGTATCTCACCTATAATTATGATGTTGTGATTGTAGATACAGGAGATTCCTACTCGGGAACATGTATGTACAAAGGTGGGCGATACATTCAGTATACTGAGGAAAAGCCGATTACGATGAATCCTTTTCTGATGGATAAGAAAGAATTCAATATTGAAAAAATAGAATTTTTGACCAATCTGATCTTTCTCATCTGGCAAGGACCGGATGCCCTGATGACCTCTGCACAGAAATCGATATTGGACAATGTACTGATGTCCTATTATCATACTTATTTCAACTCCGGTACAGAGTGGTATAAGCATAAAAGCTCAGAAGAATTAATGCTCTATTTAAGTAAATATAATATTCATGAAGAAGATATTCTTGCAGAGTATGAGGAAGGAATGGCGGAGGGACATAGCTATTATGATTTACTGGGAATAACTTTCGGTGCCGATTCAGATGAAATCAAAGAAGCCTTTAGAAAATTAGCGATTGAATATCATCCGGATAAAAACATGAATAATCCTGATTATGACAGTGAAAAATTCTATAAAGTTTATGAGGCTTATGAAACTTTGAGTAGTGAAGAAAAGCGTAGGGCTTATAATGAAACCCTAATGATGATTATTCAGGCTCATGAAATTATAAAAAAGCCCAAAGATCCGAAGGAGTGGAATGAATCTTTTAAAAAGGCTCTCATTAGAAAAATTAAGGAACTGGAAGAAGGGCTCAATACAAGAGAGCTTTCCTTTAATGGATTCTATGAGTACTGCGATAAATTTCTGCCTCTTTACCTTGGTAATAAAAAGCACAGAATTACGGAAAGAGAATTTAATTTAAGAACCTTCCTGTTTGTTCTGCGGGATTTTTATAAAGGCGGAAGATATGAAACCACACTCAATGAAAGTGCCGACAATACGCTATTTGATGAACCTTTTATTGTATTCGAAAATTGATAATGTGAAAGATAATCCCAAGCTTTTCCCCATTGTAACACTTATCATTATGGATACTTTCATCCAGAAAATGAGACTCAGAAAAGATCGTCGTAAAGCCCTTATAATAGAAGAGGCGTGGAAGGCGATTGCATCAAAATTAATGGGTGGGTATATTTTATATCTCTACAAAACGGTAAGGAAATTCTGGGGTGAAGCGGTGGTGGTCACCCAGGAACTGGATGATATTATCGGAAATGCCGTTGTAAAAGACAGTATTATCAATAATTCCGATACGTTTATCCTTCTGGATCAGACGAAGTTTAAGGACAATTTTGATCGCATAGCGGCTTTATTATCCTTAAATAAAGTAGAGCAGAACAAGATTTTCACGATCAACAACTTAAATAATAAGCAGGGACGAAGCCGTTTCAAGGAATTTTATCTGAAACGAGGTTCTAAAGGAGAAGTATATGGCAACGAGGTATCTCTTGAGCAGTATTTAACCTACACTACAGAAAAGCCTGAAAAATCTGCTGTTGAATACTATGTGCAAAAGTATGAGAACTATGATAAAGCTCTGGAGATTTTTGTAGAGCAGGTGAAAAACTTCGGGGATGATATGGGAAGCATGGTCTCTTTAGTAAACCTGTATAAAAGACCTTTAGATCAGAAGGTTCTTAGGTTCTATCATGAGTTTAAGAACAGGAAGGAAAATATCGGTAAAAATATCTTCAAAATCATTTCTCAGAAATTAGAAGATGACGACATCAGTTTTTCAGAATTAGTCAACAGAGAAGTCTATGAGTATGAAAAAGTTTAGTTTATTTTTTTTAGGATTCGGAAGCTTACTATATGGCCAAAATACTTATATAGATCCTACGGTAACAGCAGCGATGATCCTGTATTCAGAAAACCTGAAAGCCAAACAGAATGAAGTCATAGATGAAACTTCCAAGCTGAAAGATGCACAAATGTGGGTAGGAACCCAGATGGTGGCAGCTAATGATATTCAGAATAGAATACTCAAAGGCTTAAAAGAAGTTTCCGGGACCTTACAAAATGGACTTCAGGTAAAAGAAATTTATTCAGAGCTAAATAAGTGCTATAAATATTCTTCTGATGTGGTTCAATTGGCTTCTGCACATCCTCAGTACGCTATTTTTGGAACTAAAGCGTCCCAAAAAACATATGAGCAAAGTTTGAAAATCGTAACAGATGTATCGGATATTCTTTCTTCAGGAGAGCTCAACCTTGCGACAGCAGGTGATCGCTATAAAATTCTGCATAATATTTCCGGAAATGTAAAAAGTCTGAAGCTGTGGCTTCTGGCCATAAAGCTGAGACTAGAAAAGGCCAATAGACTGGGCTTTTGGAATTCCATTAATCCTTTTGCCGGATATATCAATACGGATAAGGCTATTGTTGAAGACATTATGAACCGATACAAACGGAATTTTTAAAAACCATACAATGAAAAAGAAAATTTTTCTAAGCTTATTTATTTCGACGTTTTACATCATAATCACTTCTTCCGGTGGGAGCTCAACACCCGCCTGGCAGAAAGAAAATGTTTCTTTTCCGATGATGAATATAGAAATTAATGCTACGATGAAAGAGCATGACAGGCAAAAGGAAATGCGAAAGAATCAGGCTCTGAATGCGGGTATTGAGAGCACCAACAGAAATGAGTGGAATAGCTTTAAGGATAAGGTTACTAAAATACAGGATAGGCTAAGGGTTGTTTCATTTGCTTTGAAGGCTATCCCAACGGGAGTAGCAATGAGCAGGGAGGTTAAGAAAATTACTCAAAACCAGGCTTCCATTATTGATGAATTGAGTACAGCACCTTATTCCATTATAACGGTTTTACCTTCCGGAGTGCAGTATGTGGATGATCTGCAAATGGTGACCCGCCTCATTACAGGAATTATCCTCTCTTACGGAGCGATCAATCAAATGGAAAAATCGGAGCGTAAAATTTTATTGGACTATGCTTTAGGAGAGGTGAAAACCCTTAGCAGGAATTCTACCCACATGCTTTTAAAAATACGTGACATTAAGGCTAAAGTCCTAAGAAACAAGAGAGCTTTCCAATATTATGTCAACAGGGATAGGCAGGTTGTGGAAAATATCATGAAAAATATCAAATCCTTTTAAATAAGAAAGAGATGAATAGAAGAATATTTTTTTTAGGAATTCTGGCATTTTCTTCCACTATGGTAAGAAGTCAGCAAATAGTTATCAATGATAAACTTTTATCCCAACTGACGGTAAATCATGGTGTTCGATTGGGAAGTGAACAGGTGTTTTTAGACTCTTATGAAAAGCAGAATGAGCTCTATAATGAGATTAAAAATAAAACTGCACAAGTTATTGTTATTCAGGAATATATCTATCAGCAGTTGAAAAATGTTAATTCAGCCCTTACTCAGAGTAAAAAACTCATCTATCTCTATCAGTATTTAGGAAAAATAGGGAACAATTCTAACAAAATGCTGGATTTATCGATACAACACCCTGAATATGCGGTTTTAGTTTCAAAATATTATAGCGCAATAGGAGAACAGTTGCTAAAACTTAAGCAGGAAGTATCGGCGGATATATTAAATGAAAACAAAGACTTTTTGATGGATGCTATGGATCGGGAAATGCTTTTAGAAAAGGTATTTACAAGGGTTAGAAACATCAATGGTAATATTCTCTATATCATTTTACGCTTAGAGAATGCCAAGAAGATCCCTTATCTCTATCAGGTCCCTGTCCTTAGGAATTACATTAATGTCGACAGAGCGATTGTGGGAGATATTATTCAAAAATATAATACATATTTAATTAAACGATGAAATATCAATTCAGAAAATTAATAGGCCTTTCATTTTTGTTTATAACTATGGGTGTTTTTGCACAAGTAAGTGTAAAGCGCCTGAATGATCCGGCCATTGTTGCCCAGCATAAAAGAATGGTTTTTGAAAGCTGGGGAGACTGGCGCCCCTATCCTAAATATTTTTTAGGGATTCAAACCAATTTTGCTTATGCCACGGTATGGGGGATGTGGGCTCCTAATATCAATAGAGATTATAAGGATGGAGAGGACATAAGACCATTAAAGCCTACAGGAGTACAGAATCAGCGATTTGCTCAATTGAAATACGAGGAAGAAGAGGCTAAAAAAATAAAGGCAGCCTCTGATACCATTTACAAAAGGAGCGTTCAGGATTTTGCACATTGGACGAGCGCTACTGTAGATGCTGATCCGTTATGGCTCTTGTATTACAAGCGGATGTTAAAACCAATCACGGAATTTCCTGATACTCCTCAAAATTTTATGCAGTGGAGACTAAAAGATCAGGAGGCTTACCAGGCACTTCATACTACAGGAACACTGAAAAGGCTTCAGGAGGAGCTTAATCTCATTAAAGAAAAATATGCAATGTCCCGATCTATGGATATGCCAAGGGGAAAACGCTTTATGATGTACCACGAAACACTCTTACGCTGGAGGAAATTTGTACAGGAGTTAAGAAAGCAAAATAACAAGACGACCCTGCTTCTGGATTATAAAAATATTTTGAAAGATCATTCTCCTTCTGCATTGCCTTCGGGCTGGGCTCCGGCATCAGATAAGTGGCGTGCCGAGAGTATAATGCAACAATACAAACACCGATATTAAATATGAATAAAAGACTAACCTTATTTTGTTGTTTACTGGCAGTAGTATTACCAGTAATGGGCTTTGCCCAGACAGACAGCGATTACAGTAATTTACTTCAGTTTTTAAAAGGTGATGGTGCTTTTGAGAAATGGTTTATGGAGGTGTTTACAAAGCTCGATACCAGTGTTCAGGATAGTGCAAATGATGCTGCACTGGTTGGAAAGGCTATAGGCGGACTCGGTGCTTTGATGTATCTGGGGTATATGGGATGGCAAATGGCTGCTGGCGACAGGGAATGGGAAATTACGCCTATGCTAAAACCTGTTTTGATTGGATTTACCCTAATCTACTGGACAGGATTCGTGAATTTGATTCAAGCTCCCTTTGAAGCTATTGCAGAACCGGGAGTGGCTATTTTTAGTGATATAGAATCTGAGGTCAATGACTTAAGAGTTGAAAGGTTCAAGAAGCAGCAGCAATTATTGGATGTCGTCATAAAACTTAAAGCCAGTGAAGATGCCAAGCAGGAGGTTATTGAAAATGCCGGTAAAGATGCAGATGATTCCTGGTTTGATATTAGTGAGGGACTAGATAAACTTATCCAGCCTATTAAGGAATGGCAGATCAGAATGCAATTCCAGATGCAAAAATTAGTAGCTGAAGTCATTGAATTTGTATGTCTCTCCATTCTCAGGATTTGTGTCTACCTTATTTTCTTTATTCAGAAGATTTGGGCCTATATACTCATTATTTTAGGACCTATTGCTGTGGGAATGGCTCTTGTTCCGGGATTTGAAAATTCTCTGTACAGCTGGGTTTCTAAATTCATCAACATCAATCTGTACACTTTCGTGGCTTATACCATTATCAACATAGGGCAGCAGCTCATTGCTTCCGGTTATACTATGGAAATAGACCGATACAACACGCTTTTAACGGATGGAACTGTTACCAATTTAGATGCCCTGATGGTCTATATCAATAATTCAGGAATGATCTATAACCAGCTTTTTACCTGTGTTGCCTATATCGTTACCGGCATAGGTGTTTTAATGACGCCCACTATTGCTGATACGATTGTAACGGCCGGTGGAGCAGGGGTAATGACCAAAATGAAAAATGCCGCTGGTAAAATGGTAAGTACTGTAAAAACAGCAATACTAGCTGCCAAAACAGGAGGTGTAGCGGCTGCAAAATCTGCTGCGGCAGGCTCTGCATCAGGTAGAGTGAACAGAGCCATGAAAAGTGGAAAATAAATAAGTCCTAGTGTCTAATTCTAATTCTAAAATAAAAATGCTTATCAAAAATATTGAACAAAGAATAAAGATTAACAAGATTGTTTCTCTGGCGAGTATTGCTTTTGCGGTTTTCATTGTCATAGGTGGTTTTTTCTTTGCTTATAGAATCATTGAAGATTCCAGAAAATCCATCTACATATTGGATAATGGCGTTCCGGTTTTGGCCAAGCAAACCGATGTTTTGCTTAACAGACCCGTTGAATATAAAGCTCAGATCGAACTTTTTCACAGATTATTTTTCACGTTGGCTCCTGACGATACCTATATCAAGGACAATATTCAGAAATCCCTTTATCTGATTGATGACAGTGGAAAGAAAGAATATACCAATTTAAGGGAAAAAGGTTTTTATAACCAGATTATAGCTTCGAGTTCAATGGTTAGTATCCATACGGATTCGATAACCCTCAATCCAGAGCAAAAGAAATTCGTTTTTTTCGGAAAACAGATGATTACCAGGAAGTCATCCATTATTACCCGAAAATTAATCACAGAGGGTTTCTTTGAAGATCTCATCCGTAGTCCTAATAACCCGCACGGTGTGATCCTCAAAAACTGGCGTATCATCGATAATGAAGACATTTCTAATCAAACTAAAAATTCGTACTAGCCATGAACTCTTTATTTAAACAAACAAGGCGGAAGTGCTTACACTGGATAGTCCACCATCCTAAAAAGTTTTTTACCTATTCGATGATTTTTCTCTCAGTATCCTTTGTAGGTTTTCTGATTCAGGGCATTTTCTTTCCCTTGGGGACAGTATTTAAAATTAAGCCTCCCACCCTTTATTCCAAAAATCAGATACCCCAGAATCCTAATGTAAACAATGAAAAAGAGATGAAAAAGATTGTGGAAGAGCTTAAAATTTTAAAACTGAAAAGGGACGAGAGACAACTGCAAAAGCAGGACAGCTTGAGGATTGAATATTTGTTTAACCAATATCAGCAATTAAAAAATGACCGGTAGCACCGGAGGTAATTTATCTAAAAATCGAAACTCAATGAAAAAACTGAATTTTAAGGAAAAAAAATATGTGCTGCCTCTTTTGGCTTTGCCATTCCTGCTTCTTTTTGCTTATGTGGGGGCTGGGTTTACCCAAAAGGAGCCACCTAAGGATAAACCCAAAGAACTCTCTCTTTCTCTTGGCGAGTCTAAGGATTCTATTATGAGTAAAAATGATGCTTATGATGCATTTTTCAAGAAAGAGGATAACAGAACAATGCTGGAAGGGCTTGACAAAGAGAAGGATAGTTTATTACACTATGAAGACCAGTTATCATTAGCTCAAAAAAGAAAAATAGATTCACTTAAAAGCTTATCTAAAAGACAAAACGAATACGGACCCAAGGGAAATTCATCCTCTTATTATAATCCCAAGCAAGAGCAAAATAATGACAGAGACTATAAAAGGTCTTCGGATATTATCAGAATGCTGAACGATAAATCCTACGGGAGAGGGGAGAATAATAATCCTATGGAAAGTCAGGAAGCAAAATCTCGAAATAGAGAGCAGGCTCAGGCTCCTGATCCTGCTAAATATCTGAAACAACAGATGCTGGTAATGGATTCTTTAGAAAAATCACGAGATCCTGAATATCAAAATAAGCTGATGGCTGAAGAAAAGCTGAAAGCCAGTAAGGAAAAGCTTGAAGAATTCCTTAATTCAACATTCAATGTCAGCAAATCAGGGATAAACAGGGAGTTCAATGCTTTTTATAGAGAAAGGGAAAATAGTTTTATCAAGGCGGTGATTGACGAAAATAACAAAGGTTATTTAGGAAGCAGAATCCGGCTGAGATTATTAGAGGATATTTTCGTTGGAAATAAAAGGCTTGAGAAAGGCTCTATACTATATGGACAAATCTCAGGATTCTCAATGCAAAGGGTGAATCTTACTATAATTTCTGCATTCATTAAAGGAGAAATTTATCCTGTCAATTTATCTATTTACGATGTTGATGGAATGAAAGGTCTGTATGTTCCGGAGAGTATTTTCCGGGATATGATCCGGGAAATGGGAAGTAACTCTGTACAGGGAACGCAGATGGATATGGGCGGACAGGGATTTTTCACCAGTATAGGCTCCAAGTTATTTACCTCTACTTCAAAGTCCATTGCCAATCTGATTAAAACCAATAAAGCCAAATTAAAATATGGCTCACAGGTATTTCTGATTGATGAAAAACAAATGAAAGATTCACAAAACCAACAAAAAAAATAAACAGATGAAAGCTCTATTATATACGTTACTTATTTTCATAACTCAATTTTTTACTGCACAAACTGCTACAAGGCAGCAGGTTATTTCAGATTTACCGGAAATAGACATTACTGAAGGAATCAGCCTTCATCTAATTTCTCCGGAACCTATACAATATGTGGACTTATCTACTCAGCAGCTGACGGGTGATTTACCAATGACTCATATTGCCAGGGTCAAGATTACAGATAAGTCAAATGCAACAGATAAAGAGGGAAGTAAAAGCCTATCTGTACACAGTAACGGAGATCAAATTGGGATTATCACGGTAGTAGCACAGTCTTTTATTGCTCAATATAAAGCAGTTTACAGGAATTCTGAGACTCGGAGTACTGTTGCCAATGTTCATATTCAACCGGAGGCAATGCAGCCTATAGAGTTTAATAAAATGGTGTTTTCCAATTTTGAGCTTAGAAAATTTGCACTGAATATTATTCAGACAAAATCAGAAAAAGATCCGATTCGGGAAGAGAAAAACCTTAGGCTTAAGGTTCAGCTCAATAATGTCTATGTCATGAGTGATTACATTTTCTTGGATATGACCTTTAAAAACAATTCCAATTTGGGCTATGACATTGAAGCTTTGAAATTTTCTGTAGAAGATAAGCAGATCCATAAGGCTACCAATAATCAGAGCATAGAAATGACTCCGATTTTCCAATTGAATGCTCAAAAATATTTTAGGAAAAATTTCCGGAATATTTATGTGTTCAAAAAATTTACTTACCCGAATTCTAAGGTGATGATGATTCGCCTGGTAGAAGAACAGCTTTCCGGAAGAACTCTGGAAATGAAGATCAACTACTCGGATATTCTTAAAGCTGACACCTTCTAAGCCGAAGTTCGGCCTTCAGCGGAAGTTCCGCTTCCATTTAGAATAAATAATAATATTCAAAAATAGTATAAATGCAAGAACAGCAGCATCAGATTAAAATATATGGATTCCTGCAAAAAGTAGTATATACCATAGTTGCTTTGGATTGTGCATCACTATTTTATCTGCATGCAGATATTCCAGTACTCTCGAATCTGCTCAGGAACTTTTCTAAAATGAGCTTTATTTACCCACCTGTCAATGCCAAATTTGCCACACTTATTCTGATAGGATTGGTAGCCATCGGTACAAAAGCCAAGAAAAAGAAAGATTTAAATATTGCTGTAGAAATAGTTGTTCCTATGGTACTGGGGCTTGTGATGATGTTTTCTTCTTTGGTTTGGCAAAAAGAAGCTGGTGAATCTTCGTTACCTAAAATCTTTCCGGGAATGCATCTTTATCAGGTTGTTTATGCTTTTCTTTCTTTTCTGGGAGCAGTGATCCTTCAGATGGGAGCTGATAGTATTTCTAAACTGATGCAGCAGAAAATGGGAAAAGATAGGTGGAATGTGGAAGAAGAGTCTTTTGATCAAAATCAGGAGCTTGTACAATCCAATAGCAGTATCAATATTCCCTATATTTTTTGGTATGGGGGCAAAAAGCATGAAGGGTGGATAAATATTGATCCATTTCGCGGGACAATGGTAATTGGCGTTCCGGGCTCTGGTAAATCTTTTGGCGTGATCAATCCCGCTATCAGACAGATGATAGCCAAAGGATTTTGTCTCATGATTTATGATTTTAAGTTTCCTGATCTGGGACAAATTGCCTATTACCATTATCTGCTTAAGAAGAGTAAAGATTCTGATTATAACTACAGCTTCCACGTTATCAATCTTAATGATGTTGAAAAATCAAGAAGGGTAAATTCTTTCAAAAAAGAATATGTGAAAACCCTGGCAGAGGCACAGGAGATGGCAGAAGCGATGGTATCTTCTCTGCAAAAGGGCAGTACCAGCTCAGGAGGAGGGTCTGATCAGTTCTTTACCCAATCGGCCATTAATTTTCTTTCCTCCTGTATTTATTTTTTTGCCACTTACGAAAATGGAAAATATTCGGATTTACCTCATATCCTTTCTTTTATGAACAGAAGTTATAAGGAAATTTTCGATACACTTTTTAATCATGAGGAACTGTATTCATTATTATCACCCTTTAAATCAGCTTATGAAAACAAGGCTTTTGACCAATTGGAAGGTCAGGTAGGAACACTAAAAATATTTTTGTCCAGACTGGCTACCAAGGAAAGCTTTTGGGTGTTTTCAGGTGATGAAGTAGAGCTGAAGATTACGGACCGGAATAATCCTTCCATTATTATTCTGGCTTCAGATCCGGGAACTCAGGATATTAATTCTGCCTTATATTCTTCGGTACTCAACAGGACACTGCGTTTAATCAATTCCAAAAACAATCTACCAGGAGGTATTATTGCTGATGAATTTCCGACGATTTACATTCATAAAATTGATAATGTCGTTGCCACAGCAAGAAGTAACAGGGTTGCTGTAATGTTAGGTCTTCAGGAACTTCCACAGCTTCGCCAGTTTTACAAGAAGGAAGTAGCGGATACTATTTCTGCGATTGTTGGAAATATTCTTTCAGGCTCTGTAAGAGATAAAAAACACGCTTGACTGGCTTGAAAAGCTTTTTGGTAAAATAAAACAGAAATCATACTCCCAATCCATCTCTCAGCAAGGAACAACCACAAGTATCAATGAGAAAATGGATTTTATGATTCCCGCTGGAAAAATTGCGGCACTCAGGACCGGAGAAATGGCTGGGATTATTGCTCAGGGTGAAGAAAATAATACTGAAGAATACAAAACTTCTGCGGTGAACGGCAAAATTAACCTGGATATGAAAAGTATTAAAAAAGAGGAAGCGGAACTTCCGCCTATGCCGACTTACTATTCTTTTGTAGATAAGGCAGGAGTTAATCGTAAAGAGGAAGTACTGATGACCAATTTTAGAAAAATCAATAAAGAAGTGGAATTAATCGTCAGAGAATTAGTAAAAGCATAATTATGGTACAGACTAAAATAATAAGTGGCAGACTTTACAAGATGGTTTTACCCATTTTCCTATTAATAAGCAGCTTTACGTTTGCTCAATTCAATACACTTTCACCTTCACAGCCTAAGAAGCCTGAAAGCCCAAAGATTATTGAAACGACAAAAGAGGATGAGCAGTTAAATAAAAAAAATAGAAAAAACTTTTGGAAAAATATCTTCAATACAACCACAAAGTCGGATTTGAAGAATGAAATCGATTCTTTAAAGATACTACTGAAAGAATACAGCCATGTAAACAATTCCAGAAGAGACATTCAAAGAGCAAAAGATTCTTTACTTCTGGTGACTCAGCTTAGATCTGAGAAAAAAAGAGAGGATTTAAAAAATCAACCTTCCGGGGCCTTATATGATTTTGTAGAGGAGCCTAAAGAACAATTATCAAAAATTGTAATGCCTCTGCGTAATACAATGAGTATCACATCTCCTTATGGAACGAGGGTACATCCTATTTTCGGTACGAAGAGAATGCATGGGGGTATTGATTTAAAAGCTCATTATGAAAATATATATGCTGTAATAGATGGAGTTGTAACGGCCAGTGGCTGGGACCCTGGTGGCGGAGGCAACTATATTAAAGTACGGCACTTCAACCGCTTTGAAACGGCTTATCTGCACTTATCGGAGAGCTATTACAAAGTCGGAGAGCCGGTGAAAGCTGGATTTATCATTGGAAAGAGTGGAAATACCGGAAATTCTACAGGTCCACATTTACATTTTTCGGTGAAAGAATTTGGACAAAGGATTAACCCGGTTAATTTTCTCAATGATTTAATAAGAGTCAATAACCTTATAGTAACCTACCCTAATACCAGTACAGCATTATACAAACCCTACTAAATAGATTAAAAATGAAAAATAACAATTTACCCACAGATCAGCTGAAGAAATATGGAATTATTGACCAGGACAATACATTTTCTAAAAAATTAAGTCCTGAAGATATTCAGAGGTTTTTGCAGGGATATACGATCGTTGCGGACAATGATAAAAGAAGAGCCACTTTTCAGCTAGTTGAAAACAATAGCCGGCTTAACGTCATTTTTTTAGAACGTGATAAAAATCTCTCGGAACTCCTTGAAAACAGTGAAAAGAGAATTGAATACACTGATATAAAGGAAGTCTCAAATAAATTGCCTTCGGGGTTTCTGGGACTTGAAAAGAAGGCTTTTGTCTTTGATGAAGAAACAGGGAAAGTATTTGAGTTTGATTTGACGAAACATGCTACTGAACTTACCGCCATTATTGCAGATAAAAAGGATGCTGAGGAACTTGGTCGCTACAAAAATGAGTTATTAAAGCTAAAGGCATTTATCAACAATAAATTAGAAGCAGGGTTTCCACATGAAATCGCAAAAGAGATTTCCCGTGATCTGAATATAGTATCAAGAGAGATAGATATTGTTGATGAGATTTTCCAAAAACAGGAAAAATCGGATGTTCAGTTGAATGTAAACGATCCTGATCTCTACCAGGATGGAATCCGGATGAGAGAAGAGGAGCAGCAGGAGCGGGATGAAAAAAGGGGTTTTAGAAGATAAAACTCTGTTGATAAGCCTAATATATAGTAGAATTTCAAAGTAAATAAAATTTAAGAATGGATTTATTTGAAGATTATGAGCTTATTCCTGAAGAACTGAAGGCCGTATGTGATAAATGGCAGCAAAAGGCAGTGCACGAGGGACTTGACTATAATGATTGCGCCATTTTTCAGGAAGAATGCGAAGCTATTGGTTATACGTTTGATTACGGACTGGATGCAGATCCTTTTGATTTACGTGCCATTGATCCGGAAGAACGAAAACTAGAAAATCATACTAGTAATAATCAAAATCCAAAAATTATGGGACCAATCAATGATTTAAGTTGGTATGATAAGAATATTACTCCGATAACCCGGGCTTATAAAAATTTTGTAAAAGAGATGAAAAATACGTCTCCGGAACAATGGTTTAAAGATGGTGAACGGAAGTTTTCCGGTCAGGAAAAAAAAGTTCATCGCTATTTATCAATTTAAGAATAAAGCTAAAAATGTCTCATTCTGTAAATACTCATCCTTATTCTGTAAATGAATTGATTGATAATAGTTTTCAGGAAAAATTCAGAAATATGACGGCAAAATATGCGGTAGAAGTTCTCAATAATTACGATGATGATAAAATCCTACAGTTTGTAGATAACAAAAGAAATACAATAGTCAGAATAGATAATCCTTCAGATAGGCACAATTTACTTTTCGATTTATGGGCAAAAGAATTTCAGAATAGGACTGATTTAAGCTCAGGACTAGACAATAGACAGATTGAGGAACGAATGGCTTACCATTACCATCAATACGAAAGAGTAGAGAATAACTTTAATATTGAAGTCAATCAACTCATCAAAGATTCACCTGAAAGCCGGAAAAGTACCCGTGATCTTGATTGGGAAGAAAACAATCTTGGATTTGAAGATCTGTTTTTTAAGGAAGATTTTGAAGAAAATCTGGTTCCCGCATCCGGTCTTCCACCAGGATGGTTCTGGCGGGAATATGATGATGGTAGCGGTTCGTTGATAAGCCCGAGTGAAAATAGCTACTACAGCTATGATCTTCAAACTCAAGAATACAGATTACCCGATGGCAATGGATGGAGAACTCTGAGAGATCATTATAACCATCCACAAACATTATTCGACTTTAGAATCTTTGCGGAACAGAACTTAAAAGAAAAGGCGGCAAAAAATGATCTTTCCCCGAAACTTTCAGTAGAGGAAAAAAAAGATCTGCTCAACTACAGAACCTTTATGAAAGAAAATGAATTCATACTTGAAAAATTACAGATTACTGAGAATCAAAGAGCAGCTTATGCGCAAAAAACTGAATTTGGAATAACAGATGATGATGATTCTTTGACAAAGCAACAATTGGATCAAATACCCGATGTTCTTGATGGACACCAACTATCGAAGAATGATAAATACGCATTAGTTTTTGGCTTATTGGAAAAGCAGGAGTACGGCGAATCTTATGAATTATTAGGAAATGGCGAAATTTTAAAAAACTATCTAAACGAAGATAACTTGCCTTCCTTTAAAATATTAACAATAAATGATATAAAGTTTAACAACCAAAATTATAACATTATGGAAACACAAAAAGAATTTAATCAGGTACAATACCTAAAAGACCAGATGAAATATCTTGGTTTTGGAGAAGGTGAAAAGCTTCACAAAGATTTGGAAAAAGGAATTAAATCAAAGAAAAATGAATTTGAAATTAAATCCTCTTCCGATAAGGCTCTGCCCGGAAATAAAGTAGATTTTATTTTGAAATTCAGCAAAACTGAAAATGGTGGAGTCTTTCTTAATTCTTATCATTCAAAATTAACAAATGATAAAAATGAAGAGATGTCCCATAATTTTCCGGTAAACCGTGAAAATACTTTTACGGCTAAAGAAGCTGTAAACCTGCTGGAAGGGCGCAGTGTGAAGATAGAGTTTCTGAATCCCAAGACTGATCAAAAAGAGCCTGCCTTTGTGAAATTCGATTTTAGTGAACCCAAAACCGAAAAAGGAAATTACAAATTCCAGAATTTTTATAAAAACTATGGCATTGATACTGCTGAGATTGTAGAAAAATCAAACCTGGTATTCGATAAACCAGAATATAAAGACAGCACCATCAAATCACTGGAAAAAGGGAATATAGTTAAAGTAAAGATAAAAGAAAATGATCAGGTGGTTGAAGCAAAAGCGGTTTTAAACCCACAATACAAAAACCTGAACCTCTATGATCAGGATATGACCAGGATCAATACCAACAAGCCTTTACAGGGGATGGAAGATGAAAAAGGACATGATAAAGCCAATGTAAAGGAACAAAGCATTAAACGATAAAATCATACCTGTCCATTATTTTAAAGCGGCAAGTCTAAGAATGATTTGCCGCTTTTTTTAAAATCTTTTAATATGAAAATAAATTTAATACTTCCATACCTGCTTTTTCTTTTCACCATCAGTTCCTGCCATAAAGAAATCAAATCCGATAAAGGTGGAATTGATATTATATCGAACGTCTATTTTGATGCGTCCAAAGGACTGGGGAAAATGCAGAGTTTTCATGTATCAAAACTAAATTACTCTAAAAATGAGCTTATAGAAGAGGTTCCTGATCTTTCATTTCCTGAGATAAGTAAGCAAATGTATTATATCAGGGATTCACTCTACTATCCTTTTGACCTCGTGGAGAGTAATCTCATTTTTTCAGACCTTTCTAAGAAGAGGCAGCCTTTTCTGGTTTGGAACAAGAAGGAAGGGGCTGTGTTTTCAAAAGAGTGGATTCCTAATTATAGAAACAGAAGAAATCTATACGATACGATCTTATTTCAGAAAAAGTACAGACGCTTTGAGATTAATTCTCCCTGGACTTATACAAGATTTTATATCTATCCAACAGACACAATCTTACCATATTCACTGTATAAACATGCAGAAAAGGATTATAACGGAAGATTGGAGCGTATCGATTCCTATAATAAGAAGGACGACATATTTGTGACCCTTCAATTATTACCCAGAAAGAACTGGGATAGTGATGCCAAAGAACTGTTTGAATTTAACCATTTTGTAAAAAGCCGAAAAAGTGAGTGAAAATAGCTTAGCATATAAAGATGATGATATTTCCGTAATAGAGGGAAATAAGGAAGAACTTATTGTTTTTAAAAGTATAAAGGATAAACATTCTTTTTTGGAACTTCTGAAATTAAATAATCAGAATAATAATAGAACTCTTGTTGCGCTTCATTCCGGAGAAAATACCAAAAAGTTTATTGGCAGGTATCAGAATTATGCTGGTAAAATATTTCTTTGTCTGGATGGAGATAGAAGAGGGAATATGATGACCATCAAAATTCTTACAGATATGAATGGGAAGAATATAAAGGATATTCGTCCATTATATGGAATCTCAGAAAACGGTAATCAAAATTTAAGTGAATATTTAGAAAACAAACTAGGTCTTCAAAATAAAAATACTATTTTAGTCGAACCAAAAAAATCGGAAGATGGAAGCACTACTATTAAATCAAACAGAATTTCCGACACTCAGCACTTGGGAACCGAATCTTCTGAACGAAGTTCTGGAAAACCTATCGCAAACAGCCAATCCGAGCAAAACGGAAATAACCAAGGAAGACAAGCTATGGGCAGCAACCATGTTGGAAATGGACTTGCAGGCACAGGGTGGAGCGATTTGGGAAACGCAGCAAGAGAAAGATCCGCTTCTGGAACACAACAGGAACATGATGAGGAAGATGAGGGAAGAAAACATTCCATGGGCGGAATCATATCCGGGAGAACTTTATCCTACAGAACAGGATCAGAATTAAATACATCCCATAAAAATAATGAGGATGTAGAGATTCTTATTTCAAAATATAAAGGGCAGAAAGTTAATAATGAGCAAGTTGCAGAAGTTGTTTCTGCAACTTGCTTTGTTTCAAGGGACAGCAAAATTATTCTACAAGAAAATCTTAATCTTACAAATGATCTGAAAGATATCTGTGGACAGTTCAAAAGTGGCGGTACAGCAAAAGAGGGTAGGGGGATATTAGATGAATACTACACCGATTCAAAGATTGTAGATGCTATCCGCAATTTAATCAAAGATCAGTTTAAAAACCGACAGGAAATTTCGGTATTAGAACCTAGTGTAGGAACAGGAAACTTTCTCTATGCTACAGAAGGATTGGGAATAAAAGCAAAAATTACGGCTTTTGAAATCAATGAAACTACAGCTAAAATCTCAAAAATCCTTCATCCTGAAGCTGATATTAATCTCCGCTCCTTTGAAACGGAATTTATTGATGAGAAGGGTAATAAAAAAGAATTCTCTGAAAAATATGATTTGGTTATTGGAAATCCGCCCTACGGGGAACACCGGGGGCTTTATAAAGGTTTGGGAGAAGAACCGAAGATCTCAAAATATGAAGATTATTTCGTTAAACGTTCTTTAGATTCTTTAAAACCAGATGGCATTTTGGCAATGGTGCTACCGTCTGGTTGGCTAAACAGGCAAAACCAGTTAAGAAATGCTGAATTGATAGAGGGTTTCCGTCTACCCAATGGAGTTTTTGCAGGGACAGGTATTGGTACGGATATTATTATTCTAAAAAAAGACTCTCAAAAAATTTCCAGAGATATTTCCGATTATTTTGAAATTAATCCTGAGAAAATTCTGGGTGAAACCCGTGAAAAAACTAATCGTTTTGGACGAAAAGAAAACTATGTTCACGGAAATTTAGAAGATGCTTTGTTAAAAATAGAGCGGCTGAGGGGCAAAAAGGAAGTCGAAAGAATCGGAAATCTTTTTGAAGATTTATTTCTGGAAGTTGAAGAACCTAAAATCATCTTAAAAAATAAGGATTCTGGGGACAAATCGGAAAGTATTACAGATGCTGAGCCAGATGAAGTAAATTTTACTGAAACCCATGAAAAAGTTGAACAGGTACTTTTGACTCTTAATGCTGTAAAATTTAAATCTCCTGCTATTACAAAGGAGATTGATAAATACAAAGAACTTCAATTCCAAATTACCAGTGAACCTCAGAAGTTCGATCAAAATCGAATTGATGATATTCTTCAGAGAGCGGATAAGATTATTCAGTCTTATAGCGGGAAAAATACAGAGTATAGAATTCAGCCCCAGGTAGAGCTTAAAAAAGGAGTTCTAAAATACCAATTCCTTAAATCTGATGATATTGTAAATACTTCGCTCCAAAACAGCTCTGAGCTTTCTAAGGAACAGATTGAGGCATTTCAGGATACTTCTTATGACGGGACTCTACATAATCATAGAAAGCACTCTCAATTTGCCAACTATATTGGAGGAAAATGGGTACACGACTTTTATTACGCAGAGGGGAATATTTATGCAAAATTGGGACAACTGGAAAAAGACTTCATAGATAAATATGCTGTTGGAGGAACGGAAAACCAGTATGAGAAACAAAAGGCACTATTAGAAAGTGTTTTGCCTAAGACAAAATCACTGGATGAGATCTTTATCAGTCCAAATCATGAGTTTATACATCAATTTGATTTGGGCTATGTAGAAAAAGATCAGTGGAATTCTAAGACAAGACAAACAGAGCCGGCAATGGTATCCTATAACCTTGCTGAGAAATTTAAAGATTTTGTCGGAACGTTATCCAGTGAGGCTTTTGCTGGTTCTTCAGCATGGGAAGTCCGAAG
Source organism: Chryseobacterium sp. P1-3 (assembly GCF_000738495.1). Lineage (NCBI taxonomy): Bacteria > Pseudomonadati > Bacteroidota > Flavobacteriia > Flavobacteriales > Weeksellaceae > Chryseobacterium > Chryseobacterium sp. P1-3. Next base: position 177,609 of record NZ_JPEQ01000002.1, read on the forward strand.
TTTTGTGGACAATGAGACCGTTACAGGAAGTGATAAAGAAAGAAATGCTTTAGTTCGTGAAAGGAGAAAAGCAGCTGCCAATGATTTGTTTTATAAATTTTTAAGGGAAGAATTATCAGATGAGTTAAGGCAGCGTTTTGTAAAAGACTTTAACAGAAACTATAATAATATTCATGTTCCGGACTATTCCAAATTTCCGTTATTTTCTAAAATCCATAAGAATTTTAAAGGACGAGAACTGAAATTAACTGAAGTTCAGAAAGCAGGAATCGGAAGACAAACTACAAAAGGTGTTGGATTATTAGCTCACGAAGTTGGGTTCGGAAAAACCTTATCAGGAATACTGTCCATGCATGAGGCGGTGGAGCGTGGAAATGCAAAAAGACCACTGATTGCTGTTCCTAATGAAAGTATTCTTAAACAATGGGTGGAGACGATATTTGAAACAATTCCTAATGCTAAAGTGAATGTACTGGTGAATCTTGGTAAAGATTATGACCTCTCAAAGTTTGATAATAAAGACGGGGAAATTACTATAGTTACCTACGAGGGTTTTAATAATATTGGTTTTTCCGAGAATATTACCCAGGAATTGGCTTCCAAATTTTCTTACATTTCAGAAAGTGAGCTGAAAAGTGTAAATGCCATCAGTGAAAGGGATTTTCAGAAAGATTTGGAAAAAGAAAAGGAAGTGGAAGGCAAGATGAAGCGTGGCAAAATCTATGACTGGGAAGATTTTGGATTTGATCACCTTACTTATGATGAAGTACACAATGCCAATCATATTGTAGGAAAGGTTAGAGTTGAAGACCGTAGATTTGCTTCGGATTTCAGGAGTCAGAATCAGCAGACATCAAAACTGGGAATTAACACGTGGATGGCTGCACAGTACATTCAGGATAAAAATAATGGTAGAAACATAACGCTGCTTTCGGCTACTCCTTTCACGAATAAACCCTTGGAATATTATTCAATTTTATCCCTTATTGCGAATAAACGTCTCGAAGAGTCTGGTTATTTCAATGTCAATAATTTCTTTGAAACCTTTATGGAAGCTGATAATGATATGGAGATCGATGCCAGAGGAGATGTGAAATTCAAAGCCAATGTTCGACGGTTTAAAAACAATTCTCTTTTTCAGCAGCTGTTGTCTGAATTTATTGACATCAAAGGAGAAGAAGATAATCCGGAGCTGAAGCGGCCTAACAAAATCAATAAAGAATATAAAACCGAGCAAAATGATCTGACGAAAGAGCAGTATGATTTGCTCAACGCAAATTTTAGCGAAACGGAGAAAGGAGCAATCCTGACTCATATTCTCAATGCCCGATTGATTGCTATTTCTCCGTATCTGTCGATTTATTATGATGGAGAAATTCCTACTATAAAGGAGTTTATAGAAAATTCTCCAAAGCTGAAACAGACTATGGATCTGATACGCCAGAATAAGAAGGACATACCGGATTCAGGACAAATTATTTATTCAGAATTAGCCGTTGCAGAATTTCCAAAGCTGAAAGAATATCTTGTACAGGAGGTAGGTTATAAGCCAGAAGAAATCGGAATTATTACAGGAGCGACAAGTAAACCTAACAGGCTAAAGATCCAGGATGATTTTAATTCAGGGAAAATAAAAGTAATCATCGGTAGTGAAGCCATTCAGGAAGGAATGAACCTTCAGGAAAATACAACCGATGTGTACATACTTTCTCTTCCTTATAATTTTACAGCTCTACGGCAGGTGGAAGGACGTGCATGGAGACAGGGAAACAAAAATGAGAATGTAAGAATCAATTTTATGCTAACCAATGATAGTATTGATGTTTTCATGCTCCAAAAGCTACAATCCAAGCAAGCCAGATATTTAGAAGCTATGAAGAAAGGTGCGGATGTTTTAGATATATCGGACATCAGTACCCAAGAATTAAAAACCGCCATTATTACCAATCCTGAAACAAGGGCTAATATTGAGATTGAGCTTATGAAAAAGCGAATTGAAAATGAAAAAGACAGGTTCAATGCTGATAGGGCCTTTGTATTAAGAAAATATGAGGATTTTATCAAAGTTCAGGAAGACGTAACTAAAGCGCAGCACAATTACAACAGAATATTGGGATACTCTAAAGAAGAAGGAGAAAATGCTGAATATTGGACAAATCAGCTTTCCTCTTATCAGAAAACAATTGACCTTTCAAAATTAGAAGTTCAAAAAACAATTCAATATTTAGCAGAAAAGGGGGTGAATGTTACAGAAATTGAGAATCAGACAAAAGCAACTGAAGAGAAAATTGCAGAATTGGATAAGAAATTGGAAGACCTGCCAGAGATAAAAGACAAATTAATAGAGCAATATCAAAGAGAAAAAGAAGAAAGTGTAAAAAAGAACAAAAATGTGGATTTGATTAAGGAAAGAGCTGATGAAAATAAGATTTTATATAAAAATTCAGTAGAATTTATTGATAATGTGGAATTCAAAAGTAAAGTAAACACAATATCAAATCAAGAAGAAAATATAAGTGTGGAGAATGTAGTGGTGACAATCAGAAAAAGATAATTGAAAATTTTTATTTCCTGTGAACAACTCCTATTTTTAATTAGAATATAATAAAGACGCATGAAATTTATTTCATGCGTCTTTTATGTATTTATTATTTAATTATAATGTTGCTTGAACTACGCAAAAAGAATGCGCAATAAGTTGTTTATTTTGTATTATGAAATAAGAATTTTAATAATTAATGCTTAAAAAATACTCGAAAATGGATATATATTTACAGGAAATCTATTCAACAATTTACAAGAACGCAGTTCTATTTTTAAAAACGTGGAATTAAAGAAATTATACAGAATGATAAAGAAATTTTTTGATCCGGAAACAGCAATTATATCCTGTCTTTATATCCAGACATCAATTGAGTTATCACTAAAGGCTTACTTAATAAAAGAAGTTGATATTAATGCTATTTTAAAAAGTAATGAGACTTTTTCTAGCGAAATCCTTTTTGAAAAGTTTAAAGAAAATCATTTAAAAACTAAGACATATGAAGAGCTCAAAAATATTTTGAAAGACAATAGCGATTTGGTTTTTTTTACTGAACACCATTTTGATCACCTTACTAAATTTCAACTGTATAGAAATAAGCTCATACATTTAAATTTGTTTTTATCCGAAGACGAAATAATTAATCTCAAAAAAGAATTAATCTTTGCTGTAACGCATTTATTGATGCCTTTACTGACAGATATTAGTTTTGAGTATGAAAGCCCCTCAGAATTTTATGAGGAGCATTTGGATGGAAATGATTTTAACAAGTTGATCTCATTTCAACCTTATGTTGACGAAATGCATAGAATGGCAGTTGAATATTCTGGTTTAGCTTACGAATGCATAAATTGTTGCAAAAAGACATTTTCTCCAAATAATGAAATATGCTACTGTTGTAATTTAAATCTGATATACGCAGCAGATTACATTGGCTGCGAAGCTTGTAAAGCAAAAAAAGCAATCATTTACGATACATTAAACATTCATGAGGAAGGTAATGAACATAGTATAAATGGAGTCTGCATGAACTGTGGTGACAAGATGAACGTGTACGAATGTCCTGACTGTGAAATTAGATTTACCTTTTATGGTCAGCCAGATTTTGAAGAGAAAATTTGTAAATGTTAAAATATTAATATGGAGAAAGCTAAAAAAATTGAAAAGTGGAAATATAAGAATAGTGTTTTGAATTCCTTTAAAAACGATGATAAGGAATTTGAGGAGCTATCAGGAATTATTGACGCTGTTAATAAAACCGATCTTAAAGAGATTTTTAGTAATGGCCTAGAATCTAGATATGATCAGTATAAAAAGTATTTGTATGTACATAATTTGTTTTTGTTCAGGGATCTGGAACAGCATATTAAGGATTCAGTCTATTGCTTGATTATTAATGCTTATATCCCTAGTATTACTAATACAAATCTACTTCTTGAAAGAGCATTAAAGCTTACTTTAATACAATTTGAAGTAGGTACTGTTGCAGATTATGGTGATGAAGAAATAATAAAAAAAATATATTCAGGCTGATAAGATGTACGCTGGAAGAAGTATGGACAAAAATATTCAGAGATGTAAAAAATACAAAATACTTAGTGAAGAGGAAGCAAATGAATTAACTAAATATAAGCTAAAATTCAGAGATGGATTTTCCCATTTTACGCCAGCGAATATATTAGGCGGAGAAGAGAAACTGATAAGTATTCCTTTAGGACAAAATGACCCTGATTTTGAAAGAAAGTTAAAAATGCCTTCATATCAATCAATGCAAGTGATACATTTTGCAACAATGAATGCTGAAAACCACCTCGCTTATGTTCTTGATGTCCTGAATCATTTACAATACAAAGTTTTAGAACAATTTAGTAAGAAATAGGAATTTTAAAGCTTTTTATCTGTGCTGTAATTTGATTAATCTTTATAGCACAAGACATTATTGAACGTTTATTTAAAATAATTTTTAAAACTGTAGTAATGATAACAATTGAGAATTTAACAAATGTGGTAAGTGGTTCACTGAAGATAATCCATATTTTGAATAAGAGTTGTAAAAAAATAAATGTCAAAGACGTTTACCTTCTTAACGAAGATACCCTTTGCTGCGACTTTTATGCTGTTGCAAGAAATTCATATGATATAAAATTAGAAATGACTGCAATTATGGGTTGTTTTAATGGTATCTTCAGAAACAATCAATATGATAATGTTGATCTAAAGAATTATGCAGTCCGGGCATTTGATCAGGACGATAATGAAATTTTTATATGCTTTATCGACTAAAGCTACAGCGGAATTTATTGGAACCGGAAGATCCATTGAATGGCTTTCATCAACTTTTTTTTCAGGAAAATACAGAAGATTATCGCCTTGCTCAAGCTAAGCAGATAATTTCTGAAATTGAGAATGGATTGAGAGAAATTGTAAAATTAAAGTTCAAAGATAAATTTGGTGATGATTGGTGGTCTAATGAAATAGACCATAAAATAAAAAAGGATGTTAAGAAAATCTATTTTAACAATTTTGGAGTAGATTGTAATGAGGGTAATATTTTGATTGCTTATACTTTTACATTACAAGTGAAAGAAATTATCTTATCTAACTTTAATCTATTCGCAAACTATTTCCAAAGTCCCGCACAATTTAAAAGTTCGATGGATACTTTAAATAAATTAAGAAGGGAAGAAGCTCATAATAGACCCATTTCACATCTAGATTTGAAAAATCTAAAACATCTTCACCAAGATTTACTGTCTGTTGTTCTGCTTGAACTAAAATCATTTCAATCTGTTTTTTTAACTGAGAACTGGAGAAGTAAAATAAAAAAAATAATGAAAGAAGTGGAAGTATAAACCTGTATATCATAAGAAGGAAATTGATGCCGAATTTGATGAGGTACAAAAGCTTTTTAAGATTAAAGATAATTTATCTTCTCTCATCTCAAATTTGGATGATACAATTATTAAATTAGAATCAATAACGGTACCTATTCATAAGAAAAGTATTCATTTAGAATTATTGAACTGTTTTGAAGATTATAAGGATCTCCAAAAATCTTTACTTAATGAAGCTTTAACCTTAGATAATGAGAGAATAGATTTTGTGAAAAATCAAATAAAAAGTGCAAGAATCTAAGATGGATGTGTTCGCAGAAAAGTTTCTGCTAAATGAAAAATAGAAGTGAAGTAAAATTAAATGGAAACCAAAACTAAACACACTTATCTCTGAGAAAAAATTATTACTAATGTGGAAATTAAAATTACCATAGAGAAAATAGAAGATTATAGAATTATATTATGAACCTAAAGAACAAGTTAAACAGGTAAATAGAAATCTATAATCTGATTGATAAATTAGTGATTTAATATTATTCAAGTAACATTACTTATATGAGTACCAAAATTCAATGGCTTATTCCGTGCTATTTCGATGCAGATGATAGTTCTGATGAGGAAATAATTCTTGATATTACCGATAATGTAAAGCATATTCTTACATTAAATATTGCAGAAAAAAAAGTAGAATATGGGTTTAACTATGGTCTGAAAACTTTTGTCTCTGATGAGGTCGAAAAAGTTTTGATTAAAATTCTGCCGAAATTTAGGAGTGGTTTTGTTGAAACAAATCGTGTCCAAAATTATGTTTTTAATAATCTAGGAATGATTTATTCATATTTTAATGTTGATGATAATTATAAAAACTGGCATTATTCAACAGGAATAGCCATAATAGAAACTCAATTAACCCGAAAAACATTGATACCTTCCAGAGATCAAATTAAAAATCTGAATTCAATTCCTTATGATTTTATTCAGAGTTATAATCAATATAAGGCACTACAGAAAGAGATTTCATTTCTATTTTTATCTGCATTACATTTAACTTTTCCAACAACTTCCGTGATGGGATTGAATAACGTTTTTTAATGGTGGGATTATTCATTTCAAGTCAAAGAAGAGAAACTTTTTACGAAGATCTGAAAACAGATGTTTTCATGCATCATGTCTTAATTACTAAATCACGAATAATAAATCTGAAAAATAATTTATCGGGAATTGCTAAAGTATGGGATTGTAATTTATGGTCTTTAAAAAGATATTTAATAAGTGTTGAATCTCATGTCGAGGATATGGATAAGCTCCTAGATTTGGTTTATGCAATGGAGGGATTATTTGAAAAAAAATGCATCATCTGATTTTATGAAGTTGTTTTGTATAATTCATTTGACACATAATAAGAACGATGCTAAAAAAATGAAAGGAATTTTAGATGCTGTTTTTAAAATTAGAAATGAAATAGCACATGGAGGATCTTACTACAGAGGATATGAATATATAAAACTTAATGGGAAAGACGTGCTTTCACAAGATCTTTATTGGGAGATGAAAGTGATTGTTTCTCAATTAATCATATTGGGGATTAATAAGATATTGAACAATAAGGAGGTTAGAAATCTTAATTTCAAAATTGATGATTTGTATGACAAGATTTATACATAATTACAAAATCTGTATTCTTAAAAATGCAAAAAAAACTAAATTTAAATATCAAGTGTAATTTATTTTATGATTTCTAATCATAAGCAAGTCTATTTTTTTTAATTTTATACTTACTAATAACTATAAAACTTAAAAATGCCAGGATACAATATTGAAGGTAAAAGGATTGTTATTTCAGATGATAAATACAAGGATATTTACTGGCCTGAATTCTCTGAGCTTTTAAAAGAGAAATTTTTTCAAACAGAAGTTGAAATTACTGACCCTAAAACTGTAAGTGAAATTCTTAAATTCAGCTTTACATTTTTCTGTAAAAAACTGGAAGACAAGATTCAAAGTGAAAAAAGATTTTCATTTTACTTATTTTGTCATAATCTACATGAAGATTCAATTGAGCTGCATCAAAAACAAATTGAAGGGTATCGGCTAAGTATTAATGAAGAAAAAATTTGCGGGATCACGCCGAATTTTAAAGATTATACTTGAGCAGTCTACAAAATATAATCTTAAAGGTGCTCCTATTTTTTTTAAAGAAATGCAGGATAATATGCTAGATTATTGCACGTTTCTTGAAGAATTAATTTATATTGGCGAGTGGGCATTTATTTCCAGCGAATATTTAGCAAGAGTTCAATTATTTCCAAAAGCAATAGGTGTTAAATATGAAGGGAAAGAAAAAGAGATTGCTTTTCTAACCTATCAGCCTTACCCATTATTCTTTTCTTATATTTTCAATGATTTAAACAATCATAATTCAGAAGTTGCTCTCTCGGATTGCATTCATGATTTTAAACTTTTAGCTGAAGATAAGTATTCTATTAAATATGATGATCTATGTTACTTTGTTGCAGAAAATTTACAAAAATCTGAGAACCGATTAGGTGTTACACTTTTTCCTGAAATTGTTAAAAGTATTAAGGCTAATACAGGTGTTGATCATACATTTCTTGATAGTTTCTATGAAGGTTTGACCATTACAAAGCAAAATGCTTTAAGTATTGAAGAGAGCTTTTATAAAAACCAAGATATATACAGACATATATATCGACCTATTTTAGAATATTCCATTGATGGCAAACAATACCATATAATTGGTGCTAATAAATGGCTGGAAAGTATTTCACAGCTATCAACAAATTGCTTTCCATTTGGAATTTTTCCGCCTGAATGGAAAGTTAATAATGATCTTAAAAAGTTTATTGAGAAAGTAGATAATACCCATGATAAGACACTGCAGAATCCTATAATCGAGTTAATCAAAACAAAAAAATACCCTTATGAGGTTGATATCGAAAGTTTCCAGTCTGCTAAGAAGCAATTTATTAATATCAATAATACTATAGGTGACATTGATATTCTTTTTCTTGATTTGAATAATAAGAAAATATATGTTTCTGAATGTAAACATAATCGATCCAGATTTGATTACAATAACTGGAAAAGAGATTATAGTAATTTTAAAGATAAGTATGAAAAGCAGTTGAAAAGAAAAGTGGACTGGGCAAAGGATAATATCATTGTTATTCAAAACCATTTTAAATTACGGGCGACTGACCCAATTGAAGTCGATTTAAGTGATTTTGAAGTTGTAGGTATTTTTATCATTAATGCTCCAACTTTATATATGTACAATAGCCAAAGCAAGTGTTATACTATTCACGATTTTGATAGGCTCCTAAAAAACGAAAACCCTTATCCAGATTTTGTTATTACATCAGAAGATACTGATGCTGTATATACAATTCAACATCCTTATTTTGATAATATTGAAAGTCAAATTTAAGAATTTCTATAAATGGTAAAGAAGATAAGTAGTTAAAATTTTACAATTAAGGTGGAAAGACTAAACCAATAGTTTAGATTAAATGTAAGATACTCGGGAAGTATATCTCCAAAGGTATAAGTTAATCCAATAAAGATGTCCTTGGTAAATAACCAAGGACATTATATGAAAGTGCTAAAAGTAGTTATTCGTTTAATAGTAGAGATATGATAGATTATCTAGTCATACGATTCATACAGGCAAGTTCAGGAGTGCTTCGGACTTCATCTAATCGGTAGTAAAATTCGTCGCCTGCATTTTTTAAATGTAATAGCCACGACTTGATCTGACAGTTAAGGGTTAAAAATAATTGTCAGTTATCCAATATTGTCCTTACTTCCAAAAGTAAGGATTTTTTGCTCCTCTGCAAGAGTTTCCAATAATTTCTCTTTTGCAATAGGCTTACTATCCAAAAACGTATGCATTGGAGTTTTACCATAACAATGCTTTCCTGTATGTGTTCTTTCTTCATTGTAATACAGGAGCCAGCTGCTAAGATCCAATTGGAGTTCTTCGATACTTCTGTAAATTTTCTTTCTGAAGGCAACTGCGTAAAATTCGTCTTGTATGGTTCTGTGAAAACGTTCACAAATACCGTTGGTTTGAGGACTTTTAGCTTTTGTTTTGGTATGATCAATATCTTCAATAGCCAAATATAACTGATATTCGTGCTGTTCTCTTATTCCGCAGTATTCAGTTCCTCTGTCAGTCAAAATCCTAAGTAAGCGAAGTTCCTGCTGCTCAAAGAAAGGAACAACCTGATCGTTAAGCATATCAGCAGCAATAAGTGCATTCTTACGGTCATATAACTTTGCAAATGCAACTTTAGAATAGGTATCTATAAAGGTTTGCTGATAAATATGGCCAACTCCTTTAATATTTCCTACATAATATGTATCCTGAGATCCTAAATACCCTGGGTGGTAAGTTTCTATCTCACCATGTGCCTTCTTTTCCTCTTTTGCTCTTTCTAAAGCAGTAAGTTGACTTTCTGTAAGAACAATTCCTTCTTGTGCGGATTTGGCTTCCAGAGCTTTTAAACGAAGCTTAAATGTATGGAGATCATGTCTGAGCCAGATACTTCTAACTCCACCTGGTGAAACAATAAAACCGTTCTTTCTGAGCTCATTGCTTACTCTAAGTTGTCCTAAAGCTGGATTCTCTATCGCTATATCAATAACAGCTTTCTCAATCGACTCGTCTACACGATTCTTTAATACAGGTTTTCTTCTGGAAATTTCCTGCAAGGCAAGTTCTCCGCCTTGTTCATATAGTTCTTTGAATCTATAAAAACTATCTCGGGAATATCCCATTACTTTACATGCTTTGGATACGTTTCCCAAATGTTGTGCTAATTCAAGTACACCTAACTTGTTTTTGATGATTTTTTGTTGGGTAGTCATAATACTTAATCTGTTTTAAAGTTATTTAATTTGATTATAACTGTCAGATTAAGTGTTGACTAATTCATTTTAAAGGTCTTTCAATCTTGAATGAGTAGTGATGTTCATCTACCTCTGTAATTATTACAGGGATTGCTTTACGTCCATCGTTGGAAATCCATGCATGATCTCCTATATTAAACTTTTCAATTGTTCTTTTACTATAATGTAAAGGAATGACATTCTTTATGAAAACTATTTTTCTAACATCTTTTTTAGGTGTTGTCTGCACTTCTTTATGCTTCTTCTGCAACAGACTGCGTTTAAGATAAGCATTATATGTTTTCCAAGCATTTTTCAAAGTAGAAACTGCCTGTCTGATTGCTTCTTTTGATTCTAAATAGAACTCATATTGATCATAGTTGTCAAATATAGGCCAAGTGTTATCTGTTTTCATGTCTCTGGCCAAATCGCCTAATGGCGAATCCCTATTCACTTGTTTACTTAACCAATCATTAAATATGAGTTGTTTTGTTGTATTGTTTGATTGTTTTGGAGTAACATCAAAAGTTTTAAGACAGTGTGTCCAATTTGAAAATCCGTATTTTTTTGCAGTAATTGTAAGGGCTTCAGTATGTTGAATTCCCATTTCTCTTTTAAGCTTTTTTGCTTCTAACTTATAGAAATTGATTGTATGATTATTCGATTCCATTGAATTTTTCTTTTATTTCACAAGAAATAAATGTCACCCACTAACCATCACTCTTGTGTAGTAAACAAAAGTTATTCAATTATAATAATTACAGTGCTTATCAGCTTTGCTTCTAGTGGGTGGCAGGCTCTGTAGAAAATACCTTCCACAAATATATTAAAATTATTGTAATTAAAGGATAGGATACCAAAAAATAGTAAAACATCATTAATTAAATAGAGTCGAAATGACCATTGTCAGACTTACGATCTTTATTTCGTTGAATAATTAATTCATCAAGTTTCTTTTCAGGATGCTTTTGTGAAAATTCAAAAAGTTTATTCCAATACTGAGAGCTATCATTTTTACATCTTCTGATCATTCGAATATCATGATGCCTTCCTGTGCTCTCTCCATATTCATTGGCCGTAGGAATTGAATAAATTATACAATCAGACAAATGTCGGAACTCTGAGCCGGGGTAAGAAAATACTTCTGTATCAACGAGCGACTTGGATACTTGGGTGTAACGACTATCAAACAGCTTATGATCATTTAAGTATAAAGAGTAAATGCATTCATTGATATAGGTTGTTATATCTTTTCCCCTAAAACGATAAATACAATCTACTTGTCCATTTCCCAGCATGTGAGCATCTCTCCATTCATCTCTCCATTCATCGTGGAATTCTTTTCCATCAAGCTCAATCGCAACCATGTAGTCATTGGATTTCAGTAAAAAATCCAAGCGGAAAAGTCCCGCAGAATTTCGTACCTCGTATTGAGGAATTATTTCAAAACGATCATTTACGAACTTTTCAAATTGCTGGATGAAGATTTCTTCCAGAGGACTTTCAAGTTGATTTCTATTGATGTGTAAGGTATTACTCATAGCTATAAAATTAGGAATAATATTTTGTAAATGAAATATTAATGTTTGATGTAATTAATTATAGACGTTCGGATTATAATAAATCTATCAAGTAACTATTGAGAACTTGTAATCACATTTTATGTCTTGGCAGTCCAATTTCATATGCTTGCGGATATGGTTCTCTAAAAGTCAGGCTCACATCTTCACGAAGATTTCGTTCCATCTCTCTGGATTTTTGTTCATCCATCGAATACCTAGGATCGCCGATCAATGGCATTTTAGCCATCTTCGTAATTGTAACTGTAGGGAAATGATAGCCAATTTCGACCGTTCCTAATAGAAGATAGATACTACCTTCTTTTAAAAGAAATTTTTTTTTAACTATCACGGAAATGTACAGTGTTAAAATATTGCTCCTTAACAGGGAAAAAAAAAGTCGATATGGAAAACACCTGATCATAGCCTCCATCAGCCTTGGACTGACCAGAAACTTTGACTTCAGAAAAAAGACCATCATCAAATTAAATATTGTATTCTGCTTCCTAATGGATAATTACTTATTATGAAAGGTGATCTTCAGGAAAATCGAGAGCATCGAATTGCTAAGTCAGCAGTATCGATGAAAGAACGTATTAATTTGACATTTCGTTTGATATTTTAATAATTTTTCACTTTTTCAAGCCAGCTTTTATTATTTTAGGAAAATAAATAAATAACCATTATTTTATGATTCAAAAAACACATCAAATTAGTTTTCATTTTTTTGACATAGGCGGTGGAGATGCAATTTTTATTCGTTTTTTCGGAAATGACTCCAATTGGCATAATATACTAATTGATGGTGGATATGGTAAAGAATATAAAAATTCCTTTGGCCCATTAATTAAAGAAATTTTAACTGTAGGTGAACAGATTGAAAATTGGATAATTAGCCATATAGATCGTGATCATATTGGTGCTGTAAAAGGTTTTGTTGCAGATAAAAGAATTTATGATAAACAAAATGCCGTGAAGAATTTTTTATTCAATCATTCACCTGAAATGGTAAAAGAATCTAATGGTAAAATTTCGGTCGGAGATGGTATTGTCCTTAGAGATTTTCTGACTAAGCATAATCTTCTTACTACAGTTCCAATAAATACGATAACCAGGCCTATTGAATGTTATGGTTTAAAAATAACTATTCTCTCACCAACATTAGAGAAAGAGGCTGTTGCGACTGAATTATGGAAAAAAGAAGAAAGTAATGGAAAGATTGGCAGAACTGAAATTCAGTCTGATCACAAAAAGAATATAGAAGAACTAAGTGCTACTAAATTTTATACTGATACAGACCCAGTTAATGGTAGTTCCATTGCTGTTCTTGCTGAATTCGGGGAAGTAAGGGCACTACTGCTGTCTGACAGTCATCCTTCAGATATAGTTGACAGCCTTAAGACTCTTGATTTTTCAGAGGACAATCCTGTAAAAGTTCAATTTATGCAGTTGTCGCATCATGGCAGTAAAGCAAATACAAGTCCTGAACTATTAGAAATTGTTCAAACTAATTCTTATGTCATAACGGGAAATGGTATTCATAATCGACATCCTGATAAAGAGACAATTGTCCGGGTGATTACTAATAATAAAAGAGATTCCGAAATCATAGATATACATTTTGCTTGTGATACCCAAGAATTGAGAGGTATGTTTGATGTAGATAACGATGCATTTGAAAATTACAATTTCGATTGCAGCTATTCGCAGCTGGGATTAGAAAGTAAAATTCTTGCTTATTTACCATTAAATAAATAATATGAATCAAAATATACCGCAACTTGCAACAATTAAAATTATGTGTAATGGTGAAATTGGAACAGCTGTTTTATATTTCCCCGACGCTGATTTAGATTATGTCTACGTACTGACTGCCAAGCATTGTCTGACAGGAAAGGATTTCAATAAAGAATTTATAACTACAGATATTAAACTCGAAAAGATTTTTTAATGAGGAGACATTGACATTTCATTCCTATAATTTAACTGAAAATGACATTGTGAATGTTTCTGAAAATGAAGAAGATATTGCATTGCTAATTCTTTTGAAAAAGGATATTATTCCGCTTACCGGCAAACAATTTTTTTTGCCAGGTGATTGATACGGAGGATTCAATTCTTGATTATCAAATTCGTGGATTTGCTAATTTTAATAATCAAGAAGCTGATCGGCCATTTCCGATGAAATTTATAGAAGATGATAAGAGTAATACTAATAGGTTTATTTTACAGACTAAAAAACCTTTGGATACATATTATCAGCAGGCACTTGAAAATGTTGAAGGTTTATCAGGGAGTGGCGCTTATTCACTTTTATATGGTAACATTTATTTCACAGGAATTATCCACACTTACGAAGATAGTGGAGTTTTTATCGTGACAAAAATTTTGGCTTACAACAAAATAATTCCACCTAAATTCAGCCTAATTAATAGTATATATGCGGAAACGAATCAGGAAGTTCTTACCAGTTTTGAGGAAATAGAAAAGAATGAAAAAAGAGTTAATGCCAGAACACGTGAAAAAATTGGCGATTATAATGTTCTTCGTGATGATGCAGGTCTATTGAAGTTAATACAAGATAATAATATTGTAGTAGTTCATGGAAATCCTGGGGTTGGAAAATCTGCATTAACGAAGTCAACTGTTGCAAATTTAAAAGCAGCAGGTGATTATACAATTTTAACTTTTACACCGGAGAATCTTTATTGTGATACACTGAGCGAAGCTTTAAAAAGTTCCAGATGTAAAGTGGATATTCAGCAATTATTATCAAGTCCTCTATCAAATAAGTATTTTCTGATTTGGATTGAGAGTTTCGAAAAGCTTATAGAATCAGATATTTCCGGAGCATTTAATGAAATGCTCGAACTGATATCGAAAAACCCTAATATAACTGTAATATTAACCATTAGAGACTACCTTTTGCAGAAATTCAGGATCAATTATTATTATGAGCTTCCTGAAAATACGTCTTATTTTCAAGTGAACGAGTTTAGTGATCAAGAAATGGAACTTATCCGTGAAAATATACCTGACATTAATCCGTTATTGGAAAATCCTAAAGTGAATCACTTATTACGTACTCCATATTACATGGATAAAGCTGTTCGAATCATACCCCAATTATTAGATGAACAGAAATTAGATGAGTTGAAATTTAAAAAATTGATGTGGCAACATATTGTTGAAAATAATCAAACAAAGCGTGGAACGGTTTTTTACGAGATTTGTCTTAAAAGATCTAGAGAAATGTCTCTTTTTACAACATATGATGGTGATGAGACTATTACCGCTGATCTTGTTAGAGATAATATTCTCCAGTTAGATGATTTATCCGATGCCGGTGCTTTGAGTCCATCTCACGATATATTGGAAGATTGGGCACTGATTAGATTTATAAGACATCAAAAATTAGAGATTACGAACTCAAAAAAAATTTTTTACTTTCAATAGAAAATACTCCGGCCATGAGAAGGGCGTTCAGATTATGGATGGAAGAGTTTTATGAATATGAACCGGAAGCTTCCGTATATTTTATGCACGAGCTTTTAAATGATGAAACTTTGTCCCAGTCTTGGAAAGATGAGCTATTGATTGTTTCGCTTAGATCAAATCATTCAAAAGTACTTTTGGATAGTTTAAAGGTACACCTTCTTGAAGATGGAGCAACGTTATTGAATCGTATAATCTATTTACTTCAAACCGGTTGTAAAAAAATAGATCCTAAAAAAAGAAATTTTGATGATCTTCTGCCAGTTGGTTCTGGATGGGATTATATAATAGATTTCATTAAAGTTAATATCAATGAAGTTAAGCAGCTCCCAAGCTTTGAATTAAAATATTTGAATCTTATTGAATCATGGGCAAAACAGCTTTCTGAATTTAATCAGAGCCTTCTTCCACCTGGTGCAAAAAGTGCTGCTTTTCTGTTAGAAGATTTTATTTTTAGACTTCAGGCTCATTCTGCTCAGAAAAGATTAGGTAGGAAATCATCTGCATATATAAAAGAATATGTTGAAACTCTTTTTAAGTTAACGGAAGCCGATCAGAAACTTGTTGCATCCATTATTCAAGCTTGCCTTATTCCTGAAACAGGTAATGATAGGTGGACTGATCCAGCTTTTTTATGGGAAATAAGAGCTTATATTATTGGGGGAGTTATTTCAGATCAAATTTGTCGCTTTTTTCCTGATGAAGTTATTCAAATAGCTACACAGGACTGGCCCCAGAAAGAAAAAAAATATGCACCGGGAAGTATTAGCAGTATGCTGGTTCGAGAGCCTAAAGTAAATGATTTTGGTATAAACAGCGATTTCGAACATGATTATGGATTACCATCTGGTTATCTTACTTTTTTTTATTGGATGTTTTTGTATCACAGTGAAAAAGCTCTTGATTTTCTTATTTCATTTTTAAATACTGCTTTTGAAAAAAATTATGAAATTCTTCTGTCTATAGAAAAGAGAGAGGTGGAAACTATAGAGGTCGTTTTTTGAAGATGGATCATCTGCTGTATACTATGGAAATTATGAGTATTGGTCTATGTACCGAGGGTTTTTAATTTATGATAAGGTTGTAATATCATCACTGATGGCTCTGGAAAAAACTTTATTAGAGATTTCGGATAGAAAAGATTTTACAACTGCACAAGGATTTTTAGAAAGATTAATCAGAGAGTCTAATAATGTTGCTGTTTTAGGTGTGGTATCTAGTATTTTACAAGCATTTCCAGTTTTGGTTGACGAAACTTCTGTCTCCCTTTTAGGGATTCCATTGTTTTTTAAATGGGATTCTACAAGGTCTACTTCAGATATGATTAGAGACAATGTTTATAATGATAATGAATTCGAAAGAAAAGAACGAATTGCATCAAACGGCAGGATTCATCGCAACAAATACTATATCGGCCTAGTTGGATTTGTTGCTGATTATATGTTTTATCAAAGAGATTTTAATGAACTTTTATATAAACAGGTTGACAAAATGTGGGAGAATGTTAAGGAAGATGATTGGCTTTTTAAAAAGTTTTTATTTGATATGGATGCCAGAAAATATGAATTTAAGCATTTTGATCAAAACGGAAATTATGTTCAGATAGTTCCCGGATATGATGATACAATTAGAAATTTAGTAGAAAGCGGGACAAATTATACAATTCCAACAGCTAATACGACTTGGGCAAGAAATGCTTTCGACTATAAAGAGGTTGCTGATTATAATTATGAAACTTGGAAAAAAGGATATGAATTTATTTTAAAACTAGATAGTGAACGGGAAATCATGGTATCTCCTGGTACTATGGCATCTATTGCTCTTCGTGACTTTTCAGATCAGCTTCAACCTGAAGAAATTGTATGGTGTTGCGAAACTATCATTAACTTAGAAGAGGAGAAGTTATCGAATAAAGATTCTTATACTATTAATTTAGATTTACTGGATAACATAGCTCCTCTAAAAGGACTATGCTATATTTTTTAAAGCTAATATTGATCAGATTTTAAAATTGAAGGTTAAAGAATTAGTTTTCCGTCTGCTTTTAAAAGGATTGGATGAAAGAGAACGTATCGCTTTGCAACATGCAGTTGTACATGATCTAGCATTAGTTGAGCCGGCGTTTTGTATTAAATTGTTGGTATGGACTAGCTAAAGCCGTCGAAATTCTGCAAGAACAAAATAAAGAAATCGAGAGAAACCGAATGTTATATCATCAAGGAAAATTAAGTGTCGGAGAGCTTCATAAATCGGATGAAAACAATTGGTCTGAACTCTTAATTAATTCTGTTGTCAATGGAAATATAGATTTACCGGAGGAAATTATCGTTTCATTGGATTTGCATACTCAGTGGTATTTGGATGATATGCTACGCATTATCCCTTGGAATACGACTCTTCCCGCTCATCATAAATTCATACAGGATGTTCTAACATTGCATATAAGTTTTTTTGAATAATCCCAAATCAAGCATGCTGGATTTTTATGAAAGCCGACATGCGTTCACTTTTTATTACCCGAGATATCTGCTGAATCAGCCGACAGAACTATCTATACCTCTTTTTAAACAATTACTTGATGTTATTGTAGAAACATCAGAAAAAAAGTATTTCTGATGAGTATTTAAAATTTATATATGAGTTAGTTGAAGAGTTTATTAGAACTACAATAGATAGAATTCAGCTCGAAAACTTCTGGATATTTTGGGAATTTCTCGAAAAATGGATGATCAGCAATAGGAATGCAATCTTTTTACCAGTTTTTCTTTTCGATATTAACTGGGTAGAGAGTTCTGAAAAATGGTCGGTATTGGAAGGTAAAAGTTTGTATTTCAAAAATTTTATAACTACTTTAGGATTCAACAGAATTAATTCATCCATTAAATTTTTAAGTGGTATTGCATTTAATAATTTTATGCCAGACTCAATATCATGGATTGTGCCAATGCTCCAAAGCCAAAATGCTGAACAGGTCGATAACAATATTTTAGAAAAATTAATTGAAAAGGCATTCTATAGATATGGTGGTAAAATAAAAAGAGACAAAAATATTTTAAGCGACTTTCTTTTTATTTTAGATTTTCTAGTCAGAAGAAGTTCCCCTAAAGCCTATATGTTAAGAGAAGAATTACTTCAATTTAAATAATATACATCACTTATGATGAAATTTTTTTGAAATATTTTAATAAAATTTGAAGTTAAATGAATACAAAAGATTTTTTGAGATTGATTGAAGGCCAAACAGAAAGCCCTTCATTAGATTTTAAAGCAAACACTCCTTGGGATTATAAAAAACTGACAAAAGATATTTTAGCAATGTCAAATCTACCGGATGGTGGTCACATTATAATCGGAATTGAAGAAAATGGAAATAAATTTATTAATGTCGGAGTTGATCAGAACAACATTAATACTTATAAATTTGATGAAATGCGAGATCAAGTTTCAAAATATGCTGAACCGATGGTCGATTTTAATGTATATTTTCCGGAAGACCAAAACGGATTAAAATATGTGGTAATTAAAATCTTCTCTTTCAAAGAAATTCCTACACTTTGTAAAAAAACTTTAGATGGAGAAATGAGGGCAAGTACTTTGTATTATAGAAATACAAATAAACGACCTGAAAGCGCAGCTATTTCAAACGTAAGCGATTTGCGAGATGTCATTGAGTTAGCTGCGGTTAGATTAATGCAACGCAGAAAAAGTTTTGGATATACAATTCCAAATATTCATGAAGAAATATTTGATGCTGAAATAAAAGCTTTTCAACAAACATCCTCATATAAATTAATAAAGTCGAAAGGTAATTGCGAAGTGTATATAACTCCTCTGCAAAAGGGTAACTTAAATAGTCTCAAGAGATGTTTGGAAGTTGTGGAAAAGGCACAGGTTAAGGCTTCATGGACTTTACCATTTATTCCCAGAACGATACAGGAAGGCAGTTTAATTACTGCTGAGAATTCTTACCAGGCTTTTTCTGATTTAGGAGCTCGAAAAGAAATGTGGAGAATGCACTTATCAGAGAATTTTTGCATGATCAATAGCTTTGTAGAGGACTGGCTGGAAGGAGATTACTTGAGAGGGGGGTGGGCGTCAAAATTTCCTTCCGGACAATACTTATTTTATTATACGACTATTATACATTATCTCACTCAACTATTTGTCTTTATTGAGCACTTGACAATAGAAGGACTATATAAAGAGGGGGTGAGAGTTTCTATTATATTTAATGAGCTAAAAGATAGGAGATTACATTTGGATGCCGAGAATCACATGCCATTTATAAATATTAGAACAACAAAGGCCAATAAAATTACTATTGATGAAGAATATACCCGATTAGAAATTTTAGAAGGAGGTGTAAATATTTCAAATTCTATAATTTTAAAAGTTTTAGATTACTTTAGTTTTTACCCTTCAAAAGAGTCTGTTTTACAGATTCAAAAACAGTTTTTATTAAAAGGTCACTAAAAAAATAAGATTTTATAAGTTAAATTTTGAATCAATGTTTTTAGATCAATTTTTGAGCTATATGTAAAACTGTTTAAGATTTTTTTTTAGTAAGAGTTTTAAAAGCTTTAAATAAATAGATGTCAAGAGCCAGTCCCTTACCACTAGTAAAGGACTGGCTTTTTGTTTTTATAAGAAAAAAATATGTATGTTTACTGCTATTAATCAGTTTTATACTATTATAGCCAATTGTTTTTCAGGTATGTGTGATCCTAATTTTAAAAATAGTCAGTCGTTTAAGTAATGATAATTTTGAAATCATGATAATCGCCTCTGTTAGAAATAGATAAATCTCGTGAAACAGTGAAAGTATGAGTGTGGTCAAAATTACAAATGCCTATTCCTGGTTCTGGAACAGTTTGTTTGGTAATTGCATCCCAAACAGGTGATGGGCGTCTAATATTGACTTTACCATTACATCCAGTAAAAATACAATTTCCTTCATATATAATTTCGTTAGGTTTTTGCTTTATCTCTTTTATTGCTTTCGTTATCAATAATAGCATGAAAGCAATTAAGATAATACAAAAAGCGAGCGGTGAATCAAGTTTTTTAGTATCTATATAAATTATATAAAGTAATAGTAGAATTATCATTATTGTAGAAATAAGAATAGATGTATAGGATTTTAGAGGATTGAATTTTTTCTCAATAGGGTAATAGGTAATATGCGGATATTTTGCAAACTTACCTCTTCCTATTGGAAAGGGATGGTAAGTCCCGGTTAATGTATCTCTCACATGTCTTTCGTGATTCTCTTTTATTGCCTGAAGTTCTTCTAAAGAGCAATACTTAGTTTCCTCATGGCATGTAGGGTGTAGAAGAAAATGATTTTCGTACCTGTCTTTTTTCTGCCAAAGGAATGTCTCTATAGCTAGGTAAGCTTTTGTCACTTCTAGCTATTACATGTGCTTGATGTACAATGTATGTCAAATTTTCCATATCAATAAATGGACTTTTACAATAAGCACAAATACCACCTGATAGTCCCCAAAGAAGTTTTAAATCTCTATTCCGAAGCCTATTTCTGTGAACCTTTTCCGTTTTATTTTTTTTCATAGGTATTTAAGTATATATTTGATAATAAATGATATTGAAATATACACTTTAATTGACACTTTTATACTTGAAGTGCAATTTCTAAAGAAGAAAATAACATAATATTTTACTGATTATTAAAAGTTTTTAGTAATATATATTATATGTCCATTTGTATCATATTTGTACCGTAATTATATAACTAATTGATTATTGTTATATTAGAAGAAGTAAAATTTTTGTTACTGAGGTTTTCAGAAGCTCGGTACTTTCTTAAAAAAGAAATACTCATTTGAAACTTCTAATCAATTACTTCAACTCTTCTTAATAAGAATGCTAAGCAAAAAAATGAAAATTCAAATAAATAAATTATTTCACGAAAAAATATAATCCTTATTGATGTCAAAAAAATCCCCTAAAAAAGCATAAATTGTCAAGAAATGAGATAATTTTTTTAAATATGAGCCAACAAGAAATTCAATTATTTTACAATGAATATACAGATCGTGAAGAATTTAGCCAAACAAATTATACTGGACATTTTGATTTATTATATTGGGCAGAACTGAAAATAGATTTGTCGGCTTGTGAACGTTTGCAACGTAAACCATTCTATAAAATAGCACTACTAAAAGGTGATGCCAAATATCTAAATAATGGCAATGAAATATGGATATCTGGTTACACGATTGTTTTTACTGATCCATTGACACGCTCTTCTTTTCATACCAATGACGAAAACTTTGAAGGAATCTATTGCATTTGTACCGAAAACTTTTTGAGAGAAACAACTAAAATCAATCTTAGAAATTGGCCTGTTTTTCAGGGGAGAAAGGTATTTGCTCATTCATTATCTGAAATTGATTATCTACATCTTTCAGCATTATTTCATCAAATTGAATCAGAAAATAATTCCGATTATCTATTTAAAGAACAAGTCATTCGAGGACGGATTTTTGACATTATCCATCACGTTCAAAAGACAATTTCTACAAAAAATTATGTACTAAAACTCAACAAAGACAGTTTGGACGAACGCTTTTTTAAACAACTAGAAACAGCCTTCTTTAATATCAATCCGGAAAATCCATTAGCAGGAAAAGCACCTTTATACTTTGCTGCAAAACTAAATTGTACAGTAGACAATCTTAATAAAACCTTAAAGGAAGTAACTGGAAAAACAACCCAACAATTAATCCACGAACGTATTATAGAAGAAGCAGATGTACTATTGCGACATTCAAACTATTCCATCAAAGAAATTTCTTGGAGTCTACATTTTCAAGAAACATCTCACTTCGTTAATTTCTATAAAAAACACACCAACCACACCCCATTACAATATCGTCAAAAATAGGATTTTTGCAAGTGTTGTCTGTTTTTTTGCACCTACTAGGCAGCTGTAGCAAGCTAATTTTGCATCAGAAAATTAAAAAATAATTAAACAATGAAATCATCTTTTTTAGTTATTGGCACCGGAGAGGTCGGTTTGTCAATGTTGCAGGCACTTTATGATTATAAACAAGCGCATCAGGTAGACTTGCATATTGCTGCTTTGGTACAACCAGGAACGACAGCCATAAAAGATTTATCAGGCAATGTTGTGCTGAGCGATATTATTTTAGAAACCATTGATTTGGTAGGAAGTAGTGTTGCGGAGTTGGCAAGTGTTTTCTCTAAATATGAAACTGTCATCTGTTGCAGTGGTTTCTCTATTGGTAAAGGGATGCAAGTAAAAATTACTGAAGCGGTGCTTGCTGGTGGCGTAATTCGTTATATCCCTTGGCAATTTGGTGTGGATTATGATAAAATAGGTCGTGGTAGTGCTCAGCCCGTTTTTGATGAACAATTAGACGTACGAGATTTATTACGTGCTCAAACCAAAACCAAATGGGTTATTGTTTCTACGGGTATGATTACGAGCTTTCTATTCAGAGAAGATTTTGGTGTAGTAAGCCTAGATAATGAGACCATTTATGCATTAGGTTCTTGGGATAATGCACTCACACTTACTTGCTGCGAAGACATTGGTAAATTGACCATCGAAGTATTATTTTATCAACCCGAGATTACAAATGAAGTGATATTTATAGCAGGAGAAACAGCAACGTTCACTCAAATTGCCGAACATGCGGAAACGCTTTACGATAAACCATTTAAACGTGTTATTTGGGACAATGAACATTTGAAAAATTCAATCAAAAGTGAGCCTGACAATATTTTTCACAAATATCGTATGGTGTTTACCGATCCAGGTGTTAACTGGCCAATGGCAAAAACTTTTAATCATCAGCAAAACATTCCAACAATAGGAATTTTGGAATGGGCCAAAAACAATTTAGTAATTTAAAGTAAATAGTGCCAGTGCCTGAATTTAAGTCAGGTACTGGCGTTTTATTAACTGGCCAAATTAAGTAAAAAAGATATAATTGTATTGTAATACTAATCAATAGCATCTCTCTCAAACTGCTGAATAATATCATGAAAATCTTGATGGATTAGGGGGTAAAAGAAAAGTGTATCCCTAGCTACTTCAGAGAGCGGGATTTTCACCAAGAATTGTAATTGTCCAAATTCTATGTCATTCGATCTTTGGCCTTCCTTGTATACGATTTTATAAAAATTAAGTGTAAAATTTCAGGAAAATCTTCTTTTACATCTTTTTACGAATTAGTGTTATCAATGGATTTTCTCGTAAAATCAGTGTTTTACCAAAAAAATATATTTGATAGTCTGTTCTTTACAGTTGTTTAAAAAGAAAAGCACTTAATTTATTTGTAGAAAATAAAAATATCTATATCTTTGCACCAGTTAAAAACAGACGCTCTCAATCTTAATTTAAAAAAAGTGACCTATTCGGTGACCTATAAAATAAGAAAACAGCATAAAGCTTATGGATAGGGCTTTTCTTGAAAAAGTACAAGTCCCGTCCGGATCGCAACTACTATATCAGAATAGTATAAGATGCTGTAAAATAGATGTTTTACAGCATTTTTTGTTTTTATAGCTGTTCCAAAAAGTCGCTAACAAAATTGGATCCAACGCAAAAGTTGTGGTCTTGTAATATTTAGATCTATTTAATTTTTAAAATTCACGTAAAGGTTTCTTTTTGATACTCTTTATTTTAAGTCAGCTAAGAAATGAATCGATTTTTAATCGCTTCTGATGAAGCGAACACTTTGCATGCGCTTAGTCAGCAGCTATGCTGCCTTCTTTGCCTACTTGAAATAGACATTATTTTTTAAAACTTTGCGTGAAAAACGATCTCAATAATTTTGACGCTAATCAATAATGAACAGAATTTTTTATATTCAGACCCAGTTTATTATGTCCCTAACTTTTGCTACTGATCCAAAATCCGGGGGGCCAGGCAAAAGTTTAGTCAACCTAAATAGAAAAAGCGATTTATCTTTTACCCTTCTAGGCTGCATTCCGAAGTTTTTGATTTTAGCATTAAAAGATTCTGCTGCTGCATTGGTATAGTGTCCATAAAGAATACAATTTTTCCAAAATAGTTTATTGCTGAATTATTCCAAACACAAAATTCTTTTGCGGTTATTAAGAGAGCTTGGAAATATTTTATTTTTAAAAAATAGTTTGAAAAAAAAAAGTATCTTTGAGAATTTAGCAATCGGCATATATTTAATTTCAGATCCGGTTTTATTAAAAACATTAGTAGGAAATCAGATAACAGGAAGTTAAATAAATATTTTGATTCAGGAATTTTTATCAGAAATTAATTTATAAATGAAGAATTGGTCTTTTAAAAAATGGAATACCGTTTTAGGATGGGTAATGTTCAGTATTGCTCTTATCACGTATCTATCTACTATAGAACATTATTTGAGTTTCTGGGATTGTGGAGAATACATCTCTTCTGCAGTGAAGCTGGAAGTAACCCATGCTCCCGGAGCAGCACTTTTTCAGATCGTAGGAGCTGTTGCCAGTATATTTGCTTTCGGAAATGAGGCTAATTACTCCATTGTGATTAATATGGTGTCAGCACTGTGCAGTGCATTTACCATACTATTTTTATTCTGGACCATTACTCATATACTTAGAGATCTGTTAAAAAAAGAATTTGAAGATATTTCCAAAGGCCAGCAGACCGCTATTCTTTTCGCAGGAGTAATAGGATCACTCTGCTTCACATTTTCAGATACATTCTGGTTTTCTGCTGTAGAAGGGGAAGTGTATGCTATGGCGAGTATGTTTATTGCTTTGCTGCTATGGCTCATCACCAAATGGGAAAATGAATATAAAGAAAAAGATAATGAGCGCTGGCTTATTCTGATATTTTATATCATAGGTCTTTCCGTAGGAGTACACATGATGTGTATGCTGGTAATCCCTGCAGTCTGCCTGATCTATTATGCTCGAAACTATACATTTACCTGGAAAAACTTTATCTGGGCGAACCTTATTACACTGCTTATACTGGCTATCGTATTTAAAGGTATTTTCCCGCTGATCATGACCCTGTTTGGTAAACTGGAAATATTCTTTGTAAACGGGTTGGGGCTGCCTTTCCATTCAGGAACTATTGCAGCATTTATTTTAATGGTAGCGATCTGTTATTTCCTGATCAAATATGCAAGGAAAACTAAAAAAAGGTATATATCAGACGATTACATTGTCTATTGTTTATATGATGATTGGTTTTTCATGCTGGGTCGTAATTCCTATCAGGGCAAATGCCAATCCGCCAATGAACCTTAATGATCCTGATACCGCCATTGGTATGCTGGATTATTATAACAGAGAGCAGTATGGAGACTGGCCTACCATTTACGGGCAAAACTATACTGCATTCCTTGATGCGAATGGGATTGAGAAAAATGAAGACGGAAGTTTTAAAACACAGAAAACCGGGGAAATCTTTGAAAAAGATGAAAAAACCGGAACGTACAGGAAAATCGGAGACCGTTTTAACTATGTTTTCAGTAAGTCTCAGGTAAGCTTAATGCCTAGAATGTTCAATGAAGATAAGGATGTCATGGCTAATTATATATCAATGTATGGTGCTCCGGATTTTACATTCAATTATGGTAACGAGGACATTGCAGATAACCCTGAAGCCAAAAAAATATTTGATGAATTAAGAGCAAAGTATGAAGATAAAACAATCACGGCTTCAGATTATTTAAAAGTAAAACCTTACAACCTAATTAATGTTCAGAGACCATCTTTTGCCCAGAATATGGAGTATTTCATCAGCTTTCAAAACGGATATTATTTTGTGAGATATCTTATGTGGAATTTTGTAGGAAGGCAGAATGATCTGGAAGGACATATGGAAATTACTAATGGGAACTGGATTTCGGGAATTCCGTTTATCGATAATGCAATGTGGGGAAATCAGGATAAAATGCCTGCAAAATTCAAAAATGAAAGTACGGTTGCCTTCTTTTTTCTACCCCTTATTTTAGGTCTGATTGGTTTCTTTTTCCAGCTCAATAGAGATTTTAACCGTTTTTATGCAATACTGGCGCTGTTCATTACGACCAGTGTAGGGATTGTTTTTTATACAGGAATAAAACCTTTTGAAGTAAGAGAAAGAGATTACGCTATGGTGGGGTCATTCTATGCTTTTGCCATCTGGATCGGATTGGGAGCAGGAGCTTTATTATGGTTCTTACAGTCTAAAATCAAATCCGCCGGTGCTAATATTGCATTGGGAGTTGTATTGTTAGGAATTCCTTTTATGATGGGCTTCCAGAATTATACGGCACATGACCGCAGCCATAAATCCGCAGCTTATGATTATGCTTATTCATTCCTGAAATCACTGCCTAAAAATGATATTGTCTTTTTATACGGAGATAATGATACTTTCCCGGTATGGGCAATTCAGGAAACAGAAAGATTCAGGGATGATGTAAAAACAGTAAACTTTACACTGCTTGCAACGCCATGGAATATAGATCAGGTAAAACGCAAAACCTATAATGCAATGCCTATCCCGGGGCAATTAACCCGTGAAGATTATAAAGATGGAGTAAATGATCAGATCTATCTGGTAAAGAAAGAGGATTGGGAAGGTATTTTTGCAAATCTTAAAGAACAGGGAGCTCCTGAAACTGAACTTCAGCAATTTAGAAAATATCTTACTCAGGATTCAATGACTTTGAAGGAAGCCGTGAATTTTATTAAATATAAATCCCCTGAGAAAGATGAGATCCTGAAAATGATTTTCGGAGAAGAACGATATGAAAAATACAACTTCCTTCCAGTGTCTAAATTTATTCTTCCGGTTAATAAGCAAAATGCTGTAAATGCAGGAATTATGAGTGTTTCTGACGTGGCAATCGCAGCAAACCAGATCATAATTGATTATAAAGGAAGTACTATGTATAAGAATAATCTTATGATGCTGGACATGCTTGCTAATTTTGACTGGAAACGTCCTATAAACTTCTCTTCAGGAGGAATTTATGACAGTGAAAATATTTTTTACCTTGACAATTACCTGCAATTTGATGGTTTTACATACCGTTTGGTTCCTATAAGCACCCCTGCGGGGAGCGGTGGTGAAATGGGACGGGTAGATGGAAATTTATTATATAATATTGTGAAAAACTACAAATGGGGAAATTTTAAAAACAAAAATATTCATTACGACGAAACAGCAACTTCTAATATTATTGGCTATAGAACCTCTGTAAGCAGGGCTGCAGAAGCTTTGGCCATGACAGGGCAGAAGGAAAAAGCAACTGAGCTCCTTGACCTTGCTGTTAAAGAAATTCCGACTGAAAAATATAATGATCCCCGCTCACTAAGCTCTATAGTATATGGATATATTCTTGCAGGTCAGGAAACCAAAGCAGTGAAAATGGCAGAGGATCTCCAAAAAGATATCTTTAAGGAATATGATTATTATCTAAGTCTTGATCCTTCTGACCAGAAATATCTCAGAAAACAGATGCGGGCTAAACCAATGGAATATTCTATGGTAGTTGCAGCCGTAACCAATGCATTTAATAAATTAGGACAAAAAGATAAAGGATATGCTTATCTCGTACGTTCTATAGAACCGATTGACAAAAAGTTCAATGTATTTATTAAGGGACTGCAAATGAAGGAAAAAGCAATCAATAAACCTGAAGATGTACAGAGAATCACACCTTTTTACCAATATTTATTTGATATAATGGGTGAGTATGACTCTACGTATGCCAGAGAAAAAGAAGAACAGATAACCAATGCGATGATAAAAGCAACACAATAATAACCTGCTGTGCATTTTGAAATAATATTATCTTTTTGCTTATCTGGTGATTATTCAACACAAAGGGGCATAAAGAATTACTGAGAAAATATTGAAATTAAGTTGAAAGACGTTCCACATATTGTAAATTTATTTTACAATGAGCAATAAGTAAACAAAGGCTGATCTTAATGTCAGCCTTTGCTTTAAAGTATTTTATTTTGAATTTAATCCAAAAAAAAATTACTGCCGGAAGACAGTAATAAGAAAGATCAGCGATATGGTGTTCGTTCAGTTTGTGATTTTTCGAACAGGGATGAATGTGCTGCTCAAAATAAACTGATCTTTAAACGCTGCTCAATTCGGTAGTCGCATGCAATATTCCTAATCTGAATGAAAACTCATGTCTGAGTTGATTACGATAAAAACTTCATGACGGAATTTATTTAACTTTAACCGGTTATTTATGCAGCTTCTTTATATCATGGTTATTTATTATATTGAAATGAACTCTTCCACTGCCTTATTAAAACTGTTTTGAGTACATTTGATCATAATAGCTCAAAAAGGTACAATCATGCAAATCTTTTTTGCAAAAGTATATCACATTGCTTTGAAAATTACTACACTTTTGTGTAGATTTGTGATAGTAAAGCTAAAAACTACCTTTTCGTGTAGTAGTATAGTGGTGCTTATAACATTATGGAAGAAATAAACAGGTTTTTTAATGATAAAAAATGAAGTCAGTCGCGATGCAGATATTGATTTCAGCCAGTCCGGGGATTATCTGGAAGCGATAAAAGCTCTTTCCAGGACTACTTATCAGAGTCTGTATGTCATTAATTATCAAACCCGCGGATTTGAATATGTTTCTGATAATCCGCTTTTTTTATGTGGAAAAACTTCAGAAGAAGTAAAAGAGTTGGGATATGCTTTTTACTTTCAGAATGTTAAGCCTGAAGATGTAGAAATGCTGATTAAGATCAATGAAGCAGGGTTTGGATTTTATGAAACCATTCCGGTGGAAGAGAGAAAAATGTATTCCATTTCCTACGATTTTAACCTGATCAATAGTAAAAATAATCTGATCCTTGTGAATCATAAGCTTACACCCATGTTCCTGACAGAAGAAGGACAGGTCTGGAAAGCATTATGTGTGGTTTCTCTCTCCAGCAATAGTATGTCCGGAAATGTAGTTCTCAGTAAAGAAGGAGCGGATGAAGTCTGGAAATATGATTTGATAGAAGAAAAATGGGAAAAAAACGAAAAAATAAAGCTGTCATCCAGAGAGTTTGAAATTTTAAGTCTGTATGCCAGTGGAATGACCATCAATGAAATTGCCGGTAAACTTTTTATCACAGCAGATACGGTGAAATTTCACAGAAAAAAACTCTTTGAAAAGATTGGAGTAAATAATATTGCCGAAGCTCTTGCCTATGCAAAGACTAATAAATTACTGTAAAAGATATCGTTATTACCGTTTTTTTACGGTATTTTAAAGAATGTCTTTTATGATTCAATTTTAGGTCTGATATTTGTACTGGGTAGCCAAACTAGATGGCCAATTTTATTTATGAAGAACATATCTGTGAAAAAAACTTTTATTTATACCTGTTTATGTGCAATATTTCTGGTTTCATGTAAAAAAGAAATAGAGAAAATAAGCGATACTTTTAAAGATACAGTTACTGCATCAGAATCTCCTGAAGAAGAAAAAGATACAGTAAAGAAAGACTCCGTACCTGTAGTGAAGAAAGAATCTGTTCCGCCTGTTATACAGGAGAATGGTTTTTATAATGCGTTTGTTATTCCGAAGGATAAGAAAATCAGAGATTCCGTATATGCTGAATTTAGTAAAAAGTATAATGAGAAGGAACGTGCGGCGATTCTTGCTCTCAATAGATTAGATTCTAAAAGCAAATGGAATTCCGATACCCTTGTCGTTCCTGCGAAAATAGATACAACCCTGATGGCGTATTCGCCGTTTCCCATGCAGCTGGATATATTAAGCGGGGTGAAGAAATTTGTGATTTTTTCATATCCTATACAGGCATTTGGAGTGTATTCTAACGGAAGCCTTATAAAATGGGGGCCCACAAGTATGGGAAAAAAATCAGCCCAGACAACGAGAGGCCTTACTTTTGCAAACTGGAAAAAGAAATTATCCATTTCCACCGTCAGCAGCGAATGGAAACTACCTTATAACTTTAATATTCACAATATAGGAGGAATCGGATGGCATGAATATACCCTTCCCGGATATCCTGCTTCCCATTCTTGTTTAAGACTGCTGAGAAAAGATGCACAATGGCTGTATTCATATGCAGATACCTGGATCCTGAATCCGGGAGGTGCTACTACAAAAGCCAGAGGTACGGCAGTTATGGTATTCGGGGATTATAACTGGGGAGGAAGAAAACCATGGAGGAAACTTTTAAATGACCCGAACGCCAATAATATTTCTGTGGAAGAGCTGACAAAACTATTGGAGCCGGAAGTTCCCAAAATGCTGAAAGAACAAGCCAACAGGGAAAAAGTAGTAGATTCCATTAAAACGGCTAAAGCAATGGCTACACCCATTCAGAGTGAGCAGACTGCAGAGCCTGTGACTAACTAATTTTTTTTTCAAATTGTAAAGTGGATTCTTCAGCAAATTTCCTCAGCTTAAGCATTTCTTCTTTTCCTTTGTGCTGCCCGAATCTCGCAGCCAGATAGGTAAGGAGAATAAAAAATAACATTACAAAAGAAGCGCTCAATGCCCAGGGGTATTCGGCGCTTTTTATTTGCTTTTCCACATAGTACATGGTGAAGAAAGTCATCCATAAAATAGAAAAAGAAAAATAAAGAAACATAAAAAAGGTCCAGACTGCAGAGCTGGGACCAAAGACGCCGCGGATTGTGGTATGCTCATCTTCAATTTCCACCCGCAAGGAAAGGCGTGGTTTCCAGTAGTTATCATTTGTCGTTTCTACCCAGATTGTAGCAACTTCCTTATTGATGTTACCTGTAAATTCTCCTTTATGTTCCGCAAGATACTTTTTCAGATTTTCAGCATATTCCTCTTTGGTAAGATGGGTGAGCATCTTAAATCTCGGCCGGGTTCTTATTTTATCTATTGTGCTTTCTTCCGTTTTCATACTTTATTCTTGATAAGGAATGGGATCTTCTAATGTGAAATGTACGGTTAATTTTTCATTTTTCCGTTCAATTACCATAGTAATGTTGCGTCCTTCATAAGATTTCATAAGCTCTAGTATTTTTTCCATTGTCATATTCGAGGCCAGAGTTCCGTTAATGCTGATAATTTTATCCTCTTTTTTCAGCCCGGCATGGTAAGCCGGAGAATCTTTTCTTACCCCTGCGATTAAGAATACGGGCTTTAAGCTAAATTTGTATTGAAAAGAATCTGTATATACTTCATTGCCGGTGAGGGCCGTTTTTTTGGTTTCAATCTTTACAATATCTTCCTTCCATTCCAGTCCGTCCTGTTTAAAGTCCAGTCCACTCATATTAAAATGGAACGGGTCATCAAAGTTTTTGTTTTTTCTCAGGTATAGTTTTTCATTGGCATAATCGAAAACAGTGGTAAACCTGCGCATAATTTCTCCTCCTATAGAGCCTTTTCTGCCTTCTACCAGATTGACATGCTGAATAGAAAACTCATCCGGCATAGCAGTAAGGGGTTTCTCAAATCTAAAATCACCCAAATAAAAATTATGAATTCTGCTTCTTTTCCCATAAATATCTCCATTGAATCCGCGTCCGATAAAATCATCAATATTAGGTCTGTTGTACACGAAATTTTTGATAAGGGCAGGGAAGAGCCATATCGCATCACTGTTCCCAAGGTCAATCAGGAGTTTTGAACTTTTTCTTTCATTAGTCATTTCTACGTCTGCATAGAGATAGGGTTTATATTTTTCAATACTCATAGGAAGCTCTTCATACCTTTTAAGTTTACTGCTTAAAAGTTCGGTGCTTTCATATATTGTTATCTTTTTTGAGGTATAATTTATTGAAACAGGGTGGTTTTTAAAAAAATGATAGCCTATAATCCCATTGACAGGAATTCCGACATGAGAAGAGATGTTGAAGCTTTCATCAATAATCAGATAGATAGACATTGAATTATTGATCAGAGATTTCCCTATACGGGCTATATTGTGATCTGATTTGAAGCCATCTATACTTACATTTCCGCCAAGACCGGAGAATTTTACTTTTTCTACATTTTGTAATCTGATCTCTTTATTATCAAGACTGAAAAGAATGGTTTCCGCAACGCCTGTATCCAGCAAAAAAGTAAGTTCGGCACCATTCACGTTAACCGGAATAAAAATAAGGTTATTAATAAATTGAAAAGGAATAACTGCTTTTTTGGTATTAATCAGCTCAAAAGAATTTTGTGCATTTACAAAAATGCTTAAAAATAATCCCAGTAAAAAAAGCTTTAATTTCATTTACTGAATTTACTGAATTTATCCTTACGGAGAATAAAAAAAACATTCCAAATACAGGAATGTTTGTATAAACTGCAATAAGCTTCGTTTTTTGTTGAAAATATTTAAAATTGATAAAGCTACTTTGTGAAAAAGTCCATGAGGTCCATATAATTCTTTTGATTAACCCCATGTCCGCTCATATACTCTCTGAAAGTAAAATAGCAGTTGAGGTCATAAAGCAGTTCTGCAGCTTTTCTTCCCCATTCAAGTGGAATAACGGCATCATCTGTACCATGTGAAACAAAAAAGCGGAGCCTCTCAAGTTTCTTTTTATCCTTTACAATTCCGTCAAGAATTTTTTCCTCCGGATAAGCGCTTAAACAGGCTACATTATTAAATAATTCAGGGTGCTTTAACGCCAATGCGTAACACAGTATACCTCCCTGACTGAATCCACATAAGTGAACTTTGCTTTCTGTGAGGCCATAATGATTGATGATTTTTAAAATACTTTCAAGTACCGCGTTCAGCGATTCCTTTGCCTGGGTAACATCAATAAAGTTATCAGGCGTATTAAAATCTATATCGTACCAGGAATACCCCTCAAACTGTGTGTTTTTCGGAGCTCTGAAGCTTATGATAAGCCAGTCATTAGGTAAAGTTTCCCTAAAACTGAAAAGGTCCTGTTCATTACTGCCATAGCCATGCAGCATAAAAAGAACAGGAGTGTTGGATGTTATATTTTCCGGTTCTCTTACTAGATAATCTAAATTCATACAGCAAATATAATTAATAAATCACATTGTCAGCCTTCCCGTTTTATTAACCATGCAAGCAGGTTCGGCAGGAGGTGTTGTTTGTTTAACAATTATTTCTTTATCCTGTGTTTTTATAGAGAATGGGGATATTTTTATTTTTATTGATTTGATATTATTTGTAAATCTTTGTTGGAAAATTTTCATGAAAGTTATTTTTATATTAATAAAAAACTTATATTTGAAACATTAAAAAATCTATTTGGAGAAATGAAGCAATTTTACAATTCAAAAAGTTTACTTAGACTTTCTTTTTTTATTCGTCTTATTATTTTCTGTGATTACCGTTGTGAATTCTTGTAAAAAAGATGACGATGAGGAGTTTCAGGATCATTTGGTTCAATTCGAAGTGAAAACATCTGCAGGTGGAGTTATTAAAACCATTGTGACTCAGGTGGGAACTTCCCAGAATACCATGTACAATACGCTGCAGACACCTTTAAACTCACCATGGACAAGTGGAGAATTTTTTGTGAATTCCAGCCAGGCACAGCTTAATCTTGATGCCAACGCTGAACTTCCGGATACAGACTCAGAACTGATCATTAATCTTTGGATTGACGGTTCTATTGTCAAAACCGATAAGAAAGTTGGAAAAGGAACCTTAGTGGCTTCTATTGATTACAGTTTCCTGGAATTGTAAATTTAAATTGATAAAATATAAAAAACCGCTGCAACCAGCGGTTTTTTTATTCATCTATCAGCCGTTGCTGTAATGCACGATTGATAAGTTCCGTAGAATTTTTGGCCTGAAATTTCTGAAGCAGATTCTTACGGTGGGTGTCCACAGTAAGAGGGCTTAAAAACAGCTCTTCAGCAATGAGAACACTTGTTTTCCCTTGTGCTACCATTTGAAGGATTTGCTTTTCCCTTTTGGTTAGCCTTGGCACCGGTAGATCAGTGGGAGAAGGGCGGCTGATGATTTGCTTTGTTTCATTACAGAAGACAATATTTCCCGAGAGTGCCCCTTTGATACATACTGCCAGCTCATCGATAGAAGTGTTTTTCAGAATATACCCGCTGGCCCCGTTTTGTATAGATTGCATGATAATGCTTCTTTCTGAGCGATTGCTAAACATAATGACTGAAATGTCCGGCGATATTTTCTTGATCTCTCTGCAGAGTTCAGTACCGTTTACATCAGGCAGGGTAATATCCAAAAGAATAATATCTACTTTATTGGACTTGATAAAACTGATAATTTCCGATCCGGATGTAAAGCTTTCGGAAACATTGAAATGAGGCTGGCTGTTAAGCATCATTTTCAATCCTTCAATGACAATAGGATGATCGTCTACGACAACAATATTGATTTTACTATTCTCCATGGGTATTGAGTTCTATATTAATCGTTGTGCCCTGGCTGTCTGAATTGATTTCCATGATTCCTTTCATATAATCCACCCTGTTTTTCAGATTGCGAAGACCCATACTTTTAGGATTTTGTTCTTTGCT
Organism: Chryseobacterium sp. P1-3; assembly: GCF_000738495.1. NCBI lineage: Bacteria > Pseudomonadati > Bacteroidota > Flavobacteriia > Flavobacteriales > Weeksellaceae > Chryseobacterium > Chryseobacterium sp. P1-3. Next base: position 212,419 of record NZ_JPEQ01000002.1, read on the forward strand.
GTTTCCAAATCCTTTTCCGTCGTCTTCAATAGTGATAAAGAAGTTGTCTCCGGTTTGAGAACATTGCAATAATATGTTACTGGCATCAGCATGTTTTATGGCATTGGCCAATAATTCCTGAACGATTCTATAAATATTGAGCTGAATGTTCAAAGGTAACTTTTTATTGATATTCATAGCCTGAAAATCAATAGTAAGATCTTTCCGGGTATAAAATTCACAAAGATCACTCAAAGCGGTTTCCAGTCCGAAATTAAGTAAAGATTCGGGCATTAAATTTCTGGCGACATGGCGAAGCTCACTCACAGAATTATCCAGTTGCCCCAGAATCCTGTAAAAATCACTGTGCTTTTCGGGATGTAGATGGCTGGAAGACCAGGTGGAAAAATTGATTTTAACGCCTGCCAGCATACCGCCGAGGCCGTCATGAAGATCTCTTGCAATACGTTCCCTTTCCCTCTCTTCTCCATCCAGAATAGCCCTGGTGAGTGATAATTCTTCTTTTTGCTTAATATCATTTATTTTTTGCTCAGATATTTTTTTGTTTTTTCTAAAAAAGATTAATAAGGCTCAAAGTATTTCAAAAAGAGTAGTTTACAAGAATTGAAAACCTTATCGGTAACGATTTAGTAGTGGTGCTCTCTGCACTCGCTTTCTTTTGATTTCCTTGTAAATCAATAGCAAATATACAAAAAAATAGGACGGTAATATTTATTGCCGTCTAATTTTTTATATATCCTTTAAACAGGTTTCATACAAAATATTTGCAAATTTATTTCCACAGTTGCCCCCACCTACGGTTAAAAAAAAATTCGCACAGTGTGGTTGAACTGTGGGTATTTTGTCACTTCATCTCATAATATTTGTGTGTTAATTAGGTATAAACTGAATTTGAAGTTTAGTAATCATCACAAAAAATATTGGCTATGAAACATTCTTTACACACCATTATTTTAGAGATACATAATATGGAAGATAAGATTTCAGTACAAAGCGAAAGGCTAATTGACGAGGCTTATCAAATGACCTTGTATCTTCAAGACCTATTATTTTCGGTCAAGAAACAAATCATTGAACAGGACTTTGAAAATGATAATGAGGAAATACAATTCTTCAGAACCATTAAACCACAAATTCTTGGCAAACTCATTTACTATAATAAGGTTTACCGCATTGAAACGACCTGTCCGTTCAGCAATGGCAAAATGTATTTCAATTATTTTTCCAACCAATTAGCAAGTCTGAAAAGAGAATACATTGAGCATATCTGCAATTCCGATTTTTACAGGTACTACCGTTCGGGACGTACAGACCGTGACCACAGCTATTTTAAACGTGGAAATATAAACTACCACGATGGATTAAACAGTATCGTATTTGAGATTGACCCCGAATTTTCTACTTTCTACGATTACAAGACAGCAAGGATTATTGCTAACGAATTACTCTACACTTATCTACTGACAAAAATAAATCCCGAAGAAAGCCCCGATTTGATTGCACAAAAGCCGGAACGCTCCAAAGATATTTTTTGGACGGAAACCAAAAATGCACTTACAGAATTAATCTATGCTTTACACGCCTCCGGTGCGATTTCATACGGAAAAATCAGCGTGCGAAAAATTAGTTTAATGTTCCAAATACTTTTTGGCATTACGCTAAACGATATACATCACACATTCCATAGAATGAAAACTAAAAGTGGCTCCCGAACCGCATTTTTAGATGAGCTTAAAGTTTCATTGGAGGAATATATGGATAAAGACCTTTAGTGTTTAATATTAATCATAATATTTAGGGCAGTACACTTTTGATGTACTGCCTTTTTGTTTATAGCTGTTGCCAACTACAAACCAATTGGCAAATGTTGGCTATTTACCTTGTTTCAAAACTACAAATCCTTTAAAACGCTCTTTAATAAAGGATTTCTCCCGATTTTAAAAATTTTAAAAAACCCGCCAAACCAATTGGCAAGGGTTGGCGGACAAACACTGCCACCCTTAGCAATTTTGCATTGTGAACATTAAAAAAGCAATGCAATGAAAATTATAACCATTGAAGAAGAAGCGTGGAAACAGCTTAACAGCCGTATCAACGCTATTGCGGATTATCTGAAAAGATTGGACGACACCAGCTACGATGATTTGTGGCTCAACAATCACGAGGTATGCCAATACCTGCACATCAGCGAAAAGACTTTGTGGCGTATGCGTACCAAAGGCGAAATAACCTACTCCAAAATCTACGGGCAATACTTCTATACGATTGGGGCAATCAAGGATATGCTTAACGCCAATGCTGTGCAAAGTAGTGACGAATATGTAGCGGAACTTATGGCAAAGGGCAAAAGCTATATCGAAAAAGGCAGAAATCTGAAATCAGGTAAATAACAGGGACGAACTCTTAAAAGTAAAAGCTATGAATATTGATAGAATGGAATTTTTGTCGTGGATGGAGCGAATAATGGACAGGCTGGATATGTTGAGTAACCATATTGACGACTTACAAAAGAAACGTAACAGTATAGACGGCGAGGAACTGCTCGACAATCAGGATTTATTACAAATGCTTAAAATCAGCAACCGCTCGCTCCAGCGTTACCGTTCCATTGGCAAACTGCCTTATTATACCATAAGCGGAAAACTCTATTACAAGCTATCCGATGTACATCAATTTATCCGAGAGAGCTTTAACCCTCCTACGGGTAAGTAAAACGCCAAACACTGCCTTTGACTGCCTTTGAGTGCCACTTCGGGTTATGCAGTAACCACTTCCTTTACTTTCGGCATTGAACTTTAAAATTTTCAGATTATGAGCGAAGAAACTTTAAATCAACAGGAAGCAACCGAACAAGTTGCACAGGAAGCTCCTGAGCAACTATCGGACGTGCTGTTAGTGCTGGATAAGGAAAAAATGAAAATCCAAGCCGTTAAGGGTATTGACAAGGACGGGAATTTAGAAACCGTTGACCCGACCCAAAAGAACCAATCCGAGTTTATGCGTGTAGATAAACACGGAGATTTCTTTACCAATTTCATATCCAACTTTTGGCGACAGTTGAAAAACCCAACCCCGTTTGCATTTTTCAAAGTGGACGCAGGCGATGCCGTCGAAAAAGCAAAGCAATTTCAGCAACAGGTAGATAAGCCTACGCCGGAGGGCGAAAAGGAAATGAAAAAGCACGAGGTAAAGGCTGAACCGAAAGAGGAACAAAAACAAGAAAATAAAAACGATATGGCAACAACACAGACAACACCGGAAACAAACGAGTACCGTTTCAAGCCGGAACAGATTGATTGGGCAACATTGAACAGCTTCGGGATAACAAGAGAATACCTCGAAAAGAGAAACCTGCTTGACCCACTCCTACGGGGTTATAAGACGAATGAACTTGTCTATATGGACGCTAACTTCGGAGGGGTCGCCCACCGCTCACAAGCCCGTTTACAGCTACGTGAAAACGAAACAGGCGACGTGGTAGTAATGGCACACGGTGTCCGCAATTCCCCTGACCTGCACAGAGAATTTTTCAATCACAAGTTTACAGATGAAGATAAAAAAAACCTGCTCGAAACGGGTAATATGGGTCGAGTGGTTGATTTGATACATCCAAAAATGGGAGAACTGATACCGTCCATTATCAGTGTGGACAGATTGACCAATGAGCTTATCGCCCTCCGAACCTCTTTAATCAATATCCCCGATGAATTAAAGGGGGTTAAGTTTACAGAGGAACAAAAACAAACCTTAATGGAGGGTAAACCCCTATTCGTTGAGGGTATGACTTCCACAAAAGGAAAATCCTTTGATGCAACGGTACAGTACAATGCGGACAAAAATTATTTGGAGTATCTGTTTGACCGAGGTAATCATCAACAGCAATCCCAAAGTAACCGACAAGCCAACCAGCAAAGCCAGCCACAGGAAGCTCCTAAAACTTTTCGAGGTACTGAGCTGAACGACGAGCAATACAACAAATTCAAAGACGGGCTAACGGTCTATGTTCAGTTGAAAGATAAAAAGGATAAACCCTATAATGGTTATATCACTTACAATAAAGAAACAGGAACTACCAATTTTGAGTTCCCGAACCAATACAAAGAACGTGTTAAACCTACTGAGGAACACAAAACGCAAACTGCGGTCAATTCGGAGGGTAAGACCAATGAAGCAACTAAGAATATCAAGGAGCCTTTGGAAAAAGGACAGCAAGCACCGAAGAACGAAAAGCAACAGCAACAACAGAATAAGCCAAAAGCCCCTGCAAAATCAAGAAGTAGAAAAGTAAGTTAGTTATGAAAACAGTTATCGCAGAAAAACCAAGCGTAGCAAGGGAAATAGCCAGCTTGTTGGGAGCTTCCGATAAAAAGGACGGCTACTTAACGGGGAATGGCTATTTTGTTACGTGGGCGTTCGGTCATTTAATTGGATTAGGAATGCCCGAAGATTATGGGATTACGGGATTTGACAAGGCTTCATTGCCTATCCTCCCGAACCCGTTTATATTGACCGTCAGAAAGGTCAAAAAAGACAAAGGCTACCAAGCCGATACGGGAGCATTAAAGCAACTGAAAGTCATCAAAGAATTGTTCAACAAAAGCGACAGTATTATCGTTGCTACCGATGCAGGACGTGAGGGCGAGTTGATTTTCAGGTATATTTACGAACATTTGAAATGCCGTAAACCCTTTGAGCGGCTTTGGATAAGCTCGCTTACTGAAAAAGCAATCAAGCAAGGGTTTGACAGCCTGAAAGACGGGGCAGCATTTGACGGATTGTATCAGGCTGCACAAGGCAGAAGCCGAGCCGATTGGCTGGTGGGTATCAATGCCACACAAGCATTGAGTATATCAGCAGGCAATGGCATTTATTCTTTGGGCAGAGTGCAAACGCCTACATTGGCTCTGATTTGCAAACGCTATTTGGAAAACAAAAATTTCTCCATTAAGAAGTATTGGCAAATTCAGCTATTGCACCGCAAAGAGGATATTGATTTTAAAAGTATCTCCAAAACTAAATGGGAGGAGCAAAAGTTAGCGGAAGATACATTAAAGTCAATCCAAAGACACGGAACTGCTACGGTTGTATCTGTGGAAAGTAAAAATACCACGGAGCAACCGCCCTTGCTTTTTGACCTCACAGGACTGCAAAAGGAAGCCAACAAAAAGCTCAACCTATCAGCCGAACAAACCCTCAATATCGCTCAAAGCCTGTATGAACAAAAATTTATTACCTATCCCCGTACCGGAAGTAAATACATACCGGAAGATATGTGGGCAGAAATCCCCAACCTTATAAGGGCGTTACAGGACAACGATAATTTCAAGCAAGCGGTATCAAAATTGAAATGGGGTCGGTTTAATAAGCGGATTGTAAATGACCTCCGTGTAACAGACCACCACGGTTTACTCATAACCGACAAAATCCCGTCTGCTCTTAATGCGGACGAAACAAAGGTGTATAATATGATTGCCTTTCGACTGCTCGAAGCCCTTTCACAAGCCTGTGTAAAAGAAGTGACGGATATAGCGTTGGAAGTGTCGCACTACGATTTTACACTAAAAGGCTGTAAGATATTAGAGGCTGGCTGGCGTTCCATAAAAGGCAATTTCTCGGACGAAGATACCGAACCGATACAGGATTTGCCCGAACTGAAAAAGGGCGATGAGCTGAAAATCAAAGAAGCCTCCTGTTTGGAGAAGAAAACCAAACCGCCTGTATTGTTTACCGAAGCCGGACTATTGTCGGCAATGGAAAATGCAGGCAGGGAAATCGAAAACGAGGACGAACGAAAAGCCCTGCAAAATATCGGTATCGGTACGCCTGCCACAAGAGCTGCGATAATCGAAACCCTGTTTACCCGTAATTATATCCAACGGGAAAAGAAATCCTTAATCCCTACGGAGAAAGGATTGCAGGTATATGGATTAGTCAAATACCGCAAAATTGCGGACGTGGCTATGACTGCCGAATGGGAATTGGCTTTGCAGAAAATCGAAAACAACGAAGTTGATGCAAGGGTATTTTTGAGGGAAATGGAAACCTATGCAAAGTCTATAACGGACGAATTGCTACAAACCTCTATTGCCAATGAGAACCTGCCTAAACTGACCTGCCCGAAATGCAAAAGCCAGCAATTGATTATCCGTGACAAGATTGTAAAATGCCCTGACGAACATTGTAATTGGGTACAGTTCCGTAGGGTTTGCGAAGTGCAATTAAGCATAGCCGATATTACGAGCCTTGTCAATAATGGTAAAACCCCTCTGATTAAGGGAATGAAAAGCAAAGCCGGAAAGAAATTCGATGCCTATATCGTGTTGAATGAGAACTCGGAAAGTTCCTTTGAGTTTGAGAAAAAGAAAAGCAATAAACGCAATGGAAAATAAGCCAACGATGATACCCCAAGCAATCAGCAACCTGATTTATACCATTCGTGATAAACAGGTTATGCTGGATAGCGACCTTGCTACATTATATCAGGTAGAAACCAAAATATTGAACAAGGCTGTAAAACGGAATTTAGACAGGTTTCCCGATAAATTTTGCTTTCAACTGACCGATGAAGAAAGCGATTTTTTGAGGTTCCAAATTGGAACCTCAAACGTAGGGCGAGGCGGAAGACGTTACCTGCCCTACGTTTTTACCGAGCAAGGAATAGCGATGTTATCTGCTGTACTCCGTTCAGATGTCGCCGTAAGAGTGAGCATTGAAATTATGGACGCATTTGTAGAAATGCGGAGAATGCTCATCAGCAATGCCTCTCTTTTTCATAGGCTGGATAAAATCGAAATCAGGCAATTAGAAACCGACCAAAAGATTGAGGAAATCTTTAAGGCTTTGGAAAGCGACAAGCTCCAAAGCGAAAAAGGTGTTTTCTATAACGGGCAGGTCTTTGATGCTTACAAGTTTGTAGCGGATATTATCAGGAATGCCGAAAGCTCCATTATCCTGCTCGACAATTATGCCGATGATACGGTGCTGACCTTGTTGGGCAAACGTAAGGATAATGTAACCGCAAAAATCTACACCAAAGCTATCAGCAATCAGCTAAGGCTGGATATACAACGCTACAACAGCCAATATCCCCCGATTGAAATTGAGGTGTTTTCCGATGCCCACGACCGATTTTTGATAATCGACCAAACGGAACTGTACCATATCGGAGCTTCGCTCAAAGATTTGGGTAAAAAGTGGTTTGCTTTTTCCCGAATGGATGTAGAGGTCGGTAGGATGCTTCAACTCCTGTATCAACAATAAACCCTCTATTCAGAGGGTTTAAATTTATACTATAACTGTAATTGAGCCGTGATACTCTTGTAATAAACTTTTAGTGCATCACGTTCATCTTTACCAACATAACTATTATGAGCAACCAAACACCGTATCTTATACAATTCATCAACCATTACGTTCAACCAATGTTCATTCTGTTTTGGAAAATACTTCCCAAAAATTGTCCAATTCCCGACTATTATTTTTCCTAACTCGATAAAGTCACAGTAAAATAAATTACTATTACCTCGAATGGGTAAATATTTACTTTCTTGTTCGCTTTTCTTTAATTTATCTATGGTTTCTTGTACTTTTCGGGGAATATTTACTGTTTCCGTCTTCACAATTTCTTCAATAAAAATTCTTAAAGAATTTTCAATACAATATAAATATAAATAGACTTCCGACATTTCTCGTCCTTTTTGCTGTATGTCTTGCGGCAAAAGGTTTAAATGACCAAAGTTTACGCTTTGTTGTATTTCCTCGATGCTATCCAATAGGGAATTTTCATCTGAAATTAGAGGATAGAATATCTCGTTAATATATTTTCTGCGTTCTGCATACCCGCCTTTTGCTTGCATTTCTCTTCTAAATTCTTGAAGTGTAAAGCAAATTTTAAATTCCTTTGGTTGGTTGGTTTGGAACTTCGCAGATTTATTCAGCTCACTTTTCAATCGTTTATATTCTGCTTCATTATCACTTGTTATAGTAACATCGGTGGATGCTCCTGTAAGTAGTATTTTTAAGCGTTCAATGTTTTCTGTATAATTCATTTACAAAAATACTTTAGGTTATTCTTCTATACTATGCTCATCTTCGGGAAGCATAAAATCAAGAAATAATAATTCTGCTTTAGCTTCATCATCTTCAAATTTCAAATCCCAGCGTTTCTCCATAAATTCTAATAATTTATTACCTCGGTCAAGGATAGTCTCCGGGTTCCAAATATTATATCCAGACACTTCAATCTCTGAATGCGAACCGTCAGAATAGCCTTGTCTTAATTTCTCCTTTCTGTCATTATATTTTGCTGTTCGCTTATCTTCAAAGCAATCATTTTGCAAACTTGAATTTATACTTTGCGACAATGGTAAAAGGTTGCCTAATGTTCCCTGAAAGAAAGGTTGAAAAGTCTTTTTATATTCCTTGAAATTTTGTTTCCAATATTTATGCGTTGGTGTCTGTGGATAAATATGCTCAATAGAAACCTTATCTTTTTCGCTCTTTACAAACAGTTTCCAATCTATTTTTTGACTTCCTCTTTGTCTAACTTTTTCCATTTCATATTCATATAAGAAATATCTAAGCCCATTCCAAGAATAGAAACCACCTCCACTTTTAAACTTCTTGTCAATGAATTTTTGAAAATAGGTATAATCAAAGTAGATTTCTTCACAATTTTCAGGTGTATAAAAACAATAATCCATTCTTTCATTCAATCTGTGAATGATATTGTCAATTGTTAGTTCCCCATTTCGCAGTTGTCTTGCTGCACGATAAAATTCACTATTTCTGTATGTTGAAAAAGCTCGGCTAAGCCTGAATGTAATAAAAATGAAACGCTCAATAGCCCTAAAGAGCTGAACTCTTTTATCAGGATTAACATTCTTACTCAAATAAGCTACTGTTACAAGTGGACGAAAATAGATTATACCTATTCTATTCAAACGGTCTATCCAAAGACTTTCCTGTTTGGTTAAGTCCGGATTATTAACAGGGTTATGGGTATTATACCAATGTACGGCGGCAGCCTTTAAGCTGTTTACATAATCTTCTATTTCTTTGGGCGCAAGCTGGGAACGCATAACAATTACTTCTTCTTCTCCGTTTATTTCAACTTCTTCTTGGTCGGTGTCTTCATCTTCCCGAACTTCTTCAAACTCTTGCAATGAACTTAATTTTACCTCTGTCTTTGCATAGATATTTTGAGGTGTAAATTTCTGTTCAAGCAAAAAGCGAATATAATCATCGCCTTTTTCCCTTGTATATTGAAAGTACATTATCCAATGAGCCACTAAAAAATCATCATCATTAAGTGGATTTTTCTTGTTTCTCCCAAGTTGATAATAAACTTCTTTCCAAGCATCATTGATTTTTTCACGCAGAGAATTTCTCTCATCAGTTTTTAACTCCTTTTCATCATACAAAGTAGTCAAATAAATTAGCCTGTTTTTGAGAAGTTCCAAATTTGACAGCTTTTTACCACGATTATTCATCGTTTCAAATGCTACGAAAACATCAAAATCGTCACTTATTTCATAAACATTGAACATTAGGTTTTGCGTAACTTTTTTGAATAGTGTTTCTATCTCGGTTAAGCCGTATGTTTCAAAATAGTTTTGTAGATTTTCCTTGAAAAAGTGCTTTGCATTTTCAAGATTGAGCGTGTAAAAAGTTTCCTGTATTGTTCCGCTATTTGGTTCTAAGAACACCTTATGACGTAAATATTTAAAACTTGGATTATCGACCTCATAGCCAAACTTGTAGGTTGTAACAATAAACTGAGGAGGTTTTTCTATTACTAAATATTCTTCCTTAATAGCCTTTAAGCTAAAAGAGCCAAGATAAATTTCTTCATCTTTTTTGCCTTTGTTTTCCGGTATTGCTTTTAGCTGTTCCGAAATAGCTTGAATGAAAATTACAAATGTAGTCAACCGTTGTTGCCCATCAACGATATGGAAAGGTTTAAACCCTCTATCTTCAATTAACCATCGTTCATCATTCCAGTTATTCCAGATATTTTTATCGACTTTTTTCAAAGAGAGTAAGCCTGTATAGTGAAACCTATCGGCAGGAAGATTGACTAAATCTTCCCAAAAATCTTTCAATTGCCTTGTTGTCCAAGCGTAGCCACGCTGATAATCGGGTATTTTAAATATTCTGTCTTTAAAAATACTTTTTAAGGGTTCTAATTCATTCATTATTTGATGACCGTTCTTTTAATTGTTGATTTTATCAAGTATCAAAAATACAAATTAAATTCTTTGCTATTAATTGGTTTTAAGCCAAATCCTGCCTTTCAAAGCCAAACCCTGCCACTTCTTTAAAGCTACTTGCTACCTGCTCTAATTTTAGGCTTTACGCAAAATTCTAAAACAAAATTTATTATGAGTACACAGCAAAAAGACCTGTCTTATTTCCGTTTACGACTGCAAGAACACCTCAACGGTAGCTTTCCCGAAAAAGCACACGACCAAAAATTTATCGACCAGCGTTCCTCTTGGGCTGCCAGTGCTTATGAGGGTGCGTTCCGCTCCGGCAACGCTATCGACCAATGCAATGAGATTGCCAACTACATACTCTTTGAGGGCTTGCACTTCTCCAAGTTTGATACGGTTTTTCAGGTGGTCTGTAATGAGTTCGATACCCTAATGGCAGACGAGGAACTGCGACCGTTCGCCCTTAAAATGTTCCCCATCTGTGAGCCTGTATTTGCCAAGTATAAACTAACCGATGATTTCGCCTACGGGTATGAGTTTGATGTCCTCTATACCGAACTGACGGGAACCATCGCCATTTGGATTGAAGATAATGGGCTTCAGTAAACGTCAGCACCTCCAGCACAATATTGAAGCCCTGCGGATTGCTTTTACATTGGAAAAGGAGCAACGACAAGCGACCGCCGAGGAAAGAGGGCGTATGATGAGTTACAGCGGATTTGGCGGTCTTAAATTCATTCTCAATCCCATAGCGGACGAAATAGACATCAACCATTGGCGGAAGACCGAACACGATTTGTTCCCGATAACGCAGGAACTCCACCAACTATTAAAAGAGAACGCTACGGACGAAAAGCAATACCGCCGATATGTGGACAGTATGAAAAGCTCGGTGCTGACCGCTTTTTACACACCGCCGGAAGTTATCAACGCTATATCCTCCACATTGAGGGATAGCGGTCTGAACATTGACAAATTCCTCGAACCCTCCGCAGGTGTCGGGGCTTTTGTTCAGTCCTTTGCAGAGAACCAAACCAAAGTTACCGCCTACGAAAAGGATGTGCTTACGGGCAAAATCCTAAAGCACCTTTATCCCGAAAGCAATATCCGTGTGAGTGGCTTTGAGGAAATCCCCGAAAAGGAACAAAACAGCTATGACGTTATTGCCAGCAATATCCCTTTTGGCGATACCTCCGTATTTGACCTTTCGTATTCCCGAAGTAAAGACCCTGCAAAAATACAAGCTGCCCGAAGCATTCATAACTATTTCTTTTTGAAAGGGAATGATATGCTCCGAGAGGGCGGTTTGCAGGCGTTCATTACCTCGCAGGGAATTTTAAACAGTCCGAATAATGAGCCGATACGCAGGGCGTTGATGGAAAACAACGATTTGGTTTCGGCAATCCGCTTACCGAATAACGTGTTTACGGATTATGCAGGTACAGAGGTCGGCTCCGACCTGATAATCCTGCAAAAGAATACGGCAAAACAAAATCTGACCGAAAGGGAAGATCTGTTTTGCCAAAGCAACAAAACGGGGTACGGTACACCCAGCAATGCGATATTCAATGACGGTGCAAGAATTATAAATACGCATTGGAAAGTAGGTACTGACCCATACGGGCAACCTGCATTAATTTATACCCACCAAGACGGCGTTGAGGGCATTGCCAAAAATCTTAAACAGATGCTTTCCGATGATTTTAGAAAGCACCTGAATTTGTCTTTGTACAAAGGCGAGCGGAACGATGAGCCAATCGTACAAATTCCGGTACAACCAACACCAACGCCTCCTGTTATCGAGCGTGAAATCATTCAGCCGGAACTACCTCGTTTTACGCAAACAACCATAGGAAAGGAAAGCCCACAGGAATTTACGCAGTTAAGCATTTTCGACCTGTTTGAAAATGCTGGCGAACCTGTTGCCGTTCTTGCTCCGCCTAAGCGAACATCAAGAACCAAAAGGCAAACCTCCAATAGACGGAGAACGCCTATCAATCGGCAAACGGACTTATTCAGTGGAGCGATGCAACAACCTTACACGCCTCCTGCTCCCAATGGTAAGGTTAACAGGACAAGCCCACCAAACGGCATTAAACAGGAGGTCATCGGAGATTTGTTTTCACAACAAAACGGAAATGGCCAAGCGGACAAGCCAGCTATTCCCGTGACTGTTGCCATTCCCGAACCTGCCTTATACAGTCAGGAACTGCAATCGTACCACCGTAACGATTGTCTTGTCGTGGATAACGGCTGGGTCGGTCATTTGCAGGAGGTGGATAAGGAAAACGGAACGGCAATGTTCCATCCTTTGCAACTGCCATCCGCCCAAAAAGCAAGAGCCGAAGCCTATATCGCTGTACGTGATACTTATAATGACCTGTATCAGAAAGAAGCCGAAAAACAAACGGAGCATAAGGAAGAAAGGGAAAACCTGAACCGCCTGTACGATGCCTTTATCAAAAAGTACAGCAACCTGAACAGTGCCGATAATATCAAGCTGATTAAAACGGATAGTGCCGGAAAAGAAATCCCGTATTTGGAGCGTGTAAAGGGCGGTATCGTTCAGAAAGCGGATATATTCAACCATCCCGTAAGTTTCTCCACCACAACATTAGCAACGGACAATCCGCCGGAAGCATTAGCTTCCTCGCTGAACAAATTCGGAACGGTGGATTTGGACTATATGTCCGAAATCAGCAATATGACCACCGATGCACTGAAAGAGCATTTGCACGGTCGTATTTTTTACAACCCGTTGGAAAGGGAGTACGAAATTGCCGAACGCTGGATAGCGGGCAATGTGGTTGAAAAAGCCAACGAAATCAGAACCTACGTTGAACAAAATCCCGATGATAAGGAAGCCAAGCAAAGCCTTACCGTATTGGAGGAAGCCCGACCAAGACGTATCGAATTTGAGGAGCTGGACTTTAACCTCGGCGAACGCTGGATACCCACGGGTGTTTACGCCAAATTTGCTTCACACCTGTTCGATGCAGATGTAAAAATCCACTATTCGGACAGCTCCGATGATTTTTCGGTCATCTGTAATCAGGGCAACCAAAATATTTGGGTCAAGTATGCGGTCAAGTCGGAGAGCCGGACGTTTGACGGCGTGGCGTTACTGAAACACGCCCTTGTCAATACGACACCCGATATAACCAAGAAAGTCGAAATAGACGGGCAGGAAGTCAAGGTCAAGGATATGGAAGCCATACAAATGGCTAATTCCAAAATTGACGAAATCCGTTCCGCCTTTACGGATTGGCTACACGCCCAAAGTGACGAGTTTAAAACCCGACTGACCGACCAATACAACGATACGTTCAACTGTTTTGTCCGTCCGAACTATGACGGAAGCCATCAGGACTTTGCAGGCTTAGACCGCAAAGCGTTGGGTATCGAAGACCTGTACAGTAGCCAAAAGGATACCGTTTGGATGATTAAGCTGAACAACGGGGCTATCTGCGACCACGAGGTCGGTGCTGGGAAAACATTGGTTATGTGTACGGCTGCACAGGAAATGAAGCGTTTGGGCTTGGCACACAAACCAATGATAATCGGATTAAAGAGTAATGTACACGAAATCGCCGAAGCCTACCGAACTGCGTACCCCCACGCAAAAATACTGTTTCCAGGAAAGGAAGATTTCACGCCACAAAAAACGCCTGCGGATATTCGGGGATATTAAAAACAACGATTGGGATTGTGTCATTCTCACGCACGACCAATTCGGGATGATACCGCAAAGCCCCGAAATTCAAAAGGAAATCCTCGAAATAGAATTGGATAATGTGGAGCGAAACCTCTATGCAATGGAGGCAGACGGTGCGGAAGTAACAAGGGGTATGCTTGCCGGAGCTATCAAGCGAAAGGATAATCTCGAAGTCAAGCTAAAGACCTTACAGCACGATATTGAGAACCGCAAAGATGATATTGTCGATTTCAAAATGATGGGCATAGACCATTTGTTTATCGACGAGAGCCACCAATTCAAAAACCTGATGTTCAATACCCGTCATAGTCGGGTAGCCGGATTGGGTAATGTGGACGGTAGCCAAAAAGCGTTGAACCTGCTTTTTGCTATCCGCACCATTCAGGAGCGAACCAATGCGGATATGGGGGCTACCTTTCTTTCGGGAACGACTATCAGCAATTCATTGACGGAATTGTACCTCCTGTTCAAATACCTGCGACCACGGGCATTAGAGAAACAGGGCATTAACTGTTTTGATGCGTGGGCAGCTATCTACGCAAGGAAAACAACCGATTACGAGTTTTCAGTGGCTAATAATATCGTAGCAAAAGAACGTTTCCGTTATTTTATCAAAGTACCGGAGCTGGCACAGTTCTACTCTGAAATCACGGATTACAGGACTGCCAAAGATATAGGGATTGACCGTCCCGAAAAAAAAGAAATCCTGTACAACATTCCGCCTACGCCCGACCAAGCGGAGTTTATTCAGAACTTAATGGAATTTGCCAAGTCGGGCGATGCAACCCTGCTCGGCAGACACCCGTTGTCAAAATCGGAAGAAAAAGCCAAAATGCTAATTGCTACGGACTACGCCCGTAAGATGTCATTGGATATGCGAATGGTAAGCGGTATGTATGAAGACCACCCCGACAATAAAGCCACGCACTGTGCCAATAATATTGCGAAGTATTACAACAAATACAATGCACAGAAAGGTACGCAATTCGTGTTCTCTGATTTGGGAACGTACAAGCCGAATGAGTGGAATGTGTACTCGGAAATCAAACGCAAGCTCGTGGAAGACCACGGCATACCTGCTAACGAAGTCCGGTTCATTCAGGAAGCCAAAACGGACAAGCAACGTAAAGACCTTATCAAAGGAATGAACGAGGGCAAAATCCGTGTGCTGTTCGGCTCAACGAGTATGCTCGGAACGGGTGTAAATGCACAGAAAAGAGCCGTTGCCGTTCATCACTTAGATACCCCGTGGCGACCAAGCGACCTTGCCCAGCGTGACGGTCGGGCAATCCGCAAAGGCAATGAAATTGCCAAACATTTTGCGGACAACAAAGTAGATGTAATCATTTATGCCGTTGAGAAATCTTTGGATAGTTATAAGTTCAACCTGCTGTTCAACAAACAGCTATTTATCGACCAATTAAAATCCAATAATCTCGGCAAGCGAACCATTGACGAGGGCAGTATGGACGAAAAGTCGGGTATGAACTTCTCGGAATACGTGGCAATCCTGTCAGGAAATACAGACCTGTTGGATAAGGCACGGGTTGAAAAACAGATTGCCGGATTGGAAAGCGAGAAGCAAGCGTTTAACCGCTCTAAGTACAGTGCTAAAGGCAAATTGGAAAACTATACGGAAGAATTTAACGCAGCTCAATCACGCCTCAACCGTATGACAACCGATTGGGAGAACTTACAGCAACGCATACAAAAAAGGCAGGACGGCAAAATCGCAAACCCCGTTCAGTTGGACGGATTGTCGCCTAATGCAAATGTTAAACAGATTGGAACCAAGCTCAACGAGATTGCAGACAAAGCCCGTACAGGTGGGGATTATCAGGAGATTGGCAGTTTGTACGGCTTTCAGCTTTTGGTTAAAACGGAAATGTCGCAAAAAGACGGCGTAGATATTCGGGTCAACCGATTTTTCATAAAGGGAGAGGGCAACATCAAGTACAATCATAATTTCGGTGTGATTGCGAAAGACCCTGAAACCGCCTCCGTTAACTTTTTGAGAGCGTTGGAAAAAATACCGCCACTTATTGCAAAGGAACAGGAAAGCATTGCGAGCTATCAAAAGGATATACCTGTGCTTCAGGAGGTGGTTAATGGTACGTGGTCTAAGGAGAGCCGACTGAGCGAACTCAAAACGGAGCTGGCTGCTATCGAGCGAAAGATACAGCTATCTATCGAACCGGAACAAAAAGGACAGTCTGCGGAACAGGTTGATAAAAAGCAAGAAACGCCAAAATTCTCGGAGAGTATTGTACGGACAAAAGGTGTTCATTTGGCACGAGGGGTATTGTAAATAATGAGTTAATGAGAATGAAGACCTCAAATTTTGATTATAATGCTGGCTAAAAAGTAACAGGGGATCTGCAAATCCCCTGTTACTTTTTTTCAATCCAATGACTACTATTTCTCGTCCTGTTCGTCCATTCTTTTTATAAGTGCTTCACGCATACTGTCTGATAATTTGGTACGGTTTATCTTTCGGGATTTGAGTTCCATAAACGTATGGTAAAAATCGCCTAAATCAATACCGAAAACACGCTCAAAATATCTAACGATATTGATAATATCCGTATTCCCATTGTTGAATACACCTAACAAATACAATCCGTAAATCAATTCGGTTGCGGAGGCTTTGCTTGCCGTCCATTTGAGAGGTGGATTTTCTGATGTCTTGCTCTGATTGCTTTTATTTAATTTGGCTTCAAGATATACCTGTATTAAATCATTGGCAATAATCTCGGCTATTTTATAATCATAATAAGTAGAAAACCTAATATCTGTTTCCAAATAAATAGTGTCTATACTTAACTTAATATCAAATTTTCCTCTTATAAATAGCTTCTCATCAAGAAATGTACTGTTGGTACGATAATATTTATAAAGCTCAAGGTTATTATTGAAGTGTCTTTTGAGTTTTCTCAATTCTTCATTGAAATATTTTTTGACCGCTTTCGTGCCGTTGGGCTTTTTCGTTTCAATTTTATAAATGGCATAGTAATAAATGAGCTTAGCAACGATAACGGGTTTCTGATGTTTGAAAAAATGGATTTCTTCAACATTATTCTTAAACCCTATTTTTAAGATGTGCTCCTTTATGTCGGACAATGTTTTAATGATAAGTTTTATAACTGCTTCAATTCGTTGCACAGAGCAATCGGTTTCAATTTCCAATTCCCTGATTTCGTCCTCCAGCTTAATTAGCGTCTGTTGATAAAATTTATCCATACGGGTTATCTTAAATTAATATTCAGGCTGCATCTTTGATTAGGCTTTTTTAATTTGATTTTCTAAACATCAGAATGGCTACAACCGCCAAAACAATGGTGGCTATCCCACCGTACAAAAATTCTCTGTTCGGGAACTGTGTACCTAAAAATCCTGCTATCGGATAGGCGATTGCCCACCACAAATGGGAGAATGCGAAATGAGCACCATACACTTTGCCTTGGTCTTTAGGTTCGATATTTTCGCCTATCAGTGTTTCGGACGGCATATCGGCTAACGTCTGCCCGATACCTGCCAAAATCCACAGGATTATCAAACCGTTGAACGGTACGAAATTGGCAAAACTAATGGCAACACCTATTAGCATTGCTCCGCTAATCAGTGAAACGCTACGTGTTTTGGACTTGTCCAAACTACCCAATAAAAATGCTGTAATCGCTGCACCTACACCGAATACCGACATTATCCAGCCATAGTGTTTATCATCTAACTGAAGATTTGTTTTTACTAATCCTACTGTATTGACCAATACCAAAGCACCTGCAACGGCTGATATAAATTCAATGCTCAATGCAAACCGTACAATCTTGTTGCCGAACAATAAGCGTATGCCTTTTAATACTTCGCCCCACGTTTTTTTGAGGTACGGCATTATCACTGCTTACACCTTTTTGCAATGATGATTTCGGAATGGAAAGAATGAACAATATAGCGATGAACAAGGTAGCACCGTTGACGAAAAAATATTTGTGTCGCTCCTAACCAAACTGCTACGATACCTGCTAATGCAGGACCAAATACGCTCAACAATTGAAAAGTTGCCATTGATAAGCCGTTAGCTTCTCTGTATATTTCTTTTTCTACTATCTGCGGAATGATTGCCCTGTATGTAGGCGTAAAAAATGCAGCAAACACATTCAATGCAAATATCAATGCGTACAACTGCCATTCGGCATTGACGAAAGGCAGCATACAGACGATTGTCATTCTTGCAAACTGCGTGATGAGCAATATCTGTTTGCGTTGGAATTTTTCTGATACCACACCTGCAAAGGGCGAAAAGATGATGTATGCCGTTACCCTTAATGTTAGGGCTGATGCCAAAATAGCGGCGGCATTTTGGGGGCTTATCTCATACGTGAGCAAAGCCAGACCGAGCCACGTAAAAGCATCGCCGAAAAGGCTTGCTATCTGTGCGAAATAAAGCCTTGCGAAAGTCGTGTTTCGCAGGGTTTTAAATGGTTCTGTGATTACTTTTATTATATTATCTGTTGCCATTCAGTAATGATGTTTTTTTATATATTGATATACTTTCATTAAGTATGTGTTCTTCGATGATTGATGATGTGAGCCGTGATAAGTCCGGCAGAACCTACATAGATAAGCGGTAGGTGGATATGATAAACAAAATCAAGGACTACCGAAATTAAAATCGTAAGCAATGAAACGGCAAAAAGAGCAATGACCAGCTTGCTGTCAGTCGTCTTGCAGATTTTGAAGGCTATAATAGCTCCGATAATCAAAAAGGCTAAATCTATATACGGATTATGCGATATGCCAATCGGTATAATGACAAGCAAGGGGAAAATCAGGCAATGGATTAAACAGAGCGTTGCTGCCGAAATGCCGAGTATGTCGTATGTTTTATTTTTCATTTATGATTTCTTATAGTATTGTTCTGAAATTTTTTAAATAATTCTGTTTACATATCGCTTAAAACTGTAATTCCTGCTCCTATCCAATAGTTAGAAAAGTCGTTGATTTGTCCGTATTTCGGACTGCCAAATACTGCCCGATACTGTAATTTGGTTGTAAAGTAAATGTCAGGACTGTTAGTGTTTGAATAAATCTTGTACGAAATATTTAAGCCGGGTTGTAACAGGTAGAAATAATTTGTAGCTACTTCTTTTGCACGTTTTCCCGAACCAAATCTTGCCCAATATATTTTTCTTTTTCGGCATTATCCCCAAGCCTCGAAATAACAACACCATTATTAAGGCTTACCCCAAGACGGATTTTATCTTTCTGAATTATGTCATATTGATTAACCCAGCCTATTTCATAAAAATCAACCAATGGCTGTCCTATCGAATAAGTGAAATTATCTGTTATCTTTCTTCCAACAAGTGAAAAACTAAGCCCCGTAGCCCACCTTTTGACGGGGTAATATTTTAAATCCAAATATCCCCCGTAAAATCCCTTTTGTAGAATAGCGGTATTGACCGCCCCGGCACTAAGGGAAAACTCTTGCGGTGGTGTAGTATCGGAATGCTCCGAACGCTGTGCATTGGTAATTATGGAGCATATCAATAGTATTACTGTAATTGAAATCTTTCTCATATTTATCAAAAATTTTCTGCAAAGCCCTACCATACATTTGATAAGGCTTTACAGAGTTGTTGTTAAAAATTCATTATCATTTTCACGCTGATATTACGTCCCATATTGAAAACACCCATACGTCCTGTTGCGGGGTTTTCAAGGGCATACTTCAACCTGCTCAAATGATTTTGATAAGCCACGTCAGCCAAGTTTTCTCCACTGATATACAAAGACATAAAGTCGCTTCGGTTGAATGCCTTTATATTTGTTCCAATTCCTGCACTCAACAGCGTGTAAGCCGGTGTTGCCGTTTCTGTTCCGTAAGCACTGAAAAATCTGTTTTGCTTAAAGAAATAGTCTATACCGAATTTGATATAGGCGTTAGAAAATGTATGATTAACTTCCTTTAGTTCAGCTTTGATTTCTCCCCTGTACCTTGGGGCAGGAATAAACGGCAGATACTTTGAGCTTTCGGGCTGATTGCTTTGGGTAGCCTGCACATAGGAAAACGAATTTTCCAAATGCAACCATTCTATTGGGTGTGGGTGTATATCCAAATAGATTTCGCCACCGAGCAAAGTAGCATTTCCTGCCGTATATTGAAAGGCAGGTGCGCCGTCAGTCGGGTCGGGAATGATTTCAGTTCCGTCTTCCGCAACGAGTTTTTCCAAATAGATATAGTTTTGAATGAAGTTTACAAATGGTGTAATCTCCAACGTGATATGTTTGGAATTAAGAAAGTAGACAACGTCCAGCTGATGGCTGATTTCTGATTTTAAATCAGCTTTTCCGATGATATACCGAAATGTTCCCTCGTGTCTTCCGTTGGCAGAAAGCTCGGTGCTGTTCGGTGCTCTGAAACCTCTCGATACGTTAAATTTGAAAGTAGAATTTTTATCCACCTTATACGATAATCCCAAACTTCCCGAAATGCCATTGTAGCTTTTGTTAAAAGCACTAAATTTCAACTCCGCATCGGGGTCTGTACCGGAAACGGGATTTTCATCTTCATTGAGGTAAAGTTCCTTTGAGTTCATATATCGGTTGTCGAACCTGATACCTCCGGCTAAAGTGAGCTTGTCAAAAAAAAGTTTTCTGTGTGAAAACAAACCCGCCTGCATCAAACAGATGATAGGCAGGTATCATAAATTCCTCTCCTCTGTTGGTATTGGACTGCCACATACCACCAATACCGACCGAAGTTTCCCAACCTTTTGACTTTTCAAAATTATACCGTACGTTATAATTCAGCGTGTTCAAATCAAAGAACAAAGCGGGCTGGTCAGGAGCGGAAGGGTCTTCGTACTCTTTTCTTTTATTGTTCTGAAAACCAAAGTCGGCATTAAGCGTTCCTTTATCCAATATGAAATAATTGTTTGAAGCTACTCCAATATGATTTATCTTCTGATGCGGAAAACCTGTTTTATATCCTTTCAAATCTTTGTCGGTTGCTGCTACTTCATCGCCATTGGCATTTTCGTAGATAAATCTTCCTAATTCATCTCTTTCTCCCTCTACAAGATTAAGGGTGTTGTTATAAGAGCTTACGGTCAGGTGTGAGTGTCCCCAGCTTTTGTTTATTCCCAAAAACAGGCTACCATTGATTTCCTTAAATCCCGAATTGAAAACTTTTCCGTCGTAGGCATTTTGGTAGTTGCCTGCAAACTTGTTGCTGAACCTGCCAAGCCATTGCAAGCCGTCTTTATTCCCAGCGTTGGCAACGGAATAGCCAATGAGGTTGTTATTACTTTGGTAATTGGAGGAAACCTGTGTTTTTACCTGTCCTAACGGCAAGGCTTTCGGAGCAAGAAAATTAAGCACTCCCGCAATACCGTCCGAACCGTACATAAGGCTTCCGGGACCTTTGACAACTTCCACTCTGTCCACTGCATTCTCGTCTATCTCAATACCGTGTTCATCGCCCCATTGCTGTCCTTCCTGCCGGATATTATTGTTTAATGTAATTACTCTGTTAAACCCTAAACCTCTTATAGTAGGTTTTGAAATTCCTGTCCCTGTTGTTATTTGGTTTACACCGGGTACATTCCTTAAAGCATCAATCAGATTGGTAGCACTGTTCTGATTGAGTGTTTTACCGTCCACCGCTTTAACAATGACAGGGCTTAGTCTTAATTCTGTTGAGCGGGTTACGCCTGTAATGATTAACTCATTCAGTTCTGTAACAGCGGGGCTTAACAAAAAGTCCATAACCGTATCTTTGTCAATGCTTATTTTTTCGATTATTGGCTGATAGCCTGTATAATTTATCTCTAAAAGGTAGGTTCCCCTTTTAAGGTTATTGATTTTATAACTACCGTTTGTGTCTGTCGTTGCACCTGTTTTCAGGTCAGCAATATAGATGGATGCACCAGCTAAATTCTCGTTTGTGGTTTCGTCTTTTACCGTACCTGAAATACTGTTTTGTGCAAATATGTTTAAGGTTGCTGATACGAAAGCAACCAATAGTAATATGCTTTTTAAATTCATTGTTTGATTTTTTTAACGATTATTGTTTGATATGAGCAAACAGGCGTTTGACTGCTTGCGTCTATATAAAAAAATCAAACTGTGGGCGGTCCTTTGTTTTGGATTGTAAGGCGTTCCGCTTCGTAGAAACTTACCTTACATAAGCTGTATTCAAAATAAGGCTGTACATCAACGTAAACAATAATGGCATCAACGATAAGATGAGGCGATAAGCAATGATTATCGCACAGTGAACACTTTTTGAATGCTTTGGTAAGATGTGCCTTATGATTACAGGCATTGCTTTCATCCCCATAATATATTGCCTTCTCACATTGGCTTGCTTTTGAATAGGCGATAATTTCATCGTCGTGGTGGTGGTATAAGATAACCGGGCTATTTGCAAAAACGTACAATAGCAAAAGAAAAAAACCTTTTATATGTCTTATATCTTTTAACATCAACCGCAATTATTTTGGCTAAGAAAACAGTCCAAACCATCGGTAGCCATATGTAAAAGCAACCCCACGGCAACAACCCGTGTCGGTTTGAAAAACAACAGGATAAAGTAAATAGCAATAGCAAACCAGCTATGCAGGGGGTGGAAATTTATACTGCACCTGCAAGGGTCAAATATTGGTGTTGCCAAAAGGTGGTCTAAATCAACCAGCATAGTGAGCAACAATATTGCATAGCATCTTATCCAATTTTCCCTAAACAGAAAATAGGAAAGGATACCCGGAAAAATAAGGTGTAAAAAGTAATGGATAAATTGTTCCATATCGTTACTTTCTTATAGCCTTTAGCATTATTGTGTTATTTGTTTTTCTCA
This sequence comes from Chryseobacterium sp. P1-3, assembly GCF_000738495.1. Classification (NCBI taxonomy): domain Bacteria; kingdom Pseudomonadati; phylum Bacteroidota; class Flavobacteriia; order Flavobacteriales; family Weeksellaceae; genus Chryseobacterium; species Chryseobacterium sp. P1-3. Next base: position 235,208 of record NZ_JPEQ01000002.1, read on the forward strand.
CTTAATATTGATACACGGTATTTGAATTGACATACCATCTTCTTCCCCAAAAAGAAGAAGATAGTATGTTTCAACCTTCACAGATTTAATGTTGATGCCCGTGTGCTTTTTCAGCGGCAGAAACCTCATTTTTAAATTTTCCTGTCAGCGTTGTGCCATCAACCTTAATCGTAACAGTACAATTTGTATGAATTGCGTTTTTGGGCAATGCCACCTGTAATGCACCGTTTTTATCTGCTTTGAGATTTGAATTTGACTTAGTGCCATTCTCAAAAGCAAACTCTACCGAACCGGTAGCGGGCTTGTTTAATGTTTTAGCATTGGCATCCAGCACATAAAAGGTCAGCATATTGTTACCTTTTACCATTTCAATATGGTAATTGTCAACGTCTATCATTTTTCCGCCGTGAGGGGCAGAACCGTGACCCGACTGAGCCATTACAGGGCTTACGGCAAGCGTGGCTATGGCAACCACTAAAGCCATTCCGATTGATTTGATTTTTCTCATTTTTTTTGATTTTTAAAAGTGAATTAATAATTAAATTTTTACTCTAAGTAGTTTGACTGAATTAAGAAATACCAGCGTATCGGGCAACAGGTGAATGACTGCTGCTTCTACGGGTCCTAAAACCCCCAACAATACCAGTGTAATACCCAATACGTGTACCACACCAACACCCCCGATTATATTCTCTTTGATAGTTTTGAATGCTCTTTTGCTGATAGCTTTGGAACGGGCAATTTTTTCGAGTTTGTCTTCCACCAAAACAATATCAGCGGCTTCCATAGCTGCCTGTGTGCCTACAATACCCATAGAGATACCTACATTTGCCTGCACAAGAGCCGGAGCATCGTTGATGCCATCGCCTACCATTGCTACTTTTTCTCCTGTGGATTGGAGTTCCTGTATAGCTTTAATTTTGTCCTCCGGCAGCATATCCGCTTTGAACGAGGTAATGCCTAACTGACTTGACACGTGTTGTGCTGTTTGCGGATTGTCGCCCGTAAGCATTATAACATTTTGAACACCGCTTTTTTTCAGTTCATCAATCATTTCTTTTGCTCCCGGACGTATGGTGTCGGACACATAGAATACACCGGCAGCCTTATTATCAATTGCCATATAAATAGCTGTATCTGTAAGGTTTTCGCTATTTATTGTAACACTGATTTTATGGTCGTCCATCAATGTTTTGTTTCCTATCAACACTTTTCTGCTGTCTATTGAAGCTCCAAGCCCCTTTCCTTTAAATACCTCAAAGCCGGTCGGCTCTGAAAGCTCCACATCTAATTCTTCTGCACGGACAATAATCGCATTTGCCAATGGGTGGCTGGAACGGTTTTCGGCAGTAGCCGCAAAATACAGTAAGTCCTTTTCTGTATAGTTGCTATCCGATATATCTACTTTATTGAGTGTAGGTTTACCTACCGTAAGTGTTCCGGTCTTATCGAAAACAATGGTTTTTATCTTTGCGAGTTCCTCTAAATATTTACCTCCTTTTACCAAGATACCTTCACGAGCTGCCCTTGCAATGGCAGATATAGTTACTAAAGGGGTGGCTAAGCCTAATTCGGCAGGCGAGGTAAAAATCAACAGGGCGATGACCAGCTTTACATCTTTTGTTACTAAATAGACACCTATCACAAAAATGAACACGAATGGTATCAGCCACGAGGCTACCCTGTCAGTGAGTTTTTCAATGGGAGCTTTACTGCTTTCGGCTTCTTCTACCAAAGCGATAATCCTTGAAAACACCGTATCATTACCTGCTTTGGTCATTTGAACGTCCAATGCTCCCAACTCCAATATAGTTCCGGCAAAGACTTCGCTGTCGTTGACTTTTTCGACCGGTACGCTTTCTCCGGTAATAGGAGCCTGATTGACGGAACCGGAACCGGCAATGACTTTACCGTCAACGGGTATTTTTTCTCCTGCTTTTACTACGACAATATCGCCCATAGCCAGCGAGGTGATTTGGATTGTTTGCTCTTTTCCGTCTTTTTTAATGACGGCTGTTTGCGGTACAGAGCCTATCAATTCTTTGATAGATGCCCTTGCCCGTTCTCCGCTTGCACTGGCGATATATTCCGCTATCAGGATAATCATCAGTACCACGGAACCGGCAAGGTATTCTTTGCCCACAACCGATACAATTACGGCTATGGAGATAAAAAGCTCCGTGCCGACTTTACGTTCTTTGATAAGCTCGACAATAGCCGTCTTTAGCAAAGAATACAGACCGAAAGCCGTAGCTGCCAGTAATACAGGTAACGGAATGACCCCCATATAAAACAATAGGCTGGCAATACCTACTGTAATGATGCGTATGATTTCCCATAAAAACTGCCGGGAAAAAAAGGTTTTAAATGTGTTCATTTTTTATAATTTAATGTCTATGGTTATTACCTACATTAATATTGGGAAACACACCGAGCAAAATAAGAACGGATAGAAATAACAAGACTACCAATGCTATTAAACCATACTTTATCATCTTGTATCCCCATTTATTATTTGAAGATTTACCACCTCCCTGCCTTTGCGGAGGTGGTCTTTTCTTCTTTCTCTTATGCTTCGGTTTCCCGATATGGTTATTCTTCCTCTTCCGCATTTCTAATAGCTGAAAGGATAGTATAAGCGTTTTTCGTGACTACTTTTAACGATTGCTGATTGGCACTTTGAGGTAATTCAACTGCTGTATAACCTTCCTGCTCCACACCTTTGGCAATTTGCAACAACTGGAATGTATAGCTGTCATTATTCCCTGCTGTTTGGACGATGATGTAATCCAAACCATTCAACTGAACAATGGCATCGTTAGGTACGGCATTCTTTTGTTCCGTTCCTGTTTCTACCCACGCTTTTACATACATTCCCGGTAAGAGTTTTGCATCTTTGGTAAAGCGGCAAAGCACCGGTATCATTTTTTTGTCATTTGCAGCCTGACCGACCAAGTACACTTTTCCGGTATGGCGGTAATCATTTTCATTGGAAAGTGAAAACTTAACGGTCTGCCCAACCTGAATTTTGCCCAAGTCCTTTTCAAAAGCATTTAAAGCAAGATGCAGTGCATCTACACCCGTTATCTCAAACAGGACATCGGTTGGTGCGGCGTATTTCCCGATATTGGTATTACTGACTTTGATATACCCTGAAATGGGAGCATAAATACCCGCAGTTCTGGAAATTTGCTTGTTGTTTTTCAAGGCGTTACTGCTGATGCCGATAAGTGCCATCTGCTGTTCCAAACCTGCAATACGGGCTTTCATCACATTGTAATCAGAGCTTACCTGTTGGAAGGTTTTGGCTGCATTGACATCTTCATTTCTCAATTCCTGCTGTCTTTTGTATTCCTGTGACAAATATTCCAGCCTGCCGATGCTTTCCAAATACTCCTGTTGAATGGTGATGAACTCCGGATTTTCAATAGTGGCTAATTGCTGCCCCTTTTTTACAGCTTGCCCCGGCAATAACCCTGCTGTTTTGATATAACCGCCCAATGGTGCTGATACGGTGGCTATGCTGTTTGGTTCAGCTTCAATAGCTCCTGTCAGCTTGATTATATTGCTAAGGTTTCTTAATTCTATGGAGCCTGTTTGTATCTCCGACAGCTTGTACTGGTCAGCGGTAAACGTAATTTGTCTTACCGAAGGTGCTGTATCGGTCTTGCTCTCTGTTTCTGCCGGAGCCTGTTCGGCAGCATTCTCTTTTTTATCCTTACAGGACGAAACCACCAATACTGCTGACAGTAATAATGGTATATATTTTTTTAAATGATGACCTATTCATTATTCTGATTTTTTGAATGATTAATTGTTGCCTAAAATTGCCTCTATGGAAATAATAACCCGGTTAAGATTATACAGGTTGTCTATATACTCTGAATGGATATTATTGGATAGCGTAAGGTTTTGCAGATATTGTGTATAGGAAATATCACCGTTTCTAAAACTCTTATCCGAATTACTGATAATCAGGTCTGCCTGTGGCAATGCCTGTGTCTGATAATAGTTTAGAGATTTCTGAAATTTCACATACTGCTGTGCCAACTCTTTAAGCTGTCCGTTCAGATTTGTAGTCGTCAGTTCTACCTGTTTTTGTGCAATCTGTTCATTGATTTTAGCCGCATTGATTTGGGATTTATAACCACCCGGAAAAAGAGGTATGCTTATACCGACTTGGAAAAAACTAAACCTGTCTTTACCCGTATAAGTTCTATCGACACCGTTAATCGTTTGCAGACCTTTGTAGGTCTGACCGTTATAACCTAAAATAATGTCCGGTAACATCTTGCTTCTCTGCAAGGATATTTCTCTTTGGCTAACATTGATTTCCTGTTGCAGATATTGAATGATAGGATTGTTGGTAGTTGATACACCATCAATAGCCAATAATTCCTCCCTTACAACCAATGCCGTATCTGCTATGCTGATGTCATCGGTTGTATTAAGCAATGTCTGTAAAAGACGTTTGGCAATTTGTATATCGGCTTCATTCTTTTCCAGCTCATTCTGAATTTGTCGGTATTGGACTGACGAAGTAGCATTTTCAAGACTTGTGCTTTCTCCTGTTCTATACCTCGCATTACTTGCTTTACTTAGCTTGCTGTAAATCGTGTCCTGTTCCAACAATAGCCGTCTTTTCTCCAATATATACTGATATTGCAGGTAAGCCAGCTTTACGTCTTCAACAAGGTCATTTTCGGTTACAGCCTTGTATTTTTCGCTGCTGCGTATCCTTTCCTGTGCCAACTTTGATTGATTGCTGTAAACGGTCGGAAAATCAAAACGCTGTGTAACATTAATCAGGTTATCATTAATAGTAGGATTACTTACTACACCCTGTGTATAGGAAATTTCCGTTTTAGGAATAGTAACGCTTCCTTTCTTTAATGCCTGCTGTACATTGATGTTATACTCCGCTATCTTGATGCTGTTGTTGTTTTTCAACGCTTCATCAATGGATTGCTGTAAGGTCAGCACTCTTGTACCGGAATTTGTAGGTACTTGTGCATTCATTACCGACGGTAAACCTAAAAATCCTAATAGTAATATTGCCGTAGGCAAGGTTTTGGGCTTCCGCATCTTGAATGATGATTTTGTGAAATAGATATACAGTACAGGAAGTACCACAAGGGTCAGTGCAGTTGCCGTTATCAGACCTCCGATAACTACCGTAGCCAACGGGCGTTGTACTTCTGCACCTGATGAAGATGAGATTGCCATCGGTAAAAATCCTAACGAAGCTACTGCGGCTGTCATCAGTACGGGTCTTAATCTTACCCGTGTACCAATCCGAACCCTTTCGTAAATATCATTAACCCCTTCCTTAGCCAAACGGTTGAACTCTGCAATCAATACAATCCCGTTCAAAACAGCAACACCGAATAACGCAATAAAACCTACACCGGCGGAGATACTGAAAGGCATATCCCTGATGAGCAAAGCAAATACACCACCTATCGCCGATAACGGAATTGCAGTAAATATCAATAGACCTTGTTTTACCGAACGGAACGTAAAGTACAGCAATAGTAAAATCAGTAAGAGTGCCACCGGCAATGCTACTGCAAGCCTCGCATTGGCTTCTTCGAGGTTTTTAAATTGTCCGCCGTAGGTGATATGATAGCCCGCAGGCATTTTTACTTTTGCTCCCACAATATCCTGAATATCGTTCACGATACTTTTTACATCCCTGTTTCTTACGTTGAAACCAAGTGTAATCCGTCTTTTGGCATTATCTCTTTGGATTTGTACCGGACCCGGTTTGTATGAAATATCTGCTACTTCACTTAGAGGAATTTGCTGACCTGTGGGCGTACTTACAAATAAATTCTGAACATCCGTAATATCTGCTCTTGAAGCATTATCCAGCCTTACCACCAAGTCAAACCGTCTTTCGCCTTCATATACCAAACCTGCTGCTTTACCTGCAAATCCTGTTTCAATGGCACTGTTTACGTCTTCGATATTCATTCCGTACTGTGCTATCTTATCCCTGTTAAACTGTATGCTGATTTGTGGCAAACCTGTTATTTCCTCTACATATAAATCTTCTACACCTTCGACATTTTTTTATTTTACGACCCACATCCGAAGCAAGGTCTGATAGTACGTCCAAATCTTCTCCATAGATTTTTAGAACCACGTCCTGTTTTGCTCCTGTAAGCAACTCATTGAAACGCATCTGTATAGGTTGCTGGAAACTAAATGTAGCGTTAGGGATAACAGATAGGTCAGCCTGCATTTTTTCTATCAGTTCTTCTCTGTCTTTGGCACTTGTCCATTCCTTTTTCGGCTTTAGTTTCACTATCATATCGCCCGCTTCAATAGGCATCGGGTCTGTGGGAATTTCCCCCGAACCGATTTTATTTACTACTTCTTCTACTTCGGGATAGTTCTTCCGCAGGATAGTTTGGGCTTTCTGTGAAACATCTATCAATTGGTTGATAGAGCTACCGACCGGAACCCTTGTTTCTACCGCAAAATCACCCTCATCCAACTGAGGTATAAATTCTGCACCCATACGGTTGAATACAAAAAGTGTAATGATGAAAAGACCTACTGCAATAGAAACGACCAATAATTTCATTTTCATTGCTCCCTCGATGATAGGCGTATAAACTCTCTGAATAGCCTTCATCATTCTGTCGGAGAAGTTTTCCTTATGGGTTGTTTTCTTGCTCAACACCAAAGCCGACATCATCGGTACATAGGTAAACGAAAGCAAGAAAGCTCCTAAAATGGCAAAAGAAACAGTCTGTGCCATTGGTCCGAACATTTTACCTTCTACACCTACCAACGCTAATAATGGCAGGTATACAATCAGAATGATAATCTCACCGAATGCAGCCGCAGAGCGTATTTTACGGGACGATTGATAGACTTCTTCATCCATTTGCTCCTGTGTCAGTTTTGCCACACCTCCGTACCGGTCTTTACTTCCCGTTATTCGATGCAGCACAGCCTCGACGATGATAACTGTCCCGTCCACGATGATACCAAAGTCTATCGCTCCCAAGCTCATCAGGTTGCCCGATACGCCAAAGAGGTTCATCATAGATATGGCGAACAACATTGCCAATGGAATTACGGAAGCGACCACAAGCCCGCCACGCAGGTTTCCTAAGAAAAGTATCAGTACAAAAATCACGATTAATGCACCTTCAATCAGGTTGGTTGAAACGGTAGAAATAGCTCCGTCCACCAGCTTTTTACGGTCAAGAAAAGGCTCAATTTCCACACCTTCAGGCAAGCTGCTTTCTATTTCTGCTACCTTAGCCTTTACATTGGTAATTACTTCAGATGAATTAGCTCCTTTAAGCATCATCACTACCCCTGTTACAGTTTCGCCCTCACCATTACGGGTGGCTGCTCCGTATCTCGGTCCGTTTCCAAACCGTACTTCGGCTACATCTCTTAAAAGAATAGGTACGCCAGCTTCGTTTTTGACCACTATTTTTTTGATTTCCTCGATGTTCTTTACCAAGCCTTCGCTTCGGATAAAGTAAGCATTAGGACCTTTATCAATGTAAGCACCACCGGTATTCTGGTTGTTCTTCTCCAATGCCGTGAAAATATCGGAGATATTGATGTTCTGGCTGGCAAGCCTGTCAGGCTCGATAGCGATTTCGTATTGCTTTACAAATCCACCGAAGCCGCTTACTTCTGCAACGCCGGGCGTACCTAATAATTGCCGTTTAATAATCCAATCCTGAATAGTTCTTAATTCAGTGGCATCGTACTTGTCTTCATAACCTTTTTTGGGGTGAATGCTGTATTGATAGATTTCCCCAAGACCGGTAGTTACCGGAGCCATTTCGGGTGTACCGACACCCTCGGGAATACTTTTTTCCGCTATGGTCAATCTTTCCTGTACCTGCTGTCGTCCCCAATAGATGTCAACATTTTCTTTAAATACAATGGTTACGATTGAAAGCCCGAAACGGGAAAAGGAACGCATATCCTTAATACCGGGAATACTGACCATTGTCTGCTCCACCGGAAAGGTTACAAGCTGTTCCACCTCCTGTGCCGCCAATGTAGGCGATACAGTAATGACCATCACCTGATTATCCGTGATATCGGGTGTGGCATCAATAGGAAGTTTGGTAAGGGAGTACGTACCCCAGCAAATTAATGCCAGGGTAAATAATCCTATTATCAACTTATTCTTGATTGAAAAATGAATGATGTTATTTAACATACCATAATGTTATTAGAATAGTTATTGTTTAAGGAGATACTGTCCTTTCATTCTGATTTTGACAGTGATGTCCTCATTTGAATTGTTTTTGAAGTACCATCCTTGCGGACCTTCAAACGGAGCGAGCAATGACCCCACCATATTGTTGGAATAGGCAATGGTGTAGCTTTCAAAATAGTTGCTGTTGTTCTTAACCTCTCCGTGAAAATCAAAGTATAGTTCTCCTTTATCGGTAATCCATTCGTACTTCAACTGACCGTGCTTCAACATATTTATCTTATATTCCAATCCTTCGCCTGCCGGAATAACGACACTTACTTCGTCTGTCCGCTCTGCGAGCTGGGTAGCGGGTGGCGGATTATCTGCTGCCGCAGGTTTGGCTACATCTGCCGGAGAACCTACGTTTTCCAATTGCAATATTTTATGTGGTCCCGAAGCAAGCGTTTCCGAACCGCCGTCACCAACATATAATTTGCTAAAACCGGTTGCTTTACCGATACCCAAAGGGTCTATACCGTATTCTGCCGGTAATACGGCACTAACAAGAAGTACCGCTCCTATAATTAAAGCATAGATGACCTGCTTAATGATAGATTTCTTATCTAAGATTTGATGTGCTATTTCTGACATTTTGATAATTTTTAAGAATTAAAATAACCGACCAACTGATAGCCGAACAATAAAAAAACCTGCTGCCATAAGCAACATATTGGTAACTGTCGAGAATTTGAGAAAACTCGGTGACCTTCTCCAATTAGTGATAATAAATAATACAAGGGCTAAGGCTATGAACTGACCTATTTCTACACCGATATTAAAACCAAGTAGGTTGGTCAACAATCCGGTACGGTCAAAACTCAATTCCTGTAATTTACTGGCTAAACCAAAGCCGTGAAAAAGTCCGAAGATTAAAACAGCCGCTTTGGTATTGGGCTGATACCCCAAGAACCTTTGAAAGCCACCCAAATTATCGAAGCCCTTATACACAATGGACAAGGCTATGATTGCATCAATCAGGTAAGCATTGATTGCCATATCTGCCAATACGCCCAACAAGAGGGTAATACTGTGTCCAATGGTAAAAAAGCTCACATACAGCAATACTTCTTTCGGACGGTAAAGGAAAAATATAACCCCTACGAGAAATAATAAATGGTCATATCCCGTCAACATATGTTTGGCTCCTATGTACAAAAAGGGTACAAAGGCAACGCCTGAATTTCCACTGAGGAAAGTTTGGGTATCCTCATCTACACCGTGAGCATACACCGAGCCTGTTACCAATAGCAACAGCACTATTGATAAAACTACTTTTATATACCGCATTATAATTGAATTTTTAAGTTAGGCAGTACAAGCCCGGCTGTATTGCATACAGGTGTATGCAATACATTATAGCCAAAGCCCTGACCGCAATGATTGAAAAACGTTGCTTAAAAAATTAATTAATGCTTATGTCCGTGAGCTTTATCAATACTATCCTGATTAACAGGTGCAACCTTAGAACTGTCTTGTTTTGCTGCCGGTGCGGTATGTCCGCCGTTAGGGTCGTGCGAATGACCGTGAGCCTTGTCAATGCTGTCTTGATTGACTACCGGAGCTGACTGCTCTTGTTCTGTATTGGAATTGTCGGAAGAAGATTTTCCACTGTTATTGCAAGCTACAAATGTAAGTGCAGCAAAAGCCGCTATAATGAATGATTTTTTCATCGTTAAAATAAAATTTGATAATTAATAAAGAAATAACCTGCCCATTGAATTTTGGGCATAACTCAAATTTTAACTTTCGGAGAATTGAAAGTTAAGCAACGATGAAAGAGGGAGGACCCCGAAGGGTATATGCTCCGTGGAGCGGTGGTAAGTAAATGATATGCCTATCGGGTGGAAACGTGTGTTTCTGATAGACTACGATATATTCAACAGGCTTGGTAAAATCGACAGGCAAAGCCTTTACTGATTTTACATCGTCCTTTGATATGACAACTCTTGTTTCGTCAGAATTGGTAAAAGAAACGTGTTCGCCAGCGTGTATAAAACCGGAGAAAGCAAGCTCTAATGGTGTTTCCTTACTGTCTTTATGATGGCTATTTTTACCATTATGATGCCCATCATTAACGATGTCAGCGTGGTGGTGGTGCGATACAATGCCGTGACCCAAAATTACAATTTGGGCAACAACTAAAAACAATATGGCAGAATACTTACGCAACATTATCGCAAATGTATGTAAATAAATTCATTTGGGTATCAATTCGATGCAAAAAAGTGAATTTAGATACCGGAAAAAACTAAATTATCGTATTTATTTTTTGATATGTCCAAACTATCCCTCCTGTATCAAGTGCTGTAAATTCGGGTCGTTCTTGATACGCTCCATTTCACTATCTATAATGTGAACAATATCTAATTTTATCTGACGGTAATTGTTATCAATATCCCGTTTCATATTATCCACTCCATTCTCATCAACAAAGGATAAAATTTCCGGTATCTTCTGATACGCTTTTGTTTCGGCAGCAACCTTTTCATTATCTACAACTATTTCAGCGTGAAATATCTTTTGTTCGATACGTTCGTCAAAGTTATCGGAAACAGCACCCACGAACATACCTTGTGTTAAGGTACTGATTTTTGAAGCCGGAATAAGGCTGTCTAATTGGGTTGAAATTGAAGTAGATTTATCATTACGATTAATCGTCATACTTTGGCGTTTTTGTAAAACTTTTCCGAAACGTTCGGATAAATTTTTCGCTGTTTCGCCGACAACCTGACCGCTAAAAATATTACCGACTGTGTTCTGAATTACCTTACTTTCTTTGTCGCCATAATCACGTATTAATTGACTAAAGTCCTGAAAACCAAGACATACCGATACAAAATTACTTCTCGCAGTTGCGATTAATTGGTCAAGTCCCCTAAAATAAATTGTGGGCAATTCGTCTATGATAACGGAGCTTTTAAGCTGTCCTTTTTTGTTGATTAATTTTACAATTCGGGAGTTGTATAAACCCAAAGCTGCCGAATAAATATTTTGTCGGTCGGGGTTGTTTCCGACACACAAAATTTTTGGCTCTTTGGGGTTATTAATATCTAAAGAAAAATCGTCGCCTGTCATAACCCAATACAGTTGCGGACTAATCATTCTTGACAATGGAATTTTAGCGGAAGCTATCTGCCCCTGTAATTGGTCTTGTGCTCCGCCTTGCCAAGCATCCATAAAGGGCGATAAATAGTTTTCCAATTCGGGATAAGAAGTCAAAATTGTAAATACGTCTGCATATCTTTTATTTAGTAATTCTATGGCGTGGGGAAAGGAACAATACTTACCATTGTCATAAATTTTCAGATACCAAATAATGGCTGCCAATAGAATAATTGGGCTTTCCACGAAGAAATCCCCTTGTTTCTGTATCCAGCTTTTGTTCAGGTTTAACATTATCGTATATGCCGCTTCGTAGGCATCTGATATGTCCGTCATAAATTCGGGATTGAGCGGATTGCAACGGTGGCTCTTGCGTGGGTCGTCAAAATTTATCACGTAAAATTTTGGCGGTACTTTGTATTTATGCCTGTTCTTTAATAAGTGATTGTAGGCAATCGTGGACAGGTCGTCAAACTTAAAATCGTAGATGTACATTGAGAAGCCTTTCTCAATCTGTTGCTTTATATAATTATTTACGATTGCATACGATTTTCCGGAGCCAGGGGTTCCCAGCACAATCGTTGCCCGAAATGGGTTTACAATGTTTATCCAACCGTCATTCCATTTGTTTTTGTAGTAAAACTTTGTAGGCAGATTAACAGAGTAATCATTCTGCATTAACTTGGTTTCCTGCTGAAAGCTCTCATTTTCGTTGTTGAAAACGTCGTCCATTAAATTGCTACGGAGCAAACGGCTCATCCAAACCCCTGCAACCATTAAAGCGATATAACCTAAACCCGTCGTCAGGATATAGAGAAATGTGGCGGTGTTTAGTGGTAGCTTTAGCAATGGGAAATTCAAAAAGAAAAGGACGAAACCGATACCCAAAGCCACATAAATTTTGCCCCAAGTAATCTTTTCGTCCTTAACGCCCTTTGTACCCAAACAGCTTAAAGCCAACAATACCAAAGCGAAGACTTTGGTATATAAGGTGTGTTCAAACAGTCCTGCTGTTCGGTTGAAATTCCCTAAAATCTTATTGATGATTTCCAATGTCCAGCCACGGTGTATAAAGAACCCGTAGCAAAACCAATACAAGTGCATCAATACTATAATGATGCTTACGGCTCGCATAAAAGCCATAATCTTGGCTAAGCCTCTTAAATCGTCTTCTCCCTGCATTTCTAAAGTTTTAAATGTTCGGGCGTGAATTTAAAGGCTCAAAAGAGTGGCTATAAGAATGTGGCAGTCAATGGCAGTGGGTGGCGGTGTTTGGCTAAATGTTATTGCAGACCTCTCTTGCGTTTCCGCTTTTTCTTCATTTTATTAGCAAAGTCCTGTTCTTCGTAGTCCTCGCCCTGTGCTTCAGGGATAAGCAAACCGCCAAAGGCTTCAATCAAGCCGTCGTCTTTTTTATCGGGAATGTTTAAGTCGAACAAATGATGCAGTTCTTCCGCAGGAAGATCCGCATCATTTGATGTGGATTTCTTTTCTTTTGGCTCGTCCAGTTCTTTAATGTCCGGTTTAATGTTGTTGTTCCAATAATCATTAAAGGTATTGGCTGAAAGTTCCTTTGCTAATCGTGAGCCATTCCAAACGGTTTTGGAATTGTGGTCGATGAATGTGATACCGTAAATACGTCCTGTGTCGTTCCTGCGAACCACTACATTAATACCTTGTTCGCCCAACTGCTTTTTAAAGCTCAATTCATCAGCCGTAGATTGCAGGGCAATGGTAACGGCTGCTTTTAAAGTCTGCTGGGTCGGGTGGTCTTTCAAAGCTGTTTTGCATTTCGCAAAATGCAATTCCAATGCTGGCAGTCCAGCATTCTTTCCGAACAGGGAAGCCTTAAACGGGTGTCCGGCTCTTTCGCCCTTTTCATTTAATGGAATATACAATAAACCTTTTCGCATTTTTCCCTGCAATTCGCCCTCGATTTTCTCGGTGGTAATATTGAACAGGGATAGCAAAGCATTGTATTCTCCCAAAGTCTGAAATTGATAGTAGTTCGGCAAATGTCGTACTACCGAAGCAATCTGACTTTTTATGTCGCCTGCTTTATAATCCACAGGTTTAAAAATCTTGTCGTTATGCTGGCGTTCCTTGTCCGTAGCTGGTATGAGATTGTATTGCTTTTCGAGTTCTCGGCAAATATTCATCGACCGTACTTTCTCAAACTTATCAGGGATTTTTTTGCCGTTTTCGTCCACGCAAACCGATACGATATGAATGTGAGAGCGGTCAATATCGGTGTGTTTGAATACGACAAAAGGCTGGTCGCCATAGCCTAATTCTTTCATATACTGCTGTGCCATTTCCCTGTAAGTATCATCGCTGACCTTATCTTTTGGGTCGGGATTGAGTGAAATATGCAAGGTATGTTTCTCCGTATTTTGGTTTGCCAACAGATAAGGGGCAAAAGATTGGGCTAATTGTGCAACGGAATATTGCCCGTCTGACGTTTCAATAATCTTATTGGTAAACAGAATTTGTCCGTTTTCCTTTTCAACTTTGAGATTATTGTACGCCAATGCTCCGTATAAATTTGCACTTCTTCCGATTTTCGCTATCATTTTTCAGGCTGTTTTTTGAGGTGTTTTTGGTTAAATTCCTCGGTTATCTCCACAACTTTTTTGAACAATTCGACCATTTCTGCCGTCTGTTTTTCCAACTTGTACAGGTATGCCGATGCCTTTTTCTCGGAAAAACTCTTGTACAATAGCTTTACAATCTGATTATAGTTTACCCCGATAGAGCGGAATTGACTGTGAAACGAAGTCAGTCGCATATAGAAATCAACTGTTCCTTTGTCAATATGTACCGATTTTATCGTCTTATTGAAGATGCAAGACGTTATAAAATGTGCCTTTATCTGCATACCCGATTTATCAAAGAGGGCAAGAAAACGGGCGTGTTCCTCCTCGTTAAAAGAAATCGTGTAGCGGATTTTCGCAGGGTCGTTTTTAAGCGGTCGCCCCGTCTTTTTTAACTGTTTTTTGCTGTTCTCATTCATCACTAAGCCATTTTAATTCACACAAAAACGCCGACTTCGGAGGACGTTTTTCTGCTCCCTGCAAGGGCAAGTGGTTTTGAGCATCCGAAAAGTTTTCGAGATGCTCAAAACACAACTTGCCGTGTTCTGTTGAACACAAAAATCCTCCCTACGGTCGGATTGATTTTAACAGGGAAAAACGGCTCGAAGCCGTCGCTGTAAAAGTCCAATTTGTCTATTCGATTTTGCATAAATCCGTTAATAAAATTCTTTTTACAAAGTAAAGCCCTCTTTCTGAAAGGATTGTACTGTAACAGAGTGCCAAACACTGCCAATGAACGCCAAACACTGCCACATAAATAAAACTGCTTGTTTATCTCTTTTCCTTTGTACCAACAAAAGGATATAAGTGCGTAGATAGCTATGCAGGTAACAACATAAGTACCTCAATACCGAGATAGGTAAATGAGTAAACAGGTACATAGAAAAGTACCTATTCAGATACCTGCCTATGCAGTCCTGTACGGACAAATGCAGGTACATAAGTAAGTAGGTCTGCCCGTACAAACCTACTTACCCGCATACCGATATAGGTATGTATTCAGGTACATAGATAGCTTGTTGCATAGGTGCGTAGCTACCCAAGTATATCGGTACAGAGCTACCTATCTATTTGCAGAGCCACATAGGTATCTGACTACGGATATAAGCACCTACGCACATAGGTAATTAAGTATGTAAATAATTAAAACAGTTGAAATATGAATGCAAAACACAAAACAGTATTTATCGCCTTTTCTTCTCAAAAAGGCGGTGTCGGTAAGAGTACATTTACAACTCTTGCAGCGAGTATCCTGCATTATCGGTTGGGCTACAACGTAGCCGTATTTGATGCGGATTTTCCACAGCACAGCCTGATGAAAATGAAAGAACGTGATTTATCTATGGTAATGGAAAACGAGGCTTTGAAAAAGCTGGCTTACAAACAATTTACCACAATCAACAAAAAAGCCTATCCGATTATACAGCACAAAGCGGATAGCGTGTTGGAAGCGGCACACGAATTTGTAAACGCTTCAGCCGTTCCTGTTGATGCCGTGTTCTTCGACCTGCCGGGAACTGTAAATACGCCGGGTATTCTGAAAGCGTTGGCAGGAATGCACCACATTTTTACGCCTATCACGGCAGACCGTGTTGTAATGGAGAGTACCCTCGTTTTCACACAGCTATTAAAGGACGTGATTATGAAAAAGGGCGAAACCTCGATAGAAACCATTAACCTGTTTTGGAACCAAGTGGACGGCAGGGAAAGCACCCCATTGTATGAGGTCTATAACAAACTTATAGACCAATTAGGTTTAAGCCTGATGCAGAGCCAAGTCAAGAACAGCACACGCTTTCGCAAAGAAAGTGAAGTAAACAGCAAAGCCGTTTTCCGCTCAACGCTGATGCCTCCCGATGAACGACTGATGAAAACCTGTCAATTGGACGAGTTTATGAGCGAATTTTTAAAAATCATTCAATTATAGGCACTATGGAAAAAGAAAACAAGAAAAAGGTTACTCCCGACATTAACGAGGAATTTATGATGAACCTTATGGTTGATGGCGTAAAGAAAGAGGGTTTACAGCCATTGCAAGAACCTCCGAGCGAAGCACCCGAAACGGAAGCCGAAAAGCCAAAGGAACTGCCACGGGAGAAACCCGTTATCAGGGAAAGAAGCCGAAGCAAACGAAGTTCCGATGCCGATTACGAAAGTATCTTTTTCAGGAAATCGGAAACCAATGCCCGTGACGGGAAAACGGTTTATATCCGTCCTGAATTTCACGAAAAGCTGACACGCATAATACAGGTAATTGGCGAAGACAAAATAACCATTTATGCTTATTTAGACAATTTGCTGGATTACCATTTTCAGGAATTTGCCGAACAGATTACCAAAAGTTATAACGAAAAATATAAACCCATTTAATTAGTAGAGATATGGAAACGAATAAAAAAACAGCCGGAGCAAAGAAGACAGGCAAAACTTATAGTGCTAAATTTCTAAAAAGAAGTAAAATGAAAGGTAGAGGCGATAAAGCTATTTATGTAAGTCCCGAATACCACGAAAAGCTAACACACATTGTAAAGGTAATCGGTAAGAGCGAAATCCCATTGTACGCCATTTTGGATAATATATTGGAACATCATTTTGAATTGTTTTCCGAAGAAATTATCAAGGAGTATAACAAAAAATTCAAACCTCTTTTTTAGCTATGGAAACGATAATCGTAATATGTCTGTTGGTAATTATTGTCCTGCTTGTACAGGACAAGATTATCATTAAAAGGAAATTGAAACAGAAACCTACGCAGGAAAAAGTCAATCCGAAACTACCCGATATTATGGGACAACCTAAGCCCGTAAGAAGCCAATCAGTGCCAAACACTGCCAATGAGAGCCAAATTGCAGAACCGGAGATTAACCCTGCTAATTTGGTCATCGAATATGACAAATACGAAGAAGTCAATATTCAAATTCCGCAGGAAGAATTGGACGAAGTATTCAGAAATGTACCTGATTTGACGGAGGAGGTAGAATTGAACAGGTATAGAGCTTCCGTAGGCGATGACGGTTTTGCCCAAGGGGTTACCTTTCAGGAACTAAACAACGTGGGGGTCTTGCTTCAGAAAGAAAAATTAGAGCCAGCCCAAAAGGAAACAGCGATTGATATAGTTCAAAGATTACAAGGAACCGAATTATTTGCTCTGCTGGAAAGTTCAATGGAGGGAGCTTCCCTAAAGATTGCCGAGCTTTTGGATAGCACTCTTACAACTGATACCAAAGACAATTCTTCCAATTTGCGGAAAAGTGATTTAAGTGATTTTGACATTGGGGAGTTTATATAGACTTCCCTTTGTCTTTTAGAAAACAAGGGAATATCTTTTAACCTCCGGTTGCCTTTACGAATTTTGGAGTGTCAAACTTTGGTGTAATTGTAGGCAAATCCACTTTGACAGATATAGGCATTGGAAAATCAACACCCATTACAATGGCTTCTCCAGACCCCAAAGACGGCAGAAATGAAAGTGTTTCTTTATTAGCTGTTGAACAAGCACTTGCTATCGCTTCTTTATCTTGGTAGTTTATCAGTCTATGAGTAATAAATGTTCCCATCTGACTTAATGTTCCCACAGGAATATCTCTTGGCATCTGTGTCGATAAACAGAGGAATAATCCATATTTTCGGCTTTCCTTAGCTATATTGTCAAAAGCATTTAACTCTGTACTTTCAAAATATTCATCTTTAACTTTTTTATTCAAGAACTGATGTGCTTCATCAACAAAAAGTATTAAAGGGTTTTCTCTAAAGGCATTGGTTCTTGCTTTGTTTAATAAATATCTTCCCAATGAGTTTGCTAAAATTTCTCGTACCTGAAAATTATATGGGACGTTTTCAAACCCAATTCTCAATACGTTTAAATCAGGATTGTCTAAAAACTCATTAATCTTCGTTATCAAGTTGTTGGTTGTTGGTGCATTAAATCCAAACATTCCTGCATAATCATTGTCAGATATGACATTATTGACACGCATTATTAGGCTGGTTGCATTTCCATAATTTCTTTCATCCCTATTTGTTGCCCAACGGTCATTAAATATTTGAAAACATTCGTTTCCAATTTGTCTATGAAGTAGGTTTATACCAAAATTATTTATTGAAAAATCTTCTACTATCGCCTTGTAAGTAAAGTAAGCATTATTATATGCGGCAGTAAAATTTCCCTGTTTTACAATCAATCCATTGTTTATCACAACTTGCTGCCCTCTAAAAGTGAAATTGTCATTTGTTCCATCATTAAGATGTCCATTATTGGGAATATTACTCATTAAACAGTGAGCAACTTTCAAAGATTTTATCGCTTCCAACAAAACAGGCTGTTGTACTTGTCCTGATGGTCTGAACAGGACAAACAAGTCATTTATAGTTAAATTTTGATAAGGAAAATAACTTTCTGAAATAAGCACGGAATGTGCGACTTTCGGATGTGCATCAAACGTGGAATATTCTCCTGTTGGGTCTAAAATAATAGCCTTTGCGCCAGTTTCAATAACACCCTCGATAAATTTACTAATTGTATAACTTTTTCCACCACCCGTTGTACCCACCACAGCACAATGCCTACTGAAGATTGCTTGCAATGAAATATCTACGGGAACATTTTTATCATAAATCAAATTACCCATTCTAAATGTCGGAGAATGCTCAATATTTTCTGGTTTTATACCGAAAGTTTTGAAATGAGTAGATAAAAATTCTGAAGAACAAATGAATACCTTAGAGCCAATAAGTGGTAAACTGTTTATGCCTTTTTCTATTTTATTGGGGTTAAATAAGTCAAATGATAGCAAAATCTCAATTCTGCCAACCGGATGAAATGCCTTAGTTGAAAAGGTTCTTTCGCTTAATTCTAATCGTTCTTTCTCGGGCAACGATATTTCCAACATTTTTCCTAAAAACCCCTTGTCTTCTCCCTCAATAACAATATAATTGCCAACAAGACCACCCCGCAACACTTCTGCGTGATGCACAAATGTTTTCATCAAAACTGATGAAGGAAAATGCACTTTGACAAAAGCAGGGGATACAAAATTTATGTACCCAAGAAAGTGGCTGTGATTAAAAGGACTATTACTCATAGTTAGGAGTTAGGAATGTTAATTACTATTTGTCTTGTATCTTCCTGATTATAAGATTTTAAGTCAGGATAATTTTTGGCGAAATCTTCAAAGGTTTCTGATACAATACTTAAATTGGAATATTTCTTTGAAGCATCAATAAATGGCTTCAGATTTTCATTAGTTTCATCTATTCCACGATTGATAATCATTAATTGGAAACTTGGATTTTGTTCAAGAGCTTCGATAATAGCAGTAACTATATGTTTATCTCCGAAGCTGAACCCTATCGTTATGAGAAAAACATTATCCTTTCGGAGATTAGATTGGAACCTCGACATCATCTCGAAATACGGCTGTTCATAAGAACTTTCGTATTTAGACTGATGCGGGTAAATCATCAATGGGTTGTCAGGGTTTTCTTTCTGTATAATTTTGTTGTCTTCTTTTTCCCAATTTACAGAACCGTGTAACTTATACAAGTGAAAAACCTTTTGAATGAAATTATCTTCCTCTTTTACCCTGCTTTGATTTCGAGAAACAATATCATAATCATAATTACGTCCGCTAAATATTCTTGGTTGAGAAAATGAAAAGCCATCAATAACCACAAAATTGCTTTCACAAGCCGCCTGTTCAAACATCATATCGTAGTTCAATGTGAACAATTTAAATCGTGGTAGCGTAACCTTTCGTTTGGTTATTTTATTTAGTAAAAGCGTATGAGGTGAATTATCAGGTAAACTCAATTGACAAGCATCTTTGATAAAATCTTTAATCTTGTTTACACAATCTTCTATGTCAATATCGCCTTTAGGTACATAAGGAATAGCAGGGGTAGCCATAGAAAGAACTTTTTCTAAATTTTTCACGATTGTACCATCTTCCCATTTCTCTTCATAGCCAATCGTTTCAAGCAACTTGTTAAAAACATCAGTAGTCAAAAGGGCTTCCGCATCATCCCATAAATTAGCCATCGACTTACCTAATTTTTCATCCTTGCCCCAACCAATGGACGAGCCAGCCCCTGTGAGGAGTAATAAATTTTCAAACTGATTATTTAAAGTTTGAGAATACTTGTTCCTCTTTGTTGCAATAGCATAATCTATCCTGTTTTCAGTGCTTTCTTTGAAATCGTGAAGTTTACCGTCGATATACACTTTGACATCGGCAGCATCACTATCATCATAAGCAACAGAACTGTTATTGTTGAGTAAAATATAATTCATACACTCATATTTTGTTTATTAAAACTCGTGTTTATAAGAAGTTTTCAAGGCACTGCCTTAACTATGTTTCAATTGATTTAATACTATTTTCAAAGCCTGTTTTCCTATTTCTTTATCGTCAATAAGACTTTTTATTTTATCAGATAACCACAAAATCAATAATTCATCTAATGGTACGTTCAGAAATTCAGCAAGATTTTCTAAATGCTTTCTTGGTAATAATCTTTCCTCATTTTCTACCTTACTGATAAAAGCATTATCCAATTCTAAAGCTGCCCCAACCTCTCTTAGGAACAACCCCTTACTTTCTCTCAATTCTTTTATATGTTTTCCAAATGCCATTTTGATTTTTTACGACTTGTCTAAAAAGTTCAAATTTACAAAAATACTTTTAATGAGTAGATAATTTAAGCCAACATTATGCCATTGAACGCCAAACACTTCCTTTGACTGCCACTTTAAAAGACCGCCTCCATTTCCATTAGACATTTGTGCCGTAAGCCCGTAAGGTACGGGATAACAGTAACAAATTAATCTTTTTCAAAAATGGAAAAACAGAGAAAAAAAGTTTTGCTGGCAGCCGTGGCGATGCTGTCAGGAATTGGTGCGTTCGCACAGGGAAACGGGTCGGCAGGTATCAACGAAGCTACCCAAATGGTAACGTCCTACTTTGACCCAGCTACCCAATTGATTTATGCGATTGGGGCGGTCGTCGGGTTAATCGGGGGCGTGAAAGTGTATAACAAATTTAGTTCGGGCGACCCTGATACGAGTAAGACGGCAGCAAGCTGGTTTGGTGCTTGTATCTTCCTGATTGTGGCGGCTACAATCCTACGTTCATTCTTCCTGTAAATCCTCTGCCTTATGAATAGTTACAACATTAACAAAGGCATTGGCAGGACGGTTGAGTTCAGGGGCTTAAAGGCACAGTATCTTTTCATCTTCGCTGGTGGTCTGTTGGGTACGCTCATCTTCGTGATGATACTGTATATGGCTGGCGTAAGTAATTACGTCTGCCTGTTCCTCGGAGCTGGCGGTGCTTCGCTCATTGTGTGGCAAACATTCTCGCTGAACAAAAAATACGGCGAACACGGATTGATGAAAGTAGGTGCAAGAAAACGACACCCTCGCTTCATCATTTGCCGCAAGCCTGTACGCAGGTATTTAAAATTCACTCCTAAACCTAAAGCCGTATGAGAAATGTAGCCAAGACAGCCACATTGGAGAATAAATTCCCTTTGCTGGCAGTAGAGAACAACTGTATCTTATCCAAAGATGCAGACATTACCGCCTGCTTTGAGGTGCGGTTGCCGGAACTGTTTACCGTAGCCTCTGCCGAGTATGAAGCCATTCATTCGGCTTGGCATAAGGCAATCAAGACCTTGCCCGATTTTACGGTAATCCACAAACAGGATTGGTATATCAAAGAGAGCTATGCTCCCGATTTGGCACAGGAAGACCAAAGTTTTTTATCAAAGTCGTATCAACGCCATTTCAACGAACGACCGTTCCTGAACCATTATTGCTATCTGTTCCTGACGAAGACGTCCAAAAACAGAATGCGTATGCAAAGTAACTTTTCATCGCTTTGCAAGGGTACGCTTATTCCAAAGGAAATCAATAAGGAAGCAATACACCGATTTATGGAAGCGGTCGCACAGTTTGAGCGTATCGTGAACGATAGCGGTTTTATAACCCTGCGACGTTTGACAGAAGATGATATAACCGGAACGGACGAGCAACAGGGATTGCTGGAACAATACCTCACGCTTTCGAGAGAAGCCGGAACACCAATGCAGGATATTGGCTTAGGTGCTGAAGAAGTCCGTGTAGGGAACAAAAGATTGTCCTTGCACACGCTGTCCGATACTGACGACTTGCCTGCAACCGTTTCGGCTGATACCCGATACGAAAAGCTATCCACTGACCGGAGCGACTGCCGTCTGTCCTTTGCTGCTCCCGTAGGATTGTTGTTGAGCTGTAACCACATTTACAATCAATACATATTCTTGGATAACAGCGAGGACAACCTACAACGGTTTGAGAAGTCTGCCCGTAATATGCACTCTTTGGCAAGGTACAGCCGTGCCAACCAAATTAACAAAGAGTGGATTGAAAAATACCTGAACGAAGCACATTCGTTCGGTCTTTCTTCTGTTAGAGCACACTTTAATATTATGGCTTGGTCGGAAGACCCTGCGGAACTCAAACAGTTGAAAAACGATTGCGGTAGTGCATTGGCACTAATGGAATGTAAGCCTCGCCACAATACTACGGACGTGGCAACCTTGTATTGGGCTGGAATGGCTGGTAATGCCGGGGACTTTCCTGCGGAAGAAAGTTTTTACACGTTTATTGAGCCTGCTCTATGTTTCTTCACGGAAGAAACCAACTACCACAATTCGCCCTCTCCGTTCGGGATAAAAATGGCTGACCGTTTGACCGGAAAGCCAATCCATTTGGATATTTCCGATTTACCAATGAAAAGGGGAATTATCACGAACCGGAACAAGTTCATTCTTGGTCCGTCAGGTTCGGGAAAATCTTTTTTTACCAATCATATGGTAAGGCAGTATTTCGAGCAAGGTGCTCACGTTCTGCTGGTAGATACGGGTAACTCTTATCAGGGATTGTGTGAACTGATTAAAGGAAAAACCAAAGGCGAAGACGGTGTTTACTTCACTTATACCGAGGATAATCCGATTGCCTTTAATCCTTTCTACACCGACGACGGTGTGTTTGATATTGAGAAAAGGGAAAGTATCAAAACTTTGATACTCACGCTTTGGAAACGGGACGATGAACCGCCTACAAGGTCTGAAGAAGTGGCACTTTCCAATGCCGTTTCGGGTTACATCGAACGTATCAAACAAGACGATACCTACCCGTCATTTAATGGTTTCTACGAGTATGTAAAAGGCGATTACCGCAAGGTTTTAGAGGAAAAACAAGTCAGGGAAAAAGACTTTGATATTGCCAATTTCCTGAACGTTTTAGAGCCTTACTATCGTGGCGGAGAGTATGATTATTTGTTGAACTCCGACAAGCAATTAGACCTGTTATCCAAGCGATTTATCGTGTTTGAAATTGATGCGATTAAAGACCACAAAATCCTGTTTCCCATTGTGACCATCATCATTATGGAGGTGTTCATCAACAAGATGCGGAGGCTGAAAGGTATTCGCAAGCTGATACTGATTGAGGAAGCGTGGAAGGCGATTGCGAAAGAGGGAATGGCGGAATACATCAAGTATTTGTTTAAGACAGTCCGCAAATTTTTCGGAGAAGCCATAGTCGTCACGCAGGAGGTCGATGATATAATCCAGTCGCCCATTGTAAAGGAAAGTATCATCAACAACAGCGATTGCAAAATTCTCTTAGACCAAAGGAAATATATGAACAAGTTCGATGACATACAGGCGATGCTCGGACTTACGGACAAAGAGAAAGGACAGGTACTATCTATCAATATGAACAACGATGCCAGTCGCTTGTACAAGGAAGTTTTGGATAGGATTGGGCGGAACACACTCGGCAGTGTACGCAACGGAAGTAAGCCTCGAAGAATATTTGGCTTACACGACGGAGGAAACCGAAAAAATGGAAGTGATGCAACTCGCTTCCGAATTGGACGGTAACGTAGAACTCGCCATTAAGCATATCGCTATGCAAAGGCGTGACAATGCAAATCAATAGTAATTAACAATCAAAAATTTTAAGACAATGAAAAAGATGTTTTTAATGGCAATCACGGCATTAATGCTTGCCGTTGCCCCAAGTGCGAAAGCTCAATTTGTGGTAACTGACCCTGCAAATTTAGCATCAGGTATTCTCAACTCGGCGAACGAAATCGTACAGACTTCTTCGACCGTGAGTAACGTAGTCAAGAACTTTAACGAGGTCAAGAAAGTGTACGAACAAGGTAAGGAATATTACGACAAGCTCAAAGCCGTAAACAACCTTGTGAAAGATGCCCGTAAGGTGCAACAGACTGTTTTGCTGGTGGGCGATGTATCGGAAATGTATGTGCAAAACTTCGGCAAAATGATGAACGACCCGAATTTCTCCGCACAGGAACTGACCGCAATCTCAAATGGTTACTCGGCTTTGCTGAATGAAAGTACCGAGTTGCTAAAGGAACTGAAACAGATTGTAACCTCCACAGGCTTGTCACTAAATGACAAGGAGCGAATGGACATTATCGACCGTGTGTATAAGGAGGTCAAAGAATACCACAGCCTTGTCAGATACTACACGAATAAGAATATCTCTGTCAGTATCCTGAGAGCAAAGAAACAGAATAATACCAAACGAGTGCTTGACTTGTACGGAACTCCTAACCAAAAATATTGGTAGTTATGGAATTTCAAAATCTGCACGAAGTCCTACGCTCATTGTATGATGAGATGCTCCCACTGTCCGCCGATATGGCGGCAGTGGCTAAGGGCGTAGCCGGCTTGGGTGCTTTGTTCTATGTCGCCATAAAAGTATGGCAGGCATTGAGTAGAGCCGAACCCATAGATATGTACCCTTTGCTCCGTCCGTTCGCTTTGGGTATCTGTATTATGTTCTTTCCGACAATCGTGTTGGGAACAATCAATGCGGTACTAAGTCCGGTGGTACAGGGTACACACGCTATTCTCGAAAATCAGGTGCTTGACCTGAACGAGTTGCAACAGAAAAAAAGACCTGCTCGAACGGGAAGCGATGCTCCGCAATCCTGAAACGGCATATCTCGTAGATAATGAGGAGTTCGACGCAAAGCTCGAAGAATTGGGCTGGTCGCCGGGCGACCTGATTACTATGTCAGGTATGTATATGGACAGGTTTGCCTACCAAACCGAACAAGCCATTAAGAATTGGTTTCGCAACCTGCTCGAAGTGCTGTTTCAGGCTGCTGCATTGGTCGTCGATACGATACGAACATTCTTCCTGATAGTCCTGTCCATACTCGGACCAATAGCCTTTGCTATTTCCGTGTGGGACGGCTTTCAGAGTACGCTCACGCAGTGGCTCACAAGGTATGTGAGCGTTTACCTGTGGTTGCCCGTCGCCGACCTGTTCAGCTCAATGCTTGCTAAAATCCAATCCCTGATTATCGAAAAGGATATACAGATGTTGGCTGACCCGACCTACATACCCGATACGGGTAATACCGTGTACATCATCTTTATGATTATCGGCATCGTGGGGTACTTCACTGTACCGACCGTAACAGGCTGGGTAATTCAGGCTGGTGGTGCTGGAAACTTTACCCGAAATGTAAACCAAGCTGCTATGAAAGCCGGAAATGTCGCAAGTGCCGGAGCTGGTTCTGCTGCCGGAAATATCGGAGGGCAATTGCTTAAAAAATAATGTAAAACGAATAATCATTTAACAATGGAATTTAAAACGCTTAGAAATATTGAAAACAGCTTCCGTCAGATACGTCTGTATGCGATAGTGTTTGCCGTTCTCTGTATTGGCGTGGTAGGATTTGCCGTGTGGAAATCGTACAGCTTCGCCAACGAGCAACGCCAAAAAATCTATGTGCTGGACAACGGCAAATCTTTGATGCTTGCCTTATCACAAGATGCAAGCATTAACAGACCTGTGGAAGCAAGGGAACACGTTCGGAGATTTCACGAACTGTTTTTTACGCTTGCACCTGATAAGAATGCTATCGAGAGCAATATGGCAAGGGCATTCAACCTTGCCGACAAATCAGCCTTTGACTATTACAAAGACTTATCGGAGAAAGGTTATTACTCCCGTATCATATCGGGGAATGTTCAGCAACGCATTGAGGTCGATAGTGTCGTGTGCAACTTCGACAACTATCCCTATTCGGTGCGGACGTATGCGAAGCAATTTATCATACGGTCGAGTAACGTAACACGCCGTAACCTGATTACCTCCTGCTATCTCGTAAACTCCGTAAGGTCGGATAATAACCCACAGGGATTTAATATCGAAAAGTTTGCGGTGGTTGAAAATCGGGATATCGAAGTCATTGAACGCTAAAATTTACGGATATGGATAAGCTACTTGATTTAGACACATTCGCAAAAACATTGACTGACAAAGGTTATGACGGATATTTCCATACGGAAGCTGATTATCCGGGCAAAGTCAAAGAAAGTATCAACAGGTTTTTGGAGGCTTGTAAGAACGGTACGGACAAACCGCTGTATGCTGATAGCATTTCGCTAAAAACATATCTCGAATGGAACGGAGATGACAAACCCTATACTGATTGCTATATGCGTGTACGGTATGAAGACGGCAAATTCGATGTACAGAGTTTGGAAATTGAAAGGAAAGACCGTTACGGGCATTCAATGAAAAAATCGGAACTGACCAACCTTACAACGGGGTCGGTTCCGACCGCAAAGGAAGCCCTTTCCAAAGTCCTTGATACACCTAAACAACAGTTTTCTCCCCGAAAAAGAGGGTTTAAAATGTAGTAACCCTAAATAATAAGAGTATGAAAAAATTAAGGGAAAATATCGACAGGTTTTTTGACAGGCTGGACGAAAATTGGAGGACAATGCCCGTTCGCAAACAGCACCAATACACGCTATACCTGTTTGTGGGCTACCTGCTACTGACCGTAGGGGTTGTTGCAAAAGTGTGGTACGATACAAGCCAGTCAAAAAACGATATGCACATCGACCATATCGAAAACCCTGTCCTGAAACAGAACGAAAGCCCTGCAAGATTGCAGGACACATTAAAAACAATTTTAAAAAATCAGATTTATGAAAGAAAATGAAAAAAAGGTCAGTTTTCTCGTTGAGGGGGACGACCAAAACGGAGCATCAAATCTGCCCGAAGAAAAAAAGAACAATACCGAGAAATTGAAAAAGCCATTGATTTTTGGCTTAATGGGTATTGTTTTCGTGGGCTGTATGTATTTGATATTTAAACCGTCGGAAGACAAAAAGGAAATCGAAAACATTGGTCTGAACGATGCCGTTCCGCAAGCTACGGGAGCAGGAATGCCCGACAATAAGGGCAAGGCTTACGAGCTTGAAATGCTGGAACAAAAGGAGCAAGAGAAACGCAATGCTTTAGCAACACTTTCAGATTATTGGAACACGGACGATAAGGAAGAACCGATAGACGAATTTGCCCAGGAGGAAGAAAGCTACGGCTATGGTAATGGCGGTCGAAGTTCAGGGAGAAACGGGGGCAATCCTGCATTGAACAGCTACCGCAATATGCAAAGTACATTGGGGTCTTTCTATCAGGACGACAATTCGGAAACAATGGAACTCCGCAGACAGTTGGACGAACTCAAAGAGCAATTAGCGGAGCAAAATGTACCGAAACCAACAACCGTAGATGACCAGCTTGCATTAATGGAAAAATCGTATCAAATGGCAGCGAAATATCTTCCTGCTAATACGCCTGCAAGCTCCGCAGAAAATGCACCTGCAAACGGTACGGCAACAGGAACAACGGGGACAAATCAAAAGGAGCATTTTGTGGTGTTCACTCCGGCAAGGAAGAACACCGTATCAGCCTTGTACCGTGAACCTACGGACAGTGCCTTTTTAGCCGATTGGAGCGAAACCCGAAATCGGGGATTTTATACTGCTGGTGCTAAAGAGCAAATTGTACAACCTAAAAACAGTATTAGAGCCTGCGTACACGATGCACAAACGGTAGTTGGCGAAACAGGCGTAAGGTTACGGCTGTTAGAACCTGCAAAAACGCCAATCCGTACAATCCCACAGGGAACGATTGTAACAGCTAATGCGAAATTTCAGGGAGGGCGTTTGCAACTCAAAATAACCTCTATCGAATTGGAGGGCAATATCATTCCCGTAGATATAACCATTTACGATTTGGATGGTCAGCAGGGTTTGTACGTTCCGTATTCCCCCGAAATGAATGCACTTACAGAAATGGCTGGCAATATGAGCCAGACAGGTGGAACGAGTGTAATGCTGACACAAAATGCAGGACAACAAGTCGCTGCCGATTTAAGTCGTGGCGTGGTACAAGGAATTTCGGGCTATTTCGCCAAGAAAGTACGCACACCAAAAGTCACGCTAAAGGCAGGACACCAAGTATTCCTTGTATCAAAACAATAATTGTATAACTCAAATATTTAGACAAATGAAAAATCTTTTTAAAACCTTTTGGGCGGTTGCCCTGACTATCGGCTTTGCCGTACAATCTTTTGCACAGGATAGTGTAAATATCAAAACTCCGCTTGCTTTGGGCAAGATTGAGCCTTACAAAATGGAAGTAACCTACGATAAAACTTCGCATTTGATTTTCCCGACCGCCATTCGGTACGTGGATTTGGGAAGTGAATACCTGATTGCAGGAAAGGCGGAAGATGCGGAAAATGTATTGCGTGTAAAAGCTGCCGTAAGGAGTTTTGAAACCGAAACCAATTTTTCGGTCATTACCAATGACGGGCGTTATTACTCTTTTGATGTGTATTATAGTTCCTATCCCGATGCGTTGAGCTATGACCTGCTGACGATGCAAAAGGCAGTAGATAAAGCCAACGGTAATGATGTGCTTTTCGAGGAACTCGGAAACAATTCTCCGTCTTTGGCTGGTCTGCTTTTGGAAACGATTTACAAAAAAAGACAAGCGTATCGTTAAGCATATCGGGGCTAAGAGCTTCGGCATTCAGTTTATCCTGAAAGGCATCTATATCCATAATGGTAAATATTATTTCCATACGGAATTAAGGAACAAAAGCAATGTACCGTTTGATATAGACTTTATCAATTTCAAAGTCGTGGATAAAAAAGGTCGCTAAGCGTACCGTAGTACAGGAACGGGCATTGACACCGCTAAGAACCTACAAGCCATTAGAGGACGGTATTAACGGGAAATCTACCGAGCAAAATGTTTTTCTCTTAGACAAATTCACGATTGCCGATGATAAGGTTTTATTGATTGAGATTTTCGAGAAAAACGGCGGACGACACCAAACGCTTCAGGTGGAAAATTCGGACTTAATCAATGCCCGTGTAATCAGTGATATGCACTTGAAATTTTAATAACCTTTTAAAGCAAGAACAATGAAAAAGTATATCTATACCGTGATGCTACTCTTTGTGGCCATCACGGTTGCACAGGCACAACGAATGTTGCCAAAGCAAAAAGGATTGGAAGTGAGTACGGGCATTTTGTCCGATGATAAAATCGGTAACGATTATTATATCAATCTCGGAATGACCGTGAACGGCAAAAACGGTAATTATCAGATTTGGGCTTTGGAGTACACGCACCAATATCACGACTATAAAGACCAACGCATACCGCAGGAAACTTATACTGCTGAGGGCGGTTACAGTTTCTTCCTGCTGGGCGATGTCCGTAAGAACATTACGCTGAATGCAGGAATAACGGGCGTGGTCGGTTACGAGAGCATCAACAGAGGCGAAACGATGTTGTATGACGGTGCAAAGATAGTAAGCGAGGATAATTTTATTTACGGAGCTGGTGGTCGGCTGACCTTTGAAACGTACCTGTCTGACCGATTTGTATTGGTACTGCAAGGGCGTACAAAAGTGTTATGGGGAACTGACCTGCGACAATTCAGACCGTCCGCAGGTGTGGGAATAAGGTTTAATTTTTAAAACGTAAAACGATGATAGCAATATTTAATAAATTCAGAATAGGATTGTTGCCAATATATCTAATGCTGGCAATCCTGACAGGTTCTATTTCGCTGGTATCTTGTAGCAAAGATGACGAGCTTGAAATACAGAACGATTTTCCTTTTGAGGTCAATGTGATGCCCGTACCTAAAGAGGTCGCCAATGGGCAAACGGTAGAAATCAGAGTAACGATAAAGCGGAGCGGTAACTACCAAAATACGCAATACTATCTCCGCTACTTCCAATTTGACGGACAAGGCTCGTTGAGGTATTACGATGAACCTCCGTATCTGCCAAACGATTTGTACCCGTTACAATCGGAGCAATTCAGGTTGTATTATACTTCGGCTTCTACGGTATCACAATCCTTTGAAATTTGGATTTCCGACAGCTTTGGCAATGAGAAACAGATAAGTTTTCAGTTTAACAGTAGTGATTAAAACGACAGCAAATTAGATAAGCAAAAACCGACTTTCAACAGGTCGGTTTTTTACTTTTTAGCTTCCAATGTTAGGGGGTTTTGTTTAAATTTACGGTATTATAAATCATATAGCTATGGATACGGTTACAGCTCAATTAGTGTTTGGTATTTTTGTTATCGTTGTTGCGGTTGTACTTATCTATTGGATAAACCGCAGGAGGTTTTACAGGCGTAATGCTGCTGGTGTAGAAATGTTTTCGGGATATACTAAAGCTATATCTGTGCGTTTTTTTAGAACGTATCGGCAAGTTGTTTGCCTATGGTCTTATTATTCTCGGAGTGGTCTGTATATGGACGTACACCCAAATGAAAAAGGATAAGGAAAAACAACCGATAGAAGCCCAAAGCACACGATAGTTTTTACCTTTATTTGGAGAACATTAAAAATAGTATGAACATAACAAGTACAATCGTTTATTTACCCGTAGCGTTTCCGGAGGTATCGGTAACATTCTACAAAAACCTATTCAGTGAAACGCCCGAAATATTTCTCGAAGACGGATTAATCATTGTGGAGCTTCCGAACCTTAATTTGTACCTGATAGACAAAAACAGATATGAAGCCTATTACATCCTGAAAACAGGTCGTAACGTTAAGGTTTCAAAGGACAATGTTTCTACGATTATCAGTTGTGTTTTGCCGTCCGAAGAAGATGTAAATATTGCGTTGGCAAATGTTTCAGCGTGTGGCGGAACGGTAACGAGCAAAGCGACAACAAACGAAGCACTCGGTATATATGCAGGGTATTTTTCAGACCCTGACGGGCATATATGGGAGCTGGCTTATTATCCACCCGAATATAACAGGGTTTTGAATTTCGTAAATCCCAACTAAACAAATAGGATAGCCCAAAAGGTTATCCTATTTGTTTTTTATTACGCCAAACACTGCCTTTCAAAGCCAAAGGGTGCAATCTTCCGCAACCCTGCAACAAGCCTTAATATCTTCGACTTCCACAGAAAAAATATGCAAACTATGGAAGTTATCGCAATAGCAAAATCCGCATTGGACGGAATGACGAATGATATAAAAGAGCTTTTGGAACTGACCGAAAACGCTACCCGTAAATATGACCCGATTTTCAAAGGGGAAAAGTGGCTCGACAATCAGGAGGTTTGTTTGATGATGAACATTACCAAACGGACTTTGCAGACCTATAAAGACAAGGGTTTACTGCCTTATTCCAAACTGAACCGCAAGAATTATTATAAACTCTCGGACGTACAGGCTTTGCTCGAAGCTGGCGAACCGTACAATACAAATGACAATGGATTTACTGACGAATGACACCGAAGAAATCGTAGCCTATCAGGAAATGATAACACGGTTACGAAACCGTATTGAGGATATACTGAAAAACTACCGTCCTGTAATGAATGGCGAAATCTATTTATCGGGCGAAGATGTATGCAGGTTGTTACATATCAGCAAACGCACTCTCCAGCAATACCGTGATGACAATATCCTGCCGTTTATTCAGGTTGGCGGTAAAATAATCTACAAGGAAAGTGATATTCTGACTATATTGGAGCAAAATTATATAACCAATAAAACGCATTGATTGTAATTAATTTCATTCCGATTATGTTTCAATCGGAACTACTTTAGTATATTTGTATTTGAAAATATAGACATTATTTAAAGTGTTTTTGCTTTAAAACTCGGTACTAAAAACTGGTAATTTTTCGTAACCCCGAGGCAATAAGTAAGAACGCTCACGCAATAGGCGTGGGCGTCCGCTTATTCGGGGTTCAGGGCGTACCAGTGCCTTAGTATCGGTAAGTGTGATTGCCTACGCTCTTTTTTTGGGTAGGTTCCACTAACAAAAGAAAAATTATCAGTTATGGACACAGGAAACAAACCCCACAAAAACAGTATTGCATTTATCAATGATAAAAGCCCTCTAATTGACATTATCTGCAATGACCTTACTGCTTCAGGAATTGAGATACTGTTCCGTTCGGAGAACATTCAGGACGGTTTAACTCAATTATCTGCTTTGACCGAACTCCCCAAAGCAATTATTATTGACCTCAACTTTGAGGATAAGAATGTGCTGGCACAAGTTCGGGAACTAAAGGCTAAATATCCAAGCATCAGATTAATTGGCTACGGAGATATTGATGATACAGATGAAACGGTACAGGCTCTTACGGAAATAGGAATAAAAAAGCTATCTGCCTATTGGTAGCGATGCAGACGATTTTAAAAAGAGTTATCGAGAAAGTATAAAAATATCTGTCCTTAATAAAGCGACGTTCTTTTGCTTCTTTTCTTTGGTCGCAACGGAAAGAAAAGAAGTCCAAACAAGCACAACCTGTTTGATGAAATGTAGGGCAATGGGGTTGTGTAGAGATACATTTTGGCAAAGTGGTTGTACCAATTTAAACGCAAAAATGCGTTTCCGACCGAAGCGAGGAATTGCATTTTTGCCCGATTTTTCGGACTTTAACCGACTTTTATCGGTTGGGTACGGTAGTCTTTCAGATTGTGGAAAAATCCCCTGTATTCCGTCATTCCGTAGCGAAATAAATCCCAAAGTAAGGAACAACCCATTTGAGCCAATGAACTATTGATAAATAAATCCTGCTTTTGCAATGCTTCGGCAAGTGAACAACTTGGCGTGTCGTCCTGTTCTTCGGATTGCTTCAGCAATTCTCCAAATTCTTCGGTAACAAATGGCAGACTTGCCACCGCTTCGTATTTTTGCGTATCGGGTTGTTTAATCTCTCCGATAGTAGATAGTAAGACTTGACCTGTGTTCCTGTTGTTCCCAAAGTCCAACCAATATTTTGGGGTATCTCGGTAATTTTTACGGTTGCCCAATACGTTCAAAATTTCAGCAACTCCAAAACGTGCCTGTACGTTATCCACGCAAGTAATGGTAATGGTTGCCTGTGCTTCTTCGGGTATCATTCCGAAATTATCCCTTTCAAATTTTCGGCTTTCGGCTTTCCAATTTGTACCGATACAACGGTTTACACGATTGATTAAAGCAACGGATTTGTACAATCCTGTTTCGCTTTCAAAAAACCGCTGTCTGCCTAAATTGGCGGTCGTGATAATATCATCGTCCCACAACCTTACGGAAAGTCCTGCGTGTTCCAAAGCCGTCAAACTTTCATTTGTCTCTAACAAGGCTGTCAGAACTTTTGAGCCTGTGCCACCTGCTCCGATAAGGTTTACCGTAATCGGGTTAGTTGGGTTTAACAGATAGTTATCTGTGAAATGTACTTTTGTTTTTTCGCTGTTCATCGGAATAGATTTTTAAGGGTTTTATTATTCTTTTTTAATGCTTCTGTGGGAAAGGGTTTATCTGTATTAACGAGGTCTTTCCAAAGGCTTACAATGTTTCGTTTTGTCAAATTACTGCATAATGAATGACTGAAATAGGAATTGAAAAAATAGTGTTCCCACGCCTGTATAAATTCCTCAACCGAAGCCGAATTTTTAATGTCAATACTGACTGTCCCCATACATACGTTGCCCTTTTCGTAGATGTTGAAAAATGGGGCGTAATGCAAAGGCGTTTTTTCGGTTGGTCGCCTGTTGTTTGCCAAAGCAAATACGGAAAGACTGCTTTTACTCGCTAACCAAAGCATTGCAGGAACTTGTGCCGTTCCGTTGGGTATGCCCAAATCGTCCACGAAATAAAGTTGCTGTTTCTTTGCTTTGGTGTGCCATAGCACTGTGCCGTTGTCGCTCGGATTGATATGCAGGATATTTGTAGGCAAAATTCCCTTTGGTTTTAAAAATGCCGTGTTCTTATCTTCATCGGTCTGTAAACACTTCGACAAAATATTGGCTTCTCTTACGGTCAAGGGGTGGGCGTTGATTGGGTTGCCGTCCTTATCCATATCGAAATGCTCTACATAGGTTTCTTTGTCCGTGCCTTTGTTTTGGTAAAAAACCAATGCCGATTTTGGAAAATAAAGCGTTCCGAAATTTGCGGTTATGTCAGTTAAATTGTTCATTCTTCTGTTGTTTTATAGTTTCGCAATAGTATTTTGAGGTCGTCCAATAGGTCAAACAAACGGTTTTCAAAATCAAGGTTTCCTGCTGTTATTTTCTTGCCGTCAAAGACTTTGGTAATACTTGGTTCTTCCAATGCTCCCAACTCGTTAAAGTCTGAATTGATGCTTTCAACAAGGCTATCAAATAACCAACCTTTGGTATCTGCCACGAATGAAATGTACCTTTCCATTCCAACGTATTCGATACTGTCGTCATCGTATGGGTCTTGTTCGGGCATTGGTGCATTTCTGAAAATACTTGCGTTCGGGTATTCCGTGTATAGGGCAAAGGCATTACACGCAATATGCCAACATTCTTTGTCGAATGTATCAAGGCTTTTAAATTGGCTCAAACGCTGTTCAAATGCTTCTAAATTAGTACGGTCAGATATTTCCAATTCTATTTTGTCGCCAATCATTTCGGATTGTTCAATCTCTTTTTTGTTGCACTCGCTTTCTTCTGCTTCTCCGTATTCTGCCCAATCCTTATACATCTCATACAACTCATACAGATAGGTGTTTTCGTCCCTGTAATATGGTATTCGGGCAAAATGGTATAAGTAACTGCATACTGATAAAAGTAGCTTTGCCGATTGCTTTCGCTGTTTGTCCTGCAACATTCTGAAAAGCGGTACAACGGGAATATAGAAAAGCGTTGTATTGGTTTTAAACCGTTCGTCAGTTACAAAATAGGTTTTCCTGCTGTCCTGTACCAATTTAAAACCGTCCCAATTTATATTTGTCCGCTTCTGTTGGGTGTTCATATCCCACATAGCCAATACAATATTGTAGGGAAAGGCGTAATCCTGTCGGGTCTGCATAGGCTCAATGCTGTAATGCTCGGCAAGTCTGGAAAGGGAATTATAAAAATCCCTTTCCGTTTTCTGACAAGCCTGTACGGATTGTGCCGTTTTCAGTTTAGGCAGAAACGTACACTTTAAAAAACCATTGGTAGCATTGCTATCGGTACGGATTTCCGTTTGTCTTTCCGGACTTGGTCTGCGTCTTTTGGTCTTTGCATCCATTGGGCGAACTCGCCTAACTGTTGGTGCAACTGTCGTTGCCGTTGCTGTTCGGGAATGCTGATTGTTCCCGCTATTTTGTTGCGTTGCATAGTTCATTGTTTTTACGGTTTTAAATTATCCTTTCGTACCCATTACGCTCTCAAAACGATATTCAACTGCATCGTCTTTTTATCTTCGGTGCTGATACCTTTGCGGTAGTCAGTATCGGGTACATATTGGCGTAATAATTCATTACAGCTTCCACGCTCCACCGTGCTTCGGGGTCGGTTAGTCTGATGTCCTGTCCTTTATCTTTGAGTATAAAAACTCTCGGTAATACTGTTGCTAATAACATAACTTTTGATTTTTGGGTTAATACTGTTCTGCTTCGTCTGTTTCTTCAATGGGGTAATCTGCTGTAACTTCTTCCGCTTGTGTCGGTGCTTCTTCTGTTGCTCCCATTGTTACGAATAGGTCGGGTGTAGCGAACTTTGCAGATAGTGAAGATTTGCGTTTGCGTATCTCGTCCGCTTTTTCGGGAAACTCGGTAATGTCGGGTACTTTTATCCACGCTTCACGGAATTTGCCCTCTTTTTCCAACTCGTCCGCCTTTGCCATACCGTCTTTGTACTTCTTGTCTTTGGCTTCTTTTTCCTTTTTGAGTTTCTCGGCTTTCTGCTTTTCCGCTTCGGATTGTAGTTTGACTATTTCCATTTGCTTCATAAAGGCTTCCATATCTACCATTACGCCCGAAATAGTCTGAACAGGTTTTTTAATCTGCTCGAAAAATCCCTCGTCAAACTCCTGCGGTGTGGCGTTGAATGTCAAAGGGGGAATGAGATTTTTTTGCACCATCTCTGCATTGCTCATTGTTGAGCAATACAGTTACAATTAGGTTGTTTTCCGTGCCTTTGGTTATTGTCAGTTGTAAATTGCCTGTAAAATCCAACTGTGCTATCTGATTGAAAAAATTTGTGTTCATTGTTCTGAAATTTTAATGTGTTCGTTAATTCCTTATTTCTGCTATCTCGTCTATCCTGCCATAAATGAAACTGCGTAGGCTCGTTTTGTCGGGTGCATTGTATTCGTGCCAACTTCCGTACTGCTTCACTATATAGGTTTTTAGAATATCCTCAAAACCAAACCGATAACCCATTAGCGGAATAGCTGTGCGGAAAAAACCATTGTAGTTTACTTCTCTTGCAATCCAATTTTTATCGGCTCGGCTCAACTTCTCGCCCTTGTTCAGTTTTTCCCTTAATTGGTAAACCTTTGCGGTTTTCAGCGTTTCCAATTCGGGTATCTCGTGGCTGATAAATTTTGTTGCTATTGCTTTCGTTTCCATTGTAACTGCTTTTAAATGTTATGCGTTTATTCTTTGGTATAAACTCCGTTTACATAGTAGCCAAATGACTTTTCCCAAAGGCGTACTAAACCATCTGTGTCTATATAGAAATACTCTGTACGATTGCAGTAAATAATAAATATGCTTTCGTCTTTGTGTTTCTGTTCAAGGCTCTGTGCCTTTGCCAACTTTTTCGCTTCTTCTATTGTTGTCGCTTTCATATCGC
Source organism: Chryseobacterium sp. P1-3 (assembly GCF_000738495.1). Taxonomy (NCBI): domain Bacteria; kingdom Pseudomonadati; phylum Bacteroidota; class Flavobacteriia; order Flavobacteriales; family Weeksellaceae; genus Chryseobacterium; species Chryseobacterium sp. P1-3. The sequence goes on from NZ_JPEQ01000002.1 coordinate 272,122, forward strand.
TTGTTTTTAAAAGGCTACCACCGATTAAGGCGGTAGCCTGTTGTTATTTAATTAAGGTTTAGGATTTCCGCACCGTCCAAAGCAAAGGCGGTACAGTATTCAAATGCCTTTTGCGATTTCAGTTGAGCCGTTCCACCCATTACGATACTCTGTAATTTGGCTTCGTTGTCCTTGTAATTACGAACATTCTGAAAGTAGCCTGTAACCGCATTGTACGCTCCGAACAGTGTTCCCTTTGTAGTGTCCATTTGCTGTGTGTCGCTCATCATTGCGTAGCCAAATGCGTCATCTACGGTGTTTTTGAACACGGTGGAAACTTCATCTTCCGCACCTTTTTTGAGTGAATCAAGGGTTTCTTTATTTGGGCAAAGTGCCAACTGTATCAACTTTTTAACTTCTCGGTCTGATACTCTGACCTTTGCCCAATCGTTGAAAATGCCCTGTAATTGGTCGCTCAACGTGTTGGCTAATCCCATAATCTTGTGGGCGTTCTCGATACGTTGTTTTGCTCCCGAAGTATGTTTGATACGCACTACATTTGTCATATTCCGCAAACTTGCGTTTAAGGTATTTTGGCATACGATACGGATAGGCGTAAACGCTGCGGTAATACTTCCGCTTCCGTCGTGGCTTGTGGTTAGGAAGATGTATTTTTCTGTAACATCATCGCCATTACCTACACGGATATAGTCAGGCAATTTGGCTGTGATAAAAATGCGCTCTCCCTTGCCCAATGCTCCTGCGGTTTCGTATAAAATATCGTCCCCACCGCCTACGATAGCATCAAAGAAATTGAACGCTTCACGGTTTTGTACGATATGGTAATCTTTCCCGACTACGCCCAATACTGCATTATTATCGGTGCGAATGTTGGCGAAATAGTTAGGTACTTCCAATTCGGTACTGCCTAACTCAATACCCTGTGCAGTTTCAATAAATCCCGAACCTTTGGTAAATAGTGGGGATTTTACAACTTCGTAATCTAACCCTGCGTGTTTGATTGCTTCCTCGCTTGTCGGATATTGCTCTACGAGTTGCCCCAAACCGTGCCACGCTTTTTGCTGTACTGTAAAGAAACTGTACTTTCCTGTTCTCTCGTTGAAATTTAGATTGTGTGCCATTTTGATAAAATTTTGATGTTTAAAAAATTGATTGAATACTTATTTTTAGAATGGTAGGTCGTCCTCTGTTCCCTCTGCTGTAAATCCGTTGTTTTCATATTGTGCAGTAGCCAGTACGGTTTCGGCTCTGTTTCCTCCGCCGTGCAATTTGATTTGTGAGGTATGGAAATTCAAACCTGCTCTCGCTTCTCCGTCTTTGCCTGTCCACGCTCTTGTGCTTACACGTCCTGTGAGTTCTACCAAAGTGCCTTTTGTCAGTAGCCTTGCCACGTTTGCACTAATCCAATAGGCACAATCGAAGTAAGCCGTTTGCTCTACCCATTCGCCCTGTCTGTTTTTGTAGCCGTCATTTACCGCTACGGAAAAGTTTACTACCTGTTTTTCGTTCGACAATGTGCGTACTTCCGCATTTCTTGTCAGTCTGCCTGTGATGTTCATTTTTTCTGATTTTTAGTGATTGATATTTGATTTAATTTTTTTTGATTTATTCGGTAATGAGAGGAGGTGCTGTTTCGTTTCATTACCATTTTCAATGCTTATAATTTTCATAACTGACATTTTTTTTTATTCGTCCAAAGAGCCGGAGTATGCTATGTTTCGTTTCACGAGCATTAAAGGTTCGTGTTTAGGCGACACAAGGTTTTGGAAAACAAATACTACCCAACGGGTGGAGATTTTTTTCCAAACTTGCTTGACCTTTTGGCGGCGTTAAGAACACGGAAATACCTTTGCTCTTGAAATGGGACAATAGTGCATACAGGCTTCTTTGAATAAAAAAAAATGTGGAAGCCGAGAAAATTGCATTAGAAGATGGTCTGTCTTGAATTGAAATAACACTTCTATTTCCCTTAATTGATAAATGTTTTTTTTTAGTTAGGTGGCTTCCAAAGCCACGCTGATAGGGATTTTAAAAATGTCGAAAAGTGGAATGAGCGGAGGGACGTTTTTCAAATTTCTGTTTCAGATATAGCCGAAAGCTCTTTTACTGCGAGGGGATTAGAAAGGGTGGTAAATGTGCTTTGGGTATAAAAAAATTGAGGCAAAAAAAAACAGAGCCGTTAAGCTCTGTTCAAAAAAAATGTTTATGAATTTAATTAGATAGCCATTAAAAATGCTTCTTCCATTGCTTTAAATTTCGGAGTTACCAAATCCATATCCTTACTGATTTTTTGGCTGGTAATCTTCGCATAAATTTGTGTAGTAGATATATTTTTATGCCCCATCATTTTGCTAAGACTTTCGAGAGGTACGCCCTCGGTCAAAAACATTGTTCCGAAAGTATGCCTTGCCGTGTGGAAAGTTACTTTTTGCTCCGTAATAATTTCTGCATTTTCAATCAACTTAGCGACGTGCTTATTACAAGTCGCATTGGTTGGGATAGGGAATATAAACTCATTACGGGTAGTGCCGATATACTTTTCAATGATACGTTTTGGAATATCCATTAGACGAACATTGGAAGCAACGTCTGATTTCTTTCTACGGCTGATAATCCATTGATGCCCGTCAAAGAATGATTGTATATTGCTCCTTTTTAATTTCTTAATATCTGCATACGCAAGCCCTGTAAAACAACTGAAAATAAACAGGTCTTTTACAACTTCATACCGTTTGTGCGGAGGCTTACTAAGCATTAGTTTCTCAACGTCCTCTTTCAATATGTAACCTCGGTCGGTTTCCTCCATACTGATTTCGTAATCCTCAAAAGGATAATCACGTATCAGCCCTTTTTTAATCGCTAACTCCGCCAAAGCCAAAACAGGCATTGTGTACACCCAAATAGTATTATGGCTTAACTGTAAATCATAGCGGAGGTAAAAATCAAACTCACGGATAAAATCGTTATTCAATTCACGAAAAGCCATATCGTCACGATGATACCGTAACTCTATGAAGTTGGAAAGATGATTGTAAACTGTGATGTACTTATTGTAAGTACCCTCTGAACGTTCTTCCTTTTCGACCAATTTTTTAAATTGTTCGTTTTGGTCGTTGAAAACTTTTAGGATAGCATCGTCCATTACACCAACACCCAAAAAGGAGAGCTTCACTTTCTGCGAAGTGGCAAAGCCCTCGTGTTTGAGCATATCTTCATAAATCGTATCAATACGACCTCGAATGTTGTCTAATTTCTTGTTTACTTTTAATGCTTCTGCACTTTTGCCTAAAACTCTACCGAATTTTAAATCCCAATTATCAGCGTTAATTTCTAACTTTGTTCCGAAAGTTTTAGGCACTCCGTCAATGGTAATACGTGCCATAATCGGAGCATTACCATTCTTTTTTGGTTCGTTCTTTTTCAGGTAGAAAAGCAATTTAAACGTTGACCTTTTTGTCTGTTCCATAACCACAATGTTTAATGTTTAAAATTAAATTACATTGAGTTACAAGGAAACGTAAAAAGGGGTGCAAAAGACTGAAATATAATCAGTTAGATTTGGGTAGTTACCGACTGAATTGGTAACGATTTAGGAACCTAACTTTGTATTTTCCAGCCCAAAACCTATCGGACAGAGAGTTCTCAAAAAAGACTACACTTTTATAAAGCATTGTATAATAACGGGGTTAACCGTTTTGCCTATCTTTGCTTTTTATTAATCTTTTTTTATTAAAATAATAAAGAGGAAAATCAAAAGACTTAAAACAAGTAATAAAATAAGGCTTAATCCCCAGAGATAGGAATTTTTCCTGCTGACCTCCAGGTCTTTTTGATTTTTTTCAGCATTAAGGAGTGCTATTTTTCTTTTCTTTTTCAGCAGCATTGAATTTCGATTCAATTTTATTGATTTCAAGCTTTACGTTTTCGGTATTTAAGCTGTCGTTGAGTGTAGAATATTTTTGTTCCCATGCCAGGGCCTCCTTGGCATTTCCCATCTCTTCATTAAGTACGGAAAGTTGTTTGTAAATTGTTTTCCTGTTGTTAAGATCTACAGCGAGCGTTTTTTTCAGCCAAAACATCTTCTAATGTGTTTTTTAGCTCCATTATATTTTTTTTAATTTTTTTTAAAATATCATATTTATTGAAGTAAAACATCTGCGCCAACAGATTCTGATTAAAATTTTTTTAGCATAGAAAATTCCTTTGTCTATAACGGGTAATGCCTCCGCGTTTTTTTTGTTTGGTGATACAATAAAGTGTTTTAGCGTAGTAATAGGATGCATTAGCTGAAGATTCCGGGTAGGGCGCAATGAGCTTTTCAGCTTTATCTAAAAATTTTTTTAGCCTCATCTCCTTTAGCCTGATAGCAAAAATTGCTGGTAGAATTCAGGTAGGCATACAATAGTTCTGCAGAATGGGGTGCATTTTTTTCCAGAATTCCTAATGCTTTATTATTGTAGTTTTCTGCCTTGGCAAACTCAGCATTATACGTAAGAATAATGGCCAGCTGAGTATATAAAAAACCCAGGTTTTTGCTGGTTTCATACTTCTTGATCAGTGGGATGCTCTTTTCAAGAATAGTTTTTACCAGAAAGGGATATCCTTCTTTATCTTTTTGGGTTACTGCATAGTTGTACCAGGCCAGAGACTGCATAAATTCCGATTCTTCATTTCTGAATTCTGCTAATTCTTTAATGGCTTTCAGGTAAGATGCAGCTGCTTTCTTTTTATTACGGTCAAGGTTATACTGTCCTTCGTAATAGTGATATTTGGCGGAAAGAAAAGGACTGTTTTTTATGAATGCTTTCCCGGTTTCCAGGTATTTTTTGCTTAAAAGACTATCTCTGTTTCTGTAATAATTTGACAGTAGAAAACAGGCATTTACTTTTGAAGTGTTGGGAGCTGTATTTTTTTATAATGTTTTGCAGGCTGTCTGAATAAGATTTCTCGTCAAGGGGGATGATCTGCTGTGAAGACAGGCTTAAAGACAGCAGTATGCTTAATAGGATCAGGAATCTCTTCATTCTGTATCAGTTCTGTGAAAAAATTTTAACTGCTCAATTTAATTAAAAAAAACAGCATAAAAAATACCTGAATTCCGGTAGAAAAAAAATACAGATTTTTGAGGATTGATTAGGGTTTATGATTCCTATAGCTTTGCACCGACAAGTCACAGTTCATAGAATATTCAATAAAATCACTAAAAATTTAAACAGAAAGTTTATGAGAAAAATGAGAAAGAGTCAGCTACTGAGAGGTATGTTTGTAGTATTGTTGACAACAATGTTTGTCGGGTTTGTGTCATCCTGCAGCAAAGATGATGATAATGGCCCGGCAGGAAAAAGCCATAAGGTAGTTTTTAAAGCCATTGCATCTTCGGGAAGCAATATTGATATGGCGGTGTACGGAATAGATGGAAATCCTACAACAGCAACAAGTCTTAGCGGAACAACCTGGTCAAGTCCTGAAATAACTTCTGAGCCGGGCTCCTATAATGCTAATGTAGCAGTCAACGCAATGGGAGCAAATGCATCTTCTACCTTAAAAGTTCAGATCTGGGTGGATGGAGAACTAAAAAAAGAAGGAACTTCCAGTGGTGAGATTTTATCAGCTTCTGCAAGCTATACATTTTAATATCAGATCATTTTCAGAATAAAACATCGGCGCCGGTATAAATCCCGGCGCCGATGTTTGCTTTAAACCGACGGAAGCCTTAATTATTTTGTGTTATTTATTCATATATATTTATTAATATGATAGTCATAACAATTTAATTTATTTTTAAATAGATATTTATTGAAAAAATTTTTATTTTTATGGAAAAATCACACGGAAGTGAAACATCAGGAAACATCACGGTTGATCAGGAAAGAGATTAATCAATCCTATGAACAGCTTAAAGAAGCATACCCTTTATTAAAAAAGCAGAATGGTATAGGACTGGCGATATTTTTAATTGCTGTTACGGCTATTATGGTGACATCTGTTGGCTGGTACAAGGCTGTTATTCCCACCTGGCTTATGATTGTTGTTAATGCTTTTTTCATGGGAATTCTTCATGAGATTGAGCATGACCTTATCCATTGGCTTTATTTTAAAAAACAAAAACCTGTGCATCATTTGATGCTTTTCAGCGTCTGGATCTTACGTCCATTAACGGTTAATCCCTGGATCAGGCGCACATTACATTACCATCATCATAAATTTTCAGGGACACTGCATGATGTAGAGGAACGTAGTGTCACCAATGGTGAGCGTTGGTCTTTCAAAAGGTTGATCACAACTCCTGATATCGTTCTGGGAGGCCTGTTCCGTCTTCATCGTATGTACCATGATATGGACCGGGAAGTGAAAAACGGTAACCTTAAAATGGAAACTTCTGCCACATTGAAACGGATCACATTTTTAAGCATTATCCCCGTAACCGTTTTTGCCCATGTTATACTGTATCTCTTTTTTGCAGATCAGCTATTGGTTTGGATCAATACAAAATTCATGACAGCTTTCAGTTTTCCGTATTATATCGATAGTATGCTGGATAGCCTCAATGTGGTTATTTATACCATTCTTCTTCCTAACCTGTTGCGCCAGTTTTGTTTGCATTTTATAACCTCCAATATGCACTATTTCGGGGATGTGGAAGAAGGGAATGTCATTGAACAAACACAGGTACTCAATGTCTGGTGGACTTTTCCCATGCAGCTGTTCTGCTTCTTTTTTGGCTGGACGCACAGTATCCATCATTTTGTAGTGAATGAAACCTTTTATGTACGTCATATCGGCCGTAAGAAGGCACAGAATATATTACGGAAATATGGAGTACGTTTCAATGATCTGGGTACCTTCAGGAGAGCCAATCGCTTCCGGGAATATACAGAATAACATTCTTTTGAAGTCCCTTTTTATTCCCCATGTATATTGAGCTCTATATTAATCGTTCTACCCTGACTGTCTGAGCTTACTTCCATTGTTCCTTTCATATAATCCACTCTGTTTTTCAGATTCCGGAGGCCCATACTTTTGTTATTCTGTACTTTGCTATTTTCAAATCCCTTTCCGTTGTCTTCAATGGTGATAAAGAAGTTTTCCTGAGATTGGGAACATTGTAACAAAATATTGGTGGCTTCAGCATGTTTTATGGCATTGGCCAATAGTTCCTGTACAATTCTATAAATATTGAGCTGGGTGTTTAAAGGTAACTCTTTATCAATATCAATAGCCTGGAAGTCAATTTCAAGATCTTTCCTGGTGTAGAACTCACAAAGATCACGCAAAGCGATTTCCAACCCAAAATTGAGCAAAGATTCGGGCATCAGATTTCTGGCAACATGGCGAAGTTCACTTACAGAATTGTCCAGCTGGCCTAAAATTTTATAAAAGTCCCGATGCAGGTCCGGGTTTAGATGAGTGGAAGACCATGTTGATAAATTGATTTTAACACCTGCCAGCATACCTCCAAGGCCATCATGCAGGTCTTTGGCCACCCGTTCACGTTCCCTTTCTTCACCCTCTAAAATAGCTTTTGTGAGGGCAAGCTCTTCCTTTTGTTTAATATCTTTAATTTTTTGCTGAAGATTGATCTCTTTCTGTTCAGATAACTTTTTGTTGTTTCTGTAAATAATAAATAAGAAAATTAAAAGACCTGTGAATGATAACAAAGCAAGGCTTAATACCCACAGATAATAATTTTTCTTATTGACTTCCATTTGTTTCTGATTTTTCTCCGCACTAAGGAATGCTATTTTCTTCTCTTTTTCAGAAGTGTTGAATTTAGTTTCCAGTTTATTGATTTCAAGTTTTACATTCTCGGCATTTAAACTGTCATTTAATTGTGAGTATTTCTTTTCCCATAACAATGCCTCACTTGGATTTCCCATGATTTCGTTAATACCGGATAAATGGCTGTAAATAGTTTTTCTGTTATTGAGATCCTGCCCGAGGGTTTTTTCCTTTAAAATTTCCTCCAGAAGGCTTTTAGCTTCCGCATATCTTTTTGATTTTTTAAAAATATCATACTTGTGAAAATAGAACATCTGCATTTGCAGCCTCTGATTAAATTTTTTTAGCATAAAACAACCCTTTTTCTATAGTTCGTAACGCATCTTCATGTTTTTGCATGCCTATAAAGTATAGCGCTTTATTGTAGTAGTAAAAAGTATTTGAAGAAGAATCGGGATAAGGTAAAACCATGTTTCCGGCTTTGTCTAAAAATTGTTTTCCTGAACTGCATTTTGCCTGATAGCAATAATTACTGTTGGTATTAAGATAAGCATACAATAATTCTGCGGAATGAGGAGCCTCTTTTTCCAGCATAGTAACTGCTTTAGCATTATAAATCTGTGCTTTTTCAAATTCTGCATTATAAGTAAGCATAAGGGCCAGCTGGGTATATAAAAAACCAAGCACTTTACTGTCACCATATTTTTCGGCAACAGGAATGCTTTTTTCAAGCATGGTTTTGATTAAAAACGGATAACCTTCTTTATTTTTTTGTACAACTCCGTAGCTGTACCAGCATAATGCAATATAAAAATCGGATTTTTTATTTTTTATTTTTTGACAGAGCTTCTATAGCTTTCCGGTAAGCTGCTGCTGCCTTTTCTTTGTTGAAATCCTGGTAATACTGTCCCTCATAATAATAGTATTGAGCAGTGGTAAAACTGTCTTTTCCCCCAAGCCTTTTTCCTATCTCCAGATATTTTCTGCTCATCACAGTATCCGTATTCTTGTAGAAATTTGAAAGCAGAAAGTAGGTGTCCGCTTTGGCAACGCTGTTGGCATTATTACTGATACTGATCCGCAGACTGTCCACATATCTTTTTTTCATTGAGCGGAAAGAGACCTTGCGCCTGTAAGGTGAAATGGATGAGGATCAATAAAATGCAGCCAAGTCTCTTCATCAGTTTAATTTCAATATAGGTTAAGTTTTTTTTATTAACTGTGAATATAATTAAAAATGCAAATACCGGAAATACCTAAAAATCAGTAGAAAAAAAAATACATTTTTTTTTAGGATTGTGTTCTATGGAACTGTGAAATAATTTTGTGATATAGAAACAATAAACATAAAAACTTATTTATCGAATGAAAAAGAGAATCTTTATATTGGGTCTGATTTCCCTTTTCGCAAGTATGAATGCACAAAGAATACAGAAAGGGGAAGCTCAGATCAATGTTGGCATAGGAGTGGCAAACGGCTGGGGAACTCCGGTATCTGTTGGAGTAGATTATGCTGTTCATAATGACATTACAGTAGGTATCGAAGGAAGCTATGCAACAAAGAAATATACTGGAGATATCAAAGGATCCTGGTTTGGGGCAGGCCTCAACGGAAATTATCATTTTAACACCTTGCTTAAAATTCCTAACAAGTGGGATGTATATGCGGGAGCTACACTGGCCTATAATTCTTTTTCATACAAATACAACGGATCAGATTATGACTATTTTGACGGGAAGTCTTCAGGAGTAGGCTTTGCGGGACAAGTAGGAGGAAGATACTTTTTTACAAACAACCTTGCATTCCATGTAGAGTTGGGCGGAGGTACTGTAGCATCAGGAGGAAAAGCAGGTCTTACCTACAAATTCTAAAACAAAGAATATCCTGAGGGTAAAGACACACAGTAAACAAAATTATTCTCAATACAATACAGTTTTTTCAGAGCTTTTTATAACAGCCGATAACGATCGTTATAGCTTTTTAAAAAATGATAGCTTTCTCAGGAGCCGTGAATCCTTTCACGGCTTTTTGTGCGTGATATTGCTTTTCTAAAATAAAAAAACTGCCTTTTAAAAAAGCAGTTTTTGTTTTATATAGAGAAGAAAGCTGATCTTATTGAACCTTTACAATAAAATAGCTTTTTTTACCCTTTTGAAGCAGAAGGAATTTACCATCGATAAGATCTGTCTCATTAGCTGTATAAGTATCATTTACTTTTTGCTTGTTGACAGAAATAGCATTTCCCTTAATTTCTCTTTGAGCTTCACTTTTAGACTTTAAAAACCCTGATTTTTCAGAAAGCAGATCAATGATATTGACTCCTAATACATCTGCTCTGGCAATTTCTTTTTGTGGAACGCCATCAAAAACTTCAAGGAAAGTTTCCTCATCCAGGTTAACAAGATCTTCTGCTGTAGAACGGCCGAACAGAATTTCAGAAGCTTTCAGTGCTTTTTCATATTCTTCTCTGCCATGAACCCAAACCGTTACTTCTTCAGCTAGTTTTTTCTGCAGCTTTCTTTCATGCGGAGCCGTTTTATGTTCTTCTATTAAAGTTTCAATTTCCTCTTTCCCCAGGAATGTATAGAATTTAATAAATCTTTCAGCATCCTCATCCGTAGCATTAAGCCAGAACTGGTAAAATTTATAAGGTGAAGTTTTCTTCTTATCCAGCCAGTAGTTTTCCCCGCTTTCAGATTTCCCGAATTTGGAGCCATCTGCTTTTGTAATCAAAGGAACTGTTAATGCAAAAGCTTCTCCTTGAGCTTTTCTACGGATCAATTCTGTTCCTGTAGTAATATTTCCCCACTGGTCAGAACCTCCCATCTGAAGTTTTACATTATTGTTCTGATATAAATGCAGGAAATCATATCCCTGGATCAGCTGATAAGTAAATTCAGTAAAGCTCATTCCATCTGCACCTCCTTCTCCTGAAAACCTTTTTTTTACGGAATCTTTAGCCATCATGTAATTGACGGTGATATTCTTCCCGATATTTTTAGCAAAATCAAGGAAAGAAATATTTTTCATCCAGTCATAATTATTCACTAATTCAGCTTTATTAGGCTCATTACCATCAAAATTCAAAAATTTTGAAAGCTGGTTTTTAAGACAATCAACATAATGTAAAAGGGTTTCTTCATCCAGAAGATTCCTCTCCGCAGATTTTCCTGAAGGATCACCGATCATTCCCGTAGCACCTCCCACCAAAGCAATAGGTTTGTGCCCATGCTGCTGGAAGTGAGCTAAAATCTTGATCTGGATAAGACTTCCGATATGTAAAGAATCGGCTGTAGGATCAAAACCAATATATGCAGTAGTTACCTCTTTATTCAGTTGTTCATCGGTTCCGGGCATCATATCGGCAAACAGACCACGCCATTTTAGTTCTTCTATAAAGGAATTCATTGATTTTTTCTTTAAAATTTTAAGTGGCAAAGATAGTAAATTCATAAGGAAGAGAAAAAGACAAAACTAAAATCGTAAAACAGCAAAACCACAAAATAACAGTACAAAACTCAGTTTAAGCTTTCCCGGTATCTTGTCTTTTTACCTTTGCAATTTACTTTAAATACCCTATATTTGTTATTAATGAACGACGAACAGCTATTTCTGCTCATCCAAAAGGCCAAAGACAAAGATCAGAAAGCCCAGACTAAACTCATTAATATTTTTTGGGTGGATGTTTTCTCTTTTGTGATGAAAAAAGTAAGAGATGAAAATGATGCCGATGAAATTACCGTCAATGTTTTTTCTAAAGTATTGTCCAAGCTGGATATGTTTGATCCGCATTTTCAATTTAAAACCTGGGTTTTAACAATAGCCCAGAATACCGTCATCGATTTCTGGCGGAAAAAAGAACCGTGAAAATGAAGACCCTGTTGAAAATCTCGGTGAAGTAAAAAACCAATATGCAAAATCACCTGAAGAATTGATGATCTCTGATGAAGAACAGAAAAAAATCATCAAAACCATTGAATCATTGGATGCTAATTATCAGGATATCATCAAACTAAGGTTTTTTGAAGAAAAAAGTATCAAAGAAATTGCTGAAGAACTGGGAATTTCAGTGGCTAATACCAAAGTAAGGGTCATGCGTGCAAAGAAAGTGCTTGCAGAACTCCTGAAAAATAATGAATTTGAGGACAACTAGACAAATATTCCATGGTCCTTTTATACAAACAAAATATATAAAGAAGGATAATATATTCTTTTTACCAATAAATTTAGATATTTGATGGCACTGATACCGGATTATAAGTTTCATCAATTTTTCCGGTTGATGGTTTCCATTAAAAAATCCTTAACTTTGAACTTCAATTTTAGAAATGGAAAATTCAGTTCAAGACACTACCGTTCAAAAACCAAAATGGATCCGAGTAAAACTTCCTACCGGAAAGAATTACAGAGAGCTGAGAACCTTGGTTGATAAATATAAATTAAATACCATTTGCCAAAGCGGAAGCTGCCCGAATATGGGAGAATGCTGGGGTGAAGGTACGGCTACCTTTATGATTTTGGGAAATATCTGTACCCGAAGCTGTGGATTCTGTGGCGTGAAAACCGGAAAACCACTTGACGTAAATTGGGATGAACCTGAAAAAGTAGCCCGCTCCATCAAATTAATGAGGATCAAGCATGCAGTTCTTACCTCTGTAGACCGCGATGATCTGAAAGATATGGGATCTATTCTCTGGGGAGAAACTGTGAATGCCGTAAGGAGAATCTCACCCGGAACTACTATGGAAACACTAATTCCGGATTTTCAGGGAATTACCAAACATCTTGACAGGCTGGTAGAAGTAGCACCGGAGGTAATCTCCCATAATATGGAAACGGTAAAAACGTTTGACCAGAGAAGTAAGAATTCAGGCAAAATACGAAAGAAGCCTTGAAGTACTGAGATATTTAAAAGAAGCTGGGCAGAGAAGAACAAAGACAGGAGTAATGCTTGGTCTCGGGGAAACCAGAGATGAGGTTTTCCAGACAATTGAAGATATCAGAAATGCCAATGTGGATGTTATTACCCTTGGGCAATACCTGCAACCTACCAAAAAGCATCTTCCTGTGAAAAAATTCATTACGCCGGAAGAATTTGATGAGTTTGGAGACTTTGCAAGAAGTCTGGGCTTCAGACATGTGGAAAGCTCACCTCTTGTGAGAAGTTCGTACCACGCAGAAAAACATATTCACTAAAAATATAAACCGTTCAGCAATGAGCGGTTTTTTTGTTGCATCCAGATGATTACCAACAGGAGGGATTTTGCTCTCATTACCGGTTACAGGAAGATTCACGGGTGATAAATCCTATCCGTCCGTTAATCTCAATGGCTTTAAAATGCTTTTTCTTAAATTCTGAAGGCGTTTCTCCTGTATGTTGTTTGAAAAGCTTATTAAAATAAGAAAGACTTTCAAACCCGACCTGGAAACAAACTTCTGTAACGGAATAATCCTTCAGCAGAAATATCTTAGCCTGATTAATCCTGTAATTATTCACAAAATCTGTGAAGGTCATATTGGTTTGTTTCTTAAAATACCGGCAAAAAGCAGGAGTACTTAAGCTCACTATTTTTGCAATTTCATTAACGTCCGGTTTTTTATCATAGTTCTCATGAATGTAATCATAGATAGTACCCATTCTGATCTTATCGTTCAGGAACCACTTAACCCTTGTGTCTTCCTGGTTAAGTTCTTTCACTTCGGAAGAATCTGCGAGAATCTGTAAAATTTCAATCAGCCCTACCAGGGATTCAAAAGAATTTTTTTTCTTTAATGAGGGCAAGTTTTTCAATTACAATATGCTTGGTTTCTCCAAAAAATGAGAGACCCAGATAAGATTTTTCCAAAAGCCGTTTAATATTTTCAAATTCGGGTACAGGAAGAATGATATCCTGGAGAAAATTTTCCCGCATTTGTAATACCAGTTGCTTGCATTCAGTTTGTATACCGTAATCGAAATTAAGATGGGGAACGTTGGAACCAATAAGCAGCAGGTCACTTTCCGTAAAGCCGGAAATATCTTTCCCTACATGGCGGATCCCATTTAAAGCTTCCACATAGACCAGTTCTATTTCAGGATGATAATGCCAGAAAAAGCAGTTTTTTAAAGAAGGCGAAAAAATCTTGAAAGATTTCCCTTTTTCAAACTCAATAATTTCTTTCTGGATTTTCATTTTGTTCTCTTTTGATTGTTTAAGGATTTAAAATTAAATAAAAAGGTTAATAAAGAGCAAATATTTATCATTTTAAAAGAAGTGAAATTCAATCTTTCTTTCGATTTTTGCACTTTCATAGTAAAGATGAAATCATTTAATTCAGCTAAAAGACTTAGATACAATGAAGATTGATAAAAGAATAATACCACTGGCAATCGGTGGCTTAGGAATCGGAACGACGGAATTCACCGTAATGGGGTTACTACCTGATATAGCAAAAACATTACAGATTACCATTCCGCAGGCGGGGCATTTAATTTCTGCCTATGCGATGGGAGTGGTCATAGGAGCCCCTATACTTATCGGATATTCAGTGAAATTCCCACCTAAAAAAGTATTGATTGCATTTATGATTTTATTTACTTTATTTAACGGGCTTTCTGCAATTGCTCCTAATTACACCACAATGATGATCATCCGGTTTATGTCCGGGCTCCCTCACGGAGCGTTTTTCGGAGTAGGAACTGTGGTGGCCTCCAAAATGGCAGGAAAAGGGAAGGAAGCGTTTTATATATCCATGATGTTTACCGGTCTCACAGTAGCGAATCTGGCTATGGTCCCTTTGGTGACTTATATCGGACATACCTATCATTGGAGACTGTATTTTGCCATTGTAGCGGTGATTGGAGTTTTGGCTTTATTGTTCTTAAAATTATGGCTTCCGGCGATGGAATCTAACCAGAATACCCATTTCCTGGAAGAACTGAAATTTTTGAAAAATAAGCAATCCTGGCTGGTCCTTGCCATTACAGCAATCGGTTTCGGAGGACTTTTTACATGGTTAAGTTATATTACTCCCCTGATGACCGTCATTTCAGGAGTTCCGGGCAGTCAGATGGCGTATGTCATGGTTCTTGCCGGAGCAGGAATGGTTGTGGGTAATCTTGCAGGAGGTATTGTTTCGGATAAACTGGGGCCGGAGAAAACATGTGTTCTCCTGATTTTCCTGATGATGATTGCTTTAGGCGGTGTATTTTTTTCTTTCCGACCATAAGAATATTGCTTTTGTATTAACGTTTATGTGCGGGGCATTATCAATGTCTATTGCAGCACCCATCAATATTATGATGATGAAAGCAGCACCCAAAAGTGAAATGATGGCGGCTGCTTTTATGCAAGCCGGCTTTAATATTGCTAATGCTATGGGCGCTTTTCTGGGGGGAATTCCTTTAGAATACGGATTACCTTACAATTATCCTTCATTAGTAGGAGTAGGAATGACCTTTATAGGATTTGTAATCAGTGTGAGATATATGTATTTGTATGGAACAGGTACTCCGGATGAAAAGGAAATACAGGAATGTGTTTCATGTGATCAATAAATCTGTGCTTATGGTTTGTATAAATCAGCAAGCGTTGGAAGAAAGCTGTATAATACAATCCACAAGACATAAAAAAAGACTGCATCTGAAAGTGCAGTCTTTTTTGTATCCATAATCTATGCCTCTACCTCATTCCCATTCTTACACCAGTATAGGGCATTGTATAAATTTTCTTTAGGAAAGGATTTGAACTCTCCCGGCATCAGGACACTGAAGATATCTGTGAAATCCTGCACCCCTTCTTTATCTGTGACAATGGCTGTACGATTCCAGTTTGTCAGGTTCTTTAGACCTAAAAGAGCATCTTGAAGCCATGCACCTATGGTGAATTTATCCAGATCAGTATCCAAATACAATAAGTAATTCAGCTCACCAAATTGGTCTACTTTCTCTTTGACACGCGGAATTACCAGTTTTTTCAAAATCTTCTCTCGTTACTTCTCCCGTTGCATTGAATGCTGCAACATTTTCCGGAGCTTCTGGAATAATTGTTATCATAGTAAATATTTTATGGTGGTTTAGTTGTAAGTGCCAACAATAATTACACCATATAATGAAATATAATCGTTAAAATAGTCATAAATATTTCTATTTTTAATGTAAAAAAGTAATATGAATCTGAAATCAAATGAACCTTTCTGGCTTTTAAAAAATGGATTGATAACCTCATATCCCTCGCTGAAAGCTAATGAAGAATGTGAAGTTTTAATTATTGGAGGGGGGATTACCGGAAGCCTTATTGCTCATCAGATGGTGGAAGATGGTTATCATACAATTCTTATTGATAAACGGGAAATCAGCAATGGCAGTACTTCGGCTACCACTTCTATGTTGCAGTACGAAATAGATATTCCTCTTTCTGAGTTGATAGACAAAATAGGAGAGAAAGGTGCTATACGAAGTTATGAAGCCTGCTCCCGGGCTATTGATACAATATCCCAAATATCCCAAAGAATAAAATCAGACGCCGGCTTTACACGGAAAAAATCTTTGTATTTTGCTTCCAAAAAGAAAGATGTACAATGGCTGACTAAAGAATTTGAAGCCAGAAAAAAAGCCGGTTTTAAAGTAAAATGGTTAAGTGCCGAGCAGATTTCAGATCAATTCGGTATTGAAAATACCTATGGTGGAATTCTTTCTGCCCAGGGAGGAAGCATTGATGCATTCAGGTTTGCCCATGAGTTACTCATGTATAATGCTAAAAAAGGATTAAAGATTTTTGATAAGACTGAAATGTTGAAAGTAGAATATCATAAAGGATTTAATATTGCCGTTATGGATAGTGGTTTTCAGATTAAAGCAAAGAAAATAATCTATTGTATAGGATATGAAAGCAAAAATCTGTTGAAAGAAAATTTTGTTAATCTGAAAAGTACTTATGCGATAGTTTCTGAAATAGAAAATGACCCTTCCGGGAATTTAGATAATCTGCTGGTGTGGAATACGGATGACCCTTACCTTTATATGCGAACTACCGATGATGGAAGGCTGCTGGTTGGCGGAGGAGATGAAGATTTTTACGGAGCTGAAAAGAGAGATATTCTATTAGACAAAAAAGAAAAAGAAATCATTAAAGCCCTGAAAAAAATAAAACCGGATTATCATTTCTATACCGATTTTGTATGGGCCGGGACTTTTGGGGAAACCGAAGACGGTCTACCTTATATCGGGGAACATAAAAAATTCAGAAACTCCTACTTTGTATTAGGTTTTGGGGGAAATGGAATTACTTTTTCAGTAACAGGAATGGAAATGTCTTCCTTATTCATGCAAAATAAGAAACATCCCTTGTCCCGGTATTTTAAATTTGGCAGATAATCCTGTTTGATAAATTGCCAAAGCCTATTCTAAATCAATAGAGCGGGCTTTAGCCCGCTTGTTATAAGAATCTGATAATCAATTGTATTCTGCGGAAAATAAATGTTGTAAGTTTGATTCTTGAAATAATCTGCAAATTCGCGGGAATTATTCAATAGCAGCGGGCTTTAGCCCGCTTACCAATAATACATTCTGATTCACCGGCTTTAGCCGAAACCTGAAATCCGTCCTTTGCTATAACCCCTGTTGTTTTTACAGGCTATATCCGTTTTTCTTAGCCAAATCCATAATAGAACTTTCAATCGCTTTCCCCAGATCGTCAGAATCATTTGTTCCTCTTTTTTTCATTTCGGTATCAATATAGGACTGACGTTTCCTGGACAATTCTTCAATTTCTTTCTGAATTTTATCACGTTCTGCAGATTTTAAGGAAATTGTTTTTTTAATTTCTTCCCTGCTTTTGCCCTTCAGCTCATCAGGAAGCTCACTTTCCTTTACGGTGGCTATAAAACCGGCATCTTTTTCGGCTTTGTCCACCAGATCCCAGTGTTCGTTCTTATAGGCATTCTTTTTAGATTTGGAAACCGTTCTTTCTACAAAATTCGAGGCAGATTGTATAGCTGCATTTTTGTCCTGGGCAATCTGTTTAAGTTTATATTCAGAACCATGACTTCCATAATAAATATAGGTGTCGTTCAATTTTGCATTGCATTCTGAAATCCTGATATCATAAGGCGTTTCAATATACATTACTTTTCTGTCACTGTCGATATTGAAATATTTTCCACCCCCTATTACAGCTCCATTCTGCCAGAAACTTTGAATTCCTTCTTCCCGGTTTCCGCAGAAAATAGTGTTGGTATAAATGTTTTTATCTTTTGCCTTTGAAATTACCTCCTTATAATTTATCCTTCCCTGGTTAAAAGGTTCGTTACCGGCAATATAAATAAGCTTCATGCTTTTCTCATTGCCATCCCAGTTGAGATTCGCAGAGGCATCCCGGATTACAGCTCCGCAATATTCACTGCCACCATTGGTCCTCAAAGCAAATAATTTTTCAGATACCAGATCCAGGTCCTGGGTGAGAGGAGTAACCTGCCTGATATAATTTTCATCGCGGATTCCGTCATTTCCATATTCATAAAGGGCAATTTCTACCTGAGGAGCCTGGCCATTATATTTTAAAGTGGTCAGCGTATTAACGATATTCCATAGCCTGGACTTTGCCTGATCAATAAGACCATCCATACTGTTGGAAGTGTCAAGCAGCAGTGCCACTTGAATTTTATTGTCCTTTGCAATGGTATTTACAGGAAACAAAGAAGCTTTTTGTACCGGAATTGTAGTGTTTTTTGTAATGCTTTCTGAGCAACGTATCTCTGAAGAAGTTCCTGTGCTTACTAAAAATGTACTTGCAGCAAGAGTTAAAATTTTTAAAGTTGTCATTGTATTTTTTTTTAGGTTTATTTCTAAAGTAAAATTACCCTTGTTTCAGTCTGAAAATTTAAAGACTTGATGGAGTGGCAGTTTCACTTGGTGAACGTTTTGAGGTTTTAAAAAGGAAAACAGCCCGGGAGGCTGTCTTCTCACATCTGCTTTTTTAAAGGATTTCGTATCTCGTTTTGATACTGTATTTCAGTTTGATATTTTCAATATTGTCAAAAGAATAATCTACCGGTGCGTCCGCCATTTCCATTTGTACATTGCTCATTCTTCCTTTGTAAGCAACGGGCATTACCATATCACTGGTATAATCTTCTATTTCTACAATTTCAATGACACTCCCTGTTTTCTTGCCCATACTTTCCAATAGATAATCAGCTTTTTCCTTTGCGGCTTTCAGAGCATTGATTTTAACTGTTTTTCTGAAATCTGCTATTTTAGTATTATTCACTTCGGAAATGTTCAGGCTGCTTACCCATTTTTGGTTCAAATCCTCAAAAATTTTGCTGATGTTGGATTTTGCATTGGCTTTAAACTGAAAGTTTTTGGTAAACTTTACTGTTTTAGAATAAAGGTTCTGGTACATTGATTTAAATTTGATGTCTTCATTTTTTACACCTGCATTTTTCAAAGTCTCAAATAATTTCTTTTTCGTTGTCTGCCAGATCATTTTTGTTATCTGCTTTTATTCCGATGCTGAAGGTAATTTCATCCGGTTCTACTTCCATTTCGGCGACACCGGTTACTTCAATTGCGTTTTTCTTTACTTCCTGTGCGTTGATAAAACTTCCCAGGGTTAAAACTCCGATCAATAAAAAATGTTTCAATTTCATAATTTCCTGTTTTTAAATTCTGATGTAAAATTACCCAGTTCCGAAACCGGAAATCAGAAGACTTGGTGAAATGGAGTTTTGACTTGGTGGATATTAAAAAAGGCAATCCTGAAAAGAATTGCCCTGGAATTTATTGATCCATCTGCAAAGATGAATAGTTGTTTTTTAATAATTCTGCTTTAATACAGGAAATAAACCTTTGAAATTTTATTATTTTTAAATTCATAAATGGCAGTGGCTTCAACTTTCTGACCAGGCCGCATTCCGGAAACACTTTCTTTATCAATCACAGTGTTAAGGTTTACAATTCTCTGTTTAATTTCACAATGCAGGTCAGGAGCCTTGTTGAAGAGGTTTGTATACGTTTTTCTCATTTGCTCTTTTCCTTTGCTTAGCAATGTGCTGGGAAACGAATAGATCTCAACATCTTCGGCGTAAGGCTCCAGAAAAGCATCAATATTTCTTGCATTGTAAGCATTAACCTGTTGCTGTACCAGGCTTTCGGGAGTCATTTTCAGAATACTGGAAGGATCCTGGGGCTGTCCGTTTTTGAATACCATATCAACCTGTGTAAGATGATCCAGGTCTTCAATAGGATTGGCTTTTAACAGGACAAGATCTGCAATTTTCCCTTTTTCAATACTTCCATATTGAGAATCTTTATTAAGAATTTTTGTAGGATTAATTGTTGCTGACTGTAGGATTTGCCAATTGTTCATTCCGCTTTCCTTCATGGCTTTAAGCTCTTCCAGGAAAGAAGAAGCATGCTGTGTTCCGATATTGCCCGCATCTGTTCCGGCAGCAATAGTCACTCCACCGTCTGACAGCTTTTTAAGATTCACTTTTCTGATAGAATCAACCTTAGAAACGTAAGAGCTTATCTGAGGAGAATTGAACCTTGTTTTGTATTTTTTGATCCAGGTAGAATCAGATGTGGCTTCCAGGTGTTTCAGATCATATATCGAACCAATACTTTTAGAATTGGCGGTTTCCAGTTCGTAGGTATTATAATGTTTTTTTTGCCCGTAGGTATCATAATAGTTTTCCGATACAGTCAAAGTAGGGCATAATATTACTTTTTTAGATTGTAATAGCTTTACAAAATCATCGGAAACCACTTCATCCTCTATATCATGAACCAAATAATCGGCCCCGTTTAATACAGCTGTTTCAGCAGTAAAGCGTTCGGTAGCATGTACCGCCACTTTCAGATTATTTTTATGGGCTTCTTCAATAGCTGCTTTGATGACTGGCTCAAGCTTTTTTGCTTTCTCTTTCTTTTCCTGAGGATTTGCCCCTGATACGATATACCATATCTTGATAAAATCAGGATGGTAGGGAAGTTGTTCCTGCACATATTTCCTGGCTTCTTCAACAGTTAGAGAAAGTTTAAATGGTTCATCTTTACCAAGATTTTTAAATACTTCCGGCTCATAGGTTGTAATAAGGGGACCTGCCATATAAACGGAGGGTAGGTTTTGTTTCTTTTTCAAAGCATCACGAAGTAAAAGAAAATTATAGGTAGCACCGGGATCAATAACAGAAGTTATTCCCGCCCTTAAATAATGTTGAAGAAAATTTTCCATATTTTGATGCCCCCATTTAATCTCCTCTTCATAGGGCACATGCTTCCTGAGATCAAGAGCATCCGGTCTGGTATAGATTCCGCCACTCTGGAAAAAATGAATATGGGAGTCTGTCATTCCCGGGATCAAATACTTTCCTTCCCCGTTGATAATCGTAGAGTTCCGGGGAACTTTCACCTGTTTTCCGGATTTTACAGCTGTAATAATACCATTGGTGATGACAACGGTTTGTGCAGGGATCAATTTTTTTATGGATTACATCTGCAACCGTTACATTTTCGATATACATCTGAGCCTGGATACCGGTGATGCATAAAACAAAAACAGTAATAAAAAGAAATTTTTTCATGGTTTCTATTAAGTGAGGTAAGAAGACAAAGATAATGAAAAGCACTATTGAGATGGATAATAATGTTTTTATACTTGTTTTATAAATAAATCAGTGATGGGATAACTTGGTGAATTCCGGATTCCACTTGGTAAACAATGGAAGAGTATACATAAAGTTTTAGTTACTTTGCAGTAAAGATCTGAAATCCGTGAAATTAGTTTTTAAAATATTCATCATATCAATACTGGCAGCAGGAAATTTTCTTCCTGCCCAGGATAGCACAAGGGTTTCCAAGGTATTAAAATCCGCTTCAAAGCTGAAAAAAGCAGTTGATAAAAATGATAATAAAGGAGTTGCCGATGCCTATGTAAGTATGGCCAATGATTACTATACACAGGGAAATTATGCTAAAAGTGAAGAATTTCTGATCAAAGCCAAGGGGATTTATCAAAACCTCAACGATAAGAAGAATCTGGAATCTGTTACCCGAAGACTGGCTCAGGCCCAGGAAAAACAAAATAAAATAACTCCTGCCATCAGCAATTACAGTATGGCGGCGGAGATGGGATATAGCGCCAAAAGTAAAGCCGTTAATTCCAACGATGTGGCAAGGCTCTCTTCTCCCACATCGGAACAAAGGGCGGAAGCTATTCAGAATAATATTAATCTGAGTAAAAAAGAAAATGAACCGGCCGTTCTGGCGGACAGTTACAGCCAGCTTGCTGAGGTGAATATTCAGCAAAAAGATGTTTCCAAAGCTGAAGAAAACCTGAATAATGCCTATAAAATTTCTAAAAAAGAAGCCCCTCAGCAGGCATTGGAAATTAATCAGAAACTGGCTAATCTCTATATTGAAAATAAAAATTTTGATAAAGCCATTGAAGCCAAAAAAAAAGTACTGAAAGAAGACTTTGTCAAAGAAAACTCTCAGGAAAAGGTCAATCAGATTCAGGAACTGGCAGATATCTACATTAAAAAAAATGATCCGGAAGAAGCAGTAGGATTATTAAAGAATGCCTACGGAATTGCTTTGGAAAAAGGCCATACCCTCGAAGCACAGAAAAGCGTGAAAAAGCTGGATAGCCTGTACGCAATCTCAGGAAATACAGATGCCTCAGTTCAGCTGTACAGGGATTTTCTGGGTAAGTTACCTGATCTCGTTTCTAAAGACAGAAGCCTTGTAGATAACAAAATTCTTGAAGATACAGAACAAAGAATCGCTCAGCTGGAAAAGGAAAAGCAATTGAAAGATGAGCTTATCCGGAAGAAAAATGTTTTTAATTACGGATTAATCGGGGCTTTAATTCTGTTAACAGGCTTGATGGTTATTATTTTCAGAACCCTGAAAAAGGTACGGGTTAAAAATAAAAAAATAGCTTTACAATCGCTGCGTCGGGAGATGAACCCCCATTTTATTTTTAATAGCCTCAACAGTGTCAATCATTTTATAGCAACCAATAATGAATTGGAAGCCAATCAGTATCTGACCAAATTTTCCAAGCTGATGCGCGGTGTGATGGAAAATTCAACCGAAGACTTTATTCCTTTTCAACAGGAACTTGACCTTCTTCAGAATTATCTTGCCCTCGAAAAAACACGTTTTGCCGATAAGTTTGATTATGAAATAAAGGTGGATGAAAGCCTGAATATGCAGAATCTGCAGGTTCCGGGTATGCTTGTACAGCCGTTTTTGGAAAATGCAATCTGGCATGGGCTACGCTACAGGAAAGAAAAAGGACTTCTGAAACTAAATTTTGAAAAAAGTGGACAAAACCTAAAAGTCATCATTGAAGACAACGGAATAGGAATAGAAGAAAGCAAAAAACAGAAAACCCCGCACCAAAAGACAAGGGAAGGAAGAGGAATGAAAAATACGCTGGAAAGAATACAATTGCTGAATGATCTTTATAAAAAAGAAATTAGCTGTTCTGTAAAGGATAAAGAAATGGGCAATGGTGTTTTGGTTACCATTACAATGAACCTATAAAGTACAGGAATGGCAGATTGCATGGTTGGGTAAATATTCCTAATTTGCATCTGCAACCTATTATTCAATGAAAATAAAAGCTGTAATTGTAGACGATGAAGTCATCGCCAGGGAAGTCTTAAGAAGCTACCTTACAAAGTATTGTCCACAGGTGGAGATCCTGGGAGAAGCAGAAAATATCAAAGAAGCTGTACCCCTGATTGCGGAACAACAGCCACAATTGGTTTTCCTCGATGTAGAAATGCCATTCGGGAATGCTTTTGATGTGCTGGAAGCCACCAGGGATTTCTCCTATGAAACGATATTTATTACTGCATTTTCACAATATTCACTACAGGCTTTAAATAAATCTGCCAGTTACTATATTTTGAAACCTATCGATATCCAGGAACTTATTCTGGCTGTTAATAAAGTAATGGAAAGCCTTGAGAAAAAAGAAGAACTTAACCGCAATAAAATACTGCTTGAAAACCTGAAATTAAAACCTGAAAAACAACAGCTTATCCTTCCTACTTTGCAGGGGTTTGATGTAGTGAAAACAGAAGATATTGTCAGGCTTCAGGCAGATGGAAACTTTACTCAGGTTTACCTTACCGACGGCTCAAAGAAGATGGTATGCCGCTTTTTGAAACATTTTGATGATTTACTGGAAAACCCTTTTGTGAGGGTCCATCGTTCCCATATTATCAATGCCAATTTTGTAAAGTCTTATCATAAAAGCGGAACTGTCATGTTGTCTGATGATACGGAGATTGAAGTTTCCGGCAGTTTTAAAGATAACTTTTTGAAAGTATTCTCTTGAATTTATTGTTTCTTAACAGGTTAAAGGCATTATTTTTGACGTTTCAGGATAACCATACAAATATTTCTGTTATGAAAACTTTTCATAAAATTATAGTTCCCGTCTCACTGGGGGCGCTGGGGCTCGTCATCTTTAGTTCATATTCTGTAGGAATTCCCAGAGGAGCGGTAGCTGTAAAGAACTTTGATATCAAAAAATACCTTGGAAAATGGTACGAAATTGCCCGCTTTGATTACCGTTTTGAGAAGAATATGGATAATGTCACAGCCGAATATTCTGAAAATTCCAATGGAAACGGTCCAGGTAAAAAATAAAGGCTATGACTATGTAAAAAAAGTCTGGAATACTTCCATAGGAGAAGCAAAAATTTGTAAAAAGACCCTACG
>NZ_JPEQ01000003.1:0-152763 GCF_000738495.1 Chryseobacterium sp. P1-3
AGGCAGGTTGCACACGTGTTCCGCACCCGTACGCCGCTCTCAATTGCCCGAAAGCAATCTACCGCTCGGCTTGCATGTGTTAGGCCTCCCGCTAGCGTTCATCCTGAGCCAGGATCAAACTCTCCATTGTATGTTTGTCTGACTCACTCAAAGTTTTTAACGCTTTAGTTTTTCCTTACTTGGTTGTTATATTGTATGTCAATGATCTTTATATCTTCCGCTTTTTAACGAAGCAATCTTTCTGTCTATATCCGCTCCGTATTTGCGAGTGCAAAAGTAAAACTTTATTTTGTAATGACCAAATGTTCCTGAAGAAAATTTTAAAGTTTTTTTAAGTAACCTTAATCCTTCTCAAAACCTCAATCACCCCTACTCCTGCGCTCCGATTTATTCGGACTGCAAAGATACAAACTTTATTTTAACTCACAATCTTTTTTGTTAAAAAAAATTTAAAGTTTTTTTGTCTTTATCTTATGAAGTATTATAATGTTCTTGCTTACCTAAAAGCTCTTCTGCGCTTGACTGATACTCTCTCGTTTTCAGTGGGGCAAAGATAACAACTTTATACAACGCAAAACAAGTCTAGTTAACATAAAATTCATTTTCCATTCCTATTTTAAGCTAAAAGGCTGGCAATTAGCGATAAAAATTATAAACAAATGTTTAAAGGGGGCAATTGGAAAATTAAAAGTTGGAGTAATTTTTTTATCAATGACGGCTGGATGGTAAATTAATCATTGTTTTTAAGCTTTGAGAATATTATAAATATACCTATTCAATAGGCCCGGGCTTTAGCCCGGGCTCAATAAAAACCATAAAATTCCACCGGCTTTAGCCAAAATGTATACGTATCCGGGATCTATTATCAATCGTGTATTGTCAT
Source organism: Chryseobacterium sp. P1-3 (assembly GCF_000738495.1). Lineage (NCBI taxonomy): Bacteria > Pseudomonadati > Bacteroidota > Flavobacteriia > Flavobacteriales > Weeksellaceae > Chryseobacterium > Chryseobacterium sp. P1-3. The sequence goes on from NZ_JPEQ01000003.1 coordinate 884, forward strand.
CCATCTATTATCCATTGTCTCAAATCTTCCGTCGTCTGGGGGAATTGGATTGATAGCAGAATTGAATTCCTGGTAGAGGAGAACAAAAAGAGTCTGGAATAGGAAGTAGAAAAGCATGGAGTAAGAATAGTAGACAAGGATTTGATCCTTATGTTATTCTTAAAAATGAAATAGAAACCGTAGGAACCTAACATAGCAGATTCCTACGGAAGGGATTGTCAGTGAATTTTATTTTAATTCAGGGGGAATTTTATTTTACGGTTTATCTTCTTTATAGATCACACTTAAAAATTCTGCATACGACTTCTCAAGTCCTACAATATCTCCTGATTTCAAATTTAATCCACCATAGCCTGAAGTATCCGATTTTACTTTCAAAGATGAAATCTGAAAATATGAATTATCTTCATTGGTTTTAGGCTGTATTTTTACAGTTGATCCTAAAAGTTTTTTTAGTAGATATGGTGTAAACTTCACCGGGTTCTATTTTAATTTTTATAAATGTCCTGGGTGATAACGTGTAATCTTTTTTTGTTGACATTTATTTTCTGATCTTTTTCTGATGATGCAAATATGTAAATCATTCCATTCTGAACCTTTAATTTTTCTTTCGGAGTATAATATAAGGCCAGCCTATAATTTGCAGGATTAAATGGCTGGGGTGTTCCATCTACGTTTTCAAAAGGTTTCAGAGTAAAGGTATTGGCACCAATTTCTTTTGCTTTCTTATATAACAAAGAAAAAACAGCGGCATCATCTTTTGAAAATCCCTGTACATCTACAATTCCCAAATATATGGCATCAGCTATTGCATCATCTTTTTTATATAAAAATTTATCCGTGTTATCGTTTATTTTTTCTATTCTGGTCAGAAAAACATTTTGTGCATTCCATAATTGCACACATAATACAAAAAAGACAATGGCGATATTTTTCATAATAATTATTGTTGTGAAAGGATATCAACACATTCTTCTAGGCTGTTCTCCCAATGTTTTGGTTCTATATTATAAGTTTCTTCAATCTTATCCAGTGACATCGTACTTCTCACAGGTCTTTTTGCCGGAGTGGGATATTGTTCAGTTGTCAACGGATTTAATTTGATTGAGGATTTTGAGAATTCTGCGATCTTCTGAGCAAATTCAAACCAGGTTGTTTCAGGATAGTTTGAAAAATGGAAGATCCCAAAGGTTTTATTTGGAGTATTAATGATATTCATGATAGCCTCTGCAAGGTCATTAGCATTGGTAGGTTGTCCAAACTGATCTGCTACAATTCCCAGTTCATCTTTCTGAGAGAATAGGTTCAGCATTGTTTTAACAAAGTTTTTGTTGAACTCTGAGTAAAGCCACGAGGTTCTTAAAATGATTGTCCGGGGATTGATTTCCAAGGCCAGCTCTTCCCCTTTTCGTTTTGATTTTCCATATACTCCTATCGGATTGGTAAAATCATCTTCAGAATAAGGAAGGTTTGTATTTCCATCAAAAACATAGTCTGTAGAAACGTGAATCAGAATACTTTTAAAGTCTACACAAGCCTGGGCAAGATGAGCTACTCCTTCAGCATTTACTGCAAAAGCTTTTTCTTTTTCTTTTTCAGCAAGGTCTACGGCTGTATAAGCAGAAGCATTAATGCAATAATCTGGTTTATTATCGTAAAAATAGTCATTAATCTCTTCTTCATTTGTAATATCAAGAGTTGAGGAATCTGTAAATAAAAATTCATATTGATTCTCGAAGTCAGGAGCTATTTTTCTGATACAGTTACCTAATTGGCCATTACTCCCTATTACTAGTATTTTTTTCATCTAATTATTAATTATAGGTTATTAAAGATTTTAATTAAGAGTTTTTCGCATTTTGAGATCTCAAAAATTTAACTCTCGACTGAAAATCCTTTTGTATTAAATCCACATAAAATTTCTGGAATGTTTCTTTTATATCTTCCGGGTGCACTTCAGATCTTCTGGTTTTGATATTAAAATAAATAACTGTTACCCAAAGTACAGCATGAATTGTCTTCTCATCCAAACTTTTCATAAGGATTTCCACTTTAGCCGTTCTGTCCTGTATCTCTATAGTTTTACTGCTGATCACCACCTGGGTATTGTATCTTACTTCTTTCAAATAGGCAATTTCATTTTGAATTGCAATCCAGGTACAGCCTGTCTGTTTAGTATATTCCTCATAGGTAAACCCGTAAAATGTTTCCACGTGATCTTCTCTGGCGTTGAACATATAATCAAGATACTTCACATTATTTAAATGTCCGATCGGATCACAATCACTAAATCTAACCTTTACCGTGGTTGATACTTCTTTTTCCATTCCGCAAAAATAAAAAAACCGCCTCTAAAAGAGGCGGTTAGTTTTATAAATCTTTGTTAATTTGCAGAAATTATTGAATTCCTAATTCTTTCTTTACAGCCGGAGTAGCATCTGCTCCTGCTTTGTAAAGGAATGCCGGTGAGTTTGCATCCATAACGTACTCGTACCCGTTAGCTTTAGCTACTTTTTCTACTGCATCATTCAATTTTTTCTCAATTGGTCCAAAAGCTACATCCTGTTTAGCTTGTAAGTCTTTCTGAGCTTTGTCTTGCATTTGAGCGATTTCTTCCTGAATTTTTTTGTAATTCAGCTTCTCTGGCTTTGTTTTCTTCTGCAGTTTTCTTAGGAGCTTCTTCGCTGTATTGCTTTAGTTTAGCTTGTCCGGCATCAGCTTTTTTTCTTAATCTCAGCTTGTTTAGTGTCCAAGAATGTTTTAAGATCAGCATCTGCTTTTTTTCTTCTCAGGCATTGCGTTAAGAACTCCTATTACATCTAAAGTAGCAATTTTTTTGAGCTTTAGCCATACCTACAGATACAATCATCATTACTGCTGCAAATAATACACTTAATTTTTTCATAATTGGTAAATAAATAATTTAATTTGTTTTTAGATTTAATTTTTTTAAAAAAGTTAATTTAATAATTACTTTTTACTTTTGTTATTAGTTTTTTCTTTTTTATCAGTTCCTTTCAGTAAAATACTGAGCACTTTTTCTGTGTAATCATATTTTCCCTGAAGAAAAATAACACTAATGTTATTGCTTTTATCAAGAACTATGCCCAACCCATTTTTTTCAGACATTGTTTTGATGGCTTCCCAGATCTGATCCTGGAATGGCTGAACCAGATTTGTTCTAAGTTTAGTGATTTCGCCATTGGCACCAAAACGTAAGCTGGTTGTTGTTTTAATATTTTTCTCAAGATCCACTACTTCCTTTTCTCTCAGCTTCAGTTGATCTCCTATTAATAAAACTTTTTCACTTTCAAAAGCTGCTTTTTTGCGTTCATATTCCGACTGCAGGTTTTGAAGTTCTGACTGCCAGGTATCAATTTGCGCATTGAGCCTCGCTTCGGCTTCTTTATACTGAGGAAGCTTATTTAAAATTTCATTAGTATCCACCACTCCTATTTTCTGAGCATTGCTTAGCCCAAAAAAACAGCAGGAATACCAATGTGAAAGTTACTTTAAAGTTCTTCATAGTTATAATTATAATGATTGGTTCATTAAGAAGTGGTTTTGCCATCCGGATGGGTTTCCTGAAATTGTTTTATCAAATCCGTATGCAAAGTCAAATCCGATCAATCCAAATGCTCCCATATAAACTCTTACCCCTACTCCTACTGATCTCTTCAGCTGGAATGGGTTATAGTTGCCCCATGAGTTCCATACGTTACCTCCTTCAGCAAATGTTAATGCATAAATTTTAGCAGTTTGATTTAAAGATATCGGATATCTCAGTTCCAGTGTAAATCTGTTGTAGATGGTTCCTCCTCCTCTTTGTGTAATATCGGCAGATTCTCCACCGTAAGTACTGGCATTTTCATACCCTCTTAAAGGAATCAATTCCCTACCATCATATCTACCGCCGAATAGTCCGGTACCTCCTACATAAAATCTTTCGAAAGGCGGCGCCCCCAATTGTTTGTTATAACCATCCATGAATCCCATTTCAGCTGAAGATCTCAACACCAGTTTTCCAACGATTTCATTATATACGTCAGCTTTAAACTTGATTTTATAGAACTCCATCCATTTATATTTATCTACAGGTTTCATTGTAGAATAGTCTTTGTTGCTAAACAATGAATATGGCGGGGTCAATTTGGCAGAAAGTTCAATATTGGAGCCTGTTGTAGGGAAGATTGGATCTATCCCGGCAGAGTTTCTGCTTAAGCCTAAGTTGATACTAAAGTTATTGGCATTTCCATAATACTCTGTTGTATCCCCAAACTGGAACGGATAGTTATTGAAGTCGTACTTTTGAAACTGCAGCCCGGTATATAATGAAAAATAATCATCCGGCCAGTGTAAATATCTGTTCAGACCTACTGACGCAGAGAAAATATTAAGCTTCTGAGAACTTCCGTAGGCATCTGTATACTTTACTCTGGAGTTATTTAAACTTACAGAAAGGGCAGTAGGTTTAGTTCCAAATAACCAAGGTTCTGTAAATGATATCCCGTAGTTCTGGAAATACTGACCGGCCTGAACCTGAATAGAGAAGGTTTGACCATCTCCCTGCGGAACAGGTTTAAAGTCTTTAAACTTAAGGAAATTTTTTAATGAGAAGTTATTGAACGTCAATCCTAAGGTTCCAATGAAGCTGTTACCTCCGTAACCTGCCTGTAGCTGAACCTGTGAAGATCCTTTTTCCACGAGTTTCCAGTTGATATCAACTGTATTATCTGTTTGATTCGGCTGGATATCTTGTCCGATCTGTTGCGGATCAAAGAAAGACATTCCGGCAAGATCAAAATAAGTTCTCTTGATATCGCTTTTTGCGAAGAGATTTCCCGGTTTTGTTCTTAATGATCTCAGGATCACATGATCATGGGTTGTGGTATTCCCCTGCCAGGTAACTTTATTCCATGTAGCCTGTTCCCCTTCATTAATTCTAACTTCCAGATTAACAGCATCCCCTGAAACTGATTTTTCCACAGGGGTTACATTGGAGAAAAGGTATCCGTTGTTCATGTACATGGATTTGATATCCGAATCGTCTTCTTTACCTCCGTCTTCTCCTACTTTTTTATTAAATCCTACAGCATCGTAGATATCACCTTTTTTTATATCCTAATAATCTTTGTAAGGCCTCTGTAGAATAAACGGTATTACCAGTGAACGTAATATCACCAATATAATATTTTTTACCTTCGTTAAGCTTTACATTGATCTCGTAGTTTCTATTTTTATTCCTCCATACAGAATCTGATACGATCTTTGCATCTCTGTATCCTAAAGAGTTATAAAAGCTGATCAGGTTTTGTTTGTCTTCCTGATATTTTTCTTCTATGAATTTTGAAGACTTCAGAATACCACCGATTCCGAAACGCTTTTGTTTGGTTTCTTTAAAGGCTTTTTTCCGGAGCTGTCTGTCTGATACATTTTTGATTTCCTTCAAATTCGATATGATCGATTTTGACTCTTTTTCCTTTATCTACCGTGATCGTCCAGTCTACTAAAGCAGGGTCCCCAGCATTTACTTTATCTTCAATACTGACTTTAGCATCTGCGAAACCTTTTTTAATATAGTCTTTCGGAATGTTTGTTTTCAGGCTTGAAACTAAGTTTTGAGTAATTTTGGTTCCTGGTTTCAGGTTATTATCCTTAGCCAGTTTTTCCCCTTTAGATTTTCCGATCCCTTTTCCTGCAAATTTAACTTCTCCAAGTTCTTTCAGGTCCTGCAGGTAAAATCTAAGGACTACGGTCTGGCCTTCAATGCTTTGAACGTATACTTCCACTTCAGAAAATGATTGGGTATCCCAAAGCTTTTTCACAGCATTACTGATTTTCTGTCCCGGAATGTCTACACTTTCTCCTTTGGATAAGCCTGTAAACCGCAGAATCTGCGCGGGTGTATATTTTTTTACCCCATCTACAACTATGTCTTTAAGTGTATAAGTGCCTACTTCACTTTCTGCATGTACAGCATTATTTACTTTAGTGCTGTCCTGTGGAGTTACTTGTCCATAAAAATGCGCAGAAGCAGCAAACATAATGATGGGTAATAGTCTAAACTTCATTTTATCGAGTCTTTCTTTTCTTAAAAATTTATTGGCCTTGTACCTGTTCTCCGGTTAAACCGTATCTTCTTTCTTTATTTTGATAATCTACGATAGACTGAAAGAAAATATCTTTGGTAAAATCCGGCCATAGGACATCTAAAAACTGTAATTCTGCATAAGCAATCTGCCAAAGAAGGAAATTACTTATTCTTATTTCACCGCTGGTTCTGATCAGTAGGTCTACAGGAGGAAAATCTTTGGTATACAAATAATTTTCGAATAATTTTTCATCAATATTCTCTACCTCTATTTTTCCTTCTTTTACATCAGAACTTATATTTCTCACGGCATTCAGAATTTCATTTTGAGAGCCATAGCTTATCGCCAATACTAAGTTTCCTTTTGTGTTTTCTTTTGTAAGATCTACCACACGCTGCAATTGTTCTCTTACGAGTACCGGTAGTTTCTCCATATTTCCTATTACATGCATTCTCAACCCTTTGCTAAAAATTTCTTCCGCTTCCAACAGTAAGGTTTCCACCAGAAGATTCATCAGTGTATTCACTTCTTCGGTTGGGCGGCTCCAGTTTTCAGAGGAGAATGTATAAAGGGTTAAATAGGGAATATTGATCTCATTACAGGCATTAATCGCATTTCTTACGGCATTAATGGCATTTTTGTGACCGAACGTTCTTTCTTCGCCACGAGATTTTGCCCATCTTCCATTACCATCCATAATGATGGCTACATGCTTTGGTAAATTCTCAGAATTTATTTTATCTTTAATCAACGACATATTAATCACAATAACATGGAGGTCTTCCAAACGAAAAAGTCAGTCCTAAACTGAATGTATTCATCCAGTCTTTGGATCTGCTGTCTCCAATATTTCTCTTATTAATAAACTCTTCTTGTCTTTCTTTTGCAACAGCATAATAGCTCCCTGACTGCAACAGGGAAGCCCCTGTAGATGGATCTAAAATATCTGCATTAAAAGAAGTTTTTACATCTTCAGCGAGAATCTTACTGTGATCCAGCTGATCTGTCAATGTATATCTGAAGGTAGCTTCTGCAAATATAGCCCATGTATGATTAAATTTGTACTTCAATCCTACACCAAAAGGGATATGCATTGTTACTTTCTTTCCTAATGAATAGTTTGTTCTGGTAGTAAAGTCCAGTTCATTTATAGGAGCCAATGCTACACCATCAGCGTCTCTTCTAAAATCATTTTCCAATGTTGCTTTAGGGGCATCAAACATCAGAGCACCAATCCCCCCAAAAATATACGGGCTTACCATACTTATCTGCTCATTATTGATTGGAAAAAAATTGTATTCAAACATTAAACTTGCCTCATACACATTGTTTTTCCCGTATGAGTTTCTATTTTTTCTATATTCTTCTTTCGCAACTTTATCATTAAACTGGATCTGGTTATATCCTAAATCCAATCTGACAGTCTGATGCGGGTTAAAATTAAATCTATATAATAACCCTCCATAAAATGGGATTCCCCAATCTGAAACTCTATTTAAATCCAACGGCTTTTGTAAAATATAATTTGTCCTTCCTACATCTCCCACTAGGTTACTCATCCCTAGACGAACTCCCAATTCGTTTCTTTGTGCTTTAACACTTACCACTCCAAGGAAGGCAAGGAAGCTAAACAATAATTTTTTATTCATAAAAGAATATGGATTTATGGTTATTTTAAAATTTAATTTTTGCAAATATAAAACATTTTTATATTAATGATAATCTTAATGTTTAGTTAAAAATAAACAAAAAAACATAATTTGTTATAAAGTAAACGACAAAGTGGCAAAAATATTCTTTATTTCATAGATTGAAAACACAACAAGTATGAAAAAACCCCCATGGGATGAGGGTTTAAGGCTCTATTTTTTATTAAACATCGTCTGCACTTTATTCCTTATTCTGATCAACAATGGTTCTTTATAGTTTTTGTCTTCATCAAAATAACCATATCCGTAACCATACCCGTAACCATAGCCATATCCGTAGCCATAACCTTGTTTCGTGTTGTAATCATTGTAGATCAATCCTAAGTGGCTGATCTCATTGTTATGATATTTTTCAGTAATCATTTTCAACATATACTTTTCTGTATATTCATGACGGACAACATAAATATTAGCATCCGAGAGCTTCATCAATTCATAGGAATCTGCAACCAATCCCACAGGTGGTGAATCTATAATAATGAAGTCATATTTTTCTCTCAGTTCTTCTATAAACTGAATATTTCTCTGGCTCATCAAAAGCTCAGACGGGTTTGGTGGAATAGGCCCTGAAGTCGCTACATCCAGATTAGGAATTTTTGTTTTGTTGATAATCTGGTCAATTCCCACTTCTCCTGTCAGATAATTGGAGATACCATATTTATTATCAATTTTAAAATCCCCGAAAATCTTAGGTTTTCTAAGGTCCATCCCCAGCAGAATTGTTTTCTTATCACTTAATCCTATTACGGAAGATAAGTTGATGGAAATATAGATCTTCCCTTCTCCTCCAATGGAAGAAGTAATCAGAATTACTTTTCCTTTACCTTCTTCATGATTATCCATCAAAAATCTCATATTTGCCCTTATTCCCCTGAAGGCTTCAGATACGGATGATTTTGGCTGTTCCAAAACGGTAAGCATGTTTTCATTGCTATTGTTTCCGATTACTCCAAGAAGCGGAATTTTGGTAGCGCTCAATAATTCTTTAATATTTCTGATCTTACTATCAAGCAGCTCTCCTATCAGGATAAATAATACCGGAAGTAAAAGCATACCAGAAATAATTCCGATTTTAGCGAGCTTAATATTGGGACCTATCGGGTGCTGTCCAAGATTTTTAGCAGGGTCAATTACAGTGATATCCGATTGGTTGGTCGCCATTCTCATCTGGGTATCATTCTGTCTGCTTAACAGGCTGTTATATGTTGCTTCAATCATATTATACCCTCTCTCTGCATCCAGGTATCTTCTTTCTTTTTCAGGATATGAGGCCAGATCTGAATTCGCTTCTACGACTTCACGATCAATCTTATTGATTTCGTCATAATATTTAGTATAATAATTTCTCAGACTATTATATGAACCCATCTTAGCTTCGTTAATAAGCCTGTTTATTTCTTTGATAGGCTCGGAATTTGGCTTATATATTAATACCATTTCTGCTCTTTTAGCATACAATGCTTTAAGTTCAGTTACAGAGGCAGTAAACAACCCGTCTTCAAAACCTGCAGCATTGGTACCGATCATTTTATCAAAATCCTGAGACTGAAGGGTATTTTTGATATTATTAAGCGAACTGATTTTACTTAGAATATCAGCTTTTTTTTGCTTCAAGCTCTTTTTATTTTAACCAGTGATTTTTCATCCCTGTCCTTAATATTATATAGTTTTTCGGATGTTTTGAGGTAATTCAGAACATTCGCACTGGAATCCAGCTTTTTCCGGATCTTATCCAGGTTTGCCTGCAAATAAAGATCTGTATTTTTATTGACTATATTTTTATCTGCAAGTCTTTTTTTTCTGAAGTTCTGCAACAGATTTGTTCAGAAAGTTAACCGTACTGTTAAGGTTATACCCTTTCTTGGTGATCACCATAATACTGCTGATTTCTTTATCGAAATCAACACTGGTAGTAGAAATAATCTCATTAACACTCTGGTTTACAGAATTCAGACTTACAATAATATTATCCAGTTTAATTTTGGGGGTAACAGGATTATGGAGTAACCTGAATCTCAGATTAGGTGAAGTATACCATTCATTAATCCTGATAATTTTATTCGCAGGTTTGCTGTAAGTACTGATATTCTGAAAGCTTTCTGTTTCAAAATTATATAGATTGGTAGACTCTCCTTCTTCAGGTAAAACTACTTCATAAGCACCACCTCCTTTTGGAATCAGCGTAAATGGGTAGTTGATTTGTTGTAAATGTTTTTTATCAATTTGTACGAAAACAGGGGAATCATCTTTATCCAGATATGTTGATTTTATAAGTCCTTTTGTAGAGTAGTTTACAAAAAGATCCAGTTCTTTTACCAAAAACTCGTTATGAGACCTTGACAACAACATCTTTTTTAGATATAACCCATCCTGATTTCCGCTTTGTCCCCAAATAAAATTAATAGATTGGTTGGCCTGTGTAGGCTGCAAAAAGCTGGCGGTATTGCTTGAAGTACTCAAAGAAATATCTGAAGCAAATATGTTTTGTGCGTAATATTTACTATATACCCAAGAAATGGCATATCCAATCAACAGCATCAGTACAAACCAGTACCAATTTTTTAAGAATCCTCCTTAAAAAATGCTCAACGTCAAACAATGCAAATGCTCCGTACTTTTCTTTCAGAGATTCACTTTTACCTACTTTAGTATCTTTTTCTGGAATCATGATTAAAGAGTCTTAAAGAGTAGATAAACTGTTGCTAATGCTGACACTAAGCCAACAACTGTGGTTAAAGTCTGTGAAGGATCTTTACCGAACCCGTTCAAGCTTTTCTTTCTTGTATTAAGATAAATTTCATCTCCGTTCTGTACGTAATAATAAGGAGAATTCATAAGATCTTCACGGGTAAGGTCAATTTTGGCAATTTTAATTCCTTCCGGCAGTTTTCTATGGATCACGATATTCTTTCTGTCAACCGTTCTGTTTAATCCACCATTAATTGCCAGTGCCTCAGTAATAGTCATTGTATTTTTATGAGCTACTTTCTCTCCCGAAAGACCTGTGGTTTCCACATCGCCCAGAATATAATAGGTAATTCCGTCGGTATTTAACCTTACTTCAGATTTACCATCCTGGAAGTTTTCATTAACTTTTTGCTGTATTTCTTTTGTAACATCATCTAATGTTCTTCCTTCTGCTTTTACATACCCTATTCCGAAAACATTAATGTCACCATTGGAGTCTACTTTTAATCCGTTAAAATAAAAGTTCATATTTCCTCCGAAACTGGATCCTCCACCATTCCCCCCAGCCCTTCCTCCGGAAACAGCGGTACTTACAGCGGATGTCCCTACTCCTCCCGAAGTATTGTAGGATGAATAAAACTGTGCAGCATCTCCCTTAGGCGTTGTTACAATATTAAGGTTCAGTATATCATTTTTTGTAATCCTGTAAATAGGGATATTGTAGGGAACAAGACCTTCTTCATTAATTACAAGGCTTTCACTTGGCTGCAAATACCTTACATCTTTCGACGTGATACAGGAAATCACGAAAAAGGGTAATATTAAAAATAAATACTTAAAGTTCTTCATCATATTTGAATATTGGTTACAAAAGTAATATTAAATTGTTAATTTTTGTTATTTTTTAATCGATATAGCAAATCCGGGAGATAAGCTCCCAAAAAGCCTAATAAAATGATAACCATCAGTAAGAAATTGATATTCGTATGTCTGAAATAATAGGCTACCCCAACGATCATCAGATAGTACAAAATAATATAAAAAGTAGATCTCCTATGGGTAAGATCAAGTTTTAACAGCTTATGATGGATGTGGTTTTTATCAGCATCAAACGGAGATTTCTTGTGATAAAGCCTTACCAGAATCACGTTTAAAGTATCTACAATCGGAAGGATCAAAATAGCCACGGCTACCGCAGGAGCCGACTGCAAATGATATCTTGGTACATCCGCAAGCTTTTTATCAATAAAAATATCAATAAAACAAATAGATGTAAAGGCTAGCAGAAAGCCCAGCAACATAGAACCTGTATCTCCCATAAATATTTTATTGGTCCTGTAGTTTGAGAGATTGTAATATAAAAAAAGCCAGTACCGTTCCTATAATAATTACAGATAAAACAACCAATGGATAATTATATTCTCCTAACCGATAGTAGCTTATTCCAAATAATGCACTGCAGATTACTGAGTACCCGCCTGCCAATCCGTCTATTCCATCAATAAGATTGAAAGCATTAATAAGCACAATAAAAGTTATAATACTGAATAAAATACTTACAAAGTAGCTCAATTCATATATGCCAAATATACCAAATAAGCTCCTGATTCTGATATCCGAGCCTATTACCACCAATGAGGAAACGACAATCTGGGCTACAAGTTTTTTATAGGCTCTCATTACCACAATATCATCCATTACTCCCACATACAGGAGGATAATTAATGAAGCAAATAAAAAATTTATACAAGTCAAAAAGCTCGTACGCAAAAATAGAAGCGCAGATTCCAATGGAATAAAAAATGGCAATACCTCCCAGATTGGGAATCTTTCTGAGATGCGAACTTCTTATTCCCGGTTCATCCATAAGATTTTTCCTTCTTGAAATCTTTACAATGGTAGGAATGGAGAAAAAAGTAATTAAAAAGGAAAATAGAAATCCTAAACCTATTTTCACGTAGAAAATAGGTATCCCCGATCCGCTTAAGAACAATTCAAAATTTTTCATTTTTTTCTTATCCAGCACATATGTTTCTATTAAAAGCATCATAATGCTTATAAGGAACATTAATCGTCATAACCTTCCATAGACCGAAACAATAGTACCTACATTTGTGTTTACATCAACTTTCTTATCAATTTCTTTTGTCCGGCAAAAAACAATAGATAAAAAATCTTTTTCTTTAACGGCAAAGATAAAAGATAATTCTTACCAAAACGACTATACTTCAATATATCTTGAATTTTTATTTGTCTTTCTTGTCTGAAAACAGCCAGCTGAACGGCCATTCTATGAAATATTTCATCCTCTTTCACGAAGGCTAAATAAGCCAGAAAGGAATATACGCCTTCAAAAATCTGAAAATTTTTTAATTCTTTTTTTCTGGATGCGTATGGCGATTTGTCAAACGCATTTTCTACATCCATTACTGCTTTCAGTATATCGAGTCCTTTTTCCGTATGGGTTTTAGTAATGGAATCTGTGCGTTCAAGATACTGATAATGGAATTTTTGAGTCTGGGCAATGGCTTCACATTCCAGTAAAAGCTGTGGGATGAGCTGAATATCTTCAAAATGCACTCCTTTTTTAAATCTTTTCCCATCAAACAATTCTTTTCTGAATAATTTGTTACAGGCAAAATAACTGAGATCTGAGAAAACGGAAAGATTTTCCTTAAGATTTATTTTTTCAGGCATATTGGGAAGCTGGGGTAATTTTTGAGTAATTTCTCCTGCTTCATTCACTTTCTGAATATTGCAGACAACCATTTTAGCCTGATGCTTTTCTGCCAGGAGAAACATATCTTCAAACATTTCCCTCGTCACAAAATCGTCACTGTCTACAAAACCAATGTATTTCCCTGTAGCCTTATCAATCCCATAATTACGGGCATCACTTAAGCCCCCGTTTTCTTTGGAGAAAGCTTTTATCTTTTCTGGGAATTTTTGAGCGTAATTCCTGATAATTTCTTCAGAGCCGTCTTTGCTTCCATCGTTCACTACAATAATTTCAACCTCCTGAAGGTTTTGGTTAACCAGAGAATCCAGACATTTTGCCAGATACTTTTCGACATTATAAACCGGAACAATGATGGAAACATTTGAGGGAACATTTGTCATACATTAAATTTTCGTCAGTCTTGCATTCAACCATCCTTTCTTAGCATCATCAAAATCCTTCCTGGAACACGGAATGCAATTATCTATGTTTTCTTCGTCACCAAAATACCACAAATTACTGAAAGTATCACGTCTGAATGCATACTGCCTGTCATCAATCAGAACATAAAACAATTCATAATGCCTTTCTTTGGGATGAGATCGCTGGATATTGATTCCTTCGATCAGATACCACAACATCTGAGCTAATAGCTGATGGTTCAGCTGGTTTTCAGAATAAATATTATAATTAAAAATTCCTACGGATTTGAGATTCTCACTGAGTCCGATCTCTTTCATATAGGCACAGACTTCTCTTCTGTTCAGGCCATTTACCTGTGGATTCATAGAAAAAGGCTCTCCAAAACTTTCAATAGCATCACAATTTACCGTGACCAGGTCTGCTTTTCTGAAGAAAGGCTCTGTTTTTTCTGTGGAATTCATCATTTCTGCCAGGCGGATAATATCAAATTCTACTTCTTTAATCAGGCGGACAGAGTCCATTTCATTCAAATGTTTCTGATATCCCAGGTGATGATAGTTTTTGATAGAAAAATTTTTTAGCCCCGAACATTTTTGCTTAAAAAAAGTATGCTCATTGATTTCCTCTCCCTGCTTAAGAGAGATAATATTGCTGATTTGGGTATAATTGATATTTTTCTGATGAAAGTTCAGCGTTGAGAATAATGAAAACGCGAAATCATTGGAGCCACCGATAACTACCGGAAGGGCTCTTTTATAATGGCATGCCGATAAAACTTCCTGCAATATATAATGGGAATCCTGAACCGATTTTCCGGAAACCAGGTCCCCGAGGTCTACGACCGGGATTTCAAAATCAAGCTGGGAAAGCCTGTAAAATTCTTTTCTGATGGCTGTAAAATCCTGCACTTCTGCCTCTCCGCCTGCACCTCTGTAATCAGATACAAACAAAAGCACAATGCTGTCTTCTTTTATATCTTTTGTAATCCGATTTCCAATCTGCCAGCTTTCTGTTTTGAAATTTCTTGGTGGAATGATAAAATCTTCAAAATCCATATTTTAATTTGAATATTTGAGTATGTATAATTTATTAATTGCTTGATGCAACAAACATACAAAAAACCATAGCAACTTGCCACCATATATTGTTTTTGTTCATAAAAAAAACCGTCAACAAAATTGTTAACGGTTTTATTCATTATAAGATATAATTATTTCTTCTTAGCTGCAGGCTTTTTTGCTGCTGTAGTTTTTTTAGCAGTTGTTGCTTTTTTTGCTGTCGGCTTTTTTCTTTTCTGCAAAGGCATTTTTATCCTGATCAGTGATCCATTTTTTCACCTCATCCAGAGAAATTTCCTTCAGCTCTTCAGCATCGTATTTTGTCTCATCTTTTTTCTTTGGAATCTTGAACATGGCTTTCCCAAATTTGATGAAAGGTCCCCATCTTCCGTTTTCAATGGAGATTTTTTCTTTTTCCCATTGTTGGATATACCGGTTGGCTTCTTTTTCAAGCTTGGCATCAATCAGTTCATCAATATCGCTTTGAGAAAGATTGTCAAAATTATATTTTTTCGGAACATTCACAAAAATGTCTCTATATTTAATGAACGGACCGAATCTACCGGTTCCTTTAGTTACCGGCTCTCCTTTATAGGTAGCGATCGGGGCGTCTGCTTTTTTCTTTTCATTGATAATTTCTTCCGCTCTGTTCTGATCTACGGAAAGCGGATCTTCTCCTTTAGGAATACTGATGAAAGTCTCTCCCCATTTCACATAAGGTCCGAATCTTCCTACGCCCACAGAAACCGGATGCCCTTCAAATTCTTTAAGATCAAATGGTAATTTAAATAATTCCAGTGCTTCTTCAAGAGTAATGGTAGCAATATTCTGCCCTGCCATCAATGACGCAAAAATTGGTTTTTCTTCATCATCCGTTTCACCGATCTGAATCATTGCTCCAAATCTTCCGATTCTGGCGTGGACATTTTTGCCTGTTTTAGGGTCTATCCCCAGCAATCTGTCTCCTGTTGCGCGGTCGGCATTTTCTTCTACATCTTCAATTCTCGGGTGGAATTTGGAGTAAAAATCAGTCATCATTTCTTTCCACTTCTGATCACCATTAGCAATCTCATCAAAGCCTTCTTCTACTCTTGCTGTAAATCCATAATCTAAAATTTCCCTGAAATTATCAGTTAAAAAATCATTCACAACTTCTCCTATATCGGTTGGAACGAATTTATTTTTATCCCCTCCAAACTTTTCATCCAGAACCACTTTCCTTATCTGATCTTTTACTAAAGACATTTTGATCACCTCACGGGTTTGCGGTTCAATTTCTCTTTTATCCACATACTCTCTGTTTTGAATGGTCTGAATAGTAGGGGCATAAGTGGACGGACGTCCGATACCTAATTCTTCCAGTTTTCTTACCAGTCCGGCTTCGGTATATCTTGCACTTGGCCTCGTAAACTTTTCAGTAGCAGTAATACTTTTATAGTTCAATATTTCTCCTACACTTACCTTTGGCAATAATTTTTCATTGTTTTCTTCATCATCATCTTCTGTCTTTACAATACCATAAGCTTTCAGGAAACCGTCAAAAATGATCACCTCTCCCTGTGCTTCAAAATGGTGCGGTAAGGATTTGTTACCGATTTCGATAACTGTTTTTTCAATTTTGGCGTTTGCCATCTGAGAGGCAAGGGTTCTCCTGTATATTAACTGATACAATTTATTCAGCTGGGCATCACCAATGCTCTTCACTCCGAAATCCGTAGGGCGGATCGCTTCGTGAGCTTCCTGTGCTGAAGCTGATTTTGTGGTATAATTTCTTGGTGAAGAGTATTCTGCTCCATATTCGGAGATAATTTGCTTTTTCGCACCTTCAATTGCTTCCTGGGAAAGATTGACCGAGTCTGTTCTCATATAGGTAATAAATCCTTCTTCATATAATCTCTGTGCCAGACGCATGGTGTTCGTCACATTATATCCCAATCTGGAAGAAGCTTCCTGCTGTAGTGTAGAGGTTGTAAATGGGGCAGAAGCAGAACGTGTTCCAGGTTTTGTTTCAACATTCAGAACTTTGAATTCTGTAGTTTTTGCCTGTTCAAGAAATCTTTCAGCTTCTTCTTCTTTTTCGAAATCCTTTTTAAGCTTGGCTGCAATTTCCTGTTCTGTCTTATTTAAGAATATCCCATCCAGTTTGAAACTTGCCCTGGGTACAAATTCACGGATTTCTTTTTCTCTTTCTACAATCAGTCTTACCGCTACCGATTGTACTCTACCTGCTGACAATCCTGGTTTTACTTTTTTCCATAAAACCGGTGACATTTCAAAACCTACAATCCTATCCAATACTCTTCTTGCCTGTTGGGCATTTACCAGGTTTTGATCAATATCCCTGGGATTTTCAATGGCTTTTAGAATGGCATTTTTAGTAATCTCGTGAAAGACAATCCTTTTCCTGTTCTCAGGTTTCAGCTTCAGCTCATCTGCCAGATGCCAGGCAATAGCTTCTCCTTCGCGGTCTTCATCGGAAGCCAGCCATACCATGTCAGCTTTTTTTACTGCAGCCTTTAATTCTGTTACTAATTTCTTTTTGTCTGCTGAAACTTCGTAATCTGGGCTAAAAGTGGCAAGGTCTATCCCCATTCCTTTTTTAGGCAAGTCCCGGATATGCCCGAAACTGGATTTCACTTCAAAATCCTTTCCTAAATATTTCTGAATAGTTTTTGCTTTTGCCGGGGACTCTACGATTACTAAATTTTTCGACATTCTAAAAATTTTTTTTGCAAAAAGTAAAGCTTTTTTTATTATATACTTTTTGTTGTATTTGTTTAATTTATCAATCAGAAGGGTTTACATGGCGTACCGACAGGCATTTGCCGGCTAACCAAGTCCTTTATACTGTATGTTTTAGCGTGTTATTTGTTTGTTTATATTGATGATATAGAATTTTTCATCGATAGCAATAGACGCAGAAAATGTGTATCCAAAATAAATTTCAGGTATTGCCTGCCTGTTCATTCAGAAAGTTATTTTTTTATAAATTTTATGACGGCTTCAGAATTATTTATTCTCATTACATAAATTCCCGGAATTAAAGAGGCAATATCCGCTTGTTTATTTTGAAACTTTCCCTGTTTCACAAGTTGCCCTACCACGTTATAAATATCATAATAGTAGTCCTTATTTTCAGAGGTGCCGATATAAAGCACATTTGTAGCCGGATTAGGAAACACATTTATTCCATTGTCCCGGGTTTTGCTTTCTGCCTCAGAAGTATTTAATACAGGACCTCCGGCACTGACAGGTATTCTTGACGCAGGTCCTTCTTCATTTTCGTTAACGTCATATTCTATTTTTACGCATCTGCAACTCATTCCAAAATAAGGATCATTATTATCGTGAAAAGCAATCATACGATTAGCTGAAGAAGCGGCATCGAAAAGCACATTCACCGGTCTTCCCAGGTAATTTGAAACCAGGGCACCGGTCCAGATTCCCGGATATTGAAAATTAACCGTAGTAAAGGTTCCCTGAGCTGGTTGATTAGACAAAACATTTCTGAATCCCCGTGATCCTGAATTAGGATAATTTCCTGTATTGTATGAAGGATCAATAAACATATATCCAATCGTAGATGTAGTTGAAGGGTTTCTTACCCTAAGTCCGGCATAATCTGTGATAAGATTATAAGAAGCCGCAATATTTTTATCTTTTCTATACCAGGGAGTCTGGCCAAAATCCAAACCTGAAACCAATGCTACATTCGTAACATCCGGAATTCTCCATCCTTCAGGGCACGGATCAAAAGGAGACTTTTCACCTCCTCTTCCCCACCTGTCCGGTGCCAGATTAGGTTCAGCAGCCAGCCAGTCAGTACCATTGGTATAATTAGGTACACTGCTGTTGAAAGAGGCCCATGTGCTTGGAATCATGTATACCAAAGGGTTTTTAACAGAATAAGATAATATTTTAGCAATTTTGTCCCCTGGCTTGTCTGTAGTTTGTACGTTTGCAGTTGCAGCATATGTATTGTAAGGTATAATGTAATTTCCCGGCAAGCTATTATACACAGCTGGTGTCAACGCTGTATAAGTAATTGCTCCGTTAGATGATACTGTTCCTAAAAACACATTGTACGAGCTTCTGTTATCAGCATTTTGAAATATAGGAACAGGATCTTTTCTGCCCCATTGATAATGCAGGCCTGTGGATGCCCGTATTTTTGCTAATTCTGCTGCAGTAGGGGTAAGAGGGTTTACTACAATGGGAAATGAATCCAGAGCCCCTAAGTTTCTGTCCATAAAAACAGTTTGCAATGCTACATCCGCTTTATTCACATAATTGATATACTTTACCGCTTCCGGAGCAGGAAGCTCCGTGGTATAGGTATAGGATTGCAGAGGGGTATCCGTGATCCAGATATGCCAGCTCCAATAAACAGGATTTGAAATACTGCCATTATGTAAGGTCAATACTGCATTTCCGCTTTGATTAGGGGCAATCTCCAAAGAAATTCTGGTATTGGCAAGCTCCTGAAGTGAAGATGGAGAAGGGCTCGCCACTGTAACCTTACTGATCAGATTTGTATTTGTTGTCCAGAGTACATTTGCTTTTAAATTATTGAAATTTGAAACATTCAGGATCTCTGTATTATTCAGTAACTGGCTCTGTACTGCAAATGCTTTGGTTACCGGAATTTCAATTACCATGGGGGTAGTACTCTTAACGGCCTGGTAAGTATTGGGGTTATTAATTCCTTCCCTGAATTCCGTAACCAAAGGCAGGTATTCTGTTGGAAAATCATAATCATTGACAACGTATAATGGGTCTTTTATACATCTGCAGCCATTGGCATCCGAAGTATACATGCCTGCCAATGGGAAATAAAAATATCTCCCTTTAATATCCGGGTAATTAGGATCCGGAACATCCGGCTGTGTTTTATCCGGAATCATGGTTAATCCTCTCGCTCCTACTGATGGTGTGGCATCAAAATGCCTGGTCATAGTAGCTGTCCATAATGCAACATGATGCTGGTCACTGTATTGTCCCAAATGGGCAGATCTGATCAGCTGTCCGTTCCCTGGGAAAAGTCCCATATTATATCCTCCGACATTTGACAGATCAAACCCCATATTAGGATATACTTTAAAGCCAGCCATAAAGCCGGGAACTCCTGTATCTGTTGGCTTAACAATATGGTATTTACTGGCTTCAAAAGCATTTTTGTTCATATCTGTCCTGAGCCCGAAAGGTGAAAAGTCAATCCTGATATCATCAATATAAGTGGAAGAAGCCAGATTGGCTACCAGCATAGAGGGCACTCTCCATCCGTTAGGGCAAGGGTCATAAGGAGATTTATCCCTGTAAGGTCTGGCACTGGCATCATTGTTATAGCCGGGCTCTATTTTTCCTTGTGAATTATCTGACCATAGATTTAACTCCGAGAGCCTGTTATCCGGCAAGTCTGTTGTTTTTCCAAACCAATTGACCGGTAGATTTGGGTTATTGTTATAATAGGCCTGTCCGGAATTATCATCTTTATTAACGTAGATCAGACTCAAAGGGTTCTTTATTGAAAGCCGGATATTGTTGGTAACTGTTGCATTGGAAAGCAGAACTGTTTTCGTGAGATTGTCAATACTCTGTGCATTTACAAAATTCTTCGCACCTCTGTGCCTTATACGACCTATAGACCCTGAAACTTCATAAAAATCATTTCCCCGGGTTACCAATGGCGGAACGGGGTCTTTCCTTCCCCATTGATAGAGAAGCCCCGTATTTCTGTTCCAGTCTGAGGAAGTAATAAAACCTGTAAGGGCTCCAAGATTTCTATCCATCCACTTCCAGTCTGCATCGGGAATTACTTCAATAGTACCGTCTGATTTTTGCCTTTTAAGGTTATTAAAGCTTTTATAGGAAGGCCCGTTAGTAGGGTCATCAGTTACCCAGATATGCCAGCTCCAATAAATTTCTCCATTAATTTTAAAAGCAATCACTGCGTTTCCTTCTTTAGCTTTATTAATCGGCACTTTTATTTTTGCTGTCGGGCCTGAGCCTAAAATTTCCAATGTATAATTTATTCCTGATTTAATCAGTCCATGCTCATCTTCCCATAGCACTTCTGCCGTCGCTGTTCCTGCCGGAATACCATTGCCATTAATATAATCACCTCCTTCCCACATTGCATAGGCCTTTCTTACCGGAATAAGGAGTCCCTCACTATTGAGAGAAGGATCAAAAATATAACTGTTCGGAGCTTTCCTCCAATCAGGGAGTAAAACCGGAGCTGCATTGATAAATTTCCGATGCAATGAGTCTGTTTTCCCGACATTAGCTTTAAAACATATTCCTGTTAATAGCAGAAAAGAAACGGCTACAAACTTTTTAATTAACCTTTTCATAATCTATGGATTTGTAAGTACAGTTACCGGAGTACAACATTTAAGCCTACATCAATAAAAACAGATTTATTTTATAAATAAATATAACATATTCAAATTATAATATAAATAATTTAAATTTAAATCATTACAAATAAACAATAATCATCAAATGAAAATAAAGGATTCAGTCAGGGTTTGTTAAAAAAGCCTGACTGAATAAATATTAATCAGTACAATTATCTTACAAAGCAAAAAGACAGCTCCTCAAAGCTGTCTTTAATTTATAGGTATCAATAATTTACGGGAGTAAATGGTTTTGATAAAGATCAATGGTAAACCTTCCCGCTCTAATGTTATTAAACGTTGAGAAAACCACAAAGTTGAAAACTACCAATGTAATAATAAATGCATAAATCATATTTCTGACCCTTCCTGAAACAACGTACATTGCGTTAGGAATGATAATATAGGAGAATCCGACAAATGCTCCCACCAAACGGGATGAAAATATGGGATTATTTCTAAAGATAAAGTAAAAGCATATTCCGATAACGGCATAATTCCTGTGGTATTCATAATAGGGATACAGCTCCTTCATCTTGGTATCAAAAACAAAAAGGAAGAATGTCAGAATGGCCATCATGGCTTCAGGAATTCCGAAACCTCCGTTTATTCTCTGTACAGTTTCATCCATATATCCGTTAAAACCGTCTACAAGTGAACTTTCCTCAGCCATTCCGGATAAAAAGTTTCCGAAAAACCTATACACCTCAAACGGAGACAGGAAGACAGACCCGATAATCAAAATCAACATAATGGTTTTGTTTAACGGAACTCTTGCCAGCCAGTACATTGGTAAAAACAAATAACAGACACTATGTATACCCGATCCCAAAAATATAAAAAACAGATAATGCCAGAGTTTCCGTTCTTTAATATAGCGTATCGCAAAATAAACCATAAAAGTTCCCAGATTCTGTCTTATCTGCCCGCTTTCCCCAATAAAAAAAGTTGGGAATAAACATAAACAAAGTAAACGTAAACGGATAAAAAGTATTATCCTCAGTATATTCCACTTTAAAGATAATGGCAAAGATGGCAATTATCAGCGTCAATACATAATAAGGGGCATTGAAAATATTGAGGAGTATCTTATTAATCAAAGTATACAGCCATTCTACATCCAGGGTTTCTGTACCCTCCAGATGAAGCATCTTCATAAAGATACTATAGTAGCTTTTTGTATCAGAATAAATATAGATTCCAAGATAACTTCCGTAATCAGGGCCTACCTGATTCCTAAGTCCGGCCAGAATGATCAGATAAATCCCCAGGAACCAGAACCACTTTTTATCTACTTTCTTCCCGAAAACCTCCCGAATACTGAAGATCAGCATATAGATAATCGCAATAATATAATATGGATGTAATAAACTCATGCTAAGCTTCTGCTATTTTTTTTACTGATAATACACGATTATAATTCCTGTCAAAATTAGAGGAAAACAAGTAATCATAAGAAGGCAAGATATTGAAAAAAAGATATTTTTCAAAAACAACTTTATTTAATGGGCTGGAGAAATTCCGGCTGATATAAAAAACTTCTATAAAGGCTGTTTTTTTCTGTTCTATTACGGTCCGCAATCCTGATGAAAACAGAAGGTCCCAAATTTTTTCTGAGGTTTTTAACCTGGTACAGATAGATCCGAAGCTGTAATAAGACATGGCAAACAGCAGAAGCGGAAGTTCTATCATCAATAGAAATCCGTTTATTTTTTCATCATTTTTTTTCAACATATCTAAACAGATTCTTATTTTCTTAATAATAATTGTGGTTTAAAATACATTTCATTAAAAGGGAACTTTTGCAAAAGTAGAATTTTTTTTTTATTCTGCCTAGAATATTTTATTGATTTTCAGTTAAAACTTATAGCATACTATTTTGAACTAATACTTAAAAATTTAAATTTGCAGACTTGATTAACCATGTAATGCATCGATTTTTTATATTTTTATATTATCTGATTTCCGGAAACAGGATTATTTCTGTATTTACTGCATTAGGAATAACCTTGTTGTGCCTTTTCTTTGCTTCAAAAATCAACTTTGAGGAAGATATCAATCAGATTATTCCCAAAAATGAAAAATCTGATCTTACCGCCAAAGTTCTTAAGCAACTTAATTTTTCGGACAAAATTATCGTAATTATCGAAAATCAATCCGCTGAAAACGATTTTCAGCTTTCTGAAACTGCAGATACTTTCTTGCAAAAAATTGAGCCCCTTCAAACATACATAGCTTCGGTCCAGGGGAAAGTAAATGAGCAGGAAATCTCGGAAACCTTTGATTTTGTCAACCAAAACCTGCCTTTATTTCTGAACGGGGATGATTATAAACAAATTGAGCAAAAGCTTCAAAAAGACAGCATTGCCAGACAGGTTGAGAGTAATTATGTCTCATTGGTATCACCTGCCAGCCTGGTTACAAAAGAATTTATCAAAAAAGATCCGCTAGGCCTTACCTTTTTAGGAATCAAAAAACTGAATGCCCTTAATATCAGTAAGGATTTTAAGCTTGAAGACAGCTATATCGTTACTAAAGACGGCAAGAACCTATTGCTCTTTATCGATCCAAAAAACAAAAGCAATGACACCAAATCCAATGAGCATTTTATCAATCAGCTTAACATAATAAAAGAGAGTATCAACAAACAATTCAGAGGGAAAACCGAGATCAGTTACTTCGGATCACCGGTTATTGCTGTTGCCAATGCCCAACAGATTAAAAAAGATATTCAGAATACAGTAATGATTTCCATGACTGTACTTTTGATATTACTGATCTATTATTTCAGAAACCTCTTTACTCCGGTTATTGTTTTCCTGCCCACTGTATTTTCTGTTTTACTGGCATTATTGGTTTTATATTTTATCAAGGATAAAATTTCTGCCATTTCATTAAGTGTGGGTGCCATTCTCATTGGGATTACCATTGATTATGCTTTACATATCCTTACTCATTATAAGCACAATAACAATATTGAAGAACTTTATAAAGAGATCACCCAACCCATCATATTAAGCAGTGCTACAACTGCTGTATCATTTTTATGCCTGATATTCGTGCGTTCCGAGGCGTTAAAAGATTTAGGCCTATTTGCTGCCATCACAGTCATTTTATCTTCTATCACAGCTTTAATTATCGTACCTCAGCTTTATCATCCTAAGCATGCAGAGGAAAAACTTAATACCAACTTTATTGATAAAATTGGCTCTTATCCTTATGAGAAAAACAAACCGCTAATTATCGGGTGCTCCATCATTATCCTCGCCTGCCTGTTTGGTTTCAGACACGTAAAGTTCAATGAAGATATCGGAGACCTCAATTACATTCCTAAAGAACTAAAAATCAGTGAAGCAAAACTTCAAAAGCTATCTGATATCACTTCAAAATCTATTTATACAATCTCGTACGGAAATTCTGAGGAAGAAGCTTTAGCCAGAAATTCACAATTGAGCGGTTTTCTTGAGAAAGAGAAAAAAGAAGGCAAAATTCTAAGCTATAATTCCATTGGGAATATTGTACTTTCTGAAAAAGACCAGCAAAAGAAAATTGCAGAATGGCAGCACTTCTGGAATCGTAATAAAAAGCAGGAGGTCCTCTCTGAATTGATTAATAACGGGAACAAATTCGGATTCAACAGTGCGGCCTTCGATCATTTCAACGAAACCCTTTATAAAGATTATTCCACACTGAGCCTTAAAGATTATGAGCAGGTAAAGGCCTTGCAAATTCCAGAATTTCTGAGCAATGAAAAGGGTTTCTATACGGTTTCCAATGTTGTAAAAGTGGATGAGCATAAGAGGGATGCTTTTATTAAAGATATTGAGAAAAAACATGACGTACTGGCCATTGACCGTCAGCAGATGAATGAAAATTTCCTGGGGTTATTAAAAAGGGACTTCAATACCCTGATCAATTATTCCCTGCTGGCTATTATTCTTACCATCATCGTGTTCTTCAGGAATTTTGAGCTTACCATTCTTACCATGTTTCCGATTGTTTTAACGGGAGTGGTAACTGCGGGCATTCTTTATTTTCTCGGACTGGAACTGAATATTTTCAGCACTGTAGTTTGTACATTAGTCTTTGGAGTAGGTGACGATTTTAGCATTTTCCTTACCCAGGCAATGCAAAAAGAACACACAACCGGTAAAAATGAATTGCCTACCTACAGAATATCAATTATCCTGGCTGTTTTCACTACAATCCTTTCCATTGGTTCCTTGATTTTTGCCAAACATCCAGCCCTGCATTCCCTGGCTTTGGTAGCTTTGATCGGAATGTTCTCGGTAATTATCATTACTTCTACCCTATACCCTTTCTGGTTCAGGCTGCTCATTACCAACCGGGCTAAAAAGGGACTCTCCCCGATTACCCTGAGACTGTTTTTGCATTCCGTGCTATCGTTCGTTTACTATGGTTTGGGAGGCTTTTTATTTTCAGTTTTCGGAAGCTTCTTTGTAAAAAACTCTAAAGGCAGGACGCTGGATATCATCAAGCTGATTTTAGCAAAATTCCTGACGTCCGTACTGTATTCCAACCCTTTTGTAAAGAAAAGGGTTATTAAAAACAACTCTGAAGATTTTAGCAAACCGGCTGTCATCATTGCGAACCATACGTCTTTTCTGGATACTCTTGCCATTGCCATGACAACCCATAAGATTATTTATCTGGTGAATGACTGGGTATACCAGTCTCCTGTTTTTGGGAAACTGGTGAGGGCATTGGGTTTTTATCCGGTTTCACAAGGTATTGAAAACGGGATGGATCAGCTGAAAGAGAAGATTGACCAAGGGTATTCTCTGGTAGTGTTTCCTGAAGCTGAACGTTCTTACACTAACGATGTTAAAAGATTCCATAAGGGTGCATTCTACCTTGCAGAACAATTCGGGTTAGACATTCTTCCTCTTTATATCCATGGAAATTCTGAAGTGCTTCCTAAAGGCGACTTCATTATCTATGATGGAAGTATTACGGTAAAAGTAGGGGGCAGAATCAGTAAAGATGATGTAAGCTTTGGAAAAAATTATTCAGAAAGGACAAAAAAAATCAATGCTTATTTCAGGACTGAATTTGCCAGACTGAGGGAAGAACTTGAGGATGAGAATTATTTTAAAAAGAAATTATTCCTAAGTTATTTATATAAGAATACTGAAGTAGTACAGGAAGTAAAAAATGACTTCAACATTAATAAATGTGTTTATTTCGAACTGAATAAACACATTTCCAGGGATGCCCATATTTTGCATATAGCAGATGATTTTGGGCAAAAAGATGCTTTACTGACCCTTTACCAGGCAAGCAGAAAAATATTTTCCTTTATTCAGGATGGGGAAAAGAGGGCAACGGCTGAACATAATTACCTGGTTAAGAAAAGGAAAATACAATATATAAAAGAACTGTCTGAGGTGAATAAGAATATTGATGTTCTTTTGATTTCTGATGATCGTTTCGATATAAACAAAATTCAATCACTTCCTGAAACCATCATTTTTATCAATATCAAAAATGCTGTAATAGAAAGTGCTGATTATACATTAATTTTCAGCTCTGAATCATTAAAAGTATTTAAAAGCAAATAATACATATGAAAAACATATTTTTGTAAACGCTAAAAAATATTAATGAAAAAAAATATACTTGTAATATATTATTCTCAAACCGGCCAGTTGGAGGAAATTGTGAGAAATATAGCCAGGTCTTTTGAATCCAGAAAGGAGGAATATGATATTACCTATTATAACATCCGGCTGAAGGAAGATTTTCCTTTTCCCTGGCCGGGTGACGTTTTTTTTTAATACATTTCCGGAATCTTACCTGCAGATTCCCAAAGAGATCTTTCCTCCTTCAGAAGAGGTATTGAATAAAAAATATGACCTTATCCTGTTCGGATATCAGGTATGGTATCTTACACCTTCTATTCCTATTATTTCATTCCTGAAGAGTGGCTATGCAGAAAAGATCCTTAAGGACACTCCTGTTGTTACCATTTCCGCAACAAGAAATATGTGGATGCTTTCCCAGGAAAAACTGAAAGTATATTTAAAAAAATCTTCAGGCAAAGCTTGTTGGAAATATTGCATTGGTAGACCGACATGACAATTATACAAGTGTACTGACAATTCTTAGATGGCTTACTACAGGAAAGAAAGAAAAATCAGGCCTACTTCCTGCTGCCGGAGTTTCTGATGAAGAAATTGCGGGTTCTGTAAAATATGGAGATATCATTGAAAAACACTTTAAAAATAATGACATGAGCCATTTGCAGCCAGACCTGGTGAAAAATGGTGCTGTTGAGATCCGTCCATTTCTGGTACGGGTGGAAAAGGTAGGAAATAAAATTTTTACCGTATGGTCTAACCTGATTATCAAGAAAAAAGAGAAACGTCCATTGCTGATAAAATTCTTTAAGGTATATTTGATGGCAGCGATCTGGATTATTTCACCAATCGTTTTAGTATTACATTTGCTTACAACCCCAATATTTTGGGCTAAAAGACAAAAACAAAAAAGTTATTTACAAGGAATTAATTTAAAATAGAATGTACGACGTATTTATAACAAAGGCTTCAAAATATTTACCTAATGAGCCGGTATCGAATGCTGAAATGGAGACATATCTTGGGCTTATCAATGACGCTCCTTCTAAAGCAAAATCACTTATTTTAAGAAATAATAAAATTACAACAAGATATTACGCTTTAGATAAGGAAGGAAATCCTACCCACTCGAATGCACAGCTTACAGCAAAAGCTATTGAAGGCCTTTTTGATGAAAATTTCAGGAAGGAAGACATGAAATTACTATCAGTAGGAACCACTTCTCCGGACCAGATTCAACCATCACATGCTTCTATGGTGCATGGTGAACTGAACATTGGGAAATCTATTGAGATTAATACGGCTACAGGCCTGTGCAATTCAGGAATGAATGCCTTAAATTACGGTTTCCTTTCTGTAAAAGCCGGAGTTAACGAAAATGCAGTATGTGCAGGGTCTGAAAGAATGTCTGCATGGATGACTGCTGATAAGTTCAACCACGAGGCTGAAAATTTAAAGCTATTGGAGGAAAGACCCATTATTGCTTTTAAAAGAGAGTTCCTGAGATGGATGCTGTCAGACGGAGCAGGTGCTTTCCTGCTGGAAAATAAACCAAGAGAAAACAGCACCTCTTTAAAGATAGAGTTTATTGACTTCTATTCTTACGCCCACGAAATTGAAGCCTGTATGTATGCCGGATGTGATAAACAGGAAGACGGAAGCCTGAAATCATGGGCAGACTATCCTTCAGACGAATGGCTAAAGCAGTCTATATTTGCGATCAAACAGGATACTAAAATCCTGGACCAGTATATTCTTGTAAAAGGAGCGGAAAGCTTGAGAGCCTCTTTTGATAAACATCATTTAGATCCGGAAAAAATTGATCACGTTCTGGCTCATATTTCATCAGGTTATTTTAAAGATGGCCTTAGGGAAGAGTTTGCTAAAAAAGGCATGGATTTCCCTGCAGAAAAATGGTTCTATAACCTTTCTGAGGTTGGAAACATCGGAGCAGGATCTATTTTTATTGCTCTTGAAGAACTGATGAATTCCGGAAGACTTAAAAAAGGGGAAAAAGTACTCCTTTGTGTTCCTGAAAGTGGAAGATTCGCTTACTCTTGTTCTTTATTAACAGTCTGCTAATGAAAAACAGACTGCCCACATCCGATAAAGACTTTGTGGAAAGACTTATTCCGCAACGACATCCTTTTGTAATGGTACATGAGCTTACGGAATATTCTGAAAACCATCTTATTTCTCAATTTGAAGTGAAAGAGGATAATATTTTTGTTCAGGATGGGGTTTTCCAGGCTTCGGGTCTTATTGAACACCAGGCTCAAAGTGTTGCCCTGCACACCGGATACAAGTATTATCTTTTAGGAAAAGAAGCTCCTACCGGATATATCGGTGCCATCAAATCTTTTGAGGCTGAAACCTTACCTGCAATAGGAGATCAACTAAAATCGGAGGTTACCATCCTTAATGAAATCATGGGAGTAACCCTGGTGGATATTGTTACCAAACTGAATGGTGAGATTATTGCAAGATCACAAATGAAAACCGCTGTAAAATAACTGTATGAAAACCAGGGAAGATAATATGATCAATATACATAACTTTCTACCGCATCGTGAACCTATGCTTATGGCAGATTATATTCTGGAATTAACCCGGGAGAAAGTTGTGACTTCCTTTGATATAAAGGAGGACAATATATTTGTTCATCATAATGAATTTGTTGAAGCCGGCTTAATTGAAAATCTGGCTCAGACCTGCTCCTCAATCCTTGGGCAAAACTTTTTTGAAAACCCTGGAGCCGACACCAAAGTTATCGGTTTTATTACCAGCATCAAGAAGATTGAAATTTTCGGTCTTCCTAAAGCAGGCGACACTATTATTTCCAAAGCAGAACTTATTTCTCAGTTTGAAAATATTTGTCATATCTTCTGTGAAACATTTTATAACGATGAACTACTGATCAGAGCAGATATCAACCTGTTTATCCAGGAAATCAAATCATAATGATCTATTCAAAATACATTGGAAGCTGTACATTTTTTGTACAGCTTTTAATATTTTAATATTATATGTTTTGGCTAAAGCCAATTGAATTTTTACCCATTAGGCGGGCTAAAGCCCGCCGCTATTGAATATTTAACGGACTTTCATTTATTTCCCTGCAGTATATTTCACGTGAAACATTCCCCGGATCCGTGAAACATTCATCACTAAAGAATAAGCATACTCCAACAAAAAAGATGAGACATTTCTGCCCCATCTTTTTATTGTCATTTTATCCGAAAAAGATTAATATCCGAAAATTTCTTCAAGAGACACTTCCTGGAATTCCCCCATCTTATTGATGGATTCCATATTCAGGTTTTCTTTCTTACCAATAATAGCTGTATTATATTTTACGGGCTTCACTTCGGAATTATAGAATGCTGTAAGTTTCGGTAAAGTCAGGCCTTGGATTTCAGCGTATGTATCTTTCCTAAGATCATAATCAACACCAAGTTTTTTCAGTGCCAACTGGCTAAAGAAGATATTGGTTCTGTTGATCCTGTTGGAAGCGATTTGTTTCAATGCAGATCCTTTTGCATTTTCAAATTGTGCAGGGATCTGTGGTAAAGCAACCATCAGGTCATTCATTGCATTTACTGCCAATGGCAATTTATTAGCCTGGGTTCCGATATAATTGGTAATATAATTGGCACGCCCTTTTTCCGATGCATTGGCATAAGAAACATAGGCTGAATACGCCAATGATTTACTTTCTCTGATCTCCTGGAAAACGATGGAAGACAAGCCTCTTCCGAAATACTCATTGAATACATTGGATGCACCGAAATTACTAAGATTTACATTACTTCCTTTTGCCACTTTAGCCATTTCCATCTGTACCATATCGTAATTGGTAAAATATACTTTTCCTTCTGCGGAAGGCTCTGCATATTCTTTAGCTTTAGCCGGTTGTAAACTCGCATTGACGATGTAAGGCTTTACTGCTTTTTCCAATCCGGCCTGGTCCTGTCCGTAAAGGAATACCTGATATGGATATTGGTTCAATGTTTTCACCTTTTTCATCAGCTCATTCACATCAATGCTCTGAAGACGCTCCCTGGAAACAATATCCGTCATTCTTGAATCTTTACCATATTTTGCATAATTGGAAAGCGCTGCCATGATTCTGTTTTTATCTTTTTTTAGCTGCCGCCCGTGCTTCCAGGATCGTTTTTACAGTCTGATCGTAGATTGCCTTATCTGCTTTCACATTGGTCATCCAGTGATTCATCAGTTCTATTCCTTTCTTCATATTACTTTCCAGTCCACTTAATGTAATAATGGTCTGATCATTGGAAGTACTCACATAATTGGAAATCCCTAATTTGTAAAATTCTTCCTTCAGCTGTTCCGGAGTGTATTTATCTGTACCAAGGTATTTAAATACGGTTCCTGCAATAGAAAGTTCTTTATCATTATCCGTTCCGAAAGGGAAAATATAACTTACCTGAGCGATCCCGTTATATTTATTTTTCACAAAGCTTACTGTCTTGTCCTTAATCTGTGAGGTCTGGATTGCTGTTTTATAATCAATAAATTCAGGCTTGATTTCGGCTACTTTCGCATTTAAAATATCTTTCAGGAAAGGAGACTGGGCTTCTCTGTTCAATTTGATCGGGGTAATTCCCGGATTCTCTACCCGAACCAATTTATCATTCACTCCTTTTTCTTTATAAACAACAACATAATTATCTTTAAAGAATTCATTGGCAAACTTTACAACATCAGCTTTGGTGATTTTCTCATACTGATTGATATCATCCAACTCTTGCTCCCATGACCTTTCGTTAATGTAAGCATTATAAAGCTCAGTGGCCAGTCCGTCTGCAGTTTCCCATCCCTTCATCCGCTGAACCTTCTTATCATTCACGATGGCTTCAAGCATCCAGTCCGGAAACTGCCCTTTCTTCACCAGGTCAAGCTGATCCAATAATAATTTTTTTAGCTTCATCAAAACTTTGTCCGTCTTTAGGCGTAACAGATAATCCAAAGTAACCATACATTTTGAATGGTGATTCATAAGCACTCGCTCCAAGGGTCTTTTGTTTTTGGTTAATATTAAGGTCAATCAGACCTGCACCACCCCTGTTACTCAAAATTTCAGCAATTACATCTGCTATCCTGGCTTCCTGGCTTCCATAAGAATCCGTTCTCCAGGCCATGGTCATTCTTGGTGTTGAAGGGCTCTTCACCGTTCTGGTAACGATCTTGGTCATAGGTTCCTCCGTTACCCTCTTTTTCATTGGCAGTTCTTTATATTTGAAAGAACCGAAATATTGATCAACTAATTTTATAGTTTTGTCAAAATCCAGGTCTCCCACCAGTACCACGGCCATATTGTTAGGCACATAATAAGTATCGAAATATTTATGGATAGCTACCATTGAAGGATTCTTCAAATGTTCGGATGTTCCGATTGTAGTCTGCTGCCCATTCGGATGTTTAGGGAAAAGAGCTTCCATTAAAGCATAATTGACAAGACGTCCATCATTATCCTGCGCCCTGTTGTACTCTTCATACACCGCCTCCAGTTCCGTATGGAAAAGACGCAATACCAATTCTGAAAAACGCTCTTTCTCTACCTTCAGCCATTTTTCGAGTTCATTGGAAGGAATGTTATTTTTATAAACGGTTTCATCCAGCCAGGTATGGGCATTGGTTCCCGTAGCCCCTAATGAAGAAATAGCTTTATCATATTCATTGGCGATAGCATATCCGGATGCTTCCTGGGAAACCTCATCAATTTTTTTTGTAAAGTTCCTTTTTCTTGGCCGGATCTTTTTCTGCCTTATGCTGTTCATATAGGTCGGAAATCTGCTGCAACAGCACTTTTTCTTTGGCCCAGTCCTGTGTTCCCAAACGTGAGGTTCCTTTGAAAACCATATGTTCCAGATAGTGAGCCAATCCTGTATTATCACTCGGGTCGTTATTAGAACCCGTTCTTACAGGGATGTAGGTCTGGATTCTTGGGGCATCTTCATTTTTTGCCAGATAAACCTTCAGGCCGTTTTTTAAAGTATATACCCTTACACCAGCCTGGTCGTTTTTTTACCGTTTCATAGGTATACCCCTGGGCATCGGTAAGCTTTTGTGTGTCGAATTTCTGTGCCATTACACTTAGCATACAGAAAAGCGAAGCAGAAATAAAAAAACTTTTTCATAGTTGTTATTTATTTTAATATCCAAATTTCTAAGTCATTAGTCTTATTAATCATACACTTGTTACAATTCATCTATTACACATGTAAACATTAATCACAATACTGCTATTTAAGATTAAAATCTTTCAGGTTAGTTAAACATCAGATGAAAAAACTGGAAACAATCCGAAATAGCCTAGGAAAATAAGACATCATTTTGGGCCGGAAACATTACTATATTTTACCTGAAAAATGCCGGGAATCTCTGATACAGCCGGTTTTGGGATCACATTAATACCTTCCTTTTTAATATGATTTACATATAATGTATTTTCACTATTTTAGCCACCTGATTAAAAATCAAAACAGGTGAACCCTATATTTATCTGAAATCTAAAAAATAATATTATTTAGATGAAAAAGCAAGACCTGCCTCAAGACGAAAGTAATCTAAAGTCCGCCAACATGACTGAAGTCTTGTACGTTACGGATGAAAATGATAATTATACGACAGCAAACAGCACAGGCTGGGATGCAAAAAAAAGCAGCATTGGATGAATCCATGGAGCTTATTCATGAAAGAATTGAAGAAGCCAGACAAAATGTTGCCAATAATAAGGTAAGTCCCATCGTTTATTTTATGGAACTGAATAAGATGGATTTAGGAGTGCTTTCCGCTTATGTAGGAATGTGGCAATGGAGGGTAAAAAGACACTTCCGCCCCAAAAAATTTAAAACACTGAGTGAAACCGTACTGAAAAAATATGCTGATGCATTTGGAATTTCAGTGGATGAATTAAAAAACTTCGACGGGAAATAAATGAAATAAGCATACTGTTATGTGACTTCATTTAACCAATGAAAAGATAAAAGCTGCAAATGAAACTAAACTTTGAACACCATCAGACTGCACATTGCGAAAACGGTGTTGCTTCCAATTTACTGCTCAATAAAGGACTTAAGCTAAGCGAACCTATGATTTTCGGAATCGGTTCCGGATTGTTTTTCGTCTACCTGCCTTTTTTAAAGGTAAACTTTGCCCCGGGTTTCAGTTATCGTCCGATGCCGGGTGCCATTTTTAGCAAAGCAGCTAAGAGATTAGGAATTAAAATAAAAAGAGAAAAATTTTCAAATCCTAAAGATGCCCAAAAGGCTCTTGAAAGAAATCTGGAACAAAATATACCTACAGGGCTTCAGGTAGGAGTTTTTAACCTTACTTACTTTCCTGAAGAATATAAATTTCACTTCAATGCCCATAATCTTGTTGTTTATGGTAAAGAAGACGGAAGATTCCTGATCAGCGATCCTGTAATGGATTATGTAACTTCTCTTTCCGAAGCAGAACTGGAAAAGGTAAGATATGCAAAAGGAGCACTTCCTCCAAAAGGACATATGTATTATCCTATTTATGTACCTGAAAATATCCATCTTGAGGAAGCCATCAAAAAAGGAATTAAAGACACCTGCAAAAATATGCTTGCTCCGGTGCCTCTCATCGGAGTAAAAGCAATGAGATGGGTGGCGAAAAGCATTCCAAAATGGGCAGAAAAGAAAGGAACCAAAGTGACCAATCATTACCTTGGTCAGCTAATCAGAATGCAGGAGGAAATTGGTACCGGCGGAGGAGGTTTCCGTTTTATTTACGGGGCTTTTCTACAGGAAGCTGCTGTCATTCTTAAAAATGATGAGTTGAAAGAATTATCAAAAGAAATCACTTCCATCGGTGACCTTTGGAGAGACTTTGCGGTAGACATTGCCAGAGTGTATAAAAACAGAAACTCAAAGAGCAATATTTATCATGAATTGTCCAGGACAATGCTGCATATTGCAGATCTGGAAGAAGCTTTTTACAAAAAACTGAGAAAGGCGATCTGATATGACGGAGAAAATGATTGAGATCAAAAATCTATATAAAAAATACAAAAATTCCGATGAATTTTCTGTCAATGATATCTCTTTGGAGATAGGCAAAAATGAGATTTATGGAATTCTTGGTCCTAACGGGGCCGGTAAAACCACACTGATTTCCATGCTTTCAGGACTGATTAAACCTACCTCGGGGCAATTCACGATCAATGGTTTATCCCCGCATAAAGACCATTTCAAAATAAGACAGATCATTGGGATTGTACCACAGGAATACGCATTGTATCCTACCCTTACCGCGAAAGAAAACCTGATGTTTTTCGGAAGCCTGTATGGTTTAAAGCATAAACAGCTTACCCGTGCTATCGATGAATCCCTTGAGATTATGGGGCTTTCAAAATTTGCTGATAAACAGGTAGGACAATTCTCAGGAGGGATGAAACGCCGCTGTAACCTGATCGCCGGCACCCTTCATAACCCGAAGGTGTTATTTCTGGATGAGCCTACTGTAGGAGTAGATGTTCAGTCTAAGAAAGTAATCATTGATTTCCTTCAGGGTCTGAATAAAAAAGGGACATGCATTATTTATACTTCCCATCACCTTTCTGAAGCAGAAGAATTCTGTACTAAAATCGCCATTATAGACAGAGGTAAAATTCATGCTGTAGGAAGCCCTGAAGAACTTGTTTCTCAGATTGCCCACGCAGAAAACCTTGAAGATGTTTTCATTTCATTAACCGGAAAAGAATTAAGAGATGTTGTTGTATAAATTGTGGAGAAGTTTTATGAAGGAAGTCCTTCTGCTGAAAAGAGATATCGGTGGGATTGTCATTATTTTCGTAATGCCGTTGCTCCTTATCATCACCATTACTCTTATTCAGGATTCTACTTTCAAAAACCTTGAAGGATCAAAAATTCCGATTATTTTCATTGATCATGATAAATCTGAGGTTTCAAAAAATATAAAAAGTGAGCTGGAAAACAGTAAAACGTTTCAATTGTTAACCGGTTTTAATGAAAAGTCAGCTCAGGAAGCCGTTTTTTCGGGAGATTACCAGATGGCGATTGTCATCCCTGAAAACCTGACAAAGGATTTAAACTCCAATATTGAATCCAAGGTTCAGACTATTGTAAGCTCATTCGGCCTGGAAAGTGATTCCGTGAAAACTAAAACAGAAGCTCCGAAAGCCAGAGATATACATTTGTACTTTGACCCTGCTACCAACGCCGGATTCAAAAACTCAGTGATGAACTCCGTCAACAAGATGGTTTTTGAAATCGAAAATAAAAAAATTTATAAGGCTTTTCAGGATCAGTTGGGGACATCCGAGAAACTCGATCAGAACAAAAACCTGATCAGTTTTAAAGAAATCACTCCCCAAAAAGGAGAAATGGATGTAATGCCGAATTCCGTTCAGCACAATGTTCCGGCATGGACGCTTTTTGCCATCTTTTTTATTGTGGTTCCTTTGTCTATCAATCTGGTAAAAGAGAAAAGCCAGGGTACCAGTGTAAGAGCCAGGATAAGCCCTACTCCTTATTTCGTTCATATTTTAGGAAAGACATTTACATACCTTATTATCTGCATCATCCAGTTTTTGCTGATGGTTGCAGTCGGAATTTACCTTTTCCCCTACATGGATCTTCCGGCGTTTGATGTTTCGGGCAAGATGTTTCAGCTTATTATAGTAACTTTATTTGCCGGATTGGCTGCTATCGGGTTTGGGGTCTTATTAGGAACAATTGCCGATACCCAGGAACAGTCTGCACCTTTCGGGGCCACTTCAGTAGTAGTATTGGCGGCTATCGGCGGAATCTGGGTCCCGGTATTCCTGATGCCCGAATTTATGCAGACTATTGCCAGTTTCTCCCCTATGAACTGGGGACTGAATGCTTATTATGATATTATTTTAAGAAACAGCGGGATCGGGGGAATTGCCAAGGAATTGGCTTTCCTGCTTTTATTTTATATCGCCACAGTATCTGTTTCCATTTTTTACGAAAAAAAAACAAAATGCAATCTAAAGATAACATATTAACCTGTACTGAAGAAGTAAGAGTACGATTCAACGAGACAGACCCTCTTGGCATTGTATGGCATGGCCATTATATCGTTTATTTTGAAGATGGAAGGGAAGCATTTGGCAGAAAGCACGGTCTTACCTACCTTGATATTCAAAAAGCGGGATATGTTACTCCTATTGTTAAAAGTACCTGTGAACATTTTCTTCCTTTAAAATATGGCGAAACTTTTACCATTGTAACGACTTTTGTAAATTCGGTTGCTGCCAAGCTCATCTATCAATATGAACTGTTTAACCAACAAGGGCAGCTGGTCTGCAGCGGAGAAACCATTCAGGTGTTTTTAGATAGTGAAGGAAATCTATGCCTGTATAATCCTGACTTTTTTCAGGCTTGGAAAGATAAAACAGGATTATCATGAAGAAGGAAGTTTATATAACGGATTACAATTGTGTGACTCCCTTAGGCTTTGATGTGGAGGCCAATTGGAATGCATTGTTGGAAGGGAAATCAGGAATTGCCCTGCATCATATCATAGAAAATCAGGATCCTTTTTATGCTTCTGTGATCAATACTGAAGAACTGGAAAAAGAATTCAGCAAAAACTTTGGTCATCAGTCATTTACAAGATTGGAAAAAATGCTGCTTTTAAGCTTGCTGCCCCTGATCAAAAACCATCATATTACGGAAAAAACCGCTTTTATCCTCTCTACAACAAAAGGAAATATCAGCTTATTAAAAAACCGGACTGAACTGCCGGAAGGTGTATATCTCTCAAACCTTGCCCGCAAGATCACTGATTTTTTGGGAGTTAAGACAAAACCGATAGTGGTTTCAAATGCCTGCGTATCGGGAGTAATGGCTATTGCTGTTGCCAAAAATATGATTCAGACAGGAAGATATACCGATGCTTTTGTCATTGCAGCGGATGAGATTTCAGAATTTGTGATATCAGGATTTAATTCCTTCCAGGCTATCGGACCGGAACCTTGTAAACCTTATGATAAAAACAGGGCCGGGATCAATATAGGGGAAGCTGCGGCTGCTGTTTATATAACTTCAGAGCCTTCGGGAAATGAAAAATTACAATTTAAAGTATTGGGAGATTCTGCCGTAAATGATGCCAATCATATTTCAGGACCTTCCAGGACAGGAGACGGCTTATATGCCAGTATCAGAAATGCAATGACTGAGGCAAATATTCCTGCTGAACAGATTGATTTTATTTCTGCTCATGGAACAGCTACATTGTACAATGATGAAATGGAAGCCATTGCTTTCAACAGAATGGAATTGCAGCATGTCCCTCTCAACAGTATGAAAGGCTATTATGGCCATTGCCTGGGAGCATCCGGGCTGCTGGAAAGCATTATTTCTATCGAAAGCGCTCTTCATGCTACCCTGATTCCATCTAAAAACTTTAAAGAAACGGGAGTTTCCCAACCGCTGAATATTATTCGGGAAAATCAATCTGCTGACATTCGTTATATTCTGAAAACAGCTTCAGGTTTTGGAGGATGTAATGCAGCCATTATCTTGGAAAAATGTTAAAAGACGATGAAGACAATTGAAACCTGTACCATAGAACAGTCAAAAATAACGGTAAATGGACATCTTATTTTTGAAAGCGATAACGAAGCATTCCCGGATTTTGCAAAAAATGCATACAAAACCCTGGAACTCAATTATCCCAAATTTCATAAAATGGATAACCTGAGCAAACTGGCTTTTCTGGCTGCCGAAATGCTTTTAAAAGAAGAGGACCACAGCAGGACAGCCTTGGTTTTTGCCAATAAGTCCTCAAGCCTCGATACGGATTTTAAATATCAAAACAGTATCAATTCTCCGGAAAACTATTTTCCCAGTCCTGCCGTTTTTGTATACACTCTGCCTAATATATGTGTAGGAGAGATCAGCATCAAACACAAAATGCAGACAGAGAATGCTTTTTTTGTTTTGGATGAATTTGATGAAAATTTTTTAAATGATTATTCTGAGCAAATCCTTCACACCGGAAAGGCCGGGAAAGTATTATGTGGCTGGGTGGAATTGTATCAGGAAAATTATAAAGCTTTTGTATATTTGCTCACATTATAATCTGACAATGTACCATTTCACAATGTACCAGTACTACAGTAACAATGCCTGGTAAATTGGTACATTCATATATTGTTACATTAAAATAATATTTATGGAAAATTTAAAAACTGAACTAAAGCACAAAATTATTGATGTCCTTAACCTTGAAGACGTTTCTGTAGAAGAAATCAAAGATACAGATCCTTTATTCGGAGGCGGATTGGGACTTGATTCTATTGATGCCCTGGAACTAATCGTTCTTCTTGATAAAGATTATGGAATAAAATTAGCCGATCCTAAAAAAGGAAAGGAAATTTTTCAATCTATCGACACGATGGCTAAATTCATCGAAGACAACAGAACAAAATAAAATTAATATAACAGTGTACCAATTTAATAATGTACCAATGCTAAAGGAATAATCATTGTAAATAGTACATCGTTAAATTGGCACATTATATAATACCATGAGCCAGAAAATTGCCATAACAGGAATGGGTATCATCTCCTCCATAGGAAACAATGTGGAGGAAAATTTTATTTCACTACAGTCCGGAAAGCATGGAATTTCAGAGATCAACATGTTTGAAACCCGCCATAGAGGATCTATTAAAACAGGTGAAATAAAGTTATCCAATGAAGAACTTGTAGAAAAGCTTCAGCTTGATGAAGACAACAACGCTACAAGAACCTCTTTATTAGGAATGATTGCCGCAAAGGAAGCAGTAGAAAATGCCGGAATTCCGGATATCAACCAATACAGGACCGGCCTGATCTCTTCTACCAGTGTAGGAGGAATGGATGTTACCGAAAAATATTTCTACTCCTATGAAGACTTTCCTGAGAAGCAAAAATATATTGATGCTCATGATGCCGGTAATTCTTCTTTAGCCATTGCAGATTATCTGGGGTTAAAAGGAATGGTTTCTACGATCAGCACTGCCTGTTCATCAGCCGCCAATGCCATTATGATGGGAGCCAAACTGATTAAAAACGGCGTTTTAGATCGCGTTATCGTTGGCGGAACAGATTCCCTGTCCAAATTTACCCTGAACGGATTCAATACCCTGATGATTCTTACGGATTCCTATAACACTCCTTTTGACAATGACCGGAAAGGTTTAAATTTAGGAGAAGCCGCCGCTTTTTTAGTTATGGAATCTGAGGAAATTGTGACAAAGGAAAACAAGCCTGTTTTAGCCTATCTTTCCGGATATGGAAATGCCAATGATGCTCATCATCAGACGGCTTCTTCGGAGAATGGACAGGGCGCTTTTCTCGCGATGCAGCAGGCTTTGAAAATATCCGGTTTAGCCAGGGAAAAAATCGATTATATTAATGTTCATGGAACAGCTACTCCCAATAATGATTTGTCTGAAGGTATTGCCATGATCCGTATTTTCGGGGAAAACCAGGTACCGGAATTCAGCTCTACAAAGGCCTTTACGGGGCATACTCTGGCAGCAGCCGCCGGAATTGAAGCGGTGTTTTCAATTTTAGCTATGCAGCATAATCTCATTTTTCCCAATCTTAATTTCAAAACCAAAATGGAAGAATTTGATCTGGTTCCTGTTACTGAACTAAAGAAAAAAGATATCAGGCATGTACTTTCCAATTCATTCGGATTCGGAGGAAATTGTTCAACGTTAATATTCTCAAAACCATGAGTGCAGTATACATCAACAGTGCATCCTGTATCTCAGCCCAGGACACATTGAAGGAAAATATTTTCCAGAACCTGGTTCCTGAAAATACAGTACAGATTGTAAAAGCTATAGAACCCCAATACAAAGAATTCATTCCTGCTGCTATGATCAGGAGAATGTCTAAAACCGTAAAAATGAGTTCCGTAGCATCACATTACGCACTTCAGGAAGCAGGAATTTCACAGCCGGATGCCATTATTGTAGGAACCGGTATGGGCTGTTCCCAGGATTCTGAAAAGTTCCTGAAAAATGTAATTGACAATCATGAAGAGTTTTTAACACCTACATTTTTTATCCAGTCTACACATAATACCGTTGCCGGGCAGATTGCCCTGGCCTTGCAATGTCATGCTTATAACTTCACTTATGTAAATACTTCTTCTTCACTGGAATTTTCGTTACTGGATGCCCAACTCCAGATCAGTGACGGTGAGGCAGAAAATATTCTTGTAGGATCTACTGATGAGCAGACGGACAGAACCATGGAGCTTTATTGCTTACACAATACGATCAAAAAAGAAAGAGATTTACCCGCAGATTATCTGACTTCTACGACTAACGGTGTCATCTGGGGCGAAGGAGCAAGTTTCTTCGTGGTCGGAAAAAACAAGACCGAAAACACCTACGCAAAGCTCAGCAATATTGAAATTAAAAACAGGATAGAAATCAATGAAGTACAAGATTTTATCCAGGATTTTTTAACCAGAAACAATTTTCAGTCGCAGGATATCGATGCAGTTATTCTGGGGTTTAGCGGAGATGCAGCTTCTGATGGATATTATAATGAAGCCATGAAACTGTTTCCGGAATCATCTTTATTATATTATAAGCATCTTAGCGGAGAATTTAATACAGCGAGTGGCTTTTCTGTTTTTATGGCCTGTCATATTCTGAAGGAACAGAAGATCCCGGAGGTAATGATGATCAATTCTGAGAAAAAAGAAGAGGTAAAAAACATACTTCTTTACAATCATCTGGCTGGCTGTGATCATAGTCTGGTTTTGTTGGAAAGAGCATAACGGAACAAAAATAAAAAGGATGGTTAACAAATTTGCTTTTGCTATCAACCAATAAACGATACACAACAATGAAACATTACCCATTCGTTTTATTCTATCTTTTTTGCAACGTTTTTATTTATGCGTTTCAAGGAAGTTTTTGGGTATATCTGGCCTGTTTTCTTGCTTTTTCTGCTGTTATCATTTGGGGATCTTTCGATATAGGACTTGGCTATTTTGTCAACAGCATTACTCATAAACGCACAAAAATCAAAGAGGTGGCACTTACTTTTGATGATGGTCCCACTGAATTTACGCCTCAATTTCTGGATCTTTTGAGGGAGCACCGGGTAAAGGCAACCTTCTTTTGTATCGGAAAACAAATCGAAAAATATCCTGAAACCTTCCAGAGAATTATTGCTGACGGACATACAGTCGGAAATCATACTTTATCTCATTCTCATTCCACAGGCTTTTTATCTACAGCTAAAATGACGGAAGAAATAAAGCAATGTGATGAAGTAATACAGCGGTATGGCAATATAACTACTCCATTATACCGCCCTCCTTTCGGGGTTACCAATCCTAATATTGCCAAAGCCATTAAGAACACTCGTAAAAAAAGCATTGGCTGGAATGTGCGTTCTCTGGATACCATCATCAATGATGAACGGAAAATCTACAGAAAAGTCACCAGAAACCTGAAAAAAGGAAGTATCATCCTTCTTCATGATACTTCGGAAAAAACATATCGTGTCCTGGTAGATTTATTAGTATTTTTGGAGGATAAAAAGTATTCAACATTCACCGTTGATTCCATTACAAATTCAAAGAAAAAATGATTAAAAATATTGCTTTAGGAGCATTTTTATTGGTATCAGGGTTCTTTTTCGCCCAAAATACAGCAATGAGCGGAGCGGAAGCGAAGGCTTTCGTAACAAAAGTTTCTTCTGAAACAAAGGAAATCAAAACGCTGCAAAGTGACTTTACCCAAACGAAAAAAATGGATTTCCTGGATAAAAGTATTGTTACCCACGGGAAAATGTCATTACAAACTCCTAATATGTTGAGCTGGAGGTACACAAAACCTTATCAGTACAGTATTGTTTTTAAAAATAACAAAATTTTCATCAATGACCAGGGAAAAAAATCTTCAGTAGATGCCAAAAGCAAAACCTTTGAAAAGATCAATAAGCTTATCGTAGGAAGTTCAAACGGTACCATGTTCAATGACCCGGAGTTTACCGTAACTTACTTCAAAAGCGGAAATTACAATATTGCCAGGTTTATTCCGAAAACAAGCCAGCTCCTGAAATATATCAAACAGGTTGAGCTTTATTTTCCAAAAAACCAATCTACGGTTTCCCAGGTTAATATGACAGAAGC
Organism: Chryseobacterium sp. P1-3; assembly: GCF_000738495.1. Lineage (NCBI taxonomy): Bacteria > Pseudomonadati > Bacteroidota > Flavobacteriia > Flavobacteriales > Weeksellaceae > Chryseobacterium > Chryseobacterium sp. P1-3. Next base: position 43,771 of record NZ_JPEQ01000003.1, read on the forward strand.
CTCCGGGGATACTACCAATATTGTTTTCAAAAACACCAAGATCAATGCTTCAATTCCTGCGTCAGAATTTAGTTTATAGCAGTCTTATTTTAGTATTAGCTACTTCCTGCAAAACATATACACTTGCTGATGTAAAGCCTGTTTCAACAGCTGAAAAAGTAGTGGAGAATCTGTATTTCTCTTCTAACGGGGATTATGTGTATAAATGCCAGATTGATATTTATAAAAATCATGTAAGCGGTATTCTGATCATCAAAAAACTGAATGAAACCACTCACCGGGTGGTATTGACATCAGACTTCGGAAATAAACTGATTGATTTTGAAATTGCAGATAATAACTTCAAACTCAATTACGTACTTCCAGACCTGGATAAAAAGATTGTTATCAACTTCCTTAAAAATGATTTCCGGCAACTTTTAAGAAGGCAATATCCTGTGAGTGAAAGCTTTGTGAATGACCATTCCAGAATCTATCTTTCCAGAATTGACAACAAAAGCTATTATTTATTCTTTAACAAGGACAACGGCCTGCTGAAACAGATCATCTACACCCGAAATAGCAGGGAAAAAATCGATTTTACTTTTGAGGCAAAAAAAACCTATCTTCGCGGACAGTTTAAACCTTCATCACAAGGATTTTAAGATTAATATAAAACTAGTTCAAATAACCGAAACTGAATAATCTATACACATGAAAAAATTATTCCTCCTTTTAATTCTACTGATCTCCGGACTGTCTTTTGCACAGGTAACTTTTAATCCCGGAATAAGATTGGGAGCTAATATTTCCCATTTTTCCAATGGACCGGCTTATGATTATTGGTATTATAATGACAACCAGGGTTACCATTATGGAAGTAATGTATTTGACATACAGTCAAAGGTCGATTTTTATATAGGCTTCCAGGCGAATATCCGATTTGCTAAATTCTATGCTCTTCAGCCTGAAATCTACTATACCCGCCAGGGAGCAAAATATGAAAGCCAAAATCCGGCAGTAGCTTCCAAAACGGTAACGGTTTCTTATGTGGGAGCAGCAGTAGTGAATAAATTTTATTTTAACCAGTTTAATATCCACTTTGGTCCGACTTTGGAACTCCTTAGTGACCACAAAAATATTCAGTCACCTTCTTCGGCAGATTTAGGAGTATTGCTGGGAGCAGGGTATGACATTACAAAAAATATTGGAATAGAAGCCAGAATTAAAAAAAGGCTTTGTACACATCACCAGCGAACATACGAATGTAACCTTCCAGGCAGGAGTTTATTATACGTTCAATCTTAAAAAATAAGATCATGCAAACCATTCTTACAGACTTTTACACTTTAGAATCTCACGAAAAAACAGACGATGGCATTTTTATTGCCCATATCCGGTTAAATAAGGATCATGATATTTTTAAAGGTCACTTTCCGGGAAATCCGGTAACTCCGGGAGTCTGTATGATGCAGATTGTGAAAGAACTCACTGAAGAATTTACAGGGGCAAAATTATTTTTAAAAACAGCTTCAAATGTTAAGTTTATGGCAATTATCAACCCGTTTGAAACCCCTGACCTGAAGCTCCAGCTTGATATTTCCGAAAACGGAGAAGATGTTAAAGTGAAGAATACCACTTCATTTGGCGAGACTATTGCATTAAAAATGTCAGTAAGCTATAAAAAATAATGTCATGAAACTTATCTTATCATTCGTAGCAGCTTTTCTTTTTTTCTTCCAGTCTGACCTTGAAACGCTAAGAAGCAGCTATGCTAAAGCCAACGATTCCAGTACCAACACGCAAAGCTTTATTGATGCAGCAGAAAAGCAGCCCGGTTCTGATCCTGTTACCCTGGGCTATAAAGCGGCTGCAAAAATCATGGAAGCGAAGGTTACCAAAGGAAACAGAAAAGCACTGGTAAAAACAGGAGCTACAAGCCTTGAAAGTATTATCAAAAGCAATCCGAATAATGCGGAACTGCGACTGATCAGACTGAGTGTTCAGGAAAATATTCCGAAAATAGTAGGATACAGGGGAAGCATGAAAGATGATAAGGCATTTCTTCTGAACAATTACAACAAACAGAATGCAGCGTTAAAAAACTATATCAAAAGGTTTGCGATGCAATCTAAAACCATTACAGAGGCGGAAAGAGCCACTTTAAAATAAAACCATGTCCTTTGCTGAAGTACAGAATGCAATTTCTGAAAAGAAGATCTGCATTGTAATCCCTACCTATAATAACGAAAAAACTCTGAAAAGAGTCATTGACGGTGTTTTAGACTATACCGAAAGTATTATTGTGGTTAACGACGGTTCTACCGATTCCACTCCGCATATTCTTTCACAATATCCTCAAATTACAGTTATTAGCCTTCCTGAAAACAAAGGTAAAGGAAACGGCTTAAAAACGGGCTTCAGAAAAGCAAAGGAATCAGGATATGATTATGCAATCACCATTGATTCAGACGGGCAGCATTATCCGGATGATATCCCTGTATTTGTAAAAGCCTTGACAGAGGAAAAAGAGGATGTCCTCTTGATAGGAAACAGAAATATGTCCCAGGATGGCATTCCTAAAAAAAGCAGCTTCGGAAACCGTTTTTCCAATTTCTGGTTCTGGTTTGAAACCGGAATCAGACTGGAAGATACCCAATCCGGCTACAGGCTTTACCCTCTCCGCAAAATCCCGAAGAAATTCTTTACACCTAAATTTGAATTTGAAATCGAAATTATTGTAAGGACAGCCTGGAGGCATGTTCCTGTAAAGAATGTTCCCATAAAAGTTTTGTATGATCCCGCAGAAAGGGTTTCCCATTTCAGGCCCTTCAAAGATTTCACAAGGATCAGTATTCTGAATACAATTCTGGTGACTATCACTTTATTTTATATTATTCCGAGAAATTTTGTGAATAATTTCAAAAAAAAAAGCTTTAAAAGATTCATAAAAGAAGATGTGCTGGAAAGTGACGGAAGCAACCGTACAAAGGCCTTTTCTATTGCATTGGGGGTCTTTATCGGGCTTTCTCCGTTTTGGGGTTTTCAAACACTGCTTGTCATCAGTCTATCCGTCCTTTTTAAATTGAATAAAGTCCTTGCATTTGTAGCTTCCAATATAAGTCTTCCTCCTTTCATTCCTTTCATCATTGCAGCTTCTTTATTCCTGGGCGGTCCTTTTGTAGAGGGTGAAAGTAATGTTCTCAGCCAAGACCTGAATTTTGACCTTATCAGGAATAACCTGCTTCAGTATGTGATTGGTAGTTTTATCCTGAGCACTACAGTATCATGTCTTACAGGCGTAGCCACTTTTTTGTTTCTGAACAAACTGACCCCGGAGAATAATTAATCTTTACAAAACATTTCCGTCAATCTTCGTTTACTTTTTCAACAATGGTAAGTCTACTTTACAATGAACTGAACCAGATCTTTTAAAAACTGCTCATCCACCTTACCTTTGATTTCATAATCCTTTGGGGAAGGTGTTCCGGAAGCCGGAATAAACAAGTGACTCAAATCAGGGTAAAATCTGAATACGACATTTTTATCATTTTTCAACTCGTTTTTCCAAAGGTTAAAGTCCTTTTCTGTTACCTGGTAATCTTTACCTCCTTGTGCAAAAAACATCGGGGCTTTTATTTTCTTAACCTCATCCAATTGATGATATTCTTTTAAATATTTCCAGTATGCGGCAGATTGCCCCATCGGAAGATCTGACGCCTGTGAATTTAAGTTGAATTGTGACGAATTTAAAAAGGCAACCTGCTTTTTTATATCCTGAACAGCTTCGGCGGAAACTTTAGTGGGATCAATGCGGTGGATGTACTCAAACTGTTCAACCAATAAGTCCTGTAAAGGTCTTGCATTTCCCGCCATGAAAATATATTTTGAAGCTTGTGCACGCGCTGCAATCTTTGGCATCATATAAGCTCCCTGACTATGCCCCAGCATGATAATCTGATATCCCTGGTAATCCTTGTTATTTTTGAAATAAAGAGCAGCATTTACGGCGTCATTTACTGTCTCCTGCTCTGCTGTAGACTGTTCATTAAAAGTCTCCGGATTGGAATACGTTCTTTTATCATATCTGTAAGAGGCAATTCCATTCGCAAAGAGGTATTCTGCAATATCTTTAAAGGGTTTGTTTTCTCCAACAGTTTCATCCCTGTCAGAAGCTCCGGATCCATGAACAAAAATCACCAGCTTCTTTTTATTATCGGAAGGAGGGATCAGCACTGTTCCATTCAACTCGATATCATCACTTTTTATTCTAAGAGTGGTTTTTTCATCTCTTTTTTCAAATGTTCTATGCGGAACTAAAAAGAATCCAAGCAGTTTATTATCATCTCCAAAAGTCAGTTGAACATCCAGTTTAGATTTTTCAAATTCAGAATAGTAATAATAAAGATTTCCTTCATTGTTGACTTCGAGAATATTCTTCAGGCTTCCTAGCTGAGTCTGAAGTTGTTCTGTAAGAGATTTAAGCTGATCCACCGGAATTTCATTGGCAACCGAAGAATCAAAAAACGAATGTGCTTTCTCAGCATTTTTGTCAACAAATAAAGTGTTGATAAAAGTTTTTCCAATCTCCTTTCTATCCTGGGAGAATGAGAATAATGATGATACAATTAAAAAGAAGGTTACTAGTTTTTTCATAATCAATTATTTATAAACAACATCAGAAAATGACAAAGGGCCCATCATAATGGTCACGAATATAGCAATAATTACCAGGGCCAATTGGGTTGTATGATATACTTTCGTTCTATCGTTTGCACTTATTTCAAAGGTAAATTTAATTTTATCCGGCCTGCTGATAATTCTCCAGACCAGTATAAGAACCACAATATTCAGCAGTACCGGTAAAAAGAGAAATATTTTATGACCATAGTTATCGGGATTATTTCCATAGCTGTGAATCGGTATGGTTTCCGGAACCGAGCCATATACGGTGCATAAGTAAATGGTATAATACAGAAGCACTGCAATAGGAATACAGAACAATAATTTTATATATCTCGGGATCATCTCAACTTCTTTACGGCTTTTTTCAAATATTTCTCAACTTCTCTCTGATCAGGAACCGTTGTAATTTCCTTACTCATTGCTTTTTCAAGCTCACTCTTTGCTTTTGAATATTCTTTCCGGTAAAAATAGTATTTCCCTGCCAGATAATAGACTTTCCAGAAGTCAGGATTTAAGGATTGATAGTGGTTGATAAAAGAATCTGTGAGAATTTCTTTTTTGTGAAGTGCATCATTGAGCTGTACCGTTAAAGTTCTGTACTCTTCGTAATTTTTAAATTCCCCGGAATCAGCAAACGGATCGCGGGCAATATTCAATGTTGATTTCGAAAGATTGTGTCTCAGGAGACCATTGTCAGAAAATATTTCATTGAGGTCATAACATACAAATTCTCCCAGTTGGTAAGGGTTTGATGATACCCAGGCTAATCTTTTCTGGGGAGAAAATATAACGGCATGATGGGCTAAAAGCTGGTTCAGCGCTTTTTCGTTGCCATACCCTATTTTTTTATCCTTCAATCCTGATCTGTCTCTTAAAATAGCCGCCATTTTTTCAGGAGTGAGCTTCTCATCTTTTTCTAAATGCTCCTGAAGCTTTTCATAACGGTATACCGAGTGGCTTTCTTCAATCTGCTTCCGGTTTCTTGGATCATCTTTATAAACATCTGACTGAAAGTGATTGGTGCAAAGAACTTTGTTTGTATTCCGGACTTTATAAACCCCTGTTTTTTTCGGTGAGACTTCAATGATTACAGCATTTTTATCTTCTGCACTTCCTACCAGAATGGATTCTGAAACAAAAACTTTTCTCTTGCGGGCAATGGCAATTGCTTCATCAATATTTTGGGCATATTGTAAAATCTCCCTGGTCACCAAAGAAATCGGCGTTTTGGCCGTCAACGGGATTTTTGATTTTCCGGCATTGATGGTAACCGTTATTCCTTTTTTATTCATACCGGAGACTACGCCGATCATTCCCGGCCAGCTTACAGACATATAAGGAATTCCGTCTTCCGGTTGTACAAACTCTACCAGTTTTATTTTTAGCAAAGTCATCGCCTACATAGAAGTCAAAAATTTCTCCCGATCAGCAAGTCACCGTCTTCCGTATTTTCGTTCCATACAGCCAGAGAAGTACAGCCTACCATAGCCAGGTCCTGTAAAGCGTGCCCGATATCATGGGCTCCGTGCAGGTAAAGATTTCTTAAATACCTTGGAGCTATAAAATCATACCGGTCAGAAGAATATTGCGATAATCCGTATAGCTCAGTCTGGTAATCTTCCCGGACATTCAGATACATTTTCCTTCCGTACCATTTTAAAAAGCCGTTCAATAATTTCTGTTTGAATCTGGACGGAACAAATGCTTCTATTTTTGAAAAGAAAATTTCTTCCTGTTCCTGCATTAATTTTTGTGTTAATGCACCATTGTTATACCCTAGTTGCAAAGGGTTTCCTTTGATATAAAGCTCCCACAGCTGCTGTTTATTTTTAGTCAGAAAATTTTGATTGTAACTAAAAAGTCGTGTCATTGATTTGAGTAACTTTTGGGATCTCCAGTGAATATCTGCTTACATCGGGAAGATGATGAATAGACTTTGATATCCCGCATGAAACAGGAATAAAAGCTAAAATAAAGTAAAGAAGCAGCCTCTTGGAAGAAAGGTAAATGGTAATAGTTTTTTTCACGGTTAGTCTTAATTAGGTCATTTGCCTGAGGCGCTTATCAATCTTATCTTTTCCCAAAATTTCAGAGCACGTGTTAAAAGCTCCGATCGTTACTCCCAGAATCCCGTGCATATTTACAGACTGCCCCGTCAAAAAAAGATTATCAATTTTAGTGCGGGGGGAAACCATTGTTTTCAGGGGATTATCTGAGCTTTTCATGTATCCGTACATGTTTCCTTCAAAACTGCCGATGTAATCGCGATAAGACAATGGTGAGGAAGTATATATTTTTTTGATGGAATGCCTGAGGCCGGGAATCTTTTTTTCCAGTGCATTAAGCATTTTTTTCAGTTCTGTCCAGCTTAAACTTCTCATACGCTTCTCCTCTTTCATGCTCGTCTGCTACAGTATTGAAAGTATGGCTCCATTCTTTCACCTCATCAAAATCCATATATGAAATGGCTGTCAGGCTTTCAGCAAATTCAGCATGGGTCTTCGAGGGTGTAGATGAAAGCATATACGTTTCCGGCCATGCGTCCTTTTGATAATGAAAGGCATTCCAAACCAGGTCTTCTGATGAATAATGATAGATGTTGTAATTAAAATTCGGAATAGAATGAGGTTTTAATACCAGATAAACACTAAAGCACGAAGAAACCGGCTTCCAGCTCAAAACCCTGTTTAAAAAGGACTTCTTTAATCTTTCTTCTCCAATGAGTTTTATGGTAGAACGAATTTCAATATTAGAAATAAACTGCCGGGCATTGTATACCTTTCCGTCCCGTGTTTTTACCGAAGCAAGCACATTATTTTCATTGAATATAAATTCTGAAACTTCAGCATGTTTGTGTATTTCCGCACCATACTGCCGGAGCTTTCTGATCAGCAGTTTTGAAATCTGGCTTCCTCCTTTTACACATTTGTAAGCACTCTGGATATAAGAATTCACAGTAAGGGCATGTACGTAAAAAGGAATATTCTCAGAATCACCGGCATATAAAAAGTTAGATCCCAGTAATACAGCCTGAAGTTTTCTATTGGGGGTAACCGATTCAATGAACCTTTTGGTATTCAGGTGCAGAATTTCCTCATTATAGCTTTCTCTTCCTACAACATGATATCTTGGAAACTGGCTGCAGACATATTGGATTTCTTCACAATAATTTTCAAGGTTTTCTCTTTCTTCAGGAAAATATCTGGATAATTGCTCTACAAAATTCTGATAGCCTTGTGCATGTGGATATTCAAAGTCCTCTTCTCCAAAAGAAATTCTGTCATATCCGTCTTCATCCATCTTCTGAAGCTCCAGTTCATCCATGATTTCCAGATAGGAAAAGAACCTGTTCAGATTCTGTCCTTTTGAAAGCCCACCTAAATAATGCACTCCGGTATCAAAAATCAGTTTATCCCTTGAAAAAGTCTGCAAATTTCCTCCATATTGATTATTTTTCTCCAAAACACAAACCTTTAGACCTTCTTTCGCCAAAACAAGAGCCGAAACAAGGCCTCCCAATCCGCTTCCGATTACAAGTATGTCATATTCTTTCTTCAAAGGAGCATGTGTTTTTTAATTAAGAGTTGAGGAAATTAAGAAGATTCTGAGATTTTTATTATGCAAAGAAACCTTATTGGTGTAACAGCATGTAACGATCTTAAATTCCCAATAAGTCTCAATAGTTTTTAGTTTTTTATTAATTTATGTGGTAAAAATAGAAAAATTAATCAACATCATCCCAAAAATCGAAATAATTAAACCACTGCAAAGGATATTTTTTTACCATCGTTTCAAGATTTTGAACATAAGAATTCAAAAGTCCCTGGGAATCGCGGTTTTTAATATTCTGAGCGACTCTGGCATACAGATGATAATGAAGGTTTTCTTCTTTCATCACATACACATACACTACAGGAACTCCCAACCGGGATGCAATGAGAAAAGGTCCGGCCGGAAATTTTGCACTTTTCCCCAAAAGCTCGGCTTCCAGGTATTTTGATCCTTCAAAATAGCGGTCTCCTGTGAAGCAAATCAGCTCATTATTGGATAAAGCCTGATTAATTTCAAAAATATGAGACATATCTTCCTTGACATAGATAAATTTGATATTGCTCTTTTTTACGGCAACACTTTCAAGGTATTCTTTGATCACTGTAACCTCCTGATCTGTAGTCACCAGATTGATCCGGCAATCAAAATCAATATCGGCAAAAAAAATGCTCCGCTACTTCAAAATTTCCGATGTGGGCACTGATCAGTACGCCTCCTTTTTTTTGCTGCCAGCAGATTTCTGAGGTTCTCAATTCCATCAAATTCATACGTATACTTCTCTCTCAGTCCTGCAGAAATCGCAGTCTTGTCAATCAATACCTTCCCAAAGGTAAAATAGCTTTTAAATATGGAAAATCTGGACTTCCAATATCCGTAATTGAGCCTCTTCCGGAAATAATAAAGAATATGCAGGTTGCTTTTTTTCTGAAATATAAAATAGTAGGCCGCAACAAAATAAAGCACGAAATATGAACTTCTGATCCCGATATTTCTAATACACCAGACAAATATTTGGTACCCCAAAACCGTCCCTTTAGATTTACCTTTCCACTTGTTCATATGTATAATTTACCGATATAACAGTATACCAATGTATCAATACCATTCGGTATGATTAACAGATTGCTATAGCATTACATTGGTCATTTTAATGTATAATTAAGCGTTCTTTTCCGCAATCTTTGTTTCAATCGTTGTATAGAAATCATCAAATGTCACCATTTTTTTTAAAATCGGCTTCTCCTAATTTCACCCCGAAATTAGATTCTATCACAACGACCATATCAATATAATCCAGGCTGTCTAAGCCCAGTGTATTTTTAAGATTGGCATCGTTACTGATTTCGTCCCCGTCTACCTCGAATTCATTTACCAAAAAATCATTAACGATGGCAACAATTTTCTCCCTTTCCATGTTTTTTAATCAAATTTTTTAACTATTAGTGCAGAATTGGTTCCCCCAAACCCGAAAGAATTCGACAAAAATACGTCAATTTTTTGATTTTTTGTTTTGGAGACTAAATTTATCTTTTGCGCCTCATTATCAGGGTTTTCCAGATTGATATTAGGAGCAATAAAATCATTCTGCATCATCAGGATAGAGTAAATAACTTCACTTGCCCCCGCCATCCAGCACTCATGTCCCGTCATCGATTTGGTGGAACTTACCGGAACTTCGCTTCCGAAGATCTCATAAATAGCCTTCGCTTCATTGGCATCTCCAATCGGGGTAGAAGTAGCGTGAGCGTTAATATAATCAATATCAGAAGCCTGTAACCCGGATTGTTTCAGGGCCCTGTCCATTGCCAAAGCAGGTCCGTCCACGTTCGGGGTTGAAATATGACCACCGTTCGAAGAGAAACCATAGCCTATGATTTCAGCAATGATGGGAACGCCCCTCCTTTGAGCAGATTCCAGGCTTTCCACGATCAAAGTGGCAGCTCCTCCACTTGGGATTAAGCCGTCTCTTCCCGCATCGAAAGGTCTTGAGGCTTTTGCCGGTTCATCTTCTCGCACGGAGAAAACTCCTAAGCCATCAAAACTTGCCATAGAATATTTGTTGGTTTCCTGGGCTCCTCCGCAGATAATCATATCCTGGAAACCATTTTTTATCATCATATAGGCAAGGCCCAAAGAATGTGATCCGCTGGCACATGCCGCACTGATGGTAAGATTGATCCCTTTCAGCTTAAAAATAGTGGAAAGGTTCATCGTCACCGTTGAATTCATTGATTTAAAGATCGCGCCCGACCCCATCAATGTAGTATCTTTCTTTTCCCTTGCAATATCGATAGATTCTACTACCGCCTGGGAAACACTGTCATTTCCGTATAAAATTCCCACTTCATGGGTGTCCAGAAAAGTTTCATCAAGATTGGCCTGTTTCAGGGCATCCATTGTTGCAAGATAAGCATACTCACTCTCCTCTCCCATACTGACACGCTGACGCCTGTTAAGAAGGTTTTTCAGGTCCGGTTTGGGAACTACTCCGGTAAGTCCCGATCTGAATCCGAATTCTTTTCTTTCTTTGTCTAAAACAATTCCTGATTTTCCTTGATATAGGGATTCCCTGACCTCTTCTAAAGACGTCCCGATGCAGGAATAAATTCCCATTCCGGTAATTACAACCCTATTTTCCATATGTTCCTATTGAATTTAGCAATGTATCATCTGGTAAGTAGCCCTATCTGTTGAGATCAATCAATATCGGCACACTGGTACATTGGTATATTGTTATATTATTTATGAGTAAATCCCTCCGTTAATATTAATCACTTCTCCGGTAATGTATGAAGATTTTTTAGACGCTAAAAATGCTACTAAATCTGCAACTTCCTCTGCTTCTCCAAACCTGTTGGCAGGAATCATTGCCTTCAGTTCGTCCTCATTAAAATCCTGGGTCATATCTGTTTTAATAAAACCGGGAGCAACAGCATTTACCGTAACGTTTCTTTTAGCTACTTCCTGGGCAAGGGCTTTAGTGGCTCCTACCAGAGCTCCTTTCGCAGCTGAATAGTTCGTCTGACCGGCAGTTCCTTTTACTCCGGAAACAGAGACCATATTGATGATCCGTCCATATTTATTACGGAGAAGTTTCTGAATAAAGAAATGGGTTACATTGAAAAATCCGTTAAGACTTGTATTGACTACACTGTTCCAGTCCTCTTTCTGCATCCACATAAATAAGCCGTCCCTGGTAATACCTGCGTTATTGACTATAACTTCTACTACAGCATCGGCATTTCTTTCCTGCCATGCAGTAAGAACATCTTTTGTTTCCTCGGCATTCCCCACATCAAACTTAAGTATTTCTCCTGTAGCCCCCAGTTCTTCCACTCTGGACAGGGTTTCTTTTGCTGCGGCTTCATTAGAAGCGTAGTTGATCAGTATATGATAGTTGTTGTCTTCAGCCAGTTTTATACAGATTGCTCTTCCGATACCTCTGGAGCCTCCTGTTACGATTGCACATTTCATGCGTTAGTGTTTATGTTGTTGTTAGTTTTTTTTAAGTTAGCTTTATTTGTAAAGACAATTAATCTCATTCAGAAATTACACGGTCTTCAAATATTTCTTTACTTCTTCCAGATAGGGATACATCACCATATCATCAGAGAAAGCAGGAATAATTTTTCTGATTTCATCATATAGCTCCTTTGTAGAAGATGAAACCTTATCCTGAAAATCAAGATATTCAATAGCCTGAACGATTGTAATTGCTTCAATTGCCAATACTTCGAAGGCATTTTCAATCACTTTTCTGCAGATAACCGCAGCATTTGTTCCCATACTTACGATATCCTGGTTATCGTTATTATTAGGAATACTGTGAACATACATGGAATTCGACAGCATCTGGCTTTCTGCCGTAGTAGATGTTGCTGTAAACTGGACTCCCTGCATCCCGAAATTGAAACCTAATTTACCTAAATTTACAAAAGGAGGCAAGATTTCATTGATTTTAGCATTTAAAAGATAATTTAATTGTCTCTCCGCAAGCATTGTCAGCTTGGTTACCACAATCTTAAGCTTGTCCATTTCCAGAGAAATATAATCTCCATGGAAATTTCCTCCATGGTAAACATGTTGGTCTTCTACATTGATAATCGGATTATCATTGGCAGAGTTAATTTCATTTTCAAGAACTTTCTCCGTATACTCCAATGTATCCAGTACAGGTCCCAAAATCTGCGGAACACAACGTAAAGAATAATATTCCTGAACTTTTTCTTTAAATACTTTTTCCTGTTCCTCAAAGTGAGTGTAAAGATGATCTGCTCTTTTTCTGATCAGCTTGCTGTCTGCCAGATGCGCCCTCATTTTTTCTGCAACTTTCTGTTGCCCGTAGTGTTTCTTGGTTCCGTTTAAAACTTCTGATAAATGATCGTCATAAGCCTGGACAATCTCATTGATTGCGCAGGACAGTTTAATGGAAATATCTGTTAACTGATTGGCTTTATAAGCATTCACAATACCAATTCCTGACATTACGGAAGTCCCGTTCATTAAGGCAAGGCCTTCTCTGATTTCAACTTTGATAGGCTCCAATCCTTCCAATTGAAAAACTTCAGGGGTTGATTTTCTTTCTCCTTTATAAAAAACTTCTCCTTCTCCGATCAGCACCAGAGCCAGGTGAGCCAGCTGAACCAGGTCTCCACTTGCTCCTACTCCTCCATGTTCAAAAATTAAGGGAACAATATCCCTGTTGATCAGCTCTTTAAGAAGATAAATAACAGACTCATGCACTCCTGAATTCCCTAAAGACAGCGTATTCAATCTTGCCAGCATACAGGCTTTCACTTCCTGCGCAGGTAAAGGATTGCCGATTCCTGAAGAGTGGCTTCTGATCAGGTTGTATTGAAGCTGATGGGTATCTTCGTCACTGATCTTGAATTGGGCCATCGGCCCAAAACCGGTATTCACACCATATATTACTTTATTTTTTGAAAATTCCTTTAAAAACTGAAAACTTGCATTCACTCTTGATAAAAGTGATTCATTCAGTTCGATTTTCTCATTCCCAATGATAATTTTTTGAAAGTCTTTCAGTCCTAAAAAGTTATTTATTTTCATTAATCAAAAGTAATAGTTGATAATTTTGTAAAATATTAATTATTTGTCACTAATTTTGCGGCAAAGATAGAAGTTATTATTAAAATAAAAAATCAAAGATGAGCAAAGAATTTGTTGACGTTCTCGTAATCGGAGCCGGGCCTTCGGGATGCGTATCTTCTTCATATCTAAAGAAGAATAATGTCAACGTAAAAGTTGTCGAAAAGGCAAAATTCCCCAGACTTGTTGTTGGGGAAAGCTTAATTCCAAGAGTAATGGACCACTTTGATGAAGCAGGACTTTTTCCGGCATTGGACAAGATGGGCTTTGAAAAAAAACTAGGAGCACGTTTCCTCCGCGGCGATGAAGTCTGCATTTTTGATTTCAGTAATAAATTCGGCGAAGGATGGGATTGGACCTGGCAGGTTCCCAGGGCTGATTTTGACAATACATTGGCACAGGAAGTCATTAATAAAGGAATCGATCTTGAATTTGAAACAGAAGTTATAGATATCAGGTTTGACGGAACAGATTCTGTGACCACCGTTAAAAATAAAAATGGGGAAACCAAAGAAATCCATGCCAAATTTGTAATTGACTCAAGTGGCTATGGAAGAGTTCTTCCCAGACTGCTAGACCTGGAAAAACCTTCAAAACTCTCTCCACATTCCGCTATCTTTTCTCATGTAAAAGACATCAACAGAGAAGAAGGAGAAGAGGGAACTTTAATTTCTTTTGATATCATTGAAACGGAAGTATGGCTTTGGGTTATTCCTTTTTCCAATGGGAATACCAGCCTGGGAATTGTAGGCCCTACTGATTATATTGATAAGCTGTCCACCAATGGTGATACTGCTGAAGCCTTAAGAAAAGCCATTTCCCTTTCAGATTATTATGTAAAACGCTTTGGTGATGTAGAATTTTTGTTTGAGCCAAGACACCTGAAAGATTATTCATGTTCTGTAAAAAAATTATTTGGGGACGGATTTGCCCTAACCGGGAATGCTTCTGAATTCCTTGACCCTGTTTTCTCATCGGGAATGGCTTTCGCTACGGAATCAGGGATGCTTGCTGCAAAACTGGCTTTAAGGCAGTTAAACGGTGAGAAAATTAACTGGCAAACAGAATATACCGATTATATTCTATATGGCGTGGATGTTTTCACTACCTATGTAAAGGAGTGGTACACCGGAAATCTTCAGGAATTATTCTTCCACCAGCCGGAAAATCCGGATGTAAAGAAAAAAATATGTGCTGTATTGGCAGGGTATGTCTGGAATAAAGATAATCCTTTTGTAAAAAAGCATGATACAGTGATCAAAAATCTTGCAAACCTCATCAAATCAGAAAAACAGGAACAACAAAATCAAGCATAAAAAACGGCCTGAAATTCAGGCCGTTTTTTATGCTTCTGATTCATTTATCTTAAATCAATAAAAGTAATGGGTTTTCTGCTATTGGGATTGAAAACAACCTTGGAAAGAATATCAAAGTCCACCATTTCAATTTTCGGGCTCACTCTCAGCTTGGCACGGAAATGATCCCTTACTTCATTTACAAAAACTTCACTTTCTTCTTCCGTACTCAATTTGATGATAATCTCATCAAGCCCTATTTCATTAGACCGGATCACAATCTGATAACATAAGATAGTATTGAAATCGTTCAGAATATCATTCATTGCCGGTGGATACAATGTGGTACCCTTATATTTGATCATTTGCTGCTTCCTTCCAATCACGGGGCCGAGCCTCATTGTATTTCTTCCACATTCGCAAGGTTCGTAGTGTGCTTTTACAATGTCCCCGGTTTTAAATCTCAATAAAGGAAGAGCTTCTACTCCCAGCGTGGTGACGGTTAATTCTCCACTCTCTCCTTCTTTTACAGGATTACCTTCATCATCCAAAAATTTCTGTGATAATAAGCTCGGGATGATGATGCCCCCCTACCTGATATTCACATTCCGTAAAGGCTGTACTCATTTCAGTGGATGCATAGGTTGAGAACAATCTGATGTCCCATTTTTCTTTGATCTTCTGTGAAAGGATATTATCAGTAAAGTCCTGGTTTTTGATGCTTTCTCCTATACAAACAGCTCCGTAAACACTTGAATTTTTATAGTCGATACCATGCTTTTCTGCATAATCAATCATTTTTAGCAGAAAGGAAGGAACTGTGATTAAATATTTGGGCTTATATCTGAAAATGGAGTCCCATTGCAGCTCAGGAATCCCCGGTCCCATCCTGACAACACTGGCTCCCATTTTTCTTAAACCTAAAAAATAAGCAAGCCCTGCCATAAACCTCTTATCTATGGTTGTAATCATCTGTACAACATCTCCTTTTCGGATACCGGCACAAGCAAAGGATATGGCTTCATTATAGGCCAGTCTTTCAAGATCATTATCAGATAATCCAAAAGTAACAGGATCGCCCAACGTTCCGGAAGTAGTACTATAATCTACAATTTTATCCGGTGGAATACAGAAAAAATCGTGGTTGTTCTGCTGCAGATCATTTTTAGTAGTCGTAGGTATTTTCTGCAGATCTTCCAATGTTCTGATTTCTTCAATATTGATTTTGTTTTCTTTGAACAGCTGCTGATAAAACGGAGAATGAGTATCAAGATAGATCAACAGTTCGCGGAGCTTTTCCTCCTGAAAACGTTTGATTTCCTGAATGCCGGATTTTTCGATGGGTGGATAGAATTCCAATGGTGTTTATTTTTAAAGGACAAATTTATCTAAAATTAAAGGATTGAAGTAGTAAAAGATGAAAAGATACTCTTCTTTGTTTATTTATCTCTGAAAGGTAAAAGTTTGTACATTGGTATTCCCTGCTGTATTGATGGTGGTAACTTTTAAGGTATGCAAACCTGAACCTTTCGGGCATTTTTCATCAAAAATATATACAAAATCATTCTTCACCCTGGCGAAACGAAGCCATTTGCCGTCCAGTTCTGCCCGGAATGAAGTGATGTCCCCCACTTTTGTACTGCCTTTCAACCGTAAGGAACTGCTATTGACAACGGATCCTTCCTTCCAGCCCGAAAGAACAGACGGCAAAGTATTATCCAAAACCAATCTGACGGTTCCCAGCCTGTTAAACTGTCCTTCCACCCAATCACCATTCCATTTTCCTTTTACGGCATCCGTATCGCTTCCATAATCAAACAAAACGACTATTTTTTCTTTTTCTTCCCTGCTTAATTTTTTATTGGGTTTAATTTTTATCGTATAATTATCATGAACGGGAATATAAGGACTATGTAAAACAACCGTATTGGAGATCACATTAATATCGGATACCTGTTCTTCATAGGCATTAAAATTGACAGCGTCATAAAACGCATTTTTACTGAAACTGATCTCAGAATTCTGTGTAGTGATTATTTTGGATTCATTGGGTTGCACCATATTCCCTGTCGGGTTAATTTTATTTACTGGTGTGCCAAGCTGGACTTTTGTTGTTAACCGGCTTGTATTTCCTTTAACATCTTTTAAAATAATTTCAATCTGATGAACCTCATTATCCTGAAGGTTAATAATCCCGGATAAACCTGGATTACTATAGTTCTGCAATCTCGTTCCCGGCAAGACTGACAGATGTTGAATACTTATTTTATCTCTGGAAAATTTAGTATAATCAATACATCCGTTCTCATACCGGGTATCATCATAACTCACTTTATCAATAGAAAAACTATAGATTGATTTACCATCCATTATTAATTCCGCCTGATAAACTCCAAGATTGAATCCCTTATTCGCCTTATCCACAGCTTTGATTGCAAAACTTATCAGAGGTGAATTGACTCTGACCACATCAGCAGTATAAGCATTTCCTGCTTTTTTAACAGCAACACTGTTTGCTCCCGGCTCATAGGTACTGAACCTCCGGTCATACCAATACAGCCCGCTGATAATCGGGGCAACATTATCAGGAATCGCAAAGCCAAAGAGCAAGGGATTAAGACATTCTTCCGTTTTTGTATCCCGGATTTCAAAATGCAGATGTGGACCTGCTGATCCGCCGGTATTTCCGCTCAAAGCAATAAGCTGGCCTTTTGTAACCGGAAATTGTCCTGGCTGAAAGGTGATATCCTGTTCCCATTTTTCGTCTTTATATTGTCTTTCTTTTACATACGCGTCAAGTTGATCAAAATATTTGTTCAGATGAGCATAAACAGTTGTATATCCATTGGGATGGGTAATGTATATTGCATTTCCAAAGCCGTATCGTTCCACTTTTATTCTGCTTACATAGCCATCTGCTGCTGCAAGTACAGACAGGTTTTCCTGACTGTTAGTCCGAAGGTCCAGTCCCATATGGAAATGATTGGTTCTTACTGCCCCGAAATTGGCAGCCAGCTGCATGGGAATATTCAGTGGATTGCGGAAATAATTTTGGGGATAGTTATTTTGGGCTTGTGTGATGATTGTATAGATAAAACAGGTCGCAATCATCAGTTTAGAGAAGATTTTCATACAGCATTTGGGTTTAGTTCTTAAATATATGAGATTTCAAGCAATGATCGTGCTATATTGCTTTAGCTGGTTTTATTTTTCCCACAGATCAAACAGATTTTCATAGATGGTTATGGATAAATCTGCGAAATCTGTTTGAGCTGCGAGAAATTATATTTAAGTTTGAGCTAAAGCCAATGGATTGGTTTAATTTTTTTTAAGAGGGCTAAAGCCCACTTCTATTGAATAAACAGGCTTCTAAAGCTATTAAAACCTATATTGAAAATCCACTTATTTATCATCATCATTCACTTTTTCCTCTTCTTTTTACTTATATTTCTGAAATTGAACTTTTTAATAGAAATTACCTAAATAAAACATATATTATAAACCGACAAAAATCACTAAATTTGCAGACTTAATTAATCAACGATATTGAGATCTATACAATGAGCCAATTTAAAGAATACAAAAACCTCAACCTTATTGACGTAGCAGAGAATGTAGCAGAATTTTGGAAACAAAATAAAACTTTCAATAAAAGTGTTGAGATCCGTCAGGGAAATCCTGAGTTTGTTTTTTATGAGGGTCCGCCTTCAGCAAACGGTATGCCTGGAATTCACCACGTAATGGCAAGAGCATTAAAGGATATTTTTTGTCGTTTCCAGACTCAGAACGGAAAGCAGGTTTTCCGTAAAGCGGGTTGGGATACACATGGACTTCCTGTTGAACTTGGAGTGGAAAAAGAATTAGGAATCACCAAGGAAGATATTGGCAAAAAAATCTCTATTGAAGACTATAACAAAGCTTGTCGTGAAGCGGTAATGCGTTATACTGACGTATGGAATAACCTTACTGAAAAAATCGGATATTGGGTAGATCTTGATGATCCGTATATCACGTACAAGTCAAAATACATGGAAACCGTCTGGTGGCTGTTGAAGCAATTATACGACAAAAATTTGTTGTATAAAGGCTACACCATCCAGCCTTACTCTCCAAAAGCGGGAACAGGACTTTCTTCCCATGAACTGAACCAGCCTGGAACCTATCGTGATGTTTCCGATACAACGGTTGTAGCTCAGTTTAAAGTGAAAAAAGAT
The DNA here is from genome assembly GCF_000738495.1 of Chryseobacterium sp. P1-3. Classification (NCBI taxonomy): domain Bacteria; kingdom Pseudomonadati; phylum Bacteroidota; class Flavobacteriia; order Flavobacteriales; family Weeksellaceae; genus Chryseobacterium; species Chryseobacterium sp. P1-3. Next base: position 62,606 of record NZ_JPEQ01000003.1, read on the forward strand.
TCTTCCACTTTGTTTAACGATGTTGACGGAGACGTTCATATCCTTGCATGGACAACCACTCCATGGACGCTACCATCCAATACAGCGCTTACCGTGGGAAGAGATATCGAATATGTATTGGTTAAAACATTCAACCAATACACCTTTGAACCGGTAACAGTTGTATTATCCAGCGTTCTTTTACCTAAAGTATTCGGTAAGAAATATACGGAAGGCACTGATGAAGATTTTGCCAGCTATACTCCGGAAACCAAAGTAATTCCATACAGGATTTTAAAAGAGTTTACCGGAGAAAAACTTGTTGACACAAGATATGAGCAATTGGTTCCTTGGTTTACACCAAACGATAATCCTGAAAATGCATTCAGAGTGATCTTAGGTGATTTTGTAACTACTGAGGATGGTACAGGTATTGTGCATACAGCTCCTACTTTTGGTGCTGATGATGCTAGAGTTGCTAAAATGGCTCAGCCTGAGATCCCGCCCATGTTGGTAAAAGATGAAAATGACAATCTTGTTCCATTGGTAGATTTACAGGGTAAATTCATTCAGGGAGAAAATGTCCCTGAAGTATTTTCAGGAAAATATATCAAAAATGAATACTACGATGAAGGAACTGCTCCTGAAAAATCATGGGATGTAGAACTTGCAATCTTGTTGAAAACAGAGAACAAAGCCTTCAAAGTAGAAAAATATGTTCACTCTTATCCACACTGCTGGAGAACAGATAAGCCTGTATTGTACTATCCGCTGGATTCCTGGTTTGTAAAAATGACTGCTGTAAAGGACAGACTGGTTAACTTAAACAAAGAAATCAACTGGAAGCCTAAAGCGACAGGTGAGGGACGTTTTGCCAACTGGCTGGAAAATGTAAATGACTGGAACTTATCCCGTTCAAGATATTGGGGAATTCCGTTACCAATCTGGAGAACGGATGACCTGAAAGAAGAAAAGATCATAGGTTCTGTAGAGGAGCTTTACAACGAAATTGAAAAGTCCGTTGCAGCAGGATACATGAAAGAAAACCCGTTCAAAGGTTTCATTATCGGAAATATGTCTGAATCTAACTATGAGCTGGTTGATCTTCACAAAAATGTAGTAGACAAAGTAATTCTTGTTTCCGATTCAGGAAAAGCAATGAAGCGTGAAAGCGATCTGATTGACGTTTGGTTCGATTCAGGTTCTATGCCATATGCTCAGTTGCACTATCCTTTTGAAAATAAAGAGTTAATCGACAACAATAAAGCATTCCCGGCTGACTTCATCGCAGAGGGTGTAGACCAGACCCGTGGCTGGTTCTATACATTACACGCTATCGGTACAGCTGTTTTTGATTCTGTTGCTTATAAAAATGTAATGAGTAACGGTCTTGTTCTGGATAAAAACGGACAAAAAAATGTCAAAACGTTTAGGAAATGCGGTAGATCCGTTCGAAACACTATCTGTTTACGGACCTGATGCCACCCGTTGGTATATGATCTCTAATGCCAACCCATGGGAAAACCTGAAGTTTGACATTGAAGGAATTGATGAGGTGAGAAGAAAGTTCTTCGGAACCCTTTATAACACCTATTCATTCTTTGCATTGTATGCCAACGTTGATGGGTTCAACTATTCAGAGAAAGAAATAGAAAATCGTCCTGAAATTGACAGATGGATACTTTCTGAGCTGAACTTGTTAATCAAAGAAGTAAAAGCATTCTATGAAGATTACGAACCAACAAGAGTTGCCAGGGCCATCAGCACATTTGTGAATGATAACCTGAGTAACTGGTATGTAAGATTGTGCAGAAGACGTTTCTGGAAAGGAGATTATTCGGATGATAAGATCTCTGCGTACCAGACTTTGTACACCTGTCTTGAAGTAGTGGCTAAATTATCCGCCCCTATTGCGCCGTTCTTTATGGATCAGTTGTATCAGGATTTAAATAAAGTGACAGGTAAGGAAAATTGTGAGTCTGTACATCTTACCGACTTCCCGGTAGCTGATGAAAGTTTAATCGATCAGGATCTGGTTGAAAAAACCCACCTGGCACAGAATATCACCAGTATGGTTTTCTCTCTCAGAAAGAAAGAAAACGTAAAGGTACGTCAGCCCCTGCAAAAAGTATTGATTCCTGTACTGGATGCTAAAACGGAAGCACAGATTCTTGCTATGGCAGACCTTATCAAACAGGAAGTAAATGTTAAAGAATTACAATTGATCAATGCGGAGGAAGCCGCTCACTTAATTGTAAAACAAATAAAGCCTAATTTCAAAGCTCTGGGCCCTAAACTAGGAAAGGATATGAAGGTAGTAGGAACTGAGATCAGCAATCTTACCCCAGAACAGATTACCGTTCTTGAAAAAGAAGGAAAGCTAGATATCCAGGGATATGAGATCACCCTTGATGATGTGGAAATTTCTACAAAAGACATCCCGGGATGGACGGTAACTACTGATGGAAAAACAACTGTGGCATTAGATTTGACGTTAACAGATGAGTTAAAATCTGAAGGTATTGCAAGAGAATTTATTAACAGAGTTCAAAACCTGAGAAAAGATAAAGATTTTGAGCTGACAGACAGAATTACAATCTTCCTTGAAGAAAATTCACCATTCATGGAAGATATTAAGAAAAATGAGGAATATATTTCTTCTGAAGTCTTGTCAAATAAAATAGAAATTGTATCTTCACTTTTAAATTTTAACGAAATCGAGATAGATGAGGTTAATTTTAAGATAAATATTGAAAAAAATTAACATGTAGTTATTGTATTTCAAATTCCATTTCATAATTTTATTAAAAAAGAGAAAGAATATGTCAGACGAAAGAGTTAGATACAGCGATGCTGATTTGCAGGAATTTAAAGCAGTTATTAAAGAAAAAATAGAAAAAGCAGAAAAAGATCTTCAACTGATCAGAGAAAGTTTCATCAATGATCAAAATAATGGTACAGATGATACTTCTCCTACCTTCAAAGCTTTTGAAGAAGGCGCAGAAACGTTGAGTAAGGAGCAGAATTCTATTTTGGCAGGAAGACAGGAAAAATTCGTGCGTGACCTTAAGAATGCTTTAATCAGAATCGAAAATAAAACGTATGGTGTCTGCAGAGTAACAGGAAAACTGATTCCTAAGGAAAGATTATTAGCTGTTCCTCATGCCACGTTGAGCATCGAAGCGAAAAATATGCAGAAATAGCCGAAAGGTTTGTAAAATAATATTGGGTTTATATCGTATTCATGGATACTTTATAAACCTAATTTTTAATGTATACCCATGAACGAAGTATTAATTTTGGTGATCATTGTGGCGGCAGCGTTGGCTTTTTTCAACAGGGAATGGATCAGAAGCAGATTTTTCCCGAAAAAACACACTTACTACACCATTGATGATCAGTTTAACTCTGATAAACGCGAACGGGAGAAGGAAATCGACAAGCTATTGGGTAAGATGGGCAAAAACGGAGTCAATGACCTGTCTGCAAAAGACAGAAAAAGACTTGAAGAATTGTCTAAAATGTAACAATTAAATATAAGAAATGGAATCTATCATAGTACATCCGAAAAATTCTATGGAGCTCAACGCATTGAAAAGCGTTTTGAAAGAAATGAACATCAAGTTTGAAAAGGCTCATGTTAAAAGTTCCTTTAACGGACAAAAAGTAATCAAGAAAGCCAGCGACAATAAAAATGGTAAAGCGTCTACAAAACCTTCTAAACCTAAAGGACAGTAATGAAAAAGATTTTAGCGATAACATTTTTAGTATTATTGATTGACCAGGCTTCAAAAATTTATATTAAAACGCATTTCAACCTGGATGACAGTGTTTCTGTTTTTCCGGGATTTAAGCTCACCTTTGTGGAAAATCCGGGAATGGCTTACGGCCTTCATTTCGGAGGGGTTATCGGAAAATACTTTCTGGTCATCTTAAGACTTTTTCTGATCGGAGGAATGGTTTACATGTTCAGAAAATGGTTGCAGCAAGGCGCTTCCAACTACCTTTTAATTCCAATGTCCATTATTTTTGCAGGAGCAATAGGAAACATTATTGACGGAATGTTCTACGGGATGATCTTCGACAGCGGAACGGTATATGATCCAAGCATAGACCGATGGATCGGCTATGGCGGTATTTCCAAATTTGTTCCGTTCGGACAAGGGTATTCCACCTTCATGAAAGGCTGTGTAGTAGATATGCTTCACTTCCCGCTGGTAGACTGGTATGTTCCTGATAACTGGCCTATCATCGGAGGTAAACATCTTGAATTCTTTAAATATATTTTCAATGTAGCAGACTCTGCTATTACCGTAGGTGCTGCTTTATTACTTATTTTCAGAAAAAAAGCATTCCCGAATGGTCTTGAATTTTAAGAAATATTGAATGAAAAGAATATTCCTAAATATTTTAAAAATTTTCCTGCTTCTTTTTGTAGCAGGAATTATTTTTATTGCCTGGGCTAATTATAGCATTAAAAAAGAAAGCGAGACCTCTGTATCCTATAACATCGCCGATGTTCCTGAAACTAAAACGGCCCTGTTATTGGGAACCGGAAAAGCGTTAAATAACGGGATGCCCAACGCCTATTTTTATAATAGAATTAAAGCGGCTGCAGATTTGTACAAGAGTGGAAAAGTAAAATACATCATTGTAAGTGGTGATAACAGCACTAAGGATTATAATGAACCTGAAGACATGCAGCTTGCATTGATCCAACAAGGTGTTCCTCAAGATAAGATTATTTTGGATCATGCCGGATTCAGGACGCTGGATTCTGTAGTAAGAGCTAAAGATATCTTTGGGCAAACCAAATTGGTGATTATCTCTCAGAAATTCCATAACGAAAGAGCCGTTTTTTTTAGCCCAACAAAATGGAATAGATGCATTCGGGTATAATGCAGAAGATGTGAATAAATATGCAGGGTTAAAAACCAATTTAAGGGAATATCTTGCCAAAGCCAAGGTGTATTGGGATCTTATCTTTGGTGTACAACCTAAGTTTGGTGGTAATAAGATTATAATTCCTTAATTTTTTTGACTGCAGATGATACGGATTTTACAGATGTCCGGAAAAGATTGATCGTTTTTGCTATGTTTTAGCTAAAGCCAATGAAAAAGGTTCTGTATGATGAGGTGGAAAGCTCCCCCTATTGATGCAGCTATTGAAATTTAGTCCATAATCTTTTGATCTTTTCAATCATTATTACCATCAAACCTCGTAAATTTGCAATTCATTAATTTTTAAAATATAAATTGTAAACAAATGTCAAGAATTCTTACCGGCATTCAAGCCACCGGAACTCCCCATCTTGGAAATTTACTTGGGGCGATTATTCCTGCTATTGAATTATCCAAGCAGGAAGGAAATGAATCATTTTTATTTATTGCAAATCTTCACACTCTTACCCAGATTAAGGATGCGCAGACTTTAAGACAAAATACCTACGAAATTGCTGCGGCTTGGCTTGCTTGTGGGTTAGATACCGAAAAAACATATTTTTACAGACAAAGTGATATTCCTGAAACCTGTGAACTATCTTGGCATTTATCATGTTTTTTTCCTTATCAAAGATTAACATTGGCTCACTCATTTAAGGATAAGGCAGACCGTCTTCAGGATGTGAACGCCGGTTTGTTTACCTATCCTATTTTGATGGCTGCCGACATTTTATTGTATGACGCAGAGATTGTTCCTGTAGGAAAAGATCAGCTTCAGCACCTGGAATTTGCCAGGGATGTTGCCTCAAGATTCAACAATCAGATGGGAGAGATTCTTGTGCTGCCACAATCTGAGCTTCAGGAAGACACGAAGTATGTTCCGGGAACAGATGGCCAGAAAATGTCAAAATCAAGAGGGAATATCATCAATATTTTCTTACCGGAGAAAGAGCTTAAAAAACAGGTTATGAGTATTGAAACCGATTCCAGGTCTCTGGAAGAACCAAAAGATCCGGAAACAGACAAGGTGTTTGCTATTTATCAGCTGATTGCTACACCGGAGCAAACTGAGGAATTAAGGGCTAAATATCTTGCGGGGAACTTTGGATATGGTCATGCTAAAAAAGAATTGCTAGACCTTATCCTGGTACGTTTTGCTAAAGAAAGAGAGACGTTCGACTATTATATGAACAACCTTGACGAACTGGAAGCAAAACTACAGCAAGGCGCTGAAAAAACAAGACCTATTGCTCATGAAACTTTAAAAAGAGTAAGAACAAGCTTAGGGTTTTAATTCCAAGCTTCAGTTTCAACTATAAGAAATCGGCGGGCTCACTTCGTGAGCCCGCCGATCCTTTTAACACATTTATTTATTCTTACGTTCAGACTTTATTTTTTACCAAGATAAAATAGTGCATATTATCTTCAAACTCATAGGTAACATCCCAGCCGGGATATTGTCTGATAATCGTCTTAATGATAGATAATCCCAGACCGGTGGAACTATGATCAGTTCCCTGCTTGTAAAAACGATTGAAGATTTTGGATTTATCCAGGGGAGTTCCAGCTCCACTGTTTTGAAACGTGATTCTGTTATTTTCTATAATGATGTTTAAAGTTCCTTCTTCGTGATTATATTTAATGGCATTTTTCAGAAGATTGGAAAGCATAATATCGGCAAGATCCTGATTAAAATCGGCTTCGAAATGTCCCTGTTCAATAATACTGACATTTACTTTTTTAAAATCTATAAAATCCTCATAATTATGAACAAGCTTACTGATAAGGGCATTGAAATCGACGCCGGAGGTTTTATTGAACTGGCTGTTCTCTATTTTAGAAAGCATTAATAAAGATTTATTCAACCCTACCATTCTTCTCAGATCGTTCTTCACTTCAATCAGAAAGTTGAGATTTTTTTTGTCAAGATCATCATTCTGAATAAGGAGGTCTATCTTATTGATAACAATAGCCAATGGAGTCTGAAGTTCATGGGATGCATTTTCAATAAACTGTTTCTGCTGATAAAAAACCAATTCATTCCGGTCGATCATTTCATCAATTTCTATATTCAGTTCTTCAAATTCTTTGATGGGATACTCCTGCTTTTCCTGAGGGAAAGGAATTCCAAACTGGTATTTCTTCAGCTTTTCCAGAATTGAATAGAACGGACGCATCGCCTTATTAAGCAAATAAGCATTCACTCCCACAATACTTATGACAAGAAGAGTATAAAGTACAATCAGGGCGGTGGTCAGATCGTATATCAACTCATCTTCCTCCACGGTAGAAGTTCTTATAACAAGTCGCTGATGGTTCTTGTACTGGTCAATAAAATCAGCTTCAAGTACCCGGTAAGGCTGGTCCTTGTCATCATACTCCATATAGTACATTTTATTATAGAGTCTGCTTCTGTTTTTGTATTCTGCTGCCGTTATAGGATTAATTTTAAATTCATTAAATCCGAATTCGTTATTCTTCAGCAACTGCGGATTCAAATAAACCGCTTTGATAATCTGTATCTTCCTGTCTCTTAAGCCATCGTCTACATTATCATGTACTTCATCCAGGATATAGGCATAAAATAACCCTGCCCACACTGCAATAACCAGCAGGAGGATCATAATCAGGTATTTTATGGTAAAATATTTTAACGAAACTTTCATCAGACAAATTTATAACCTATTCCGTATACAGCCTGAAAGTCCGCTTCTGCATGAAGTGTTTTTAATTTTTTCCGCAGGTTCTTAATCTGGGAATAAATAAAATCCAGGCTATCCGCCTGATCGATGTAGTCCCCCCAGATCGCTTCTGCTAATGTTGTTTTCTGTAATGTTTTTTCAGGGTGAATAACAAAATAATACAGGAGATCATATTCTTTACGGTTAAGCACCAATTCTTCATCTCCTACCTTTACTTTCCGGATTTCCGGATCTATCACTATGTTCTTATATTGAATCGTATGCTCTCCATCCTGGTGATTTCTTCTGATAACAGACTTAATCCTTGCCATGAGTTCTGCAAGGTGAAAAGGCTTTGCGAGATAATCATCTGCACCAATCTCCAAACCGGTTACTTTATCATCTACCGAATCCTTGGCAGAAAGAATAATCACCGGGTCTTTCTTGTGCATTTTTTTAATTTCTTTCAGCAGATCTATTCCACTTCCATCGGGCAGCATTATATCCAGAAGAATGCAATCATATTCATAAGAAATAATCTTTTCCAAACCTGAATTGTAATTGTCTGCCTGTTCCACGATAAAATGCTCTGCTTCCAGAAATTTCCGTACAGTATCTCTTAATTCAGGTTCATCTTCTATTAGTAGGATCTTCATACTTGCTGCTTATTATCTGCTACATGGGCTAGCGTATATCAAATATATAAAAATAATGGATTTGTAAGAAAACCGGAGATTCAGGAAAATAGAATCAATAAGAGAGTAATGTGATAGACAATACACAAAAGGTCAATTATCAGTAAATAATCTCCGGTTTTGTTCTCCTGATATTCTTTCATAAGGCTATTAACTGCTTTTTACATAACGGCCGTTGGCGTCAAAAATAAGACACAGCCCATTCAGAAGATGGATTTTGTAGGCACTATATTTTTGCTCAATAGAATGAACTACACTGCATGGAAAATGTTTCGTCATGTAAGACACTATGCTTTTTCTAATCACATTTGAAGAATTCTTTCCATGAGCTCCAATTAAATTCCAGTTAACCATAATACTCAATTTATTGTTAAACATTAATCTTCAGAATTAGTCATCAATTCTTTTAAAGTTCCCGTTTCTGTCAAATTCGAGCTCCAATCCGTTAGAAAGATCCGCTTTATAAGACCATCTTTTCTTTTCAATTTTGGTAATATAGGTATTGGGGAAATTACGGGTGCTATAATTTTTAATAGATACGGGAATAAAGCCATAAGGCAGCTTCTGATGCTTCCCATCCGCTTCTTTCCAGTTTCCGTTACTATCAAATTCTATTTTCATTCCGTTACTCAGATACACCTTATATTCATCCACACCATAAATTTCTCTGTCTTCAATAGCGGATGTGACAGGTATTCCTTTAAAATGAGCAGACAGAAAGTTCTTGGCAGTTTTGGGCAACTGATTAGGATGTATTGCCCTGTCCTGTGCAGAAATCAATCCTCCTATTACCATAAAAAATAAAATAAATACCCCTGTGATTTTCTTTACATTTTTCATAATATTAAATTTTTATGTTATGATTATAAGGCAAAGTTCTGAATCAATTTGGGAAAGAATTGGGAATAACTTCATTTGCTAAAACGGATGTTTATATTTTTGAGATGAATGAATACATGATAGTGTATGTCGATAGGTTTTGGCTAAATCCGATGGATGGGTTATATTTTTTGTTTAAGCGGGCTAAAGCCCGCTATTGATGAAACCTAAAATTATTGTGTTTTTCAAGGACATGAGCATTGTCATATTGGATTAGACTAAAGACAAAGAAAATATAATATCATTTGAGTGGGCTAAAGCCCACCTAAATAATGTTGTATCATAACCCTAGCTGAGATTTAGAAATAATATCTCGATAATAAAAAACCAGTAAGAATTGCGGCTTACTGGTTTTCCATTGTATGGTATTGAATATTATAAGTATTCTTTAATCTGCTGAAGATGGGTGATGGCTTTTAAGCCTTCTTCTTTTCTCCCTTCTTTATAAACATCGAAAAAAATAGCTTCCATTCCGAAGTCTCTTGCTCCCATGGCATCAGCAATCCAGTCATCCCCAATCAGGATGCTTTCTTCCTTTTTTGCTTCAGAAAGACTCAAAGAATATTCAAAAATTCTTGGGTTAGGTTTTCTTACTCCAATAGAATCTGCACTGGTAATGGTTTCAAAATAAGGGGCAATTCCGGATAAGGTACACTTTCTTTCTGTTACTTCCTGGAAACCATTGGAAATAATATGTAACGTATAATTCTTTGCCTTTAAATATTCAAGGACATCTTCTGCACCTTCTACCAGTTCGTTATAGCCGACAATATTATCAAGGAAATTTTCTTCAAAATAATGAGCCAGCTCTTTATCTTCTACACCGAAATGTCTGAATGCATCATAAAAACGGTGTTCTCTCAAATACTCTTTACCTATAATTCCATCTCTGATTTTTTCCCACAAATCTTCATTAATCTCATGGTAAACAGCATGAAATTCTTCAAAGTCAATACTATACTTCGAAGTAATTTCCTGTTTTTCAAATAAATCCTTGATGGTCAGATAGGCATTTTTGCGATGATCCCAGAGCGTATTGTCCAGATCAAAAAATATGTGCTGCATCTTCATACAGCACAAAGTTAATCATTTTAATTTTTCGAAACAGGATAATTCTTGCTCCTGGATTTTACAATTTCCAGGCTTTTAGAAAAATTAAGTAAAAAATCAATGGTTTGTTTCTTAGGTTTCAAAGTTTTCACTTTTAAGGAGTCATTTTTTTTTCATAAGCGAAGTATGTTTTCCTTAAAAACGTGAAATTTTACTAAATATTATCTATCTGGTTAATATTATATTGTTTTCATCCATGATTTTTCTCAGGTTTATCAGTGCATATCTTACTCTCCCCAATGTTGTATTAATACTCATATCCGTATGATCTGCAATTTCTTTAAAACTCAGTCCGTCAAAAAACCTTAATTTGATTACTTCCTGCTGATTCAATGGAAGGAATTGCAGCATTTTTAATAAGTCTTCCTGAATCTGGTTAGACACAAGCTGGTCTTCAATATTTTCAGAAGGCTCCCTGATTAGATCAAAAATAGAATACTCATCCGTTTCAAAAGTGGTTTCTGAAACTTTGATATTTTTAGATTTGGCTCTGAAATGGTCGATAATTAAATTGTGAGCGATTCTCTTAGCCCACAGAATAAATTTGCCTTCTTCGTTATAGCGTCCTTCTTTCAGCATTACAATAATCTTCATGAATGTATCCTGAAAAATATCGTTGGCTAAATCTTCATCATTAATTTTGTAAAAAATGAATGTAAACAATTCTCTCTGATGGCGATGAATAAGGGCTGATAAAGCCTCTTCCCTTCCTTTCTGGTAAAGCGAAATTAGTAAACTATCCGATTTTGATTCCATAACTCTTCTCAATATAAATTTGCAGACAGGTATTCCTCCAGATTGTCATCTGGTCTTTGCTGTAAATACAAAACAGTTTTAGAGTAAAGTCTCTTCAATAGGCAGTACAATTATATTATGGTGTAAATATAATAATTTTTTAATAACTGTTAAGCAAATATTAATTTTTCATAGAAAAAAATAAAAAAAAATCACTTAAACATGTCATGAATAAAGACTGTAGGGATATTTAATGTAAAATTAATATTCAGCCCTTTCATTTCCTTACCATTCAACCGGGTGTCTCCGATAGGAAAAGCATAGCCACCCGTAAGATCTAATAAACCAAATAAGGTAACTCCTATTTTCGGTGCAATATATTTATTAGTACCTTCTGCCCCCGCTAAAAAGTAAAAAGAATGATAAAAATCCACATCCTTCTGAAAATTCAGCAAGACATCGGCCTGTATTTTTGGCATAATGGCAAATTTTGAATCTACGCCTCCCATCATAGCAGAACCTCCCAGCCTGTAAATCACATCATCATTTTTAAGGAAAAGCAATTTACCGCCCACTTCGCCAAAACTCTGATTCTGATAAGTATACCCCACACTGATCATTTTATGCATAGTATATTGTGCTTTTACCAGTGTACCCATAATAAGCACGGACAGGATAGCGATTGCAATTCTAAAATTCATCATCTTTCAATTATTAAGCTGTAAAATTAAAAAAAAACTGCCTTATCCAAAGATAAAGCAGTCTATTTATTCTGTAAAGAAAAAATTAAATACCAAAAGCAGCTTTAATTTCTTCTACTTTGTCTAGTTTTTCCCAGGTAAAGAATTCAAGATCCTTCAGGGTAAGTTCATTTTTCTGACCTTTATTGAAGGTCTTATCAGCAATATAATGCTCTTTACCCATGTGGCCGTAAGAAGCCGTTTCCTGGTAAATAGGATTTCTCAGCTTCAGGTTCTGTTCGATAGCATAAGGTCTCAGATCGAATATTGTAGAAACCTTTTTAGCGATATCTCCATCATGAAGATCCACTTTTGCTGTTCCATAAGTATTGATGTATAAACCACATGGTTCAGCAACCCCGATGGCATAAGAAACCTGTACCAACACTTCATCTGCAACTCCTGCAGCAACTAAATTTTTAGCAATATGTCTTGTCGCATAAGCCGCACTTCTGTCTACTTTGGAAGGATCTTTTCCTGAGAATGCACCACCACCGTGAGCCCCTTTACCTCCATACGTATCCACGATAATCTTTCTGCCTGTAAGGCCGGTATCTCCGTGAGGACCTCCGATGACGAATTTACCCGTCGGATTGATATGATATTTAATCTGATCGTTAAATAATGCCTTAATTTCTTCTGTTTGTTGTGCAACTACTCTGGGAACAAGGATATTTTTTGATATCCTCACGGATTTTATTCAGCATTTCTTCTTCTGTCCCGAAATCATCATGCTGCGTAGAAACTACAATAGAATCGATTCTGATAGGCTTATGATCATCAGAATACTCAATGGTTACCTGGCTTTTCGCATCAGGACGCAAATAGGTAATTTCCTTATTTTCTCTCCTGATAGCAGAAAGTTCCTTAAGGATCGTATGGGCAAGATCTAAAGCAAGAGGCATATAATTCGCCGTCTCGTTAGTTGCATATCCGAACATCATTCCCTGATCACCTGCACCCTGCGCATTTGCTTTTGCTTCAAAGGACTCATCATTTACCGCCCTGTCAACACCCTGGTTGATATCAGGAGACTGCTCATGAATAGCAGAAATTACCCCACAAGAATCTCCATTGAACATATATTCTCCTTTAGTATATCCGATCCCGTTGATTACTTCCCTGGCAATCGTCTGTACGTCAAGATAGGCATCAGACTTCACCTCTCCGGCCAATACAACCTGTCCCGTTGTTACAAGCGTTTCACATGCTACTTTTGAGCTTTTATCATAGGCCAAAAAATGGTCGATTAATGCATCTGAGATTTGATCGGCAATTTTATCCGGATGTCCTTCTGAAACTGATTCAGACGTAAATAAATAAGACATATTATTCTTTGTTTTTTAGATTAAAAATATTGACGAAGAAAAATAAGAATAAAAATTGCCCAGAAAAAAGAATACTGTTTTAGCATTTTTTTATAGAGGTTGCAATCAGGTCAAATTTTTCCTCGTTGTAAACGTCAGCAAATTTAAGCACTATTTTCGTAATACTCAAAAAATTTGTTTACTAATTATAAATTTCTTTAAATTAATGATTTATATCACTTTAAAGCCTTTTAATTACTGTGGCTTTATGCTTACAAATTCTTTCGGACTTTCGTGATAATTCAGCTTAAGTTCCAATGAAGTTTTGATGGAATGTGATAATTCATCAATAATTTTTTGTTTAAAAGTAGGCTTATAATAAATAATACTGATCTCTCTGTACGGGAAAGGTTTTTTGAACCTGAACACATTTTTCTTCTGTTCTTCTGAAAGCTGGCTTAAAGCCAGTTCCGGCAGTATACTGATTCCTCCTACTTTATCTACCATATGCACCAGGGTCTGGATATTGGAAGCTAAAAAGTCCAGGTTTTTAGGTTTCAGTGTATTTTCTTTCAGATGGCAGATGTTTTCAAACTGGTTTCTAAGGCAGTTACCCTCTTCCAGTAACCATACTTTTTCTACGTTCAGTTCTTCCGGGATAATGTAAGAGTTCTTTTTGTTGGCTTCCGTATTGGAGCTGTAGATCATCAGTTCTTCATTGAACAGGAAGTCCTGATAAAACTCGTCAGCAGTATCATAAGGTGTTGAGATAATTCCCGCGTCCAGTTCTCCGGCTTTTAACGCCTTAATAATATTATCCGTTGTCATTTCTTTTACATTCATCTGGATCTTCGGGTTGTCTTCAAGGAATTTAAAGATTTCCGTAGGCAGGATAAAAGAAGAAACAGTAGGAATGATTCCCAGATTGATTGTACCTCCTAAAATATTATTCAAAAGGTTTGCTTTATTTTTCAGCTCATTGACAGATTCTATGATTACTTTCGCCTGATCAATAATCTGAAGTCCTACATCCGTGGTACGGATCGGGTGTGTAGTCCGGTCAAAAACCTTCACATCCAATTCATCCTCAAATTTCTGTATCATGGCACTTAAGGTAGGCTGGGTAATGAAGCAGGCCTGGGCTGCTTTTCCAAAATGTTTATACTTATCAACGGCGATAAGATACTCCAGTTGCTGAATGTTCATTTGATTAATATTATCTATTACAAAGATATGATGTTTTTGCTATTAGCAATTAAAAATTCAAGTAAATTTGATATTCACTACCTTTACACATCGATTTAGAAAGTAAAAAAACAATTATTCAAATCATCAATATATGGATTCTAAAAAATTAACGTTAAGTAACGGCACGCCTTATTTTGAACATCAGGATTCACAGACAGTAGGACCAAGAGGCCCGGTATTGCTGCAAGACTTTGTTCTTCAGGAAAACCTTGCCCATTTCGTTAGGGAAAGAATTCCTGAAAGAATTGTTCATGCCAAAGGAAGCGGCGCTTACGGCACCTTTACTGTAACACATGACATCAGCCAATATACAAAAGCAAAACTGTTTTCAAAAGTAGGAAATTCATGCAGGATGTTTGCCCGCTTCTCTACCGTTGGAGGCGAAAAGGGAAGTGCAGATACGGCAAGAGATCCTAGAGGGTTTGCTTTGAAATTTTATACAGAAGACGGAAACTGGGATCTTGTGGGAAATAATACACCCGTGTTTTTTATTAAAGACGCCAAAAAATTTCCGGATTTTATTCATACACAAAAAAGAGTACCTAAAACCAATTTAAAAAGCGCCACAATGATGTGGGACTTCTGGAGCTTAAATCCCGAATCACTACATCAGGTCCTTATTTTAATGTCAGACCGGGGAACTCCTTATGGATATAGACATATGCATGGGTTTGGTTCCCATACTTTCTCTATGATTAATGAGAAAAATGAAAGGGTATGGGTAAAATTCCATTTTAAAACGAAGCAGGGAATAAAAAAACTTCTCCGATGAAGAAGCCGTAAAAATGGCAGGAGAAAATCCGGATTTCGCACAGGAGGACCTTTGCAATGCCATTGAAAATGGTGATTTCCCAAAATGGACCATGTATATCCAGGTAATGACTGAAGAGCAGGCCAAAGATTTCAGATGGAATCCTTTTGACGTGACTAAAGTCTGGTTTCATGATGATTTCCCTTTGATCGAAGTAGGAGAAATGGAACTTAATGAAGTTCCTGTTAACTATTTTGCACACGTTGAACAATCTACCTTTTCGCCAAGCAGCCTGATCAATGGAATCAGTTTTTCTCCGGATAAAATGTTGCAGGGAAGATTATTTTCTTATCCTGATGCGCACCGTTACAGAGTGGGAGTCAATTCGCATCAGCTTGAGGTGAACCGATGTCCTTTTGCCGTCAACAATTACCAGAGGGACGGATATATGGCAGATTCCAGCCAATACCAGGACAAGCCTAATTATTTCCCTAACAGCTTTGATGATATCCAGCCTGATCCATCCTACAAGAGTTATGAATATGAACTAGATAGCGCCCATGTTGCCCATTACAACAGGAATGAAAATGACAGCGATCATTATACCCAGCCTGGTCTCCTTTACTCAAAAGCCATGAATGCAGAAGACAGGGATCATCTTGTCAAAAATATTGTAGGAAGTATGAAAGGAATCACCGGGCCAAAAAAGGATGAGATCATCAACCGCCAGCTATGCCACTTTTTTTAGGGCAAATATTGAACTTGGCATGAAAGTGGCTTCTCAACTAAATGTTAATATTGATGCAAATATGATGAATCATTCCAAATAATCATATTGAATAATAAATTTTAAAAAAAGGAAAAAAAAATAAATATTTTTTCCTTTTTTTTGCAAAAAAATTCATAATTTGCGAGGGATGATATTTTAAAGTGGAAAAATGAGTTACGAAAATATATTATTAAAAAAGGAAGATAATTTATCTATCATTACAATAAATAGACCTGAGAGTTTAAATGCTTTGAATGCAAAAACTATTCAGGAAATCAGTTCAGTACTGGATGAGCTTGATTCTGATCTGTCTTGTAGGGTTATTATTCTTACAGGAAGTGGAGAAAAGTCTTTTGTAGCAGGTGCTGATATCAAAGAATTCAGTGATTTTGGACAGGAGAGAGCTGAAGAATTAGCCAGAAATGGACAAAACATCCTGTTCAATAAAATTGAAAATATGTCAAAGCCTGTCATTGCAGCCGTAAACGGTTTTGCATTGGGAGGCGGTTTGGAGCTTGCTATGGCATGCCACATCAGATATGCATCGGAAAAACGCCCGATTGGGGCTTCCTGAAGTAACCTTGGGATTGATTCCCGGATACGGAGGAACCCAGAGGCTTCCAAAACTTGTCGGAAAAGGTATTGCCAACGAAATGATCTTCTCGGCTAAAATGATCCCTGCCCAAAAAGCAAAAGAGATCGGACTGGTGAATGAAGTATACCCTATTGAAGAATTATTAACCAAAACGAAAGAATTAGCGAGTACTATTGCCCACAATTCACCCATGGCAATATCTAAGGCGATAAGCGCCGTGAATCTATCGGACACAGAAAAAGGCTTTGAAACTGAAATCAGATATTTCGGAGAGCTTTTTGAAATGGACGATAAGAAAGAAGGAGTGACTGCTTTCCTTGAGAAAAGAAAGCCGAACTTCTAACTTTCAAGACTTTTAATCCAAATTATTTCGAAAAACTAATGCTGCGGTATGAATAAGTTTGATAAAGCTTATCTAAAAATGGCCCAGGAATGGGCAAAACTCTCCTACTGTAAGAGAAAACAGGTAGGAGCTCTTATCGTAAAAGATAGGATGATTATTTCAGATGGTTACAACGGAACTCCTTCGGGATTTGAAAACTGCTGTGAAGATGAAGAGGGAAAAACGCACTGGTATGTATTGCACGCCGAAGCCAATGCCATATTGAAACTGGCTGCTTCTACCCAATCTGCAAAGGGAGCAACGTTGTATTTAACGCTGTCGCCCTGCAAAGAATGTAGCAAGCTGATTCTGCAGGCAGGAATTGCAAGACTGGTGTATATCAATGAGTATTCGGACGACGATGGTATATCGTTCCTGAGAAACCATAACATTGAAATAGAACAAATATCGGACTGTGAACTAAAAAAAATAAGCACAAATGACTTGGGATGAAAAGATCAAAGATTTTGAAATATTTCTTCGTTTCGAAAGAAATTTTTCAGAAAATACTCTCGACGCTTATGTTCGGGACATTAAAAAGTTAAAAGATTACGCAGAAGAAGATCTGGCAAACGTCGGCCCAGATACTATCGGCTACGAAAACCTGCAGGAATACATTTTCAATCTGTCTAAACAGAAATTCAGCGAGAGATCTCAGGCACGATGGATATCTTCCATAAAAGCCTTCTTTAAGTTTCTGCTTGAAGATGAATTTCGGGAAGACAACCCTGCAGCGTTACTTGAAGGCCCTAAATTGGGGCTATACCTACCGGACACCTTAAGCCTTCCGGACATCAACAGAATTATTGCTGCTATTGAAGTCAATACCGATTTAGGAAAAAGAAACCATTGTATCATTGAGGTACTGTATGGATGCGGGCTTCGCGTTTCCGAATTGATTGACCTGAAAATATCAAATATCAATTTTAAGGAACAATACATTAAAGTGCACGGAAAGGGAAATAAAACCCGTTTCGTTCCTTTGGCTGATTATACAGCAGAATTATTGGACAGTTATATCAAGGAAGTACGTTCTAAAGGAAAAATCAATAAGAAATATGAAGACACCCTGTTTTTAAACAGCCGTGGAACATCTATGTCCCGGGTAATTGTATTTCTTATTATCAAAGAACTTACAGATAAAGCCGGGGTAAACAAAAAAATTTCTCCACACACCTTCAGGCATTCTTTTGCAACGCATTTGCTGCAAAACGGTGCAGATCTGCGCTACATCCAGGAGATGCTGGGACATTCCAGCATTACCACTACGGAAATCTATACGCATTTGAAAACAGAAGAATTAAGGGATGTTATTTTAAGTTATCACCCGAGAAATATTAATATTACTCAATGAAATTATTGAAATATTGCCCAAGCTGCGGCAAAGAATCTTTACATTGGGACGGCGAAAAAAAAATGGAGCTGTCCCAATTGTGGTTTTACACTTTATAATAATGTTGCAGGCGCTGTAGCGGTTGTGATCAGATGTGGAGACGAAGTTTATCTTACCAGGAGAAACAGAGATCCTAAAAAAAGGAAAACTTGATCTGGCCGGAGGATTCGTTGATCCTAAAGAAAGTGCAGAAGAAACCTGTAAAAGAGAACTTTTTGAAGAGCTTCAGCTGGACATTGATATTTCAAACCTGAAATACCTTACAAGCCTTCCAAACGTGTATCAGTATAAAGAAATTGATTATAATACAATTGATCTTTTTTATGAGTATAATGTTTCGGAAAAGTTTGAGGTAAATCTTGAAACTTCGGAAATTTCAGATGCAGTATGGATTCCTTTACAGGAACTTAACCTGGAAGATATTGCTTTCGATTCCCAGAAGAAATTTTTTGAAGGTTATAAAAAGAAATAGATTCTCCTATCTGGTATATGCTCTCGCAGATTCTGCAGTCCGGCAGTTGATTATGATTTATAACCTGCTTGATTTGCAAAATCTGCGAGATTTTTTTTTTATTAAAAACAGCTTTAAAATTCTCAGTATTAATAAGTCTTTGACTTCAGCATTCCTTCAAAATACTGAACCAGCAATGATCTTTCCGCTTCAGAAAGATTAGCTTCTTTATGATAAACAATATAGCCCGGCATCGGCATTGTCTTACCCTGGATCGTCTGAACAGATTTAGTAAGCATATTGGCCTTTAAATCTTTGTTATAAGTTTCCCACACAGAGAAATTAAGATGTTCCCTTCCTTCATTGACGTGACTTTTCACAGACCAGGATATTGGAGCAATAAAGGCATACTTGGGATATACCGTTTCATTGGAATGACAGTCGTAACAAGCATTTTTCAGCAATGTTTTAATCTTCTCCGGGGATTTCTTAGCATCAACAAAATTAACAGTATGATCTACCGGTTTATTAATCCTGTCTATAGGAACAAATTGAATCAAGGCAAAACCTACCAATATCCAAAAAATCACTTTTTTTACCGTCTTCATGAGCTTATTTTACCGGTGTTAAAATTGCATTATCAGATTTCAGCTCCTTTTTTACTTCCTGCTTCACCTCATCTTTCTGACCGGCGGCAGGGATTGCCGGTGGCGGTGTTGCAGGTAAAGCCCCTTTAGGGTTATCCAATGTCCTGGTATCATTCAGATCCCATTCTTCATTGGTTTCCCACAATCCCCTCACTATTACTTTTTTATAGAAAATATAAGCATCTTCAGCAAACGTTTCATTGACAAAGTCTGCCTCATCCCAATATTTATTCCCATTATTATCAACCAGTATTCTGACAATATATTCTTCCGGTTTCAGGATATCAAATTTCACACTGTCTCCTTCCGTATATTTCTGATAAATCACTTTTCCTGAAGAATCAAGCAGCTGTATCCAGTATTTGGCAACAGGAGCATTTTGAAGCTTGAACGCAAGGCTGCCAAATTCGTCAATTTTGGCTACATCGAAATCAAAACGATGAGGAGCCGAGGTTTTTTCATAAAAAGAAGAAACCGTTTTACTTGGAACTAAAAGCTGATAATTTTTCCCTGAAACAAAATCAGACTGTACCAGTATCTGATAAGGATTGGTCTCTGAAATTTTCGCTGTAAACGGTATAGTTGTCAAACTATCTCCTTTTACCGTTAATCTCCAGCTTGCAGGGTCTATTTTATCAATGAAATAATTGGAAGTAATTTTAAAATCGGATTTCGGGGCCAGTGAACCTCCTCCATTATCACTGCTGATGGTCATCGTGTTTTTCTTATTGTATTTATAGAAAAGAGAAACACTATACACCGTATCTTTTTTCGGACCAATATTGTGGCCGAAAACCAGTTTTTCCGCAGACTCCTGCCCTACATTATTTTTCACTGCATCAAACCAGATTCTTACTGAATCGGATTTTGGGGTATGGGTTACTTTGATATCTTTGAGCTTGTCATTTAATGATTCTACCTTTACTTCAGAAGGATTCCCTTCGAATGTCATCAGGACTCCCCCGGCTATTTCCTTCATTTCTGCATACTTCAAAGGCTTTTTGGACGGATAAACTTTCAGGTTCAGTCCCGAAATAGATTTCTCCACATCTATCGGCTCTTTTTTAAATCCTATTTTTTCCTTTCCCGGATCATAGATGGAATTTCCGTTTTCATCTTCAAAGGCGATGATTTTATATTTTCCCGGTGTAAGGTAGTTCATTTCATAATACCCGTCATCATCCACCTTAGTGATATAATAAGGCTTTTGTTTATAGTTTATGGTATCTTTTGCCTGATACAGGCCCACCACCAGTTTGTTGTCTGTGGTTCCGGTTTTGCTTTTAATATCTAAGACATCTTTCACTTCACCGCTGATGTACAGATCATCTAATTTCTCTCCTGTAGAAAATGCAAAATTGAAATACCGCAACGGGTTAGACTCATTGTTATCCACTATTGAGTTTCCGAAGTTGAAATTGTATGTTGTGTTTGCCTGTAAGGTATCCGTCCACTGAATCAATACGAATTTGTTGGCAATCCCTGATGGAAGAATCCTTTTGATATTTTTGATCGGCGGGGATATGATCAGGTTTTTATTGATATCCTTCAAGGTAACATATTCATCAAAATCCAGCCGGAGTTCGCGGATATCTCTTTTTACATTGACCCTGGTGGTGTCAATATTAGAACTTAAAAATCTTGGAGCTAATGTATCTTTCGGACCTCCTACAGGAGAGCCTACTCTCGCACAGGAATGCACAAGAAAACAGATAACCAGTAATAAAAGAAACCTTTTCATGAAAATGTTTGAACAAAAGTAAACATTATTCTCCAAAAACTTCGTGTCCTGAATTCAAAGTATCTTTATTGTCATTCATCACGGAATGAAGTTTTTCTTTTTGTAAAGGGAAATCTTCAAACAATCCGGACAAAGCAAGGGCTGTATATACTTTGTTGGAATATTTGTTTCCAATGGCAACAATCGTCACTTTTGATTTTAGAAGGTGTGCAAATACTGAATTGGTCCCGTGCCACCATCCGTTATGATAGGTCAGCTTTTCACCGTTATCAAATATTTTCATTCTAAACCCTAATCCATAATTGTTCATACCGGCTTTTTCATTACTATAAGGGGTAAATACCATCTGCATCAGTTCCGGCTTTAAGAAATCCTTTGAAAACATAGCCTTTGAAAAATTGTATAAATCCCTGGGGGTTGTATACACATTTTTATCCCCGTAAATAAGATCCAATCTGTCCAGCGGATATAACCTGTTCCCACCATAATAAAATGACTGTGAAGCTGTCGGAATATCCTTTTCCTGAAAGATGTAACTGTTGTTCATTTTCAGCGGAGTAAAGATCATTTCCTTCATAGCTTGTGGAAAAGGGATCTTTGTTATTTTTTCAATCAACAACGCCAGCAGGGCAAAATTGGTATTACAGTACATAAATCCTGTGTCTGTATCTCTTGCCAGGTCCGGCTTATATTGAATGATCATATTCAGGATATCCTGATTGGTAATAAAAGGCTTGGCAAGTTCTGCAGGTGCAGGCTGTATTTTGGTAATAAAATATTCGTATTTCGGAAGTCCACTCCTTTGATCCAATAAAGTCTGAACCGTCACATTAGGATAAGGAAATCCGGGAAAATATTGCGTAAGCGGATCAGAGAGTTTAACTTTTCCGGCTTCTACCAGCTTCATCATCGCCATTGCTGTTAATGTTTTCGATACAGAAGCTACATGTAACGGTGTATTTTTATCAATCGGCATTTGGTTTCCTTCTCTTCCAAATCCTCTATAGTTTTCATACAAAATATCGTCTCCTTTAGCGACCAGTATTCCTCCGCTCAGATCTCCTCCTTCCCAGATTTTCGTATAATACTGGTCAATATACCTTACCATTGATTGTTTATCTGAAAGATATCCGTCAGCTTTCGTAAACACGTTTCCCAGATCTACATTTCCATAATTGGGAAGAGTGGTAGTATTTTCAGCTGAAACTTCTTTAGCTTCAGATTTTTTTTTTGCAGGAAAAAAGGGATAAAAAAACAGTTACAATGAGTACAAAATTACGCGTCGTCATGAGATTCAAAAATGAGCGGCAATTTAATAAAACTCAAAACTAAATAGTAAATATGAGAGGGATATTATGAATTATTTAACACAAAAAGGCGAAAAGGCGAAATTGCAAAAGGGAAAGACACAAGAAACGCCTGGAAGAAAATGGACTAAACAAAAAAGCCAGAAAGATATCATTAATTTTTCTGGCTCTATTTCGTCAATTATTTTATACAGCTTAGTATTTATCTAGCAGTAAGAGGCTACAATTTTATCTACAATAAACTGAGCCAGTTTTTCTTTACTCTGATGCGTCCAGCCGGCAATATGGGGTGTTACAATTGTTTTTTCAGAATGCAGCAAATAATTCAGGTCTTCATTTTCTGTTTCAAGATTTTCAAAGGAAGATTTTTCATATTCAAGTACATCCAGACAGGCTCCTTTTACCTTTCCTGATTTCAACGCGTTAACTAAACTTTTAGTTTCAACATTTTTCCCTCTTGCTGTATTAATGAAATAAAAGTCTTTTTTCATCCCATTAATAAAAGCTTCATCAATAAGGTAGTGGGTTTCCGGAGTTAAAGGAATATGTAAACTCAGAATGTCTGCAGACCTTTTCAATTCTTCTACACTGACCTGGGTAGCAAATTCATCAGAAAGCCCTGGAAGAATATCGTGGAAAATCACTTTACACCCGAAACCAGAAAATCGTTTTGCAGTAGCTTTTCCCATATTTCCATACCCAATCAGTCCTACGGTTTTTCCCAGTAATTCATCTCCCCTGTTTTCCTCCCGTTTCCAGATACCGTTCTTTACTTCCTGGGAAGCAATAAAAAGCCTGTTCATGATCACCAGCAGCATTCCCAATACATGTTCTGCCACAGAATCTCTATTTCCTTCAGGAGAATTAATCAGTTGAATGCCCAGCTTTTCAGCTACAGGAATATCAATATTCTCCATTCCGGCCCCTACTCTGGCAATAAATTTCAGGTTTCTTCCCTTTTCGAGAAAGTTTTTATCTAAAGGGATTCTGCTTCTGATGATAACGCCATCATAATTTTGAATCTTATGACAAACCTCATCGTAAGAAGACGTGAAATCTTCCTCCAAAATAAAGTTTTTTGCTAAAAGCTGTTCGGTAATAAGGGGATGGTTTTTATCTAAAAGAAGGATTTTCATTTCTGTTTAAATTTTGAAATTGAATAATTGTGATTATTGCAACACGATTCTCACACAGATTTATAAAACAAAATGCTTTTAAGCTCGCGGAGGTATTAACACTCAGCAAAGTTAAAAGCATTTATTCTTATACAATAATTTTTTACTTTTTGTCTTTCTTAGACTCCTGTGGTTCCTGAAAAAGCTTCTTAAGCTCTACAGATTCCAGCGGCTTCATCCTTCCGGAAAGAATTAATGAGAGTTCTTTTCTACGGAATGCTGCTGCATAGCGTTCTTTTTCTTCTTCAGTTTCGGGAATCATTTCAGGAATAGGAATCGGACGGTTGAATTCATCTACCGCAACGAACGTATAGATTCCGGAATTCGTATGAATTTTCTTCTGATTGATCGGATCGTCTGACCAAACATCCACATATACTTCCATAGAGGTGGAAAATGCTCTGGAAACTTTAGATTCCAAAACGACAACTCCTCCTTCCGGAATCGGATGATTAAAAGAAACGTGATTTACAGACGCGGTTACCACCCTTCTTTCACAGTGCCTTGCCGCAGAAATAGACGCACAACGATCCATTTTTGCTAATAATTCACCGCC
This sequence comes from Chryseobacterium sp. P1-3, assembly GCF_000738495.1. Lineage (NCBI taxonomy): Bacteria > Pseudomonadati > Bacteroidota > Flavobacteriia > Flavobacteriales > Weeksellaceae > Chryseobacterium > Chryseobacterium sp. P1-3. Next base: position 86,688 of record NZ_JPEQ01000003.1, read on the forward strand.
AAAAAGGTTTCTTAAAGAATTCGTTTCGTTCGGAAGAACGATATTGGTCATGATAGTCAGTGATTCTGACGCTTTTTTTACTTTTGCCATTTATTCTTAGTGTTGTTTGGGACAGCCGGACCTGTTTTCTTTTGTTGTACAGCCGGTTTTACTAATGAATCTTTTTTCAGAGAATCTGAAACAGGGGTTTCATGCACCATTACTTTGATGGTATCCTTTTCAATTCTGTGAGTAGAAGTTTGCACAGCATTAAAGGATTTCTTTCCAAAAAGGGTTTCTTTCTGAGTAAAAACAAAGTACAGAATTCCTAAAACAGGAATTATTAAAAGGAATATCCACAGAATCGATTTATTGAGCTTATAATCTTTTTCACGGTTTTCCGAAGTATTTACTTTTTCCCCGTTATTGATATCCGAAAACCGGATCTCTTCCAGCCCGTAAAAATCAGGACGGCCCGATTCTACTCTTTTTCCTTTAAAATGGGAATGCCCTTCCTCCATGAAAATGGTTCCAAGATTCTGAATTTCCAAAACCTGTTCTGCCTGCAGTTTTTTCTTCCAGAAATCAGTCTGAATTTTCAGATCACTTCGGGAAGCTTCTAAAGACATTTGCTTTTGACCTGCAATGAAGGCCGTTAGTTCTTCTGATTTCACTTCATAATCAATTGTAAAATCGATCTCACTTGCGGGAGGCAGAATACTTCCGTTTTCAGAGTTAATAATTGCCTTGGAATTTTTCAGGGAAAACACACCAAAACCTGGAACTGTGGCAGTTCCAAATTGTTTCAAGTATTCTAAAATGTATGCTGAAATATTCATTTGGTGGCAAATTTATAACTTTTTCATGACTTTTAAGATATTTAACCTTTATAAAAAAAGACTGCCGGAACAGTCTTTTGATGATTCCGAATAAAAACAGGAATCCATTTGTTTAAACTTCTTTTAAGCTTAGCGACAAGTGCAGGTTTGTAAACCAGCTTTTTGTATCTTCTGCATTTTACCGTTGCCAATTATTGGATCTTCCAGCTGATTCCAAACATAAAGTTAGTTCCTGCTTGTGAAAAATAGTAAGGCGCTCCGTCATAAACCGCTCCATTATTGACATACTTTTTATTGAACAGGTTATTCACCAGCAACTTCAGTGCAATATCATTATTGGCTATTTTAAATTGGTACTGGGCATTAAAATCGGTGAGAAAATAATCTTTAAGCTGAAGGTTTTTATCTTCGGTATTGTCCAGATACTGCTTACCTACGTATTGATTCATCAGGGCAAACTGGAAGCTCTCCGAAGGACTGAATCTTACTCCCAGGTTGGCAATCACATCCGGAGAAAATGAAATCTGGGTATTTCCAAGATTTTTAATCTCCTTCTTGTTATTGATATTAAAATCCAGGTTCCTGTTCTGGCTTACACTCAGGTTCCCGGTCAATTCCCATTGTTTTGAAAGTTTTGCCAATGCCCCAATTTCAACTCCTCTTCTGTAGCTTTTACCGGAATTTGTCCGGATGAACGCTCCCACGTTATTAAGCTCACCATTTAAAACCAGCTGATTAACGTAATACATATAGTATACATTCGCTGTTACGGACAATATTCCGAACTGCTTTTCAATACCCGCTTCAAAGTCATGGAGTTTTTCCGCTTTTACATTATTATCACTCATGAGGTCATCCCTGTTTGGCTCCCTCTGTGCATGGGCATAAGAAAGGAAAATTTTCCCACTTTCTATTTTATAGTTAATTCCTGCTTTCGGGTTGAAAAACAGCCAGTTTTTATCAAGGTTCCCTCCTTCCCCATCGCCTTCGGTAAGGATCTTTGTATCATAGTCTATATTTCTGACCTGAAGATCCCCAAACAATTCAAAACGGTCGCCTACTCTCCATAAAGCTTTTGCAAAAGCAGCCAATTCATTTTTTACAGAGCGGTTTCTGTAATATTCATGCTCATCAATTTGTGGAAAAAACACGCCGGTAACATTTCCGAAATGCCTTCCATAGTATTGATTGGCAACCACACCAAAATTAAGGTCAACGGATTCAAGTTTACCATAAAGAGTGGAAACAATTCCGTAAAAATCGTTATTCAGCCATTTTTTCCTGATAAAATCAGATGATTTGGTCATCTGCCCATTGACATTTATATCGGGTAAATTATACCTGGCAAAGGGATCATCCTGTTTATAATTTTCGTAATATCCTTTCCCTTTGGTGTAATGCAGAGTAGTTTCCAGGCTCCATTTATCGTTGAAACCTTGTTCCCAAAGCAACTGATAATGGTTTTGCCTGTAATTATCCGTTTCATTATTGTAAAATCCTATAATATTCTTCCAGTCTGCATCATAAATTGCTCCTGAATAATTAAACTTCGGATCTGTCTCCCATGTTTTCCGGTCAATTCCATTCCAGGCCTGATAAGTCTTTTCCTTACCTCCAAAAGCCATAAACCGGATTTTCGTTCTCTTTTCTTCAAATAAGGCAGTGAAATTATAAGAGTTCAGTCTTGAGGAGGCCCTGTCAATATATCCGTCCGATTGAATATGGGTATACCGTCCCATTACTGAAAGCCTGTTTTTCCAGAACTTACCGCTTCCCATCTCAGCAGAGTATTTGTAGGTATTGAAAGACCCATAGCTGTCATCAGTTTTGAAATACATTTTCTCTTCGGGCTCTTTAGAAATCACATTGATACTTGCTCCAAAAGCAGAAACTCCGTTGTTGGAAGTCCCTACCCCTCGCTGAATCACAATTTGTGATGCCGAGCTGGTAAGGTCCGGAACATTGACAAAAAATGTTCCCTGGCTCTCAGAATCATTGTAGGGAACACCATTCATCATTACATTGATGCCCCTTCCGGCTACTCCACGAATTCTGAATCCTGTATATCCCACCCCATTTCCAGCGTCTGAAGTAGAAATAACTGATGTCTGATTTTTTAATAAAACAGGAAGATCCTGCCCAAGATTTCTACTGTCTAAATCTTTCTGAACATTGATGACTTCTTTAGCCACCGGAAGCCTTTTGGTAAAATTGACCGCTTCAATTTCCCTGATGCTTAACGAATCTTTATTTTGAGCCTGGATAAAAGCTACAGAACCTACACTAAGTCCTAAAAAAAATAAACCTTTCATTCTATAAATTTTAAAATTTAATGAATAAAAGGGGTGATTATGAATATAATTGATACATGATGAATGATAATTGATGCACTGATCTTTTATCGCGATCTATCAGTTATTTTTAAATATGTCCCTAAACAGCATTACCCGTTCCAGGTTCATTGGGTATAATCTCAGCCTGTTAAAGCACCCCTTTATTTCAGCCGCAAAATTACAAAAAATAAGTGAGATATCGGGGCTGAATTCGGTCGCCAATAAGACAAAAACCTGATATTAAAATATGAGTTATTGATCAGAACTCATATTTACCATTAATAGGTTTTATTGTTCGCGTCAATATAGTAGTAGTTTGTTCCGTCTTTTGTGACTTCAAACATTTTACCTAATTTCCAGCTGAAATTTCTTTTAATATTGGAATATTCAAAAGGAATGATAATCTTGTTATTCACATCAATCACTCCGAATTTATCATTGTTGGAAGCTACAATCATGGGATCTGTGACATCGTCTCCCTCCATAATGTATAAGTACTGATATTGAGGATAGATCTGATATTGCCTGTAATCTGCAGCATTCACAAATTTTGATTTTTCGATAATCCCGTAAAAACCATTCAAAATATAAGCCTGGAACGGTTGCTGTTTGTATTCTTCAAACTTGCATTTCCCTAAATCAGAGTCTTTGAACTGATATACTCTTTTTCCGGCATGATCAATCCGGTATGAAATCATATCTTTTTCCACCGTTGCATATTCTTTCGTCCCGAATTTTCTTATTTTTTCATTCGGAGAATTCAGGAGATTACAATCTTCATAAAAAAATACGGCAATATGATATTCCGGTTGAATAATGAATTTTCCTCTTTGATTCACATACCCGAATTTCCCATCTTTTTTCTTTGGAATCAGCACCGGAAGATCTTTGTTGATTATTACCAGATCAGGGTTTGCCTTAGGAGCCACGGTCCCTTTTTTCACTGTAGTTTTGGTTGTATTTTTAACCGTTATTTTTTTCACAGATCTGGTCTGTGAGAAAACGAAAACCGGAATAAAAACGCATAAAACTTTCAGGATATTTTTCATATTCATCATTTGCCTGCAAAATTACGGCCAAAAATAGAAATTATCAAATACATATTTATAAAGAATCTAAATAATTTCACTCTTATAAAATAGTAAAATTTCGTAATTTTGGGGAACATTTCGAATTGTTTAATAAATTTAAAACTTTTAAAAAAGTGTAGATTATACAGCCTTTACCCCGGTTTATTATCACATTACAGGATGTGGGAATAAGCGCCGGCAGTTGCCCATTTGTACAGCCGGTAAAGAGTAAATTAAAAAACAACAACTGCTTTATAGATCTACCTTTAAGAGAGAAAGACTTCTATTATGAATATTTATAAGGATTACATCAAAGAGATTGAAGAAAGAAAAAACCAGGGGCTTCATCCAAAGCCAATTGATGGTGCTGAATTGCTAAGCGAAATCATCGCGCAGATTAAAGATTCAGGAAATGCAGACCGATCAGATTCTCTTAAATTCTTCATTTATAACACGCTGCCGGGAACAACAAGTGCAGCAGGTGTAAAAGCTAAATTTTTAAAAGAGATCATTCTGGGTGAATCCGTAGTAGAAGAAATATCTCCTGCTTTTGCCTTCGAATTATTATCCCATATGAAAGGGGGGCCTTCCATCGAAGTATTGTTGGATCTTGCTTTGGGTAACGATCCTGCCATTGCTCAGGAAGCGGCAAAAGTTCTTAAGACACAGGTATTCCTTTATGAAGCAGATACCAACCGTTTGAAAGAAGCTTTCAACAGTGGTAACGAAATCGCAAAAGAGATCCTTGAAAGTTATGCAAAGGCTGAGTTTTTCACGAAACTTCCTGAAGTAGCTGAAGAGATTAAAGTCGTAACATATATCGCAGGTGAAGGAGACATCTCCACAGATTTACTTTCTCCCGGCAATCAGGCTCACTCAAGATCTGACCGTGAGCTTCACGGTAAATGTATGATTACGCCTCAGGCACAGGAAGAAATCAAAGCTTTACAGGCACAACATCCTGATGCAAGCGTTATGCTTATTGCTGAAAAAGGTACGATGGGTGTAGGTTCATCCAGAATGTCAGGAGTAAACAATGTAGCTTTATGGACCGGTAAACAAGCCAGCCCATATGTACCATTCGTTAATATTGCTCCGATCGTAGGAGGTACCAACGGTATTTCGCCGATTTTCCTTACAACAGTTGATGTTACCGGAGGTATCGGTATTGATCTTAAAAACTGGGTAAAGAAAGTAGATGAAAACGGAAACCCGGTTCTTAATGAAAACGGGGATCCGGTTCTTGAACAGGTTTATTCTGTAGCTACAGGAACTGTTTTAACGATCAATACTAAAAAGAAGAAATTATATAACGGGGATAAAGAATTAATCGACCTTACGAAATCTTTTACTCCTCAAAAGATGGAATTCATCAGAGCCGGCGGATCTTACGCCATCGTATTTGGTAAAAAACTCCAAACCTTTGCTGCTCAGGTTCTGGGCATTGAGGCTCCGGCTGTTTTTGCTCCGTCAAAAGAAATTTCCCACGAAGGGCAAGGTCTTACAGCTGTAGAAAAAATCTTTAACAGGAATGCTGTTGGTATAACACCAGGAAAAGTATTACATGCCGGTTCTGACGTCCGTGTAAAAGTCAATATCGTAGGTTCACAGGACACTACAGGTCTTATGACGGCTCAAGAACTTGAATCAATGGCAGCTACAGTAATTTCTCCAACTGTTGACGGTGCTTACCAGTCAGGATGTCACACGGCTTCTGTCTGGGATAAAAAAGCTCAGGCTAATATTCCTAAGCTTATGAAATTCATGAACGATTTCGGTCTGATCACAGCGCGTGACCCGAAAGGAGAATATCATTCCATGACGGATGTTATTCACAAAGTTCTTAACGATATCACGGTAGACGAATGGGCGATCATCATTGGCGGTGACTCCCATACAAGAATGTCTAAAGGAGTAGCTTTCGGAGCTGACTCCGGGACAGTAGCCCTTGCATTAGCTACAGGAGAGGCTTCTATGCCAATTCCTGAATCTGTAAAAGTAACCTTCAAAGGGGAGATGAAGCCACACATGGATTTCCGTGATGTAGTTCATGCCACCCAGGCCCAGATGCTGAAACAATTTGGAGGAGAAAATGTATTCCAGGGAAGGATCATTGAGGTTCATATCGGAACACTTCCTGCTGATCAGGCATTTACCTTTACAGACTGGACAGCGGAAATGAAGGCAAAAGCTTCTATCAACATTTCCGAAGACAACACCTTGATCGAATCATTGGAAATCGCAAAAAGCAGAATCCAGATTATGATCGACAAGGGTATGGACAACAAAAACCAGGTTCTTAAAGGGCTTATTGAAAAAGCCGATAAGAGAATTGCTGAAATCAGATCTGGCGAAAAACCGGCTCTTACTCCGGATGCTAACGCCAAATATTATGCTGAAGTAGTAGTAGACCTTGACGCTATCGTAGAACCTATGATTGCCGACCCGGATGTAAACAACGAAGATGTTTCCAAAAGATATACCCACGATACCATCAGGGATCTTTCTTACTATGGTGGTGAGAAAAAAGTAGATCTTGGGTTTGTAGGATCATGTATGGTTCACAAAGGAGACCTTAAGATTGTTTCCCAAATGCTTAGAAACCTTGAAAAACAACAAGGAAAAGTAGAATTCAGTGCTCCGCTTGTAGTAGCTGCCCCAACCTACAACATCATCGATGAACTAAAGGCTGAAGGAGATTGGGAATTGCTAGAAAAATATTCCGGTTTTGAATTTGATGACAATGCTCCTAAAGGTGAAGCCCGCACAGAATACAAAAATGTAATGTATCTTGAGCGTCCCGGATGCAACCTTTGTATGGGTAACCAGGAAAAAGCAGCCAAGGGAGATACGGTATTGGCAACTTCAACCCGCCTTTTCCAGGGCAGAGTTGTTGAAGATTCCGAACGTAAAAAAGGAGAGTCTTTATTAGCTTCAACGCCGGTAGTTGTTTTATCAGCTATTATCGGGCGTATTCCTAATATTGATGAATATAAAGCAGCCGTTGAAGGGATTGACCTAACAAAATTTGCACCTCCTATTAAAGAGCTTGTGCAGGTAGGCCACTAATATTCAACTGCGATAAACATAAATGTATAAACATTAATTCTAAGAGATATGACTTTTGATATTGATATGATCAAAAAAGTGTATGAGCGCTACCCTGAAAGAATTGCTGCGGCAAGACAAATCGTGGGAAAACCTCTTACCCTTTCAGAAAAAATCCTTTACACCCACCTTTGGGAAGGAAATGCTACACAAGCACATGAAAGAGGAAACTCTTACGTAGATTTTGCACCGGACAGGGTTGCCATGCAGGATGCAACAGCACAAATGGCTCTTTTGCAATTTATGCAGGCAGGAAAAGCTAAAGTAGCTGTTCCTTCTACCGCTCATGCTGATCACCTGATCCAGGCAAAAGTAGGTGCTGATAAAGATTTACAGGAAGGTATCAACAAAAATTCTGAGGTTTTCAACTTCCTGAGTTCTGTATGTGATAAATACGGAATCGGATTCTGGAAGCCGGGAGCGGGTATCATCCATCAGGTTGTATTGGAAAATTATGCTTTCCCGGGTGGAATGATGATCGGTACTGACTCTCACACCGTAAATGCCGGCGGGCTGGGAATGGTGGCTATTGGTGTAGGAGGTGCTGATGCAGTAGATGTAATGGCAGGAATGCCCTGGGAGCTCAAAATGCCTAAGCTTATCGGGGTTAAATTAACCGGTAAAATGAACGGATGGACTTCTGCTAAAGATGTTATTTTAAAAGTAGCAGGAATCCTTACGGTAAAAGGCGGTACAGGATGCATCGTAGAATATTTCGGGGAAGGGGCAGAATCTCTTTCTGCAACCGGTAAAGGTACCATTTGTAATATGGGTGCTGAGATCGGGGCTACCACCTCTACTTTCGGATATGATAATTCTATGAGAAGGTATTTATCTGCAACGGGAAGACAGGATGTGGTAGATGCTGCTGATAAAATTGCTGAACATTTAACAGGTGACCCTGAAGTATATGCCAACCCTGAACAATATTTTGATCAATTAATTGAGATTAATCTTTCTGAACTGACTCCGCACTTAAACGGACCTTTTACTCCGGACCTGGCAACACCGGTTGCTGAGTTCAGGGCTAAAGCTGAAGCTAACGGATGGCCGTTAGAAGTGGAATGGGCCCTTATCGGTTCTTGTACCAACTCTTCTTATGAGGATTTATCAAGAGCTGCTTCTATTGTAGAAGATGCGGTATCAAAAGGTGTAAAACCTAAAGCAATTTTAGGAATCAACCCGGGTTCTGAGCAGGTGAAATTCACTGCAGAAAGAGACGGTTTCCTGAATTCTTTCAGAAAATTTGAAAACGCAAGAATCTTTACCAATGCTTGTGGACCATGTATCGGACAATGGGACAGAGAGGGTGCAGAAAAAGGAGAGAAAAACTCTATTATCCACTCCTTCAACAGAAACTTTGCCAAAAGAGCAGATGGTAACCCGAATACCCATGCATTCGTGGCATCTCCTGAAATGGTAGCTGCTGTGGCAATCTCCGGCAGATTAGATTTCAACCCGATCACAGATACATTAACCAACGAAGCTGGTGAACAGGTAAAACTTGACGAGCCTAAAGGGTTCGAGCTTCCTGCAAAAGGATTTGCTGTAGATGATAACGGATATCAGGCTCCATCTGAGGACGGTTCCAATGTTGTTGTGAACGTAAGCCCTACTTCAGACAGACTTCAGTTATTAGAAGAATTCCCGGCCTGGGATGGCAAAAACATTACAGGAGCCAGAGTATTGATTAAAGCTTTCGGAAAATGTACTACCGACCATATTTCTATGGCAGGGCCATGGTTGAAATACAGAGGTCATTTAGATAATATTTCAAATAACATGTTGATCGGGGCAGTAAATGCCTACAACATGGAAACCAATAAAGTTAAAAATGAATTAACCGGTGAATACGGTGAAGTTCCTGCTGTACAAAGAGCTTATAAAGCCGCAGGTATTCCTACTATCGTTGTGGGAGACCAAAATTATGGTGAAGGTTCTTCAAGAGAACATGCTGCTATGGAACCAAGACATCTTGGTGTAAAAGCTGTATTGGTAAAATCATTTGCAAGAATCCATGAAACCAACCTTAAAAAGCAAGGGATGTTGGGAATCACCTTTGCAAATGAGGCCGATTATGACAAAATTCAGGAAGATGACATAGTGAACTTCCTTGATCTTGACCAGTTTGCTCCTGGAAAACAACTGACTTTAGAATTCATTCATACAGACGGGACCAGAGATATCATCATGGCCAACCATACTTATAATGATCAGCAAATTGACTGGTTCAAAGCAGGTTCTGCACTGAACTTGATTAAACAACAGGAAAAATAAGATTAATTGTTAGATCGATTAATATAAAAGGCGGCTTCAATTGAAGTCGTCTTTTTTAAATTCAATAGGAGTGGGCTTTAGTCCACTTTACTTTCATAATCATTCCAAGACTTTAGCGAAAACCTGATTTTATAGAATTTCCATCAATGAAAGAATAAATTACACCTTTTTTTGTAACAAAGTTTCTTTTTTGGCGTCTAACCGGATATCAGTAAAAACATTATGAAAAAAACTATATTCGCTTTGTCACTCTTGAGTTCTGTATTTGCTTTTTCACAGAAAAAAGAGGACAATACGTCTAAAGAGAAACAAATTGAAGGTGTAGTCATCACCAAAACTAAAAAAGCCGTTGAACAAAAAGCAGATCGTACTATTTTTGATTTCTCTGAACAGCCTCAACTTAATAACGGCAATGTTCTGGAAGGGATCAAAAAGCTTCCCGGGCTTGTCGCTACAGATATTGCCGGGATGATGTATCAGGGAAAGATGCTGGATGTTTATCTCAACGGAAGACCTTTAAATATCACTTCCAATGAGCTGAATTCTTTTCTTGAAGGAATGCCTGCCAACTCCGTAGAAAGGATTGAAGTGATTACCCAGCCGGGAGCAGAATTTCCTGCAACATCCGGAGGAGCCATTATGAATATCATTACAAATAAAAAACGCCAATAAATATTTAACGGCTACTTATTCCGGGAATTATTCGTTTAGCAACTATGATAAGTACAGAAGCAGAACAACCAATTCCATTAATTTGAATGCCAGGAATAAATATTTTGGATGGCAGCTGAATGTGGGACAGAATTATCGTGAAAACATGATGAATACCCAGCAGGATAATCTGTTGGAAAGCAATACGGATCGTTACGGAAGAGGTTATTTTGCAAAATCAGGGATCACTTTTGAACTTGGCCAGGACAGATTACTATTGAACTACGATATTTATCACAATAATAATGACAACTATACTTCAAGTAATGGGATAGCAGATATTCTTGTAGCTCCTCCAAAAACGTACAGGGAAGCTCAATTTGAATCTTTTGATGCTGCCCGTACCAATTCGCTCAGACAGGAAGCTGTGGTAACCTATCAGAAGCGATTTGCAGACAAATCTCAAAAACTGGATTTTCAACTGGGCTATACAAAATCCAACAGCAGGTTTTCCCAGGATAACTTCTATCGTTCAGGATATTATACAGATGGTGGGGATGTATTTTTCCAACCCGGGATAAATGGACTTCTGAGCAATGAATCGGATATGAGGGTGGCTAACTTTAAAGTAGACTATTCACAGCCGATAAAACTGCTCGATGGAGGTAAAGTAAGTGCCGGAGGTTTATATGAAAGGCAGGATTATGATACGGAAAGCAAGGGACTTACCAACCTGGAATACCACAGACAGACGGCTTCCACCTATCTGGAATTCCAGGCAAAATTGAAGAAATTTGATTTTACTTTAGGAGCCAGAGCAGAAAACTATGATATTTATGGTATTACCAGAAAGGATAGTTTAGGTACTGTTGTACAAAAAGATCTTATCCCTTTTAATAAATTCAAATTATTTCCCAATGCAAGTGTACAGTATAACCTGATGAACCAGGTATATGTTGCCGCCAACTATAACAGGAAGATCAGCTTACCAAGCATTTCAGCCTTAAACCCGAATAATACTACTTTTGCAGGTCCTAACACCCAGATCAGTGGTAACCCGAATCTTCAGCCCACTATTTTTGATAATTACGAGCTGAAAGTTTCCGCTTTTGATTATGCATTTATCGGTTATAGTGTAAGTTCTGCCAATAACCAGGTCGCGCAGCTCATCAGAAGAGATGGTAAGAATCTTTACAACGAGCAGATTAACATTTCCAATATGCGAATTCATAATTTCAATGTTGGATTACCTGTTCCGTTTTTGATTTTCACCAAATCTATAAGTGAAATTATGAAGTCAAACTTCAATCCTGATAAGATGAATTTTATGTACATCTATGCAGGATATCAGAAACACGAAATTGATAACCTCAACAATAAAGGGTTCTGGATTTTCAATATCATGACTCAATTGCTTCTTCCAAAAGATATCAAGCTGACAGCTAATTACAGTTATCTTACTCCTAAAGCAGGCTACTTTTATTTTACAGCAGAAAAACCGTTCAATAATAATTTAGACATTACATTGACGAAGAAATTTATGAACAACCGCCTTACAGTATCTGTTTTTGCTAATGATATTTTCAACGGACAGGTCATGCAGGTACGTTCTAATCCCCCTTCAGGAGAAAGTGTGATGCTAAGGTCCAAATATGATTCAAGAAACTTCGGAATTTCCATCAATTATAAAATTCCTACCAAGAATAAACTGGCTAAGGAAGATCCAAATATCTTAAACCAGACAAAGAAAGAGGATAACGGAGGAGTAATGCAACAAGGACAATAATGTAAAATACAAGGCAGTAATAATTTTTTACTGCCTTCTTTTATTCTGAAAAATTGAAAACATTTTTTGGCTAAAGCCAATGGAATATTTTTATAAGGAGGAAACGGGCTAAAGCCCGTTGTATTAATAATCATTTCTATTAAAAATCCAGCGTCTGGAATCTCCAATCCAGAGTATCCATAAGGGTAATCTGATTAGGTTTCACCGGAAGGCCTGCAATAACCTTTAAGGTCTGAAGCGCCATCATACTGCCAATTATTCCCGGTAAAGCTCCCAAAACACCAAGACTGTCACAATCCGGTAGGTCTTCATCAAAAGGAGGTTCGGGGAATATGTCTCTTAAATTTTTACTACCTTTATGATTGAAGATGGCAATCTGACCCGAGAATCCTGAAATGCTTCCGTAGATTAAAGTCTTTTCCAATTTAACACACGTATCATTTACTAAATATCTGGTTGAAAAGTTATCAGAACCGTCAACAATTACATCATAAGGCCGCAGAATCTCCTCCACATTATCCGGATCAATCTTCTCTTCAATTCCGATATAGTTTACCTGATGATTCAGGTTTTGGACAAAAAGCCCGGCGCTCTTTATTTTTAAAGTTCCGACACTATTTTCATTATGAATAATCTGACGGTTTAAGTTATGAATTTCCACATGGTCAAAATCTGCCACGGCCAAAGTTCCTATTCCGGCGGCTGCCAGATATTGAACCACCGGACTTCCCAGACCTCCGGCACCTACAACAAGCACTTTGGCAGACAGTATTTTTTTCTGTCCTTCCATTCCTATTTCTTCAATAAATATCTGACGGCTGTATCTTTCAAAAATATCCTCTTTTTTCATGGTATATTATAGGCCAATAACAATGGCATTAATCTCTTTAAGATTAAAATTTAAAACCCGCTATACACTGACTCCCAATCTTTCATTACCGGGTCATAGCCTGCTTTTTTAATCATACTTCTGATCTCATCCATACTCCGCTCATCGCTTGTTTCAAATTGCTCCAAAGATTCTTTATCTACAGAATATCCGCCGGGATTGGTTTTGGAACCCGCACTCATGGTTGTTGCTCCTAATCTTACAACATGATCCCGGAATACTTCACTTTCTCTTGTAGAAATTGAAATTTCCAGATCTTCATTCCAAATTCTGTAAGCACAGATTAATTGCAGCAAATCTTTATCTTCCATAATAAAATTGGGTTCAATAATCCCTTCCGCAGGTCTGAGCCTTGGAAATGAAACCGAAAACCTGCTTTTCCAGTATTGTTTCTGAAGATAGTCTATATGAAGGGCATTAAAGAAGCTGTCTACACGCCAGTCTTCCAATCCTAAAAGAACACCTGAACCTATTTTATGAACGCCTGCTCTTCCAATTCTGTCCGGTGTGTCCAACCTATAATGAAAATTCGATTTTTTGCCTTTCGGATGGTATTCTTTGTAAACCTCCTGATGATATGTTTCCTGATAGACCAGCACGGAATGAACCCCTTCCTCGTGGAGCAACCTGTATTCATCTTCTTCCAATGGCTGTACTTCAATAGAAATATGGGCAAAATGAGGCCTCAGCAACCGGACAGCATTCTGGAAATAGGGAACCCCCACTATTTTATTAGCCTCTCCGCTTACCAGCAATATATGATTCACTCCCATCGATTTCAGGACAGAGGCTTCCACCATCAGCTCGGTATCAGAGAGGGTTTTTCTTTTTAAATGATTATCTAAACTAAAACCGCAGTAGGTACAGATATTCTGGCATTCATTGCTAAGGTATAAAGGGGCGTACAGCTGAATGGTTTTTCCGAAACGTTTCTGTGTAAGCGTTTGCGTCATTCTGGCCATTAGCTCCAGTTCCCCTGATGCAGCCCGTGAAAGCAGGACCAGGAAATCATCAATAGTTTTGTTTTTTTTCTGGAGACTATTTCTGACATCCGACAGGGACACTTTTTCAAGTCTGGCTTTTACTTCATCCCATTGATACTGTTCAAAAACCTCTTTAAAGCTTTTCATGAACCTGATTTTATTCAAATAAAAATGATGTTAAAGGACTTGAAGCTTGGGCATGGCTGGTAACAGCTCCCAATTCTGATTCAAAAGCCCTTCTTCCTGCAATGACTCCTTCTTTAAAAGCCAAAGCCATATTCACCGGATTTCCCGCTACCGCAATAGCGGTATTGACTAGTACGGCATCTGCTCCCATTTCCATAGCCTTTGCGGCATCTGAAGGAGCACCTATGCCTGCATCTACCACCACCGGAACATTGCTCTGGCTAATGATAATTTCTAAAAAATCCAGAGTTTTTAACCCTTTGTTGGTTCCTATGGGGGCTCCCAGAGGCATTACCACAGCTGTTCCGGCATCTTCAAGCCGTTTACAAAGAACAGGATCTGCATGAATGTATGGCATTACAACGAATCCCAGTTTCGCAAGTTCTTCAGTAGCATATAATGTTTCGATCGGATCAGGCAACAAATATTTCGGATCCGGATGAATTTCCAGTTTTACCCAGTTTGTTTCCAGCGCTTCCCTGGCTAATTGTGCAGCCAATACCGCTTCTTTAGCCGTTCTTGCCCCTGATGTATTCGGTAACAGATGGACATGTGTTTCTCTTAATGAATCGAGTAAGTTATCTTCTGCAAATCCGGAATCAATTCTTTTCAATGCCATCGTTACCATATCCGTTTCTGAAGCAACTACTGATGCTGCCATATCCCTGATACTTCCGAATTTTCCCGTTCCCAGGAACAATCTGGATTCAAAAGTCCTGTCTGCTATTATTAATTTCTGATTGTTCATATCATTGCTTTTTTAAATTCATTAATGATGGATGGTTGTTTTGTGATCTGTGCTGAAACGGAGACTCCATAAATACCTGATTGTTGTAAAGGCTGAATATCCTCAAGCGTAACACCACCAATGGCAAATATTTTCGGAGCTTCTATTGATTGGTCACGTAGAGTTTCAATCATTTTCTGATATCCTTCAAAACCAAGGACGGGGCTCAGCTGCTCTTTGGTAGGAGTAAATCTTAACGGTCCTAATCCTATATAGTCACAGCCCTCTTGTATTCTTTGCAGTACATCCGGAATCGTATTCGCTGTTCCACCAATTATTTTGTGATCCCCTAATATCAATCTTGCCTCTTCTACAGAACTATCGTTTAATCCAAGATGAACTCCATCTGCATCTACTTCATGTGCTAACTGTACATGATCATTAATGATACAAACAGCCTTATAGTCCGCACATGCTGTTCTGGAAATCTCACACAGCTTTATTAATTCATTTCCGGGAGCATTTTTCCAACGAACCTGAATCCATTTTATCCCATTATCCAGAGCCCTGGTAATATTTAATTTCTGTTCATGCAGAGTATTTCCCTGTGAAATGTATTGTAGTTTTTCCATTGATTACATCTGAAATATTATTAAAAAATAGTCTTTTTGCATTTTTTAAATGCTTCTAACGGCTGATCATTTTCCCAAACGGCTCCTAATAAGGCCACACCGTCTACTCCCTTCTCCAAAACAGATGGAATGGTATCTGCATTAATTCCACCTAAAGCAATCATCTTTACATCCCGATTCTTTCGCATTCCGACCTCCTGCATGACTGTTGAATCTTTTCCATACCCTTTTTTAGAGATACTCGAAAAGAACGGACTTATAAAAGCATAAGCCCATTCTCCTTTTAACATATTATAGGTAGTGATGTCATGTACCGAAGTGGAAATAATAGTATTTCCGTCAAGAAATGGCTTATACATTTCCTTCTGCCGGTCTGCTTCCCTGAAATGCAACCTTGAAACAGGATAATCTTTTCCCAGGTCATAATGGGTATGCAGAACCAGCTGGGAATAAAAGGATGGATTAATACAGTCAATCAGGTCTGCCACTTCTTTCCGGTTAAAAAAAGGTTTTCTGATATGCAGCAGATCTAATCCTTCATCAAACATCCGGTTAATCATTTCTGCTTCATTCCGAACGGCTTTTTCAGGGGTGATAACCAGGATCATATGTATATTTCTTTTCCTCTTTCAATAAATTCCTGAGACTTATCCAGCATTCCCTTTTCAGCAGATTCACGGATTTCCTGAGTAATCTTCATAGAACAGAATTTAGGTCCGCACATAGAACAGAAATGGGCAATCTTAGCACCGTCAGCAGGGAGGGTTTCATCATGATAAGACCTGGCTGTATCAGGATCCAGGGAAAGATTGAACTGATCTTCCCATCTGAATTCAAATCTGGCTTTACTTAATGCGTTATCTCTATATTGTGCTCCTGGATGTCCTTTTGCCAAGTCTGCGGCATGGGCGGCCAGTTTATAAGTTACCACCCCAACTTTTACATCTTCTTTGTTCGGAAGTCCTAAATGTTCTTTTGGAGTTACATAGCAAAGCATCGCACACCCGAACCATCCGATCATTGCCGCACCGATTCCTGAAGTAATATGGTCATACCCTGGTGCAATATCTGTTGTCAAAGGGCCTAATGTATAAAACGGAGCTTCATGGCACTCTTTAAGCTGCTTATCCATATTCTCTTTGATCATATGCATCGGAACGTGGCCCGGGCCTTCGATCATTACCTGTACATTATGTTTCCATGCTATTTTTGTAAGCTCTCCCAAAGTTTCCAGTTCTGCAAACTGAGCGGCATCATTGGCATCAGCAATAGAACCCGGGCGCAGGCCATCTCCTAAAGAAAAAGCCACATCATATTTCTTCATGATCTCGCAGATCTCCTCAAAATGAGTATATAAGAAATTTTCCTTATGATGATAAAGACACCATTTCGCCATAATAGATCCTCCTCTGGATACGATTCCGGTTACTCTTTTTGCTGTAAGATGAATATATCTTAATAAAACTCCTGCATGAATGGTAAAATAAGAAACTCCCTGTTCTGCCTGTTCAATCAAAGTATCTTTGAAAATTTCCCATGTTAAATCCTCGGGTACTCCCTTTACTTTTTCAAGCGCCTGATAAATAGGGACAGTACCGATAGGAACCGGACTGTTCCTGATGATCCATTCTCTCGTTTCATGGATATTTCTACCTGTAGAAAGGTCCATTATGGTATCTGCTCCCCAACGGCAGGCCCACACTGCTTTTTCTACTTCTTCTTCAATACTGGATGAAACAGCACTGTTCCCGATATTGGCATTGATTTTCACCAAAAAATTCCGTCCGATAATCATCGGCTCACTTTCGGGGTGATTGATATTATTGGGGATAATCGCCCGACCTGCAGCAATTTCGTCTCTCACAAACTCCGGTGTAATTTTATTTTTGGGAGTATGAGCACCGAAGCTGTTTCCCGGATGTTGGAAAGCCATCTGTTCAGAAACTGTTTCAAGCTGTTCTATACGCTGGTTTTCCCTGATCGCCACATATTCCATTTCTGGAGTGATGATTCCCTGCTTTGCATAATACAATTGGGTAATTTCTTTTCCCTCTTTGGCCACTTTAGGTTTATGATCGTAAGAAAAGCGAAGTTCATCAAGTCGGGAATCTGCCAAACGCGCTTTCCCGTATTCTGAAGTAATTCCATCCAGGATGTCTACGTCATTCCTGTCCAGAATCCATTGTTCTCTTATTCTCGGAAGTCCCTTCTGAATATCAATATTTGCATTTTCATCCGTATAGGGACCTGATGTATCGTATACCGTTACGGGAGCATTATGCTCCAGAGTACCATTGGAAAGCTTAGTCGGGCTAAGTTGTATTTCACGCATTGCTACATTGATAGGGTATATTTTTCCTTCAACATAAATCTTTTTTGAGTTCGGAAATGGTGAACATGTAATAGAGTGAGCCATGATTTTGGGTATTTAAATATGAAAACTAACCGCCCTGAGTGGCAGTGATAATTAAAACTGAATCTTTGTCTTTGAGAAATGTTTCTGGCCAGGCGGCCAGTGGAATAATACGATTGTTGAGCGCTACAGCAATCCCTTTTTTCTTTCCAGGTAATTCCATAGCCAGTAATGCTTCCAGATTTTCGGGAAGTACATCAAATGTTTTTCGGGTGTGGTTGATGATAAGTTCCATTCCTAATAATTTTAAATACACTTTAGGAATGGCTATGATTGTACAATAGAATGTACAGCAAAGTCATCTACTTTTCCCTACGCTGGTATGATCCAGATCAGGTTCAAAGGGTAAAGTCTCAGTCTGTAAACACAGACACCCCTAAAGTATGGGACGAAGTTAGTTATTTTTTGAGAATGGACAAAATTTTTTGTAGTGATGGAAGCGGGATGATGGAAGCAGAAAGTTTAAAATGGTGAAAACATTTTTATTATAGATTCAAGATGGCTTCGGATTAGGGGAATTAGTATAAACACTGGAAGAAAAGGAGTTAGAAAATCCTTTCTGTTTAACTACTAATGACTAATGATACAATTATTTTTTTAATTTAAAAAAGATAAAAATTGTCCTTTGCGGCCTTTATTATTTCAAGCTCCCCGCTTCCAGCTTCACGCCATGATTAAGCCCAATATTTATCCCGAACAGACTTTCTTTTTTATTCTTCACATGCTCTCCATACAGGATCATTTTGTGGTACAGGAGCTACGATTTCAATTTTTTCTTTAGTAACGGGATGAATAAATTCCAGTTTTCTTGCATGAAGATTGATTCCTCCATCCGGATTGGAACGTGGTGATCCATATTTTAAGTCTCCTTTAATCGGAACCCCTGTTTTAGATAACTGAGCACGAATCTGGTGATGTCTTCCGGTTTCAAGGTCAACTTCCAAAAGCAGGTAATTATCCAGGGCTTTGATTACATGGTATGTCAGAATTGCTTCTTTTGCCCCTTCTGTAGCTTTGGGAAAAACAATCGCTTTATTATTCTTTTCGTTTTTCTTTAAGTAATGAACCAACCTTTGACTTTGCGGAATCATTTCTTTTGCTACCACAGCCCAATACGTCTTTTTAATCTCACGGTTTTTCACCATCTGGGTCAGCCGGGAAAGCGCTTTGGATGTTTTAGCATAAATCACCAGACCCGAAGTAGGACGGTCTATACGATGAACCAGGCCGAGAAAAACATTTCCCGGCTTAGCATCTCTTATTTTTATATAATTTTTTTACAGTTTCTAATAGCGATTCATCGCCGGTTTTATCACCTTGTACAAGCTGACCGACTTTTTTGTTGACTACCAGAAGATGGTTGTCTTCATAGACAATTTGTTCCTTCATTTTATCCGTTTATCTTCTTCTGTTCGTTAATGAAAGGATAATCCCGGCAAGAAGCCCGATGGTTTTCAGGCTGGATAATCCTGAACTTTCAGGAAGAAATGCTCCTATCACGCATATCGCTGCTGCAGCATACATGGCATAAACAAAATTTTTATTGATAAGCAGGGGTGCCTGGATAAAAAAGCTTGCTCCAATTAGTACATAAAAGACTTTTCTGGAAAGAAGATGATTGATTTCAGGAGAAAATAAATTAAACCATCCTATAGCAAGACAAACCAATGCTGCAATAGATAATATTCCCTGAATAGATTGTTGTTGATTTTGCATTAATTAGTAACTTTCGTTTTCATTTGGAAATTCCACATTTTTTACATCTTTCACATATTGAGATACAGCTCCTGTAATTTCTGTATAAAGGTCAAGATACCTTCTTAAGAATTTAGGACTGAAGCCTTTATTCATCCCTACCATATCATGATATACAAGCACCTGTCCGTCGCAGTGAGATCCGGCACCAATCCCGATGGTTGGGATGGAAATGCTTTCCGTTACTTTCTTAGCCAGTTCAGCCGGAATTTTCTCCAAAACAATAGAAAAGCACCCTAATTCTTCCAAAAGCTGCGCATCGGCAACCAGTTTTTCTGCTTCCGCTTCTTCTTTTGCCCTTACTTTATAGGTCCCGAATTTGTAAATTGACTGGGGAGTTAATCCCAAATGTCCCATTACAGGAATTCCGGCATTGATAATCTTTTTAATAGATTTTGAAATCTCTTTTCCTCCTTCAATTTTTACGGCATGGGCACCTCCTTCTTTCATCATTCTTACTGCAGATTCCAAAGCTTTTTCGGGGTTGCTCTGATAAGTTCCGAATGGCAGGTCTGCTACCACCAAAGCTCTGTCGGTACCTCTTACCACACTTTGAGCATGATAGATCATCTGATCTAATGTGATGGGCAATGTAGTTTCAAAACCAGCCATTACATTTGCTGCAGAATCACCAATTAAAATAGCATCTACTCCTCCTGCGTCTACCATCTTTGCCGTGGTAAAATCGTAAGCGGTAAGCATTGTTATTTTTTCCTTGTCGAATTTCATTTTACGCAAGGTTTCAGTCGTAACTTTTTTAATTTCAGAGTGAACAGACATAATTTATCTATTTTTAAAAGTTAAAAAGTCGGCCTTGAGCCGACTTAAGTTTTGTATAATTTTTATAAAACTACGTGACCGAGTTTCATGAGTTTGTCGTGATTGAGAATTTTAATATTTCTTCCATCCACTTCAATCAGGTTATCCTGTTTAAATTCGGAGATCAAACGGATGGCACTTTCTGTAGCAGTACCGATAATGTTGGCAATTTCTTCCCTTGTTAAGGAGATTTTAATAAATCCTTCGGGATCTACTCCTAATTTCTGTTCCAGGAGCAAT
Source organism: Chryseobacterium sp. P1-3 (assembly GCF_000738495.1). Lineage (NCBI taxonomy): Bacteria > Pseudomonadati > Bacteroidota > Flavobacteriia > Flavobacteriales > Weeksellaceae > Chryseobacterium > Chryseobacterium sp. P1-3. The sequence continues at coordinate 107,375 of NZ_JPEQ01000003.1, forward strand.
AAAATTTCCGCTAATCTTTCTCTTACTGTTTTCTGTGCAAGGAAGGTAATGGTATTGGAGGATTCTCCAAGTTCATAAGAAATTTTCTGAAGCATTACGAAAGACAGCTGCGGATCTACTTCCAGCAGATACATAAAAATATCTGCAGGTAAGAATACACATTCAATGTCTGTCATCGCTTCGGCTTTTGCCTGGAAGTTTTCCCCGCAAAGCAGGGAACGATAGCCGATGATATCTCCTTCTTTGATAAATCTTAAAATCTGGTCTTTCCCGAACGCCCCGGATTTAGAAAGTTTGGCAGCACCTTTCTCCAGAACAAATACTCCTTTGGGAGTTTCTCCGTCCTCAAAGATGGTATCATGTTTCTGAAAACTCAGTTTCTTTTTGCCATTAATGTATTTTTCAAAATCTGCGCTAGAAAGTCTTTCCTTGAATGATTTATCATTAAAAACTCTGGCGAACCTCTCTTCAATTGCTATCTGTTGTTCCTGCGGCATTTTATATGATATTTATCACAAAAATAGAACTTTTTAACTCGATAAACAAAAAAAAATTGTTATAATTTTGTACTTCAATATTTTAGGGTGGTGAGCGAGAACTGTTTTCATTGTGGTCAAGGTATAGAAAAGGAAAGAATTTTGTTTGATGAAAAGACTTTCTGCTGCAACGGCTGTAAGTCTGTTTATGAGATTCTGAATACAAATAATTTAAGCAATTTCTACGAACTGAATAAGGGAGCCGGAATCCGGCCAAGTGATGACAGCTCCGGGCAGTTTGACTACCTGGATACCCCCGAAATTTTTTGAGAAAATAACAGACTTCTCGGAAGGAAACACCAGTCTTGTCACATTTAAAATCCCTGTAATCCATTGTTCTTCATGCATCTGGCTTTTGGAAAGCCTTCATACACTGAACAAACATATCAAATATTCCCAGGTCAATTTCACCAGAAAGACCTTACAGATTTCTTTCAATCATAACGATTTAAAATTAAGCGAATTAGCTAATTTCCTAACGAATTTAGGATACAAACCGGTGATCAGCCTTGAAACCGCTGAAAAAAATGTGGATCATCTTGACAAATCTCTTCTTGTAAAGTTTGCCATTGCAGGATTTGCTTTCGGTAACGGGATGTTCCTTGCTTTTCCTGAATATGTGGGCGGAGAAGACTACTGGATGGAACATTATAAAGGCCTTTTCAGGGTGCTGATGTTTTTACTGGCATGTCCTGTTGTGTTTTATTCCGCCTCAGATTACTATAAATCTGCATGGTACGGTTTAAAAAACAAGATTGTGAATATTGATGTTCCTATCGTATTGGGAATCTTTGTCCTTTTCGGAAGGAGTATTTATGAAGTGGCAACCGATTATGGCCCCGGATATTTCGATACCCTTTGTGGCCTTTTATTCTTTATGCTGATGGGTAAACTCTTCCAGAAAAGAACCTACAGCGCTCTTTCTTATGACAGAGATTATAAATCCTTCTACCCCATTGCTGTAACAAAGGTAGACTTTGACGGAAAACAGGAAAACATCCTTCTTTCAGAGATAAAGGTAGGAGACAGGATTTTAGTTAGAAACCAGGAAATCATCCCGGTAGATGCGATTCTGATCAATGGGCAAGGAAATATCGACAATAGCTTTATCACCGGAGAAAGTGAAAGCATCAGCAAACAGCCGGGAGACAAAATTTTCGCCGGAGGTAAACAAATAGGTTCTTCTTTAGAGCTGGAAGTTATTAAAGATGTTGACCAGAGTTACCTTACCCAGCTCTGGAATAAGGAAGCCTTTAAAAAGCATGAAACAGGACTCGATACATTAACCAACAGTATCAGTAAATACTTCACCTTCATTATTTTAGGTATCGCATTAATTTCAGGGATTTACTGGGCATTTATCGATCTTGAAAAAATGTTCCAGGTTATTTCCGCTATTCTGATTATTGCCTGCCCATGTGCTCTTGCCCTGTCTGCACCATTCACTTTCGGGCATATTATGAGGATTTTAGGGCGAAATAAATTTTATGTAAAGGACACTTTAACAATAGAAAAAATTGCAAAACTGGATACTATTGTTTTTGATAAGACAGGGACTATTACGCACAGAAAAAAATCAAACATCAGGTATGAAGGTACCGAGATTAAGGAATTTGATTTATTGAATATTAAGACTTTACTGAAAAATTCAAACCACCCTCTTTCAAAATCCCTATACGAGTTTATTGAGGTAAATGATGACTACTTCCCTGTTGAAAAGTTTGAAGAAATCTCCGGAAAAGGATACGAAGCCCATATCAGGGGGAACATTTACAAAATAGGTTCCGCCCGTTACAACAATCAGGAGCCTAAAAACCTGGAAACGGCCGTATACATTAGCAAAAACAACCAGTTTTTGGGTAAATTCATTTTTAAAAATGAATACCGTCCGAAGCTGAAAGACCTGTTTAAAAAGCTTACTCCATACAAAATATTCATTCTGAGCGGGGACAATTCCTCCGAAGAAAGCCAGCTGAAAGAGCTTATTCCTAATTACCAGGGAATGGCTTTTAATCAAAGCCCGGAAGACAAATTGAACTATATCAAAAACCTTCAGGATCAGCATATGAAAGTAGCAATGCTTGGTGATGGTCTTAATGATGCCGGGGCATTGAAGCAGAGTAACGTAGGAATCGCTATTGCTGATGACACCAACAGCTTTACTCCTTCTTCCGATGTTATTATGAACGGTGAAAAAGTTGTTAGCCTGGATAACTACCTGAACGTCTGCAAAGGCTCTATAACAATTGTGAAAATGACATTCATAATTAGTTTTTTATACAATATTGTCGGGTTAAGTTACGCAGTCACAGGACATATGCATCCGCTTTTCGCTGCTATCATCATGCCAATCAGCTCGATTACGGTGGTTACCTTTACGACACTTTCAACCTGGATTTTAGGTCGGAAATATTTCAAAAAACAGGCCTGAAAGCCCTTATTTAGACTGATTTTAAATTAGCTGAAATCGGCATTTCGTGATGAATGTCATTATTTTTCACTAAATTTGAACCCCGAAAATAGGTTAATTTTGTTGTCCAATGGATATTCTATATTTAATGATCGTCTGCAGTGTTTCTTTGGCTGCGATCTTCCTGGTCGTATTTATAGTGTATGCCAAAAAAGGGCAGTTTGAAGATGATGAATCTCCGGCTGTCAGAATCCTTTTCGATGATGAAACCATCAAAGAAAATGATGAAACTGGCAACAAAGATAAAGACGAAAAAGAAATAGGAGAAAATAATAAAAATTGAGAAAAATAGTGAATAGTTGATATGGAAACACAAAAGTTTAGTTATGACAACAGTATTGTCCGTGCGTTCCTCTATGCGACCATCATCTTTGGTTTCATAGGATTTACGTTCGGGCTTACGGCGGCATTAATGCTTTTCTACCCTGAATTACCTGAATTCTTATTCGGTACAGATGATACAACCATCAGAAGTTTATCATCAGGTAATATTCAAGGGTTAATAAACACTCATGGTGCATTTGGTTTTGGTAGAATCAGAATGTTGCACACCAATACCGTAATCTTTGCATTTGTATGTAATATCGTATATGTTGGGGTATACTACTCCACACAAAGATTATTAAAAACAAGAATGTATAGTGATACATTATCTTGGATTCATTTCTGGACTTGGCAGTTTATGATTGTTGCTACGTTCATTACGTTCTTTATGGGAATCAATACTTCAAAAGAATATGCTGAACATGAATGGCCAATCGATATATTAATCGCTATTTCTTGGATTATTTTCGGGGTGAATATGATCATGACTATTGCAAAAAGAAGGGTAAGACACCTTTATGTAGCTATTTGGTTCTATTTAGGAACCTGGGTGGCAGTAGCAATGCTTCATATTTTCAACAACCTTGAAGTTCCATTATCTTTCTCAGGCTGGAAATCTTATTCTGCATATGCAGGAGCAAAAGACGCTATCGTACAATGGTGGTATGGTCACAATGCGGTAGCATTCGTATTGACAACTCCGGTTCTGGGTTTAATGTATTACTTCTTACCAAAAGCTGCAGACAGACCGGTTTTCTCATATAAACTGTCTATTATTCACTTTTGGTCACTTATCTTCGTATATATCTGGGCGGGACCTCACCACCTTCAATATACCGCTCTTCCGGCATGGGCACAGGCAGTAGGAACAGGTTTCTCTATTATGCTTATCGCACCATCCTGGGGAGGAATGTTAAATGGTCTTCTTACGTTAAGAGGAGCCTGGGATAAAGTAAGAGAAAATCCTATCCTGAAGTTCTTCGTGGTAGCTGTTACCTGTTATGGTATGGCAACATTTGAAGGGCCATTATTGGCAACTAAAAACATCAACAAAATTGGTCACTTTACAGACTGGGTTATCGGTCACGTACACTTAGGAGCTCTTGGATGGAATGGTTTCATGGCCTTCGGAGTTATTTATTACCTGGTACCAATTATGTGGAGAACAAAACTTTGGTCTGTAAAATTAGCTAACTGGCATTTCTGGTTAGGTACTTTAGGAATCATTTTCTATGCAGTGCCAATGTATATTTCCGGATTCACACAAGGATTAATGTGGAAACAGTTCAACCCGGACGGAACCTTATTATGGAAAAACTGGCTGGATACAGTAACGGCTATTATTCCTTACTTTAAAATGAGATTCGTAGGAGGTTTATTCTATATTTCCGGAGCGATCCTGATGATTGTTAACGTTATTGCTACGGTAAGAAAAGGATCATTCCAGAAAGAAGTTCCTGCTGAAGCACCTGCGCTGGCAAATATCGGAAACAAACGTAAGGAAGGAGAAGGATTCCACCTTTGGCTGGAAAGAATGCCGATGCTTTTAACAGTATTGTCATTATTCACGATCTCAATCGGAAGTATGGTAGAAATTATTCCTACGCTGTCCCTTAAAAAAAGTGTACCTACCATTTCAGCAGTGAAGCCTTATTCTCCGCTTGAGTTAGAAGGTAGAGATATCTATATCCGTGAAGGATGTAACGCATGTCACTCTCAGATGATCAGACCGTTCAGAGATGAGATCGTAAGATTCAACGGTAAAAACGGACAATACTCCAAAGCTGGAGAATTCGTATACGACAGACCATTCTTATGGGGTTCCAAGAGAACAGGACCGGATTTGCATAGAGAAGGAGGTAAAAATCCAAGTTCTTGGCATTACAAACACATGTATAACCCAAGATCTACTTCTGCAGGTTCCATCATGCCTCGCTACCCTTGGTTAATCGCTAATAACTTAGACAGGTCTAAAATGGTAGACAAAATGAAGCTGATGAAGAATACATTTGATGTACCTTATACTAAGGCACAGATTGATTCTGCAGATAAATGGGCAGACAACCAGTCGGCAAAAATTGTAAAAGATATCTTCTCTGAAGCAAATGACCTGAAAGAGGCTTATGCTAAGAGACCTCAGGGAGAATTAGAGAAAAAAGAAATCGTAGCACTTATTTCTTATCTTCAGAGACTGGGAACTGATATCAAAACAACGGAAATCAAAACAGCAAGTAATAACTAAAAAACATTAAAAGGTTCATATGATTCCTCAGAACTTTAAAGATATATTATCCAATACAGAAAACGCTGGTTTCTACCAGACGCTGGCTCTGATTTTCTTTATGCTGTTCTTCGTTGCTTTGATAATCTATGTTTTTAGCAAGCCTAAAAAATATTACAAAGAGGAAGAAGAAGCACCTCTTGGGGATGATGAAGATGACGATTTTAATTTAAAAAATTAGACTATTTTATGAAACAAAGAACACCTGTTGTCGTAAACATCTTAATAATAATCGGACTTTTAATCGTTTTTTATTATTTGTTCGTACAAAGTTATGCGTTCCTGGGTTCGCCATACTTCTGGGGAACTGTGGTGATCGCTGGTATCCTGGCTTATATTCACAATGCTATTGGAGATTTGATTGAAAACAATAAATTCAAAAAATTATCTCCTGAAGAAAAAGCGGCTTATCTGGCTGAAAAGAAAATTCCTTTTTTCAAAAGAATGTATGCTGCAGCATTCAAAAAGCAATCTGATACTGAAGAAAAAGATATCCTTATCGACCATGGTTTCGATGGAATCATGGAATTGGATAACCAATTACCAAAATGGTGGGTAGGTTTATTCTATTTTGGGACTGCTTTTTGTATTGTATACATCGCAGCTTACGCTTTCACAGATTTCGCACACCCGCTAAGCGAATATGAGAAAGAATATAAAGAACAGATGGCAAGCATAGCAATATATGAAGCAAGCCAGCCTCCTGTAACCATTGAAACAGCAAAATATTCAGCGGATAATATTGCAGAAGGTAAAGAATTATTCAAAACAAACTGTGCATCTTGTCACAAAGAAGACGGTAGTGGAGGTATCGGACCAAACCTTACTGATAACTACTGGATCAACCAGCCGGAAAAGACGTTATTTAAAAACGTATTCCATATGGACTGGAACGGTTCCCCTACCAACCCTGCGATGAGAGCATTCGGTAAAAACGGAGAAGTTTCCGGTGCTGAAATTGAAAAGATTGCAGCCTATGTATATCACATCAACCAGGAACTTCCACCAGTAACTCCGGCTCAGGGAGGAGCTGCTCCTCAAGGAACTGAAGCACACTGGGAAAAAGAGTAATTAAAAAAATTAGAAACATATGAAAAAAAACATAATTTGTTATTAGATCAAAAATAGTAACGAATTATGTTTTTTCTTTTTTTTAAAACATATTACAACATGTCAGACATAGAAGAAATAGAAGTACGAGGCGGACAGGGACAGGTTCTGGACCCTGAAACTTACAGGGATTCTATAGGCACGATGGACCAATCCGGTAAAAGGAAATGGGTATTCCCAAGAAAACCTAAAGGAAAATACACCAACTATAGAAATCTTGTAAGCTATGCATTATTAATCATTTATTTTACATTACCGTTCATCAAAGTCAATGGTAACCCATTGCTGATGTTCAACGTAATAGACAGGGAGTTTTTTATTTTCGGACAACCTTTCTATCCACAAGACTTTTTTTATCCTGACTTTAGGTGCTATTGCATCCTTGATCTTTATTATTGTTTTTTACGATTGCATTCGGAAGAATTTTCTGCGGGTGGATATGCCCTCAGACAATTTTTTATGGAATCGATTTTCCGTAAAATCGAATATCTGATCGAAGGGGACCGAAACAAGCAGATGAAGCTGGACAGACAGGAGTGGAACAGTGAGAAAATCTGGAAAAGGAGTTTGAAATGGTCTGTTTATATCGTTATCTCTCTGATCATTACTCACTTCATGTTCATGTATATCGTAGGGTATGAAGAGGTATTAAGAATCGTATCTGAAGGGCCTTTTGCCCATCCTACCAATTTTATAGTGATGATCCTGCTTACCGCTGCATTTTATTTTGTATTTGCATGGTTCAGAGAGCAGGTATGTACATTAGTTTGTCCTTACGGAAGACTTCAGGGAGTCCTGATTGATAAAGATACAATCAATGTTTTCTATGATTTCAAAAGAGGGGAAAACAGATCAAAATGGAGAAAAGGTGAAGACAGGAAAGCTGCTGGTAAAGGAGACTGTATTGACTGTCACCAGTGCGTCGTGGTATGTCCTACCGGAATTGATATCAGGGACGGGCAACAGCTGGAATGCATCAACTGTACAGCCTGCATAGATGCCTGTGATGAAGTGATGGACAAAGTAGGTCTTCCAAAAGGATTGATCCGATATGCTTCTGAAAACGAAATTGAAAAGCAGACTCCGTTTAAGTTTACAGGAAGAATGAAAGGGTTCACAGTGTTTCTTCTCCTTCTGGTAGGATTCCTGGGCTATCTTCTTTACAGCCGTGGTGAAATGGAGGCTAAATTCATCAAGCCTGCCGGAAGCACATTCTTTGTAAGAGACGGTAAGATAACCAATACGTATAATTATACCTTCCTTAATAAGACCAATGATAAAAAAATCGTTACGATCAAAGTCATTGATCCTGCTCATGGAGAGATCACTTATAGTGCTTCAAGCAAAATTCAGGTAGACAGAGATAAAATTTCAAAAGGAACAATCAATATCAGCTTCCCTGAAGATGAAATGAAACTTTCCAAGCAGAATATCACGATTGGCGTTTACGATATGAAGGGCAAACTTATAGATTCTTATCAGACCTATTTCGAAGGGCCGTTCAAACTACAATTTTAATTTTAAAAAAGAAATCTCCGTGGTCACCATCACGGAGGTTTTAAACCATAAATAAAATAAGGAAGAAATGAAGAACTTTAGTTGGGGACACGGTGTTGTAATTGCTTTGTTTGCATTCATCGCTTTTATATTATCCATGATGTTTCTTTTCCCGAACGGGCAGAAGAATTCTGAAATGGTAACAGATAATTATTATGAAGAGGAGCTGAAGTACCAGGATGTCATTGATGCCAAAAAAAGGGCGGACGATCTGCAGGAAAAACCTGTATACAATCAGGACAGCAGGGGAATTACAATTACTTTTCCAAAAGATTATAATAACTCAAATACTACAGTAAAGTTTGTTTTAAACAGGACTGACGACCAGAATTTAGATATTAAAAAGTCTGTACAGCTTGACGCCAACCAGTCTTTCACCATCCCGGCACAAGTATTGAAAATGGGAAATTATACATTAAGACTGAACTGGACAAAAGACAAAACAGACTACAGAATGGATTATGACCTGATATGGAAATAGGACTTGTAATATCGGCAATAGCCTTAGGCTTTGCTTCCGGTTTTCATTGTATCGGAATGTGCGGGCCTATTGCCTTATCGATGGGACTAACCAAAAAACAGGCGGCTAATTTCTATCTTCAGAATCTCACCTATCAATTCGGAAGGATTTTCACTTATTCTTTACTGGGTGCCCTTCTGGGTATTGTAGGCCAGGGTTTTGAGATGGCTGGTTTTCAGAAATACCTTACTATTACAGCAGGTATATTATTGATTGTCATGGCTGTATTCTCATTTGGCGGAAAAGATTTTGCTTCGAAAATTCCTTTCCTTTCCAGATTTTTATATTCTGTGAAGTCCAATTTAGGAAGGCTACTTCAGAAAGCAGATTACCGTTCACGATTTACTACGGGGATTCTTAACGGATTCCTGCCATGCGGAATGGTTTATATGGCCCTTACGGCCAGTCTCGCAGGTGGAGGAATATGGCAGGGAGCTTTATATATGGCCTTATTCGGATTGGGAACCCTTCCATTTATGTTTGCCATTGTTTTGGCCGGAAACCTTATGAATCAGGCTTTCAGGATAAAAGTTTTAAAAGCAGTTCCTGTTATTATGATCATTTTAGGAGGGCTATTTATTCTCAGAGGCTTAGAATTGGGAATACCTTACGTTTCTCCAAAAGCTGAGGCCATGACTATTTCTAAAGATCATAACGAAGCGGTTAATTGCCATTAATCAGAGCTTATACTCTCATGAAGAGAACCTTTGTTTTATTTCTGATAAGCATGTTGATGCTTTAATCATGTAATGTCAACTCTGAGATATCTATCACAAGGATGCTGCTATTACTTCGGTTACTGATATTGATAACAGGGCATTTATGACAGAAATGAAAGCAATGACGCCGGACTCGTTAAAACAGTATGAGTTTGCAGAAATGGAAAAGCTTTCCACTGCCTGGACAAGTATATATGAATTGGAAAAAAAAGAAGGGAGCTAAAAACCCAGAATCCCGATTCCATTAAAATCATAAAGAAGATTTTTATGAAATCCGGAAAGGAAAACAATAAAGCGGTTGGCTTTGCTTTTAAACTGGAACATTTCACTTCCGATGATTATCAGGTCCTGAAAAGCTTCACAAAAAACGAAAAACTGCCACTGGACCAGAATATCTTTAATAAATGGAACGGGAAAACCCTGATGATCAATACGGAAAATTTCAACCTTAAAAATCTGGAAGAAGCACTTCGTACGAAAAGCTCAAAAGAAGAGGCAGAAAAGATGGAAGGAATGATGACCATGTTTTTTAAAAAGATTGAAACTCTGAAATTTGAAAACAAAATCAAATCTGTTACGTGCACAATTGGCTAAGTCAGATAGATGATTATTCGGTAAAAATAGAATATGATCTGAAAGCTTTATATGATAAAGAAGCAGTATTTGAGAATCCTGATAAAGAAATTACTATCGTGACTGAATAAAAAAGTAACTTATTCTTATTTCATAAAAAAAGAGGTTGAACACGTGTACAACCTCTTTTTATTTTTTAGATCAGATTTAGTTAATTAAATCAAATCTTGCATATTCTGCAACTTTCTTAGGAAGCTTAATACCTTCCGCAGTCTGATTATTCTCAAGCAAAGCTGCCATAATTCTTGGTAAAGCCATTGCGGATCCGTTTAGGGTATGAACCAACTGAGACTTACCGTCTGCTTTGTAACGGCACTTTAATCTGTTTGCCTGGAATGTTTCAAAGTTAGAAACAGAACTTACTTCCAGCCACATTTCCTGTGCTGCACTCCATACCTCAAAGTCATACGTCATTGCAGATGCAAAGCCTGTATCTCCACCACAAAGTCTTAATACTCTGAATGGAAGTTCAAGATCTGTAAGGATCTCTTTGATATGCTCTACCATTTCTTCCAAAACAGCATAAGAATTTTCAGGTTTTTCAATTCTTACAATTTCTACTTTTTCAAACTGGTGAAGACGGTTCAGTCCTCTTACATGTGCCCCGTAGCTTCCTGCTTCTCTTCTGTAACATTGAGAAAAAGCCGTATTTTTAATTGGAAGGTCTTTTTCGTCCAACAACACATCGCGGTAAAGGTTCGTCACAGGAACCTCCGCTGTTGGAATCAGGTACAATTTATCTTCGTTGATATAGTACATTTGTCCTTCTTTATCCGGTAACTGCCCTGTTCCAAAACCAGAGGCTTCATTCACTACATGAGGAGGGTTCACTTCTGTATACCCTTTCTCTACGTTTTTATCAAGGAAATACTGAACCAAAGCTCTCTGTAATCTCGCTCCTTTTCCTAAGTACACCGGGAAGCCTGCTCCTGCAATTTTTACTCCTAATTCAAAATCAATAAGGTTATACTTCTTTGCCAGTTCCCAATGCGGAATGGCACCTTCACCAAGTCCTTCTACCGGGTGTGACTGGAAAATAATTTCATTGTCATCAGCAGATGCACCGCTTTTTACCAATTCGTTAGGAATATTCGGGATCTGGTACAGAATTTCCAGTAAGGCCTTTTCCTGTACTTCCAGCTGGGATTTCAATTCTGAACTCGACTCTTTGTACTGTGCTGTTTTAGATTTTGCAGATTCCGCCTCTTCTTTCTTTCCTTCTTTCATTAAAAGTCCGATTTCCTTGGAAATTTTATTGATCTCGGAAAGCTGGGAATCTAATTCAAACTGGATTCTTTTTCTTTCTTCGTCAGCAGCGATAGCCTCGTCTACCAACTCAAGATTCTTGAATTGTCTTTTTTTAAGACCTTCTAAAAACGCGTTCCTTATTGTCGCGTAAAAAATTGACTTGTAACATTTTATTGAGATGTTAAATATTAGAAAGTTAGTTTTTTATATACACTAACGATTGTACAAATTTAAAAAAATTATTTTTCGATAATTACGGTATTGATCGAATTGGGAGCATCAGCACTTTTTGAAAATACTTCCTTGCTGTTATAAAGAACCTTCGAGACCTGAAATAAGGTAGGACTCATACGATATTGAATTTCCAGAGTATCAACAATTGTATCCGTCACATTATTTACAGTAGTTCTAAGTGCCAATGTCATTTTGGAATGAAAAGATGTTCCTGTTCCCGGGCTGGCAGGACTTACAGAGTCTAACCTTCTTCTTTTGGCTCCGGCAATATATTCCATATAAAACAGGGAATCCGAAGTCATTCTAAGGGGAACATTCACCGGGGAAACATCTCTGTTTCCAAACATATCATTTACAGAAAATCCACTGTATGATCCTGCTTTTTTACTGTTCAACAGATCCGGATTAGTATTACTTTTCATATAGATATTCAGGATCTGATCAATTCTTTGCAAAGATTCATCGTCACTTTTACAGCTTAAAAGTGCACATCCTAATATCAGTATTCCAAAAACAATATTTTTCATTCACAGCAAAGATAAAATATTAATCTTTAGGCGCCTTCTTTATTTTTCAAAATATTTCTGATACCATAGCTCAAAAGTAACCAGTTGCCATACTTTTACCCAATCATATTCATTTTCGAGATGATTCCACCATTCATCTACTACTTCCGGCTTGAAAAATTCCCGTTTTTTTAAACTTTCCAAGGCTTCAGTAATGAAGGCCTGCATCTTTTTTTCATTTTTAATAAAATAATTGAGCGGAAAAGAAAATCCTCTTTTGGACATCTTTAAAATTCCGGAAGGAAGATATTTTTCAGCCACTTTCCGGAGTAAGGGCTTGTTCTGAACTCCATTGAACCTAAAGGTTTCGGGTAAAGAAGCGACGTAGTCTATTAAATCATTACTCAGATAAGGATAACGAAATTCCACTCCATATTTCATCGCGCTCAGATCATCCCGGAAAACATGGTGAGAAGACAGGGAATATTTCATATCATATTCAAAATATCCTTTATAATCCTTGGAATCCGAAAGGTGATATCCTGAAAGGTCAGTATTTATTTTTTGAAAGATATCATCACTGATAATACGCTTTACCTCACCGGGTGTCATACTTACCTGGCTTTGACGGAAAAAATCAAACATATTATCCTGGGAAAAATAATTTTTCACCCTTGCAGAGAATGAATCATTGGTAAAAATCAAATGCCTTATTGCGTTAAAGTTCCTCATGAAAAGCCACTTTTTAAGCTTCATTGTGTGGGAATAGCCTGCAAAAAGTTCATCGGCACCGTTGCCACTGAGAACTACCTTAAATCCTTTCTCATGAGCATATTTTGCAGCATTAATCAAAACTTCAAGGCTGCTGTAAGGTTCTTCAAAATGTTGTATATTCTCTTTAAGTTCTTCTAAAACTTCTTCATCATTTACGTGGAAGATATTATGGGAAACTCCAAAATAAGCTGCTGCCAGAGAAGCATTCGCCACTTCTTCTTCAGAAAAAGCATAAGAAACAGTATAGGTATTTATATTACCGTTAAACGGTTTTGATTTGGAAGCAATCAAGGTGGAATCTATTCCTCCACTCATCATAACAGCAACCGGAACATCAGCATATAGCTGCTCTGAGATGCTTTCAGATAATAATTCATCTATTCCTTTAACTGCCTCAGCCTCAATAATCTTTTCATCCGTTTTTAGAGACAGATTCCAGAACTTTTCATTGGTTATAGTCTGGTTTGTTAGGTCTACAATCATTAACGAAGCCGGTTCCAGGGAAAAAATATTGTTAAAACAGGTCTCCGGAGCCAAAGTGGTCTGAAAAAGGAAATTGGTATACACTCCATTCCAGTTAATTTCAGCCTTTACCAATTCATTCTTTAACAAACCTTTTATTTCTGAAGCCCAGACCAGCCCCTGCCCGCTTCGGTGATAGAATAGAGGTTTCATTCCTACCCTGTCTCTTCCCAGAATAATTTTCTGCCGGGCAATATCTGCAATACAAATGGCAAACATTCCATCCAGCCTGGCGAACATTGAGTTTCCCCATTCCTGATACGATTTCAGGATAACTTCAGTATCAGAAGAACTCCTGAACAAGTGGCCCAGTTTTTCAAGCTCCCGCTTTATTTTTTTAAAATTGTAAATTTCTCCATTGAAAGTGATGATAACCTGTTCATCCTCAGAAAGCATAGGCTGATGCCCTCTTTCAGAAAGATCTATGATAGAAAGCCTGCGAAACCCTAATGCAATCTCTGAATATTCATCTTTTAAAAGCGGAAACTGCACTTTTACCGGTTCTGTAGAATCATCTCCTGAAAAAGATTGACTCTTTTTTTTTATCTTTCTCATATAGCCAGAATCCTTCATCATCCGGACCACGATGTCTGATCGCCTGATTCATTTCCACAATATTTTTAGAGGAAATACTTTTATGAAATGAATAATATCCGCTGATTCCGCACATAGTAAGAATTAATAGGTTTGTAAAAATAAGGAAATGACTTGGTTCATAAGGACCTTAAGGAGTTATTTCCGAAGGAATTTTTCTTGTAAAATCCTAATTTCTTCTTTTGTGATCATATAGTCTTTCCATTGAAATTCAACTGAACGATAAAACTTCCGGAATAGAAATGCTGCTGAAATCAGATAGGAAATCGTTGTGGCAAAGCAGGCTCCCCAAATTCCCCATTCAGGAATCGCTACCCACGACAAGCCAATAGTCGCCAGCAGCCCTGCAATGGATTTGATATTCAATATCTTCAGTTCTTTAATCCCAGAAAAATAATATCCCACCATATCACTTACGGCAATGGCAAAAATCCCGGGTGATAAAAAAAGCATAATAAGTTTTGTATCCCTGAATTCTTTTCCAAAGATCAACTCATAAACCTGTGAAGGAATCATAATAATTCCTGCTATAAACACCAGCATTAAGAGAAAGGTTAATTTAAGCGAAGATTTTGTTTTCAGCACAGATTCTTCTCTGCTTTTACTATTGACAACATCAGAATACAGAACGACAGCTATACTGCGTGTAATAGTCCATATGGCCTCCGAGAAGGTAACCCCGATAGAAAAAAATTCCCACGCTCGAAATACCATCAAAATATTCCAGGAAATAAAAGGAAAGCCTGTAATTAAGGAACTGGATAAAAGCGCTCAGCTGAGTTTTCCAGCCATACTCAAACATATCCCTGGCTACTACCCCTGAAAATGATATTGCTGAAATTTTACATTTCCTGATAATCTGAAAGAAACTGGTAAAAAATAATAGGGCAAGACATCCAATCTGCGCCATAAAATAAACAGAAACATCCTTTTGGTTAAAAACATAAACAAGAATACCGATGAATATAAGGTGTACCAGCTGCTGCAGAACCGTATAAACATTAAACCTTTTAATGTTCTGAGTCCCGATGAACAGATTAATATTGGTAGATAATAAGGACGAAAAAACCGAAATCCCGATAAGATAGATAAGATATTCACTTTGAATGGAGGCAAAACTGAATAAAAAAGGGATCAAAATACCGATCAGCAGAGACCATACATAAGCGTATAATAAAACCTGCTCTATTTTAAACCTTGAAGCAAAATAAGAAGTACTGCTCCCGGAAAATATACTGCTAAAAAAACTTACTGCCGCCACGTTGGCAATCACGATAGAAATAGTACCCTTTCCTTCACTGCCCCACATATTGGTAGAATAAATCACCAGTCCGAAACTCAGGATAAGAATCAGAAAACGGGAGATAAAAGTTTTAATGACAGACAGCTGCATGGGATCAGTTTTTATCTATGGACCTTTTTACAAAATCAACAAAGGAATCACTTATCATTTTCCAATTGTATCTGTTCATAAACTCTTTTCTTGCATTGGATGCATGTATATCATATAATTCCGGATTTTCAATATAACTGATGATAATATCAGAGATTTGTCCAGCATTTCCCGGATCTACAAGATGCCCGAAGGTGAGGCTTCCCATATGTTCCCGGATGCCTTTTAAATTGGAATAAATAACCGGTTTCCCCGCTCCCATAAAATAAAACAGCTTTATAGGAAGTGAATGGTGATTTTCAAAATTAAATTCCCGGAGATCAAAACAAATATCTGCTTTGGCAAACGTTTCTGTAAAATGTTCAAAGGGAACCGGTTTTACTATTTCAATGCCCTCAAAAGCATATTGTGAAAGTAATTTGGAGAAATACAATTCATCACTTTCTTTCCGTGTGGCTCCTACCAGTAAGATTGTAAGATTAAGCCCGGGAAGTTTCTTCCGGACATTATCTACTGCTTTGAAAAAATTTCCGATCCCTTTATCTTCAGAAATCATGCCCGTATAGCAAAGTGTGAGGGTATCAGGCTGTAATGTTTTTATACTTTCCTTAATATAACCAGGGTCCGGATAATAAGGCAATATCATCTGTTTTTTAAACCAAAACAAATAGGCTAAAGGAAACTTTTTTGTGGTTTCGCCAAAAATAAAATGAGTACTTAAAAATCCTGCATACAGCTGGATCAGGAAGAATTTTACGGCATGGAATAGTTTAGACGGATAGGGATACACTTCTAACATCGACATTGCAGGATACCATTCGGTAACGTCATAGATACAGCTTACTTTCCTTTCTTTTACATACCTTTTTACCGCTACTACTGCTAAAGGTTCGGAGCAGATAATAGTATCAGGTTCAAATAAATAGCATACCTTCCGGAACGTCTCCATTTTTGTTTCTATGCTTTCACTCAAAACAGAATAGGCTTCCACTTCAATCCCTTCAATAACCCCCTTATAATCTGCATATAAGCTGCAAATCTTAACTTCGAACCCCTGAGCTCTGAGGGTCTTCGCCTGATGATAGAAGATCCTGTCGTCATCATAGCTGTGAGAAGTGGTTAAGAAAAGTATTTTAGGCATTAATTTTTTCTGAGGTTCCTACAAAGATACATTAAAACAAAAAAGTGGAAAACACGTTCCACTTTATGATGTATAGCAATCCCTGACGGAGTTTACTTATTTTATTGATGCTGCCCAGCTCTTCTCTAATGGAAGAAGAAAGTGGCTTAAAAAGTCCAGATAGGTATTTTTTGAAAAATCAAACACCTGGATATCTTCTGAAAGCTCTCCATTTCTAAGTTTGCTTTTAAAGTCCATCAGTTTCAGTGTTTTCACTTCTCCGTTCTCCACAAAGCTGGCTTTCATCCTGTCAAAAAGTCCTAATTGATATTCTTCGTCAATTTCCCTCATCACTTTCCCTAAGGCGTCGATACTACACCCTGAGGCCATCTCTTTTTCTTCATCCACGCATACCACTATAAATTGATTTTTTTCAATTTTGAAAGAAGAAGAAAGTGGTTTTCCGTGCGCAGCCCACGTAGCCAGGAAGTCAAATAATTTCTCAGTAATCGCTTTTGCCTCTTTTGTTTCAAAAGGTCTTGATGCCGGATATATAATAACCCGGTAATCATTGGTTTCTACTATATTAGATTCTTCGATTTTCATAAAACAAATATTTTATAAGGCCATGATAGTCAACTATCTTCATCTATTTGATCATTCAGAATTTTAATAGTGTGTTTTCGTGCCCTTTCAGTTCAAAGAACAAAATTACGTAATTTTCGTGAGTTTAAGATTATTGTATTTTTGACTTAACACATACAACATCATGATGAAAAGCGGAAAAATAAACGGAAAGAAAAAAACGTAATGCCGCCGACTGTGGGAAGAAAAAGAATTTAATGTATACATTTACCAGAAACAGAACCGAAATAAGTCTTACCCAGACGTCTTTTGATTTCCAGAAAATTACTGTTATCATGATGGCAACAGAAAGGGTTACTTTTTTAAAATAAATAATTTTGATGTATATAACCTGTAAATAAGCGTATAGGGTTAAATTCACCGGCTGTGTGGAAATGATAGGCCTCCTGTCTATAAATGAATCATAAAAAAGATCTGTCCAGCCCGGATAATGATAAAATTTCATGATAAATACATACATCAACAGAATGACAACACCTTGTATGACTAGTGAAAAATCAATAGTCTTTTCATTAAAATAATTTAATAGGAATACAGCTCCAAGGTAAGACAGTGTAAAGGTGGCATAGTCAGGCCGTATAAAAGTAATCCCTAAAAGGAGTAAAAATATTGTCCATTTACTCCAGTTTTTTAGTAAACCTATCACAAAGATGAGGATAAACTGGAAAATGAACATATCCGGAGTGGAAACCCTGGCCATATAAGTCATTGGAGGTAACAGCATCGATGCTATTGTCAGCAGGACCGCAAGTCCATATTTTTCGGGAAACAGGATTTTTAAGATATAAAAGATCAGTAATCCTGAAAAAAAATAGGAGATAAGGCTTACACCCAATACCGACATGGGTGGTGTAAGTCCCAGCTTAAAAAAAAAGTGCAATGACAAGAATATAGCCTATTTTTATTTGAAAGTAAGGCAGTTGTTCTGTAAAAGACTGAGTATTCTGAGCAAAATACTGCCTCGGAATATCCCAGGGTTTTGTTCCGATAAGGTCTGTATAATGATCTGAAGGGGCCTCTTCTTTTATGGTTGAATATGTAATTTCCCGCACTTTATCGGGTGAATCAGGGAATTCCCATGTATATACGCTCCCCAGATATCCCGGCATATCCCAATCATAGACCCTGTTGTTATAATTCCAATACGTAAGAAAAGCAAGTACGGCGATTATAAACAGGAAGGACATCCTCCATTTTACCTTCATAGAACAAAAATATTACAAGTCTTCTGCTTCAGCAAGAAGTTCAACAATATCTTTTACGGCAACCTCAGTATTTTTGTTAAAGTGCTTCACGCCATCCGTCATCATGGTATTGCAGAAAGGACAGCCTGTAGCAATCACTTTAGGTTCAACAGATAAAGCTTCTTCAGTTCTTTCGATATTGATATCTTTATTTCCTTTTTCGGGTTCTTTGAACATCTGTGCACCTCCTGCTCCGCAGCAAAGACCATTTGTCCTGCAACGCTTCATTTCAACAAGCTCAGCATCCAGTTTTTCAAGTAAAACCCTTGGTGCTTCATATTCATCATTACCACGTCCCAAATAACATGGATCATGAAAGGTAATTTTCTTTCCTTTGAAAGCTCCGCCTTCAATCTTCAGCCTTCCTTCTTCCATTAATGATTTAAGGAACTGGGTATGGTGCACTACATCGAAATGCCCTCCCAGGCTTGGGTATTCATTTTTAAGGGTATTGAAACAGTGCGGACATGCCGTTACAATTTTCTTTACCTCATAGGCATTTAGAACTTCAATGTTCGTAAGCGCCATCATCTGGAAAACAAATTCATTTCCGGCTCTTTTTGCAGGATCTCCGGTACAGCTTTCTTCCTGTCCCAGGACCGCAAATTCAACCCCTATTTTATTTAATATTTTGCAAAATGCCTTTGTAATTTTTTTTCGCACGGTCATCAAAACTTCCGGCACATCCAACCCAGAATAAGACTTCCGGAGATTTTCCTTCGGCAGCATATTCTGCCATTGTTTTTATATTGAAATCCATTTCTTCAAAATTAAATAATGTAACAATCTAGCAATATATCAATGTACCAATTTGAAATTGTTACATTGGTACATGTATTAATCATTTGCCCAGTTCAAACGGTCTGCTTGATTATATTGCCAAGGAGCGGCATTGTTTTCCACATTCGTCATCATCAGATTCAGTTCCTGCGGAGCAGCAGACTGTTCCATTACCAGGAATCTTCTCATCTCAAAAATGATAGAGAGTGGATCAAGCAGCACAGGGCAGGCTTCCGTACAGGCATTACACGTAGTACAAGCCCAAAGTTCTTCTTTTGTAATATAATCGTTTAACAGTTTTTTGCCGTCATCAACAAATTTCCCATTTTTATCAATATTTCTGCCCACTTCTTCAAGCCTGTCTCTGGTTTTCATCAGAATCAATCTCGGAGAAAGCTTCTTACCTGTAATATTGGCAGGGCATACGGAGGTACATCGTCCACATTCTGTACAGGAATAGGCATTCAGTAATTGTACCTGGTTCAGATCAAATACATCTTCCGCTCCAAATTTAGAGGGAGCAGCATCACCTTCTCCTTCTGCCGGAGCTGCATAAGGGTCTGCATTGGGATCCATCATCAATTTAATTTCCTTGGTCACAGAATCAAGATTATTGAATTTGCCTTTTTTATCAAGATTGGCGTACCATGTGCTTGGGAAAGCAAGGATAATATGAAGGTGTTTGGAATAATAAAGATAATTCATGAAGAAAAGGATTCCTACAAAATGGAACCACCAGGCTCCTTTTTCGGTAAAGTGTAAAAACCCGTCACTGAAATTACTGAACAAAGGTCCTAAAACAGTGGAGCTGATAGGAAAGCTTCCAAGCTCCGGTAATACGTTTCTTTGTTGTAAAACCCAGTCTGCGGCATTCATTTTAAAAAACGCCATCATTAGGGCAAATTCTATAATAAGAATCCAGTTTGCATCATGTTTCGGCCATCCGAACAGCTCTTTCATGGTTAATCTTTTAACCCCGTAAAAGTTTCTTCTGATGAAAAATATAACAACCCCGATGACTACAAGAAGTGCCAGGATTTCTAATGTTGCCGTAAAGAAGCTGTAGAAGCTGTTCCCAAAAACAGAGGCCAGAAAACGGTGAGTTCCGAAAATTCCGTCTACAATGATTTCAACAAGCTCTATGTTAATAATGATAAAACCTACGTACACAAAAACGTGAAGTATTCCGGCAACAGGACGTTTTTACCATTTTGCTTTGTCCCATCGCCACTCTCGCCATGGTACTCCAGCGTTCGGATTTTCTGTCATTTCTGTTGATTTCATGGCCCAGCCTGATATTTCTGTATATCTTTTGGAGGCTTTTGGCAAATAAACCAAATCCGGCTACTAATAAAATCAGGAAAATAATGTTATCGATGTACTCCATAGGGCATATTAGTCTTTATTATTCTTACCAAAAACAGAGAAATTGATATATCTCTTAGGGTGCGCTTTCATATCTTCAATCAGTGAATTCAAATTGGAAGAAGCAGAATTCAGGTTATTATAAAGTTGTTCATCCTTCATCAGTTTACCTAAGCTTCCTTCTCCTTTATCTATTCCGCCAATTACCTGGTTCAGCCTTCCTACTGTGGCATCCAGGTTCGCGATAGCAGCATTCAACTGTTTGGTATCAATACTTTGAGCAAGATTACCATATTTATCCAGGGTTACCTTTCCGCTCTGCATTGTAAGACTTGCATCATCCAATACTTTCTGAAGTTTAGGATCATTATGCCCTACCAGGTTGTTTACACTGGCTGCAGTAGTTTGTAATGCTCCTACCGTTTTGTTAAGGTTTGACAATAAAGCTTTGATTTCAGCCCTATTCTGTGCATCCACGATCTGATTGGCATTGGCCATCAAAGAGTCTACTCTGTGCAGCACTACCTGGAGCTGATCTTTTACAGGACCTACCTGTGATGAAAGGCTTCCCAGGGTTCCCAGTTTGAAAGCTCCCTGTAATGTATCTCCATCTTTTGCAGTAGCTCCGCCATAGACAAGATTTACTCTCATTTCCTTACCGGACATTAATCCCGGTTCAAAGATTTCCAGAGTAGAGTTTTTGGAAAATTCAAATTTGTTATCAACCGTAACTTTTACCACAAAACTGATCTTACCGTCTTTAGAGGTTTTAGGAATAATTTTATCCACCTGCCCTACTTTCAGACCATTAATAGATACTGCGGAAGACTGTGCCAGACCTTCTACATTATCGTATTTTGCGTAAAATATATTATCGGTAGTAAAAAGGCTTTTCCCTTTCATAAATTGAAACAACACCACAAAGCCTACGACAGCCAGAAGTGCAATCACACCAGCTTTTAATTCTTTACTGAACTTCACTTGCTAATTTTTTTCTAATAAGCAAATATAATACATTTTAAATAAATCTTTTCCTTTATTATTCTGCGTTAAATACAAAAAAAAAGCGACAAAAAAATTTGTCGCTTTATATCTGTAAAAATTAATTTCTTACTATTGTTGATTTCCCAGCTTATTCCAGATTTCAATTCTATAATCTTTGATGTCAGCATTGTCCTGAAGACTCTTCATCCAGGCCTGCCCGAACATTCCTGCATTTCTCTGGGTAATAGATTCCGTAAACTGTTTAAGATCACCAGGTTGTTTGTTTACCGTTTCTGATTTTTTGATCAGAACATAAACTCCTGTTCCGCCTTCAACCGGGTTGGATAGTTTTCCTTTTGCTACTCCAAATGCAGCTCCTGCAACTTTAGGCTCCATAGATCCGGCTACTGAAGGGTTCAGTAGATTCACCTGAGCCGTCTGTTTTGAAGTGGCGAATAATTTAGCAATCTGGTCTAAGTTTGAAGCTTTAGCTGCTGCAATCTTATCTGAAATTTGTTTTGCGGCTAATTTATTCTTCACAATAACTTCAATCTGATCTCTTACTGATTCAGGATCAGCAAGACCGGCTTCTTGTTTTCCGTTCAGATACACTACAATTTTATCTCCTGTTCCGTCTACGGTAAAGAATTCCGTATCTCCTTTAGATCTCTTCTTATCAAAAGCCCAGGCAAGGATTTCAGCATCTTTATCTGTTCCTAATCCCTGAAGCTGACCGTCAAATCTCTTCGCCGTTTTAGGATTAGAGAATTGGTAGTTACCTTTCTTAGCAATGTTCACGAAATCGTTGAAAGATTTCCCTTGAACCTGCTGAATGAATTTTCTTGCTTTCTTATCAGTTTCTGCTTCTGTAGCGTCCGAAGGCTTAATTTCTTTGGTAAGGTTAGCAACCTTATATCCCATTGAACCTGTCTTTTTATCTTCAATATTGATGATATGGTATCCAAACTGGGTTTCCACTACTCCTGTAGCTCCCTTAGGATTATTTGCAAGATAAGTTAGGAATTCAGGTACAAAAGGAGTTTCCGGAGTTGTCCATCCTAAGCTCCCCCCTTGTGCGGCAGAATTCGGATCATTGGATAACTTAAGGAATTCTGTAAATTTGGCAGGTGTTGCTTTTACGATTGCCCCGATAGAATCCGCTAATTTTTTAGCCTGTTCTTTCGTTCTTGACACTCCTTCTCCTGCAGGACTTCCCTTGAAAGCAATAAGGATGTGTCTGGATAAAGTAGAATCTGAAGTCTTTTTACCTACAAGTTTAGAAAGAACATAGAAGTTTTGTTCTTTATAAGGTCCGAAAACCTGTCCTACCGCAGCAGTAGTGATCTGACCCTGTATGGTTGCAGGCAATTGCTTAGGTGTCACATACTGAGGATTAAACGGGGTATCTGAATTCGCCATAACAAACATAGAGTCGTTTTTCGTATTCTGGAAATTCTCCGTACCACCGCTTGCATCGGTACCTCCTGAATATAATTTTGTAATTTCTTTCATTGCCGCGGCATCATCAGCTGCACTTGGCTTGGAAGGGAAATATACAATTCCGATATTCCGGCTTGGCTCCGCTTTGAACATTACAGGATGTTGCTTGATGTAATTTGCAAGATCTTCTGTACTAACGTTGATTTTAGTTTTCTGAAGATAGGCAGCATAATCCACTTTTACAAAATCGATGTCAGCAAGCTGATCTCTCTGCTTCATCAATTCTTCAGCTTCTTTTTTCCCTGTAGTGATACCTGCTGAAATATTGGTAAACACCTGTCTTGCCATCAGTCTGTACTCAATAGTCTTTCTTGTTTTCAACCACTGAGTATATCCCTGAGGGTTAGTGTTTTTTAATGTTTCAATTTCTTTTTTAAGCTCTTGAGTTTTAAAATTACCTTTCTCATCAAAGAACTGTTGATTTTGGGCAAACATCTGATCGTACTGGATCTGATTCCAGAAATAGTCATCAGTCATTTCAAAGCCCAATTTCTCAAACTGCTGCTTGATAAGTTTGGATTGTACAAGTAACTGCCATGCCTGCTCTTCAAGACCATTCTTTGGGCGGCCTTGTTGTTCAGCCTGCTGCTGCAGCACGAAAAGCTGATCATTGAACTCTTCGCGGGTGATTTTCTTCACCGTTTACTTTTCCTAAAACATCAGGATTTTTACCAAAAACCTTGTCGATGCTTTCCGGGTTCACCAAGAATGCTAAAAGCGCCAGTGCTATTACTCCCATCAAAAGCCAAGGTCTACTCCTAATCTGTCCTAAAATTGCCATTTTATAAATTATAGTTTTTTATCAGTTTGCGAAAATACACATTTTTAAGAAATTACAGAAGCGGAAGTTCTTTATTTTACTTTTTAATTGGAAAGATTATGGAAATAAGGAAATTTTGACCATATTTTTTAGTAAAAAATGAATGGCATAAGTATTGTGCATTCTAGTATATTATAATATGCCACACGTTTTCAGAGCGTATTATAAAAAAATCTCTTTAACGATTAAAAACGAAAATGACAATTTGTCATGCGATCCATTATGACAGAATTTGAAGATATTAGTTTAGAAGAAATGATCAGCGACGGATTTGATATTGTAGCTGAAGAAATCAATCTTTCCGATTTTTCGGAGACTGATAAAAATTCCGAACAAAAAATAATCCCGATACTTCCCGTAAGAAATATGGTGATGTTCCCTAATGTAGTCATTCCTATTACAGCCGGGAGAAAAACATCTATACAGCTCCTTGAAGAAGCCCAGAAAAACGGAGATTTTATCGGAATTGTAAGCCAGAAAAATTCAGATCTTGAACAGCCTACCGAAAAAGATATTTATCTTACGGGAACATTGGCAAAGATCATTAAAATTATAAAGCTTCCTGAAGGCAATATTACTGCAATCACCAAAGGATTTCACAGGTTCAAGATCAAGAAGATCGTTGAAAATAAACCTTATTTCAGAGCGGAAATATCAAAACTAAAGGATACGAGACCTAAAAACCAGGAGGAGTATGATGCCCTGTTAGAAAATATTAAAGACCTTGCTTTAAAAATTATAGAGCTGGATCCTAATATTCCTAACGCAGCTAATTTTGCTATCAAAAACATCAACAATAACGATGACCTTCTGAATTTCATCTGCACAAACGCAAATTTCCCATCAGTAGAAAAACAAAGACTGCTTGAGGAAAAAAGCGTTATGGAAAGAGCAAACAAATGCTATGAAATGATGCATGAGGATTTCAGAAAGCTGGAATTAAGAAACCAGATCCACCAGAAAACGTCAAAAGATCTTGATAAACAACAGAGAGAATACTTTTTGAATCAGCAGATCAGAACGATTCAGGAAGAACTGGGAGGAGGACCCGAAAGCGATGTGGAAGATCTTATCGCCAAGGCTAAAACAAAGAAATGGAGTAAAGAAGTAGAAGAACATTTCCAAAAGGAAATCAACAGGCTACAACGCCAAAACCCCAATTCTCCGGATTATAACGTTCAGAGAAATTATTTGGATTTCTTTACTGATCTTCCATGGGAAACGTATACTAAAGATGTTTTTGATATTGCCAAAGCTGAAAAAGTTCTGGATAAAGCCCATTTTGGCCTGGAAGATATTAAAAAGAGAATCCTGGAACACATGGCTGTTTTAAAATTAAAAAACAACATGAAGTCTCCCATCCTGTTATTGGTGGGTCCTCCGGGAGTAGGAAAAACCTCTTTAGGAAAATCTGTTGCAGATGCTTTAGGAAGAAAATATGTAAGGTTATCATTAGGAGGCCTTCACGACGAAAGCGAAATCCGTGGTCACAGAAAGACCTACATCGGAGCTATGGCGGGCCGTATTTTGCAGTCTATCAAGAAATCAGGCACGTCCAATCCGGTTATTGTCCTTGACGAGATTGACAAGATCGGGCAGGGACTTCATGGAGATCCGAGCTCAGCATTATTAGAAGTTCTTGATCCTGAACAAAATAAGTCATTCTATGACAATTTCCTTGAAATGGGATACGACCTGTCAAAGGTAATGTTTATTGCTACAGCCAATTCGCTATCTACCATACAGACTCCGCTTTTAGACAGAACTGAGATCATTCAGATTGCCGGGTATACCCTGGAAGAAAAGATTGAAATTGCCAAAAGACACCTGATCAAAAAGCAACAGGAAGAAAATGGTCTGGATACCAAATCATTTAAGCTTGGAAATGCTGAGCTTAAACATATTATTGAAGCTCATACTTCAGAAAGCGGCGTCAGAACACTGGAAAAGAGAATTGCTGCTATCGCAAGATGGGTAGCTTTACAGACCGCTTTGGTCAAAGAATATGACCCTAAAATTTCTGTTGAAAAAGTAGATGAGATTCTTGGAGTACCAAGACCGAAAAGCTTATCAGAGATCACAGGTGTTCCGGGAGTAGTAACCGGCCTGGCCTGGACAAGCGTAGGCGGAGACATTCTGTATATTGAGAGCATTTTAAGCAACGGGAAAGGAACATTAACGATGACGGGAAACCTTGGTACTGTCATGAAAGAATCTGCAACCATTGCTTTAGAATACATCAAAGCCAAGCATGATGAGCTCGGAATTCCACAGGAAGACCTGGACAAGAAAAATATCCACGTCCATGTTCCGGAAGGAGCAACCCCGAAAGACGGACCTTCAGCAGGTATTGCCATGCTTACCTCAATGGTCTCTTCTTTTAAAAATAAAAAAATAAGGCCTCACCTTGCAATGACGGGAGAAATTACCCTGAGAGGGAAAGTACTTCCGGTGGGAGGAATTAAGGAAAAGCTCCTCGCTGCCACCAGAGCCGGCGTTAAAGACGTTATCCTTTGTGAAGCAAACCGTAAAGATGTAGAAGAGATCAAGAAGGATTATTTAAAAAACCTGAAGGTTCACTATGTCAACAGAATGGAGGAAGTCATCGACATCGCCATTGAAAAATAAAACAACTTATATAACATATCAACTTCTCAATAAAGAAACACGTTCCGCTACCGGGGCGTGTTTCTGTTATTCAGAAAAGTATTGTATCTCTTTATTATTCATTAATCAGTGGAATAAAATTTGCTTCGCTACAGTAAATACAAATGAATTGAATAAAAAATTCTTCAATTCATAGGGTTTTCTTATATTTATTTCACACAGCAGATTTTAAATTATGAATTTTCTTAGACTACCTTTCCTTGTCAAGCTCACCCTTGTGGTTATTTCCATCATTGGAATCGGCTATCTTCTAGCATTGGGACAAAGCATTTTGGCTCCGTTCTTTCTTGCATTCCTTATGGCAATGCTTTTCTTACCGGCAGCCACTTTTATGGAAAGAAAATTAAGGTTCCCCAGATCCTTATCTACGATGACCTCAGTATTTACCATGCTGATCATCCTGGGAGGAATTATTTATTTTTTCAGCACCCAACTTTCAGATTTCAGTAAAGACCTGCCTCACTTAAGGGAGCAATTTACTACCGTGTTCAACAATATCCAGCATTGGGTATCCAAAACATTTAACGTGAAAGTGGATGAGCAGGTAGACTATATCAACCAGGGGCTGAACAAGCTTCTCTCTTCCTCAGGAGCTATTCTGGGCTTTACTTTCGGAATATTTTCTACAGGATTCGGGTTTATTATATTCTTTACCCTATTTTTTATTTTCATCTTAAATTACAGAAGAATTTTAAACAATTTTATTGTTACTGTTTTTAGCGAAAGGCATAAAGCAAGTGTACAACAAGCTGTTACCGAGATCCGTATCATGACCAAAAAGTATATTTTCGGGCTTTTCCTTCAGGTTATTATCGTTTCTGTTCTTACTTCTATCTTACTTACTATTTTAGGTGTAAAATATGCCATTCTCCTGGCAGTTTTAACGGGCTTACTGAACGTGATTCCCTATCTGGGAATTTTTATTTCCCTTTTAATTTCCTGTTTTATTGCATTTGCTACTGCGAGTCCCTCAACATGTATCTATGTAGCATTGGGATATATTGGCATTCATGCTATTGACGGGAATATTGTCCTTCCGTTTGTTGTAGGATCAAAGGTGAAAATCAACGCTTTATTTTCTTTTATCGGAATTCTTTTAGGGGAACATCTTTGGGGAATTGCGGGCATGTTCCTTTGTATTCCGGCTATTGCTATTATAAAAATCATTTGTGAAAAGGTAGATGATTTAAAACCCTGGGGAAGATTATTAGGTGAGGAACAAAAGCCTAATAAAAAGAAAAAAAAGCTATAAAAATCTCAAAGAACATTACCCTGAAAGAAATGGATTAATCATCAATAAGCCGTAATTGGTACTTTATTTTAAATTTTTATCAAAAACCAATACAAACAATCTGTTTTTATTATACATTTGATATAAAATTTCCAATCATGAAAATAATAAAATTCATTCTTTGCCTATTATTCGGAATCATGTTTCTTAATGCAGGATTAGATAAATTCTTTCATTATAATCCTGCTCCAAAATTAACTGATGCACAAATGAAAGTGTATGCAGCTTTTGGAGAAATAGGCTGGCTATTACCCTTAGTCGGGGCCGTTGAAATAATAGGAGGGCTCTTGTTTATCTTTCCTAAAACAAGAGCATTAGGAGCTATTGTTATTTTGCCGGTAATGGTCGGAATCCTGAGTCACAACCTTTTCAAAGATCCTTCACCAACAGGTATTGCCATTTCCGGCATATTGTTCCTGATCAATATTGGAATTATTATCGATAACCGGAAAAAATATAAAGCACTGGTAAGCTAATGCTCCGATAATGGTCAATAGTAATCCATCGCTTGCCGATTTTTATAAATTCAATGCAAACAAATTCACCATTGGCTATTGACCATTCATTTATCTGCCAAATATCTATACAAAAGCACTGAAGCCTGTAATTGATCGCCCTACAATGAGCGAGTTGATTTCTTTTGTTCCTTCATAAGAATAAATGGCTTCAGCATCTGCTACAAACCTTGCCACATCATATTCCAGCAGGATACCGTTTCCGCCCATGACTTCCCTGGCTCTGGAAACAATATCTCTAGTCCTTAAAGTACAGAAAACTTTAGCTAAAGAAGCATGTTCATCTTTCAAAATACCTTCATCCTGCATTTCAGAGAGCCTGAAAACCATCGTCTGCATTGCTGTAAGGTTAGACAACATCTCTACCAGGTGTCCCTGGATCATTTGAAATGAAGCAATAGGCTTCCCGAACTGCTCCCTTTTCCGGGTATAATCCAATGCACTTTCATAAGCTCCCCTGGCACAGCCGGTCGCCATCCAGGCTACTCCTGCTCTTGTCATCCGCAGCACTTTTCCGGTATCTTTAAATGAGTTGGCATTCTGCAAACGGTTTTCTTCAGTCACGAGACAGTCTTTTAAAGTGATCAACCCGTTCTGAACAATTCGGAGCGCCATTTTTCCTTTAATCTTTTCTACAGAATATCCGGGATTATCCTTTTCTACAATAAATCCTTTTACTTCACCGCTATCCAGATCCCTGGCCCAGATGATCACCAGATCAGCAAAAGTGGCATTTCCGATCCATTTTTTCTGGCCATTAAGCACCCACCCTTCCTCTGTTTTTTTACAAGTGACGGTGAGACCTCCCGCTGCCCCGGAGCCTACCTCAGGTTCTGTAAGTCCAAAGGCACCAATTTTTTCAAATTTCTGCATCTGAGGAAGCCATTTCTGTTTTTGTTCTTCGGAACCACAAATGTAGATAGACCCCATCGCCAATCCGGACTGTACTCCAAAAAAGGTAGCAATGGAAGCGTCAATTCTCGCCATTTCCATGGCAATAACCCCTTCCATCAAAAAGGGCATTCCCGGGCAGCCATATCCTTCGTAGGTAACCCCACAAATATTAAGCTCGCGGAACTTCGGTATCAATTCAAAAGGGAATTCATCTCTAAGCCAGTAATGATTAACCAGAGGTTTTACTTCTTTTTCCATAAAAGCTCTTACTTTAAGCTGAATTTCTCTTTGGTCCGGGTTTAATGTATGGTAGATATCATAGAAATCTCCATCAATAGGAGGAAGCTCTTTCTTTTTCTTATTCGGATCAAGCATTTTCATGAGTCCTGTGAGCTGCCTGTCATCCAATTTGGAAAAATTATGCATCAATTTAGGTAAATCAACTTTTTCTGAGATTGCACTTAGCTGATCAAAATCTATGGATGTAAATAATTCAATTGCATTTCTGATTTTAGAGAAAGTATTTGACATAATGATATATTGTGGTTTGATTTGTAAAAGATAAGCAAAAATTACTCCATAAACAATCGAAAACCCTTTTGCTTATTTTACAAAACATTAAAAATCAAAACATTAAAGCGACATTTTTCTTTACAAACTTTTTACTTCCGATTTTCAAAGGTTACAAAAGAATCCTTCTGAACTTTGACCTAAGCAAACCATTAAAATCCACGTTATGAAATCTACCTACATCAAACTATCTTTATCAGCAGTAATTTTACTGGGCGTGTATTCATGCAAAAAAGGAGAAGCCTCCGCAAGCGACCTTGAAGCATATTCCAATACAGAGCCGGCAAGCAAGATGGTATCAGACAGTGTTTCTTCAGCCGCTACAATGAAAATAAAAGATAAGCAGTTCATTAAAACGGCAGATGTCAATATGGAAGTAAAAGACGTATACAATGCCACCATTTCCATTGAAAAATCCGTTCAGGATCTAGGAGGATTTGTTACACATAGCAATCTGCGAAGTAATGTTGTTTCCGAAAACACCTATAACACTTCTGATGAGGATGCCATGCTGATCAAAAAATACCAGACTGAAAATGCAATGCAGGTCCGTGTGCCTACAGCAAAGCTTGGCGAGTTTCTTACAGTAATCAATAATGATAAACTGTTCCTCAATTCCCGTTCCATCAACGCTGAAGATGTGACTTCCAGCATCAGATATGCAGAAATGGAAAGCCAGCGCAACAAAAAAACAGCTGAAAACATCAGCCAGCTTAAAACAAATAAAGATAAAGTAAGGCTGGATGACAACAATATGACAGAGGGCAATCTGCAGAAGCTCTCAGGTATGGATATTGCAGACAATCTGAAATACAGCACCGTAGACATTTACATCAAAGAACCTAAGCTCCGGATTGCTGAAATTGCCGTTACCAACACCACCCGTATTGATAATAAATACAAATTCAATTTTATTTATGATGCAAAAGATGGTTTGGTATATGGATTTTACCTGATCCAGAAAATCATTGTTTCGCTTATTAATATCTGGCCATTATTATTAATTGCTGCCTGTGTAATCTATTTTGTAAGAAAAAGAAAGGGGGCAAAACCTAAACAAAGCAAAATTCCTGATTAAAGCTATCCTAACCGATAAGGTTATCATCATAATTTTAGATTTTACAGCCTCCTTTTCAGGAGGTTTTTCTGCTTAAAGCGGTAACGGCTTTCATACCGTCCTAATACTATCAGAAAACTACAATTAAAAATATCTTCAAAGTATGTAAAAAAGCAAGCCTCAGGTCATTCCTGTGATTTTGTTTTTTTAAAAAATCGTTATTTATCGTCTCCAAATTTATTTGAGGTTTTATTTTTCCTTAAATTTGCCAATCAGAAATAAAGTATGGTAAATTTTTATGGATTTTACCCTTTAATTAATTTCTGAGCTATATAAATTCCTAAATATGTTATCAAAAATAAATCCTATACAAACCAATAGCTGGAAGGCACTTGATGAACATTTCGGCGAAAATGATTTTGACCTGAGAAGTCTTTTTCAGTACAATCCTGACCGTTTTGCAGAATTTTCTTTACAGAAAGAAAATTATCTTTTTGATTATTCTAAAAACCTGATTGATTCAAAAACGAAAGAGCTTTTATTGAGTCTCGCAGAAGAATGTCAGCTAAAAGATGCCATTTCTAAAATGTTCTCCGGTGATAAAATCAACGAAACAGAAGGAAGAGCAGTTCTTCATACTGCTTTAAGGGATTTTTCCGGTAAAGAAATTCTTGTGGATGGCGAGAATATCAAACCACACATTAAAAGAGTACTTGATCATATGAAAGCGTTCTCCGAAAAAATTATTTCAGGAGAGCATAAAGGTTTTAGCGGAAAAGAAATTACTGATGTTGTCAACATCGGAATCGGAGGTTCAGATTTGGGGCCCGTGATGGTTTGTTCAGCTTTAAAACATTTTAAAACAAGGTTAAATGTACATTTTGTTTCCAATGTAGACGGAAATCATATTGCAGAAGTTGTCAAAAGCCTAAATCCTGAAACAACTTTGTTTATCATTGCTTCTAAAACATTCACGACACAGGAAACGATGACCAATGCCAACTCGGCAAAAGACTGGTTCCTGAAAGCGGGAAAACAGGAGGATGTGGCCAAACATTTTGTTGCCTTGTCTACTAATATTGAGGAAGTTAAAAAATTCGGAATTGCAGAAGAAAATATTTTTGAATTCTGGGACTGGGTAGGCGGAAGATATTCTCTATGGAGTGCTATCGGACTAAGTATTGTATTGGCTGTAGGCTATGAAAACTTCGAGCAGCTTTTAAGAGGCGCCTATGATACCGACCTGCATTTCCAGACTGCTGATTTTTCTGAAAATGTTCCTGTCTTAATGGGGCTTTTAGGAATCTGGTACCGTAACTTTTATGCAGCAACCAGTTATGCTATTCTTCCTTACTCGCAGTATCTGGACAGATTTGCCGCTTATCTGCAGCAGGGAGATATGGAAAGCAACGGAAAATGTGTAGACCGCAATGGTGAATTTGTGGAATATGAAACCGGTCCTATTATTTGGGGCGAACCCGGAACAAACGGGCAGCATGCATTTTATCAGCTGATCCACCAGGGCACGGAATTGATTCCTGCAGATTTTATTGCCTATGTAAAAAGTCCGAATACTATTTCCGACCATCAGGAAAAGTTATTGGCCAATTTCTTTGCACAAACTGAAGCACTTGCCTTTGGAAAGACTGAGGAAGAAGCTGAGGAAGAACTGAGGAACTCCGGAAAATCTGAGGAAGAAACAGACCGTTTAGTACCTTATAAAGTCTTCCACGGAAACACGCCTACCAACTCTATACTATTCAAGGAATTAACTCCATTTTCATTGGGACAGCTGATCGCAATGTATGAGCATAAAATCTTTGTTCAGGGCGTTATCTGGAATATTTTCAGTTTCGACCAGTTTGGAGTGGAATTAGGAAAAGTTTTAGCCAATAAAATCCTTCCCGAGCTTGAAAACAATGAGCCGGTAAACTCACACGACAGCTCTACCAACGGACTGATTAATTATTATAAAGGAAATAAATAGCAGATGTCTGCCTTACGATCATATTATTATAAGCTCCCTCCAGGCCTTAGATTATTAGGAAGAAAAATTTATTATTTTCCTATTGATCTGTATGAAGGGCTTACCGGGAAAAGAGCTGAAAATGAGCCTAAAAAAGGAGATATTTATGTAGGCAGCAGTGATTTTATCCCCCACGGAATCCGCCAGATGAATGTTTTAAAGAAATATATTGCTTTAAAAAATTCTGACCACGTGCTTGATATAGGATGTGGAATCGGGAGAACGGCTGTCGCTTTAAGCGGATTTATAGATAAAGGAACGTATGACGGGTTTGACGCTGTAGAAAAGGGAATCATATGGTGTAATAAGCATATTCACTCAAAATATCCCCATTTCAATTTTAAATTCACACCCATCTATAACGATCTGTATAATACTTACAGTCAAAAGGCTGAAGACTTTACATTTCCTTATGAAAATGGCCGGTTTGATAAGGCTTTTCTCTTTTCCGTATTCACGCATATGCAGATTCCTGAAATCAGAAGATACCTGCAGGAGATCAGCAGGGTACTGAAAAAAAGACGGGCAATGCCTGGCAACTTTTTTCCTGTATGATGTTTCCGGAAATGAAAGCGGAACAATGGATTTCCCTTATCAGTATGATGGTTACAGGCTGATGGATGACAAAGTAACTGCAGCCAATATAGCCGTGAGCATCCCATTATTAAATCAAATGGCTTACGACGCAGGACTGAAAGTAACGACTATAAAAGAAGGCTTCTGGAGAAATGATGTGGAAAAAGAAGGTGCTGATGAATTCCAGGATATTGTAGTATTTAATAAAATCTAAATAAAAGTAAAAAAAGTAAAAATGGCAGAAATTCTTGACGGACTTAAAGTATCCAAAGAAATAAAAGCAGAGATCAAAGCTGAAGTGGAGAAGATCCTTCAAAGCAAAAGAAGGGCACCACATTTGGTGGCAATTCTTGTAGGAAACAACGGAGCAAGCAAAGCCTATGTAAATGCTAAAGTAAAAGATTGTGAAGAAGTAGGCTTTCAATCCAGCTTAATTAAATTCCCAAGCACCGTTTCCGAATCAGAATTATTGGAAAAAATTGAAGAACTGAATAAATCTAAAGCTGTTGACGGATTTATCGTTCAGCTTCCATTACCGGACCAGATTGATCAGGAAAAAATCATCAATGCAATCGATCCGAGGAAAGATGTGGATGGCTTCCATCCTGAAAACTTCGGAAAAATGGCACTCGAAATGGATACTTTCTTACCTGCCACTCCTTTTGGAATTCTGACATTGTTAGAAAGATACAATATTGAAACCAAAGGAAAAGATTGTGTGATCATAGGAAGAAGTAAAATTGTAGGAAGACCGATGAGCATCCTGATGGGAAGAAAAGATTTTCCCGGGAATTCTACGGTTACCCTTACCCATTCTTATA
This sequence comes from Chryseobacterium sp. P1-3, assembly GCF_000738495.1. Lineage (NCBI taxonomy): Bacteria > Pseudomonadati > Bacteroidota > Flavobacteriia > Flavobacteriales > Weeksellaceae > Chryseobacterium > Chryseobacterium sp. P1-3. The sequence continues at coordinate 141,671 of NZ_JPEQ01000003.1, forward strand.
CTAAAGATATTGAAGAATATACTAAAAAGGCAGACATCGTTATTACCGCCCTGGGAGACCCTCATTTCCTGAAAGGTGAAATGATCAAAGAAGGAGCAGTAATTGTTGATGTAGGGATTACAAGAGTAGATAATGATTCTCCAAAAGGATATTACCTGGCGGGTGATGTAGATTTTGACAGCTGTGCCGCAAAAGCAAGCTGGATCACCCCTGTACCCGGAGGAGTAGGCCCAATGACAAGAGCAATGCTGATGAAAAATACCATCATTGCTTACAAAACTTCGGTCTATAACGACTAATTTTACAATGAATAAAGAACAAGATATTTTATTAAAAGAAGGTAAAATGCTCCCTGTAATGGAGCATTTTTACACTTTACAAGGAGAAGGAGCCCACACCGGAAAAGCCGCTTATTTCATCAGATTAGGAGGATGTGATGTGGGATGCCACTGGTGTGATGTAAAAGAAAGCTGGGATCCGGATCTTCATCCGTTAATGGATGCTACAGCAATTGCAGAAACAGCTGCTAAACATTGTAAAACGATTGTTCTCACCGGAGGGGAACCCCTGATGTGGAATCTGGATATCCTTACATCCAGATTGAAGGAACTAGGATGCAGCATTCATATCGAAACTTCCGGAGCCTATCCGATGAGTGGCCAGCTGGACTGGATTACCCTTTCACCCAAGAAAACAGGATTGCCTAAAGAAGAGATTTATCAGAAAGCCAACGAGCTTAAGGTAATCATCTTTAACAATCATGATTTTACATTCGCACAAGAACAGGCTGCCAGGGTTTCTGAAAACTGCAAGCTGTATCTTCAGAGTGAGTGGAGCAAGAGAAATGATATGTATCCTAAGATTACAGATTTTATTCTGGAACATCCTGAATGGCAGGCTTCTGTTCAGACCCACAAATATCTGAATATCCCATAAAAATATGTAAATTAGCTGCTATTCCGATAATACCGATAGATGCAGAGAATTCGATACTCTAGATACCTGAAATCGATCATTATTTTGCTTGACCTCATGGTTATTGCATCTATCTTCATATTCTTTTTCATAAGCAGAAATGAAAGCTTAAAGTTCCACAAGGAAACCTGGTATCAGAATGTGTTTTCGTTGATTTTGCTGTTTTTGTTCTGGATGCTCCTGAGTGGTAGAACAAAAATATACAATATCCCGAGGAACCTGACGTATACTCTTTTTCTTGAGCGCCTGCTGATCCATTTCCTTTTTTTTTATCCTGGGGGTTCTGCTTATCGGGAAGGTGAGTAAAAATGTTTTTTTTTAATTCGGATATTTATTGGCTCTCTCTTTACCTGTTGGTTTTTATTTTTCTGGCGAAGTCTATTATTTTCTTTGCCATCAAATACCTCCGGTCTCTGGGGGCCAATTACAGGAATGTCATGTTTCTGGGCGACAGTGGGTCTACGGAGATCTTGAAAAATATATTTGAAGACCGGAAAGATTACGGATACCGGATATTTGAGTACGAAAAGGCAGAAATTAAAGCTTATGAATTAGTCGAATTTTGGAAAAAAAACGGAATTCATACTTTATTCTTATCCACAGAAAATTCATTTTCGGAAGATACCGAAGCTCAGATTTTTAAAATGGCTGAGGAAAATAAGGTTCACATTTCATTAATCCCGAGTATTACACAAAGTGATTTTTTCCTTTATGATCTGGGATATATCCAGACCCAGCCGGTGCTTAACCAGGCCCGGTATCCATTAGATTATTATGCTAATTTTCTGATGAAAAGGGCCTTTGATATTATTTTTTCCCTGGTCATCCTTATTTTTATTTGCTCCTGGGTATTTCCGATTATTGCCCTACTCATAAAAACAACCTCAAAAGGACCGGTTTTTTTCCTGCAAAAACGATACGGATTCCATGAAGAAGTTTTTAACTGTATTAAATTCAGGACCATGGTCATCAATGATGAATCTACTACCAAAACCACACAGGTGAATGATTCCAGAATCACCAGGGTAGGCAAGTTTTTGAGGAAAACCAGCCTGGATGAGCTCCCGCAGTTCATTAATGTATTAAAAGGAGAGATGTCTGTTGTAGGGCCCCGTCCTCATATGCTGGCTGTAGATAATTATTACAAACCTAAAATAGGAAGATACAGCCTGCGCAGCATGGTAAGTCCCGGAATCACGGGATTGTCACAGGTAAGCGGCCTTAGAGGGGATTTCGGAGATATAGAAGTGGAAATGAAAAAACGGATTCTGGCTGACGCCTTTTATGTCAGGAACTGGAGTTTTGTGTTGGACCTTGTCATTATATTAAAAACCGTTTTATTAGTGATAGGTGGAGATAAAAATGCAAAATAAGGAATCCACGGGATCAAAATCGCTTTAAAATAACTTTAACACTAAACCGGGCCTGGCGTTACCTTGAACTCTGGCCTAATTAAATAAAAAAGTCTAATTTAGCAGCATGTTAAAAAAGTTTTTCACAGCAGTAGGGGAATATATGCTCCTTCTAGGAAAATCCTTACAGAAGCCTCAGAAAATGAGGGTTTTCTGGAAGCTGTTCATGAGAGAAATTAATGATTTGGGAGTCAATTCATTTGGATTGGTTGTCTTTACATCTATATTCGTAGGAGCGGTAGTCGCCATTCAGATGTTCAATAACTTTGATGCTTCGTCGTTTCCTATTCCCACTTCTTTCGTTGGATATGCTACGAAAGCTGTTTTAGTGCTTGAGTTCTCCCCTACCATTATCAGTCTGATTCTGGCAGGAAAAGTGGGATCTTATATTGCATCCAGCATCGGAACGATGAGGGTTTCTGAGCAGATTGATGCATTGGATATTATGGGAGTGAATTCCCCTAATTTTTTGATATTCCCTAAAATTATTGCCTGTGTCCTTTTTAATCCCCTTCTTATTGCTATCAGTATTGTATTCGGTATTGGCGGTGGTTATGTTGCCGGGATTTTAACCGGAAACTGGACAGAAAATGACTATATCGTCGGAATTCAGATGTATATGCCTAACCTGTTTATTTATTATGCCTTTATTAAAACCATTGTTTTTGCTTTTATCATTGCCACCGTCCCTTCCTATTTCGGATACAATGTAAAAGGCGGATCTTTGGAAGTAGGTAGAGCTAGTACACAGGCTGTAGTCTGGACCATGGTATTCATTATCATTTCCGAATTAATTTTAACCCAATTAATATTAAGCTAATGATTGAGGTAAAAGATCTTAAGAAAAGTTTTGGTGATGTTGAAGTACTTAAGGGAATTTCAACTTCATTTGATAAAGGAAAGGTAAACCTGATCATTGGGCAGAGTGGTTCCGGGAAGACAGTATTCCTTAAAAGTTTACTGAATGTATATATGCCGTCTTCGGGAGAAATCTTATTCGACGGTAAGGATATCAACACCATGACAAGAGATGAGAAACAGCATCTCCGCTCGGAAATCGGAACTGTATTCCAGGGAAGTGCATTATTTGACTCTTTAACGGTGGAAGAAAATATTATGTTTCCACTGGATATGTTTACCAATCTTACCTACAGGGAAAAAAAGAAAAGAGTTTTTGAAGTAATCGGAAGAGTACACCTTGATAAAGCTGATAAAAAATACCCTTCTGAAATTTCGGGAGGAATGCAAAAAAGGGTGGCCATTGCCAGGGCAATTGTGAACAATCCTAAATATCTGTTCTGTGATGAGCCCAATTCAGGACTGGATCCTTATACTTCCAAAGTCATTGATGATCTTCTTTACGAAATTACGAAGGAATACAACACCACCACTATCATCAATACCCATGATATGAACTCTGTAATGACGATTGGTGAGAAAATTGTATATCTGAGGTTAGGTATCAAAGAATGGGAGGGTAATAAGGATATTCTGATTACCGCAGGCAATAAAAATCTGATTGACTTCGTTTATTCTTCAGAGCTGTTTAAGGAGCTGAGAGAATATTTGCTTGAAAATAATAAAACAATTGAAAATACAATTACAAAAATAGATGATAATGAAAAAGGTACTTAGTATAGCGTTAATAGGGTTTTCAATGTTGGCTTCCGCACAGATCTCCCTGGCAGGTAAAGCCAATTTAATCTTTCCTACAGGCTCACCTTCATGGTCCAACATTAAAGGAACTGTGAATGATGCTATTGAGGGAACAGGAAAAAACAATGTAGGATTCAACGTGGGACTTTCCATGAAAATAGGATTGCCTACTTCATTGTTTGTGATGCCGGAAATCTATTATACCCATTTCAAAAATGAGTTCACTACAGAAAACACTACTTTTGATGTAAAAAGCAACCGTATTGATGTTCCGGTTCTTCTGGGATATAATCTTTTAGGTAATATGCTAGGTGCATTTGTAGGACCTGTTGGAAGCTTCAATCTAAACAAAGACAATACGTACAATGATTTTAAAGAAAATGCCAAAAATGATTTTACAGTAGGATATCAGTTTGGAGCACAGCTTGAAATCAAAAAACTTATTGTGAATGCAAGATATGAAGGTGCTTTCAGCAAAGACCAAAGAAACTTTATCAACAGGGTTTCCGGCTCGGAAATCAGATATGACAACAGACCCAACTTATTTATGGTTGGTTTAGGATACAAATTTTAATCATTTCGAAAATAACAACTGTAAAACCCTCAGATTCAGATCTGGGGGTTTCTATTTTGATTATCAAGCTCAGCCTGGCGCTTTGCGATATCAGCGGCCTGCTTTTCCAGCTCTTCTTTTTCTTTCTGCAGTTGCTTAAATTCTTTTTTCTTTTGCTCTGCCTTCATAGCACTTCCTTTACTTACATATCCTACCATTCCACCGATAATGAGCCCTATACCTACTCCCGCCATCATACCCATAACGTGGGAAATTTTAATTTGTTCTACAGCAAAATCAGTAGTAAGATAAAAAAGTAAGGCCGAAACAGCCAAAAGAATAAGTCCGGTAATTGATAAACTCTTCATAATATTGTGTTTAGGTGTTTACATTAAAAAGCCTTACCAAATTTACTAAAAATTTAATAAGGCTTATTCAAGATTAAAATTTTATACTAGCTTATATTTTTCCTCCTGCTGCCTTATAATATTCCAATGCTTTAGGAAGATCTTTATTGATATCAGAAATTCTTGTTTCCGGATTCGGGTGGGTAGATAAAAACTCCGGTTGTCTGGAGCCTGTAGATGCCGCCTCCATCCTGTTCCAGAAAGGAATAGCTGCTCTAGGATCATATCCTGCCATAGACATCAGGTAAAGTCCCATTTCATCAGCTTCAGATTCCTGATTTCTTCCGTATTTCAATAAAGCAACCTGTGAGCCTATCGGGTATACTTTCTGGAATATACTGGCCCATTGTGCATTGGAAATTGTACCTCCAAGGATAGCCCCTCCGTATTGAGCTACCATCGCCTGGGAAATTCTTTCATTACCATGGCCAGCCAACGCATGGGAAACCTCATGTCCCATTACCACGGCAAGCCCGTTGTCATCTTTAGTTATTGGTAAAATCCCTGTATAAACAGCTACTTTACCTCCCGGCATACACCATGCATTCAGCTCGTTGCTTTGCAGAAGATTAAATTCCCAGCTGTAATTCGCAAGATCTGCTGATCTTCCTATACTCTGGTAATATCTTTCTGCCGCATTTTTTTATTCTGCTTCCAACATTTGCCACTCTTTTTGCATCTGCCGTACCGGTAATCACTTTTCCTTTAGACAATGTCGTTCTATATTCCTGGGCAGACATTGTTAAAATTTCTGAATTATTGGCCAGCTGTAAAGAAGATCTCCCTGTAATCGGGTTGGTAGTACAGGCAAGAGCCGACAGAGCAATAGCTCCTATTCCTAATAGATGTGTAACTTTCATAGTTTGAGTGTTAATAATTCAACTTTAACAATTTTTATTCCAAAATATTCCGGATCATATATATTTGCATACATTTTGCTATTTAAATGTAATAATTATCTCATTATGAAAAAGTATATTTCTCTTCTGTTTATTTTTGGATTTTTGTTCTTTTTCCAAAGCTGTGCTTCACAAGGTTCATTAGATTCAAAAACAGTAGATGCATTAGTCGAATCACAGGAGTTCACATTTAATGCCCAGAGAGCAAATCCTACCAATTATGATGTAATCAACATCATGAATTCGATGCCTAATGCTACAGCAACAAGAATGTTAAATCTTAATGGAGATTATACTATTGAATTAAGGAAAGGAAATCTGGAAGTTGTTCTTCCTTATTTCGGAAGATTATTTAATCCTACTTATGGTAGTGCCAGTGATAACAGCTATAGATTCACATCAAAAGACTTTACCATCACGAAGGAGCAGAATAAGAAAGGGAAATGGACATTAAAGATCAAGCCTAACGATGTAAAAAATGTAAGCGAGATCAATATCGAAGTCTTTAAAACCGGTAAGGCTTTTGTTTCTATGAGAAGTAACGACAGGCAGCCTATCACTTACGACGGATACATTTCAAAAAATGAAGTGAATCAGGAAAAAGCTAAGCTTTAATCCCTGTTTTCTCCGGATAAAAATTTTTCAACAAATAATTTAGCTTCAGTACTTGGATTCGAAACCAGTTTCTGAAGCATTTTTTTTGTGTATGCGATAGGCTTCTTCTACAGCATTACTTTTTTTCATCAAAGCCAGGATATATTCCTGAACCCAATATTCAAAGCGTTTTTCGGCCTGCCGGGTACGGACTACCTCAAAAACGTCCTGTTTTCTTTTTCAGGTTTATAAATTCGGCAATCTTATTATAGACCTCATTCAGTCCTTCATTATGTAGTGCTGAGCCTAATAAAACAGGAATTTTCCAGTCTTTTTCTTTAGGGGGAATAAAATCGAGTGCCCTTTTCAGCTCCAGTCTTGTATTTTTTGCTTTCTGAAGATTATCCTGGTCAACTTTATTAATGAAAATAAGGTCTACCATTTCCATTATTCCTCTTTTTATTCCCTGGAGCTCATCCCCTCCTCCGATAATTTTAAGAAATAAGAAAACATCAGTAATATCAGCTACCAGAACCTCCGATTGTCCTACGCCGACAGTTTCGATTAAGATATAATCGTAGCCTGCTGCTTCGCAGATCAACATCGTTTCAAAGGTGGTATTGGCTACTCCTCCTAAAAATCCCGAACTTGGGGAAGGACGTATAAATGCATTTTCTTCTTTAGCCAGTTCCTCCATCCTGGTCTTATCTCCTAAAATACTTCCTTTATTGATAGAAGAGCTTGGATCAATGGCGAGAACAGCTACTTTTTTCCCCTGAGCAATGACCAGCCTGCCGAAATTTTCAATAAAAGTGGATTTTCCTGCACCAGGCACTCCGGTTACTCCTACCCTGACGGAATTCCCCGTAAAGGGCATTATTTTTTTCAAAAGTTCTTCTGCCTGTATCCTGTGTTCTGCTTTTTTACTTTCAACCAGCGTAATGGCTTTTGCAATCAGGCGTTTGTTTCCTGATTGTATCCCTTCTATTAGCTCTTTTGTAGAAAATTTCATTGATTCAAAAATAATAATTAAAAGTGAATGATCAATGCTTAATGGCCAAGTAAAAAGGCGAAGTGCTGTGTTTTATTTTTATGATTGCAGGCATATTCAATTTTTATTTCTTCTAAATTAAAACTATAAAACACTGTAACAACGGCCTAGGGAATTTATTACATTTGTTATCTATCAAAATAAGAAACATGAAAAAACTCATCGCTGCAGCATTTCTTACTGCTATCCTGGTAACCTCTTGTACTCCAAAAGCTTCAACGGCAACAGCTACTGCAGGAACCGCGACCTCTACAGCTGAACAAATTGCCCAGGGGAAAACCATTTTTGAGAATTCATGCGGAAGATGCCACAAGTTACCGGATCCCGCCTCACATAATCCTGTACAATGGGTAGGAATTATGAATTCAATGGCTCCAAAAGCAAAACTGACAGATGAGCAGCATCAATGGGTTTACGATTACATCGTTTCAGTAAAAAAATAATCATTAAACAAATATGGATATGAAAAAATTGATTGTAAGCAGTATTGCAGGTTCAGCACTGTTGCTATCCTGCGGACCTAAGAGCGTTGCTGTAACCGGGCCCAAGTATACCTCATCTGAACAATTGGCTCAGGGAAAGACTATTTTTGAAAATGCCTGTTCAAAATGTCATAAATTACCTGATCCTGCAAAACATGATGACCAGGGCTGGATCAAAACGTTAAGCAGAATGGCCCCAAAAGCCAAGCTTAGTGATGATCAGCATCAAATGGTATATGATTACCTGATTTCAGTAAATAAAAAATAAGCTTTCCGTTGAAAGCTTATTTTTTTGCCTGCGTTAACAAATTTATCTTACAATAAGTTTTTCAACCTGTATTTTATCTCCTTGCCGGATATGAACCATATACACTCCTTTTTGCAGCTCTTTGGTAGAAATTGCTTTTTTAGAAGCAGCTTCCCTGGAATCAGAAAACACTAATTTCCCGGACATATCAAACATGGTAATTTTAACTTCTTTATTAGATTTGTCGATATTTCCTACAAAGAATTCATCATAAGTAGGATTAGGGAATATAACAAACTTATTATCTGTTAATTTAACATCCTGGGTAGCTAAAGCCGAATTACATTCCTGTGGTACCGTAAAATCCTCAACCTGATCGTTGGCTACAGATTTAACTCCTGCAGAAGCATTAACTCCTAATCCTCTTTTAGCGAAAGCAGCCCAGATCATACATTTATCAGCTCCTGCATTTTTAACAGCATCGGCCTGAAGAATAGCATCTCTCCCATCAATAAAAGTAGGATTACACGCCTGAAGTTTAAGCGCATCCACTACTATTTGCAGCACCCTGGCATTTCCGGATGTAGCACTTGCCAGAACATCACTATTATAACCATACTTTTCAATATACTTCCAGGTAAGATCCCATAACATTGTTGCCCAAATGAATCCTATTCGGTGAGCCCCTGAAACCGTATTTGTTCTTATATAAGTATAATTGTTCACAGAAAAATCAGGGGAATATTTAGCAAGTCTGATTCCTCCTCCATCTGTTGGTTGATTTTTAACATAGGTTCCGATTCCCCTTGCTAAAGACGAAGTATCCCCAGGCCTGGTTGTCAGCATTAATGCAAAATAATCTGACCATCCTTCTCCCATCTGTTCTGCAGAAACAGAGATCTTAAGACAGCCATACCCTGGTCCTGTTAATCTGTTTGAAATACCGTGTCCATATTCATGAGCAATAATACCATTATCAAAACTTGAATGCTTAAAGCCGTTATAATCAAAATTCAAGGTAGTATTGACTATTGTTCCTCCACTAACCTGACTCACGAGATATTCTCCTTCTGCTTTACCCATCATAATAGAAGGGATGGTTACATCGTACACAGTATCATCATCACCCATGGGTACAGGATCCGCATTCACCGGATCATAAATAATGGCTCCTACCGCTCCGGCCGTCTGCATATTTTTAACTTTCGTTTTAAAGCTGCATGCCCCTCTTCGGGCAATACCTATTTTTCCTGTCAAGCTTCCTGCAGCCAGCGCAGTACAAGCACTATTGGGAGTAGAAAGACCAAGATCGCCTGTTACAGACTGTCCACCAAATAAAAGAGATCCGAACACGGCTCCTCCTGTTGCTACTTTAGGGCGGTTAACAATTGAAGCAGGAGCATTATACTGATACCTTATCACCGGATCATTGGCTGTTTCTACTCTATCCCAGAGATACATTTGCATTCTCGGCTCCGCCAGATAAGTTTGTCCGGAAATTACGGTTTCATATCCCGGATTAAAGTTTGCGTTATTAAGTCCGCTTCCATCAAAAGCCTCAGCTCTTACGGCATCTCCTTCCAACCCTCCTTTACCAAAATTGTTGTCTTGATAATTTCTTGCGGTCTCCGTAAATCCAAATTTGTAGAAGATGTCATGTATCTTGTTATTCATATAAAACAAATTTGTAATGGAAGCATCTTTATACATGAAAGGGTTCTCGTATCTTCCATCTGCAAAAGGGAAATCAAAATTACGTGAGCTTCCTCCATCCGGGGAATATCCTGGGGCATCCATATCATCCTGATCGGAGTAAGCGTATACATTATTTCCTCTGGTATTGGTATACGTATTTGTTCCATCGGAATGCCATCCTTCAGGGGAAGCTGTCAGATCCCAAGGATTATTGACCACCGACCGGGAGCCAAATGTGGGAGCTTCAACAGGCAAAGCAAAAACATTATAGGAAGCATTACCCGGTACAAGCAGATTTGTTGTTTTACTTTGAATCTTTTTTCCGGAATGATCTTCTGCTGTTTTTCCGGCTCCGTTGCCCGGGTGTGAAATACTTTCAAAATTACAGCTCAAGGTTGTATTGCTTTTGTGAAGTATCTCCCCGCTGTTTGCATCAGCAATAACATGCCATATATCAGAAGAGTTTTGATCTGATATAAACATTTCCTTAGCAAGAATATAAATCCCGTTTTTTTCAAAATATACATCCGGAAAATAGTCTGTTTTAGAGGTTTCACTGACTGCCAGTTTCCGTTTAACAAGATCTTCCGGAAACATTTCTTTAACTTTTTTCTGATCAGATACTACAATATTCCGTTTAAATTCATTCTTTTCAGAAACAATTTTTCCGTCCTTAATAAGCACCTTACCTAAAGCATTAAAAACTCTAAGCCCGTTATAAGTTTGCTGTACGTTGACAATATTAACCCCAAGACTTTGAGAATGATCTTCATTTAAAATAAGGATTCCTGTTTTATCACTGCCATTAGTGAGTAATTCATTTTTTTTGTAATACTCCTGAATAATGATATTAGAGTTTTGTGCGCTGATGTCACCAAAAGCTAAAAAAAGCAGCCACAATAACTGGCGTTAAAAATAGTTTTTTATTCATCTTACATGTTTTTAGACAAGCAATTTATGCTTTATATACATAAAAACATTGCAATAATTATTAAATTCAAAATAAAACAAGCAATTTGTTAAATTTGCCGTTTTTTAATTGTTTTTATTCGTGCTTTTATAGCTTATATTTTAATAATTTCACATTACCTCTTTATTAAACACCCCATAAGCTTGCCGTGC